>DATKXU010000001.1:0-48755 GCA_035528905.1 Armatimonadota bacterium
GGGAGCTGGAAGTGATGCTGAGCATCCCCGGGAAGGTGGTGCGAAAGCTGTGTCCGCAGTGCAGTAAGGCTGTGTAGATAGCCTGCAGTGCGGGCTTGGGTTTCTAGGAAAGGAGTGCTCAATGGGTTCCTGCCTTGGTACCACGACAAAAGAAGCGCTTGAGAACTTGTTCTCCTACCTGGAGACGGAGTACGAGGAAATTGATAGCTTCCTCGATACCATGCCGGTTTTTTTCTAACCTATTCGGCCATTCGTATGTCGTGGCGGGGCGTAGCCCGCACAGCGGAGGATAATCGGTAGCGGGTATTGTCATGTACAAGCAGTATTCGTCTCTAATCTGCGAAGAGGACGAAGATCGCTTCATGGCGGATTACTGGACCAAGCAATGGTCCGCCTTGAGCACGGAGCGCCAGCTGTCGCATATCGGCTCTTCCGAACTCTGGCCCATATTCCGTCGCTACTTGGACCCCGAACAGGGGATTATCGAGGCGGGCTGTGGATTGGCGCAGTGGGTGGTTTTCCTGCAGCAGGGAGGCCACAATGTCGTGGGGGTAGATATCTCTCTGCCGGCGCTTGTCTCTGCGAAGCGCGCCTTTTCCGATATCGAGCTTCTGCAGTGCGATGTACGTAGGCTGCCATTTCCGGACGGTAGATTTGGCGTATATATGTCGCTCGGTGTTGTCGAGCATCTCGAGGGCGGCCCTGATGAGGTCCTACAAGAAGCCGTGCGGGTGCTTCGGCCGCACGGACTTTTGCTCATCGCGGTTCCGCTCCATACGTGGTTGACCCAGAAAGCCGCGGTGAAACGTCAGAAGCGTGAGGGGAACGCGCGGTTCTTCCAGTACCTGTATACACGTAGAGAGTTAGAAGAACTGCTGAAGAAGAACGGTTTTGCGACCTTGGAGATGCACTCCTGGGATTGTGCGTACACAATGCGTTGTCTCTTTCCGAATCTCTATGAGAAGGCAAGTGAAAGCTGGCGTCGGGCGTCTGGATTGAACAAAGCCGCTGTGGTGGCCAGCAAGGTGATGTGGCGTATATTGGGCAAAGCTGCCCCGCGCGGCCTATGCGGGCATATGCAAGTGGCCGTTGCCATTCGATCGTAAGCCACCTCGAAGGCTGGGAAGCCGTGCGCGAGGTCGCTCAGCCTTGGGGAGATTGAGGTCTCACGCGGCCGCGTGGGACATTCGTGCGGAAGTTGTATCTGTAGGCATTGCGCCCAGCGGCCCGCGAGGAGGAACGCTGTGAAGGCAAACGTTTCAGGGGATCAACGAATCGAAAGATGGGCCACTTATCTGTCAGCCCTTGCGCTTGCGGCATACCTGGTCTTGTCTTTGTGCTATGTCGTTCTGCTGCCGGCGCCGGAGGTCTATGCCGATGCCGCACTCTATGATGGACTTGCGCTGGATATGCTGAGAGGCAATGGCTTCGGCAGCACTTACCGGACCCCGCTGTATCCGGCTGTTCTTGCTGGGATATACTTTGTCTTTGGGCATAGCCATGGCGCGGTGTACGTGATACAGGCGCTTGCGAACGCCGCCAGCCTTGCTCTCCTTATGCTCATCAGCTACCGAGTATTCCGCACTCGGATTGTCGGGCTGGCTGCTTCTGGCCTGTACATCATATACAGGCCGTTCTACGTGTCATCGGTCCTGTTGCTCACTGAAAGCACAGCGATGCTCCTGGTGGCGGCGATGGTGCTCAGCGTCCTAGCGGCGCTCGAGCGTCGCACGCTGGGCAGATTTCTGTTGGCCGGAGTTCTTGCGGGGCTTTTGTCGCTGTCCAAGGCGGTAGCTATACTCTATCCGCTTGCGCTGGTCCTGGTAATTCTCGCATCGCGCTCGAAAGGCGAGAGGAGCCTGGGACTTGTTCTGGCAATGTTGGCCGGAACCATGATCGTGATACTGCCATGGACCATCCGCAACTATAACGTCACCAGACAATTTGTGCCCATTGCCACTGGAGGCGGGTTCAACTTCTGGGTCGGAAATTGGGAGGGTTATTACCAGAAGACAGAGTGGGTCTGGCGGCAGTATCCTCCGCAGTTGGCCAAAAAGCTCGCAGGGAAATCGGAGGCGGAGCAGGATGCGGTTTTTGTGCACGAAGCCCTGCGGAACCTGAAAAGTAAACCCCTCAAAGGTCTGGAGCTTGCCGCTAGGAAGTTTACTAGTCTATGGTTCGCGTTGGGACGGGGCAATGTCTACATGGCCGAGGGCATTCCGATTCGGCTGCCACTTCGAAAGACTTCGTACCTGGAGATTCTGATTATGCTGGCAGCTCTGGTCTCCCTTCGACTCAAAATCCCAGATTGGAGGCGCAAGGCTCTTCCGGTGGTGGTTCTCTTAGTGTATTGGACTGCTGGTTACGTTGCGACGACCGCTCAATCTAGGTACGCTGTTCCGGTGATGCCTTATCTGATGATGTTCGCGGCATACGCTGCTTACCGAGCGAGCGTGTGGGTTTTCGGTAAGCTGCGCCGCCCTGCAGACGCGAGGGGAAGCTATGCGTAGGGGACTTCGATGGAAAATATTGCACGCCCTGGAGGCGCGGGCACTTGCGATCGGGCGAATCGTGATGCGCTCACGCCCTGTGCGCTGGCTCGCGAGCCGGACTGTGGTAACCTGGGCGGTTCGGGTTCTGACTATTGGGTGGAACCTGGTTACCAGGGGGGTATGGCGGCCCCTTAAACGCGCATTCAGGCGAGTCCGCAAGTTCCTGGGTCGGCACGAGGTCTTCCCATGGCTGCTGACTTGTGCCGTCTGCATCGGGTTAGGTGCAGCGATCCTGCAGCACATGTCTTTAGTTAGATTGGCGGCGGGGGCGCTGGCTGCCTGCGCCTTCACGATGATCAGCTTTGTCTCTCCACCGGCTGGGCTCGTCATGTGGCTGCTGTTCTCGCCCTTCCTTAATGTTCTCATCCGTTTCCATTTTCTTGCCGGCACCCCAGTGGTTACAGGTGACAAGGTTTGCTTGGTGGTCCTGTTACTTATCTATCTGGTGCATGCAAGGCGTGAATCCAAGGCCGAACCGAACGCGCTTCTGCACATCGCTATGTTGGTATTCCTAGGCGCCATGTGCCTGTCGTCCTTCTCCGCGCAGGGGACGCCCAAGAGGGCTATACAGGTGGTTTTGGATAGTTACGGCGCACCATTTCTAGCATATCTCTTGGCACGACGGTGGATCACGGGCCGCAAGGAACTGCGCTGGACCTTCGCGGTTATGCTGATTGTAGGCGTGTACTTTTGCGCGTTTGCCATACCGGAGCACTGGACCGGCAGGAGCCTGTTCACGCGTAGCGGCAGGCCTGCGTGGATCGAGGAAGAGTTAGGGACGGTGAGGGTGCAGGGCCCTGCCGAGTCGCCGGGCGAATTCGGGGTAGTGGTGGCGACGGCAATGGCATTGGCGGTTGCGTTGCTTTCGTCGAGTCGGGGAGCGGGAAGGCGCTTCGTCTATTTCTCTGTGATAGCTCTGTGCGGCACGGGCGTGGGTCTCACACTCCGGCGCTCTGTATACGTGGCTGCTTTCTTGGCGCTGATCGCCATGCTGCTATCCAGCAGCAGGATCCGCAGAAATGTGGCAATTCTACTCGCCGTTGGCGCACTAGTTACGCTGGTCAGCTGGCCCCAACTGTCTACCAGCAAGTTCTACTCGGAGCGCATAGTAAGTGTCGGGCCGCTGTATTCCAGAGCTGTTGTGCAGGCGACCGCGTGGAATATCTTCAAACATCACCCAGTCTTCGGCATTGGCGAGGGCAACTTTGCGGATGCCGTGAGGCAGTACCTCACACCATACAAGGGCCTCGCTGTGTTCCACGCGAGCCAACTGGAGTCGCCGCACAGTTCTTACCTGCGCATAATGGTGGAAGGGGGCTCAGTAGCGTTCGTCCCTTTTGTGTTGGTGCTAGTATTCATGCTCTCGACGTCGCTTCGGGCGTACAAGCGCGCGAGAGGACCAGGGCTCTTCGGTCGGGATGGCATCGTCATTTTCTGGGGGATTTCGCTCGGTCTGCTCTCGCAGGCAGCGAGCACAGACACATTTCAGTACAGCCATTACCTGATGGACTTCTGGTTTTTCTACTTCGGTGCGCTTGCCGGCGTACACTTGCAAAAGGGGACACAGGAAACCGAAGAGCATAAGGGCGTACCGGCAAAGCTTCAGGCAAGCAGTTCTGCTGGCATAATCAGGAACGAGGGCTGATGCATTGCGGCGCGGCGCGCCATGAGCCGGCCCTGGGTAAGCGAGTGACAATGCGAACAGACGAAATTGAGATCTCAGGCGAAGCGCGTAGGGTTGCTGATGGCCGTGTAAGGCGGGCCTTACATCTACTGTTGGTCGGGCTTACGGATTCGGCAGCGATCCAGGCCTTCCGCTACGTATTTGTGGGCGCTGTAGCAACAGTGGCGGACATGGCTACGCTGGGAGTGCTCACGGAGGTCTTCCATATCTATCCTCTGATTTCGGCAGCGTTCGCCTTCATAGTCGGGTTGGCCGTGAACTATGCGATGAGCATACGCTGGGTGTTTGCATCGCGAAGGCTGGGCAGTGCGACTGCCGAGTTCACAGTCTTTGCGATTATCGGCGTGGCCGGCCTCGGCCTTACGGAGCTGATAATGGGTGTAGGCATGCATGTTATTCATCTGCACTATATGGTGGCCAAGGTAGCGGCGGTGGTGATCGTTTTCATCTGGAACTTCGGCGCGCGGCGGACGCTCTTGTTTAGGAAGAAGGAGTCAAATGCCGGATAAGAAATCGGATAAGAAATTTGTTGTTATCGGAGCAGGGCCGGCCGGGTTGGCTGCGACGTATACGCTTTCCAAGCAGAGCATACCCGCCGTCTGCCTGGAGGCGGACACTCAGGTCGGCGGCCTGTCCAGAACAGTGGAGTACAAAGGCTTCCGCTTCGATATCGGAGGGCATCGGTTCTTTACCAAGATTCGGGAGGTTGATGCCTTGTGGCGGGAGGTCCTGGATGCCGATTACCTCCGAAGGCCGCGCCTGTCGAGAATTTACTATAGGAACAAGTTCTTCAATTATCCCTTGAAGCCGGTGCAGGCATTGTTCGGCCTCGGCCTGCTGGAGTCGGTGCGCATCCTGGGCAGCTATGCCGCCGCCAAGATACATCCCAGCGTCCCGGAGGTCAATTTAGAGCAGTGGGTCTCGAACCGGTTCGGGAAGCGGCTGTTCACGATTTTCTTTAAAACTTATACGGAGAAGGTCTGGGGATTGCCGTGTACCGAGCTCAGCGCGGAATGGGCTGCTCAGCGGATAAAGAGCCTATCTCTGGTATCGGCGCTGATGAATGCACTCTTCAAGCGCGGCGGCAAAGGCCAGATCACAACGTTGATCGAGGAGTTCGACTATCCCAGACTGGGGCCCGGCCAGATGTACGAGGCCATGGCCGCCAAGGTCGAGAAGATGGGGAATCAGGTTGCGATGGGCCGCAAGGTGATCAAGCTGTGCCGGGAAGGGGAGCGAATCCTCGAAGCTATCGCGCAAACCGACGGTATGCGAACGGAAAGCTTCTCCGGCACGGATTTTGTGTCCACAATGCCCCTCTCGGAGCTGGTGCTCGCCATGGATCCTCCCGCGCCTCAGGAAGTCCGAACAGTGGCTGAGAACCTGAGCTACCGGTCAATAATAACTGTCAATCTTCTCATTGATCGGGAGAAGCTCTTCCCCGATACCTGGATATACGTTCATTCTCCGGAAGTGCGCATCGGCCGTATACAGTGTTACAAGAACTGGAGCCCGTACATGGTGCCGGATCCAAGCAAGTCCTCCCTGGGCCTGGAGTACTTTGCTACCGAGGGAGACGATCTCTGGAACGCGCCGGACGAGGAGCTCATACAGATGGGTGAGGAGGAGATCAGCCGCCTGGGCCTGTGCCCTCGGGAGAGCATCGTGGACGGCTTTGTCGTTCGGATGGCCAAAGCTTATCCCGTCTACGATTCGGCTTATGTCAAGAGCTTCAAGTGCATCCCCGAGTGGGTGAAGACCCTTCGCAACCTCCAGCCCTGTGGACGATATGGGCTGTTCCGTTACAACAACGCCGATCACTCCATCCTGTCCGCGATGTATGCGGTAAGGACCCTCCTCGGCGAACCAGGCTGCGATGTATGGAGCGTCAATACAGAGGAGGAATACCACGAAGAGGACCGAGGAGGCGACGCGGGCGGCAGAGTGTGATGCCGCCCCCGCCGGCGAGAGCGTGACGCGTACCGTCAACATGCAGAAACCCCACATATGCTTTGTGTCGGATTCCAAGCCAACCTACAGCCTGCTGAGCGGTGAGCCTAGTAGCCTGGTAGGTGGTGCAGAGCTGCAGCAGAGCATAATCGCGTCCGCCCTGCGGGATCTGGGATACTCGGTGACATTCGTCGTGCCGGATTGTGGCCAGCCGGATAAGGTGGTCACAGACGAAGGGATCACATTGATCAACGCGCGTTTCTTGCTTGGAGGTATACGCGGGCTCACTTACCTGGATCACGTACTTCGGCTGTTTCGAGCCATGAAGAGGGCCGACGCCGATATCTACTACCAGCGGATTGGCGGCCTCACTACCGGCGTCGCTGCGCTTTTCTGCAAGCTGAAGAGAAGGCCTTTCGTATTCTCAGTAGCAAGCAACATGGACCTGGACGGCACGTTGAAGATCCAGTTCCGGCCACACTACTACATAACATACAGGTACGGCCTGAAGCGGGCGACCTTAGTTGTAGTGCAGACTGAGGATCAACTCCGGCTGCTTAAGCAGACTGCCGGAAGAGACGGAATCCTGATCAGGAGCACTTTCTCGGTTCTTGATCGGGCTGAGCGCCAAGGAGTCCGCCGCCACGTGCTCTGGGTTGGCAATCTCAGGGCTGTGAAGCGTCCAGACTGGTTGGTGGAGTTGGCAATCAGACTGCCCCAGTACAGCTTCGTCATGGTAGGCGGACCTAAGGTAGGCGAGGAGGCTATGTTCGACAGGATCAGGGCCGCCGCTCGCGAGATGCCGAATCTCCGAGTGACGGGCGCTGTTCCTTATGACGAGATAAGCCAATACTTTGCTGAGGCGAGGGTGCTGGTAAACACCTCTTCTAATGAAGGTTTCCCGAACACCTACCTTCAGGCATGGTGCAGGGGCGTTCCGGTTGTCGGCACATTCGATGCGGATGGCTTGATCTCCAAATATGGGCTCGGGCGGCACTGCTCCACCATAGAGGAGCTTGTGCAAGCAGTGGATGAGTTCATGAAGGACGAAGTGCTTCTCGCCTCTGTCGGGGAGAAGGCTATCCGATATGTTGAAGAGCATCACAGCCCTGAAGCTGTCACAGCCCAGTATGACAAGTTGTTCATGAGTCTCTACGCGACAGGGCGAAACACGCCCTAGGATTCGTGACCAACGGTCTGGCTGCGTTCGCGAAGCTGTTCGTCGGGAAGAAGCCCTGTCTCGCGTACCTGCCGCGGACACAGCCACGGTGCACCGGGAGGATTGACATGGTGGATGAATCCGTAGAAAGACGCCAACGAGCTCTGGAGGAAAGGTGGCGGAAGATCCTGCTGGAGGAGCCGACCGAGGAGAACTTCGCCAAAGCCTATGACGCAATCCATGAGTTTATGTTGGAGCTCGGCAAGTCTGTTGGGAAGTCGGAAGGGGCGATATACCGGGGTACCGTGAGCTTCGCGGGCAAGGTCATCGCGCGCCTGGTGGGTCGGAATAAGGACTTGCTCGAGATAGGCTGCGGTGACGGTTCGCTCGCGTTTCTGTTGGCGGAGAATGATAATCGTGTAGTGGCTGTAGACGTCTCGCCTCTGGCTCTGGCCGTCTGCGCGGAAGAGAAGACCAGGCGCGGCGAGTCGAGGGTTACCTTCGAACGAGGCGAAGCTACCGACACGCGTTGCCCCGATGAGGCTTTCGACTTTGTCCTCTCTCAGGACTTGATTGAACACTTACCGCATAATCTTGTTGAGGCCCATTTGCGGGAGGCGTACCGAGTTTTGAAACCGGGAGGAAGCTATGTCTTCTGGACGCCCAGTAAGCTGTACGGCAGCACCTCGATGGGCCTGCATTTGAAGGAATACGATCTGAAAGATGCGATTGAAGCAGTGGAATCAGCCGGGTTCAAAGCCGTCTGGGTTGATGCTCGTTTCTACAAAGTGGGGATCGTTGCCAGAATGCCTGCATTTGTCAAACCCATTGCATACGCCTACGAGGCTCTGCTGAGAAAACTGCGAGTTGATCTGCTGCCGATGGTGGCACGGCAGATGCTCGCGCCGCCGATACTGATACAGGGCGTCAAGCAGGACATCAAGCAGGACATCAAGCAAGACATGAAGCGGCGCTCGTAGAGACGCCTAGAAAGGGACTATGATGGGGCCTTTTTCTGGAGACAGTGAATCTCAAGCAGGCGTACAAGCCACGAATCCCATGCCGGATGAATCCATGGTTGCGGTAGCCGGACTAGGCTATGTTGGCCTTCCGCTCATCGTGGAATTCGCTGGTGTGGGATTCACGGGCATCGGGATAGACGTTGACCCTAAGAAGGTGGAGGCCGTCAACGCTGGCACATCGTACATTCCGGACGTGCCGGGCGAGCGTGTCGCTGCGCTGGTGGCGGCAGGTAAGTTGAGCGCAACCTGCGACTTCTCGCGTGTTGGGGAAGCTGATGCTATCATAATCTGTGTGCCGACGCCCCTGAGGAAGACCAAGGAGCCCGACGTCTCGCATATCCTGGCTGCCTGCGATGAAATAGCGAAGTATCTGAGAGCAGGGCAAATCGTCATACTGGAGAGTACCACGTATCCGGGGACTACTGACGAGGTTATCCTGCCGTTGTTCGAGTCCGCCACTGGCGGAAAGGTCGGCAAGGACTTCTACCTAGCCTTTTCTCCTGAGCGCGTTGACCCGGGGAACAAGCAGTTCCAAACCAGGAACATCTGCAAGATAGTCGGCGGCGTGACCCCTGAGTGCACCCGTAGGGCTGCTGCGCTGTACAGCCGGGCCGTCGAGCGCGTTGTCCCGGTATCCAGTGCGCGGGTCGCTGAAACCGCGAAGCTGATGGAGAACACATATCGAAGCGTGAACATTGCCCTCGTGAACGAAATGGCTCTCCTGTGCCGCCACCTGGGGATAGACGTGTGGGAGGTCATAGACGCAGCGGCGACCAAGCCGTTCGGGTATCAGGCCTTCTACCCAGGACCAGGCATTGGAGGTCATTGCATCCCTCTCGATCCCTACTACCTGACCTGGAAGGCCAGGGTAAGCGGCTTCGAGGCGAAGTTCATCAGCCTGGCGGGAGAGATCAACTCCACCATGCCGCAGCACGTGGCTGCGCTGATCTGCGACGCGCTGAATGACCAGGGCAAGTGCGTCAACGGCACGCGAATCCTTATCCTTGGTGTCGCCTACAAGAAGAATGTAAGCGATGTGCGCGAGTCGCCCGCCCTCGAGATCATGTCCATCCTGCGCGCCAAGGGCGCCGACATACGTTACTCAGACCCGTATGTGCCGTCGCTGGTGGTTGATGGTCATACCTATGAGGCTGTCCCGGCTGATGCCGCCGTGCTCCGCGAGGCGGACTGTGCGGTGATCGTCACAGATCACGATGCGTTCGACTACAAGTCCATCGGTGAGCATTGCAGCCTGATCGTGGACGCGCGCAACGCGATGAAGGGTGTGCGGCAGCCCGCGGCCAGGGTGGTGAAGCTTTGAGCCGTGAGCCTGGTCCGTCGAGGGGTGAAATGCCGGCTGAAGCGATGCAGTCCGAGAATCTGAGAGTCCTGATGTGCAACAAGTTCTTCGTCCCCGTTGGCGGCGCAGAAACCGTCATGTTCGAAGAGCTGAAAATGCTTGAGGCGAATGGACATACGGTCATTCCATTCGCCATGCAGCGCGCCGACAATCTTCCATCTCCGTATTCGAAGTATTTTGTGTCGCAGGTTGACTACAACGAGTCTGGCAGGTCCAGTGCGAGGAGCCTCCTGAGGAGCGCGGTGAATATTATCTACTCGACCGAGGCCGCACGCAAGATATGGGATCTGGTGCGCGAGGTGCGGCCCGATATCGCACATCTGCACAACATATACCATCAGCTATCGCCTTCTATCTGCGTGGCGCTTCGACGCGAGGGCGTGCCGATGGTGATGACGCTGCATGATGTCAAGCTCCTTTGCCCTGACTACCTCTTTCTGAGAAATGGCGCGATTTGCGAGCTCTGCGGCGGTGGCAAGTTCTACAACGCCGTGCGGTACAAGTGCGTTAAGGGTTCGCGCGCGAAGAGCATGATTTGCTGCATCGAGATGTACGTTCACAAGCTGTTCAAGCTCTATGATAGGAACATTGACATCTTCATCGCTCCCAGCGAGTTCCTGCGGAACAAGCTGCTGGAGTATGGCCGGCTGCCTGCAGAGCAAATAGTCCACATTCCGAACGCTATTGACCTCGACGCTTACACTCCGTCGTACTCGAACCAGGGATACTGCCTGTTCGTCGGCCGGCTTGCCTCGTACAAGGGCATCATGACGCTCATGCGTGCGATGTCTGGGAACAGGCATGTTCAGTTGCGTGTTGTCGGTGACGGTGATGCCAGACAGCAGGCGGAGGAGTTCAAGAAGCTGCATTCCTTGGACAACGTGACTTTCGGCGGCTTCCAGACCGGAGAAGTCCTGAGGAGCATCGTCCAGGGAGCTGCTTTCATGATAGTTCCATCAGAGTGCTATGAGAACTGCCCGATGACCGTGCTGGAGGCGTTTGCGACTGGAAAGCCGGTCATCGGAAGCCGTCTCGGAGGCATCCCTGACATCATAGATGATGGAGTAAACGGTCTGCTGTTCGAGCCTGGCAACGCGGACGATCTGGCGGAGAAGATATCGTATCTCGCCGGTCAGCCGAAGCTGTTGGTAGGTATGGGCAAAGCGGCAAGGGCCAAGGTGGAGAAGAAATACTCGCCGCAAGAGCACTTAGAGAGCCTCCTGTGCGTGTACGAGAAGGTGATCAGGCTCTACAGGCACTGATGCCCTTTGCTCAACCTTACTCGCAGTGAATGCGAGTGTTACAACTTTTCAACCCGTGCGAATGAATTCGCGGACTACCACACCGCGAAGTCCCCCTGCGGGGACTCCCCAATGGTTGAGTCCGCGGAGGCGGACTTTGTGTAGTTGTTGGCGCGGTTTTAACCGCACGGCCACAAGGAAGATTATGGCAAGCGAAGACAAGCAGAGAATCACAGTCTTGCACCTTATCGGATCGCTGCAGGTCGGCGGAGCGGAGCGGCAGTTGGTTTCCCTCGCGCCGCTCTTCAATCCGGAGAGGTTCAGGATCATCGTAGCTACCATGCAGACGCGCGATACATTGGCCGGAGCGCTAGCCGGAACGCATGTGGAATGCAGGTCACTGAACTTCAGGATGAGGCGCTTCATCTCCGGCGTTTGGCGGCTCTGTTCCTTGTTGAAGCGGGAGAAAGTGGACATTCTGCACACGCATATGTTCCATGCCTCGCGGTATGGGAGGATCGCCGGCCTGTGCGTGCGGGTGCCCCTGATGATAGCCACCGACCACGGCCAGGAGCTTTGGAAGAAGCCGTGGGACATAGCCTTCGAGAAGTTTGCGAACAAGTACACGGCTCTGCGGATAGCTGTATCGCAGGATGTCGCAGAGATTCTGAGTACCAGGGAGTGCGTGCCGGAGAATAAGCTCCTTGTGATACCTAACGGCGTTGATGTGGAGCGGTTTCAGGCTGGCAGGTTTGGGCGCGAATCGGTCAGGAATCAGTTGGGCCTCCCTGATGGAGCAGTAGTGGTGGGAACGGTCGCACGCCTGGCGGAGCCCAAGGCTCTCCATATTCTTATCGAGGCGGTCGTGCAGGTCTCGAAGTCCCTCCCGCAAGTGCGACTTGTGATCGTGGGAGACGGACCGCTGAGGGGCGATCTCGAACGCTGCGTGGCGGATCGGGGGGCTAGCGATCGTGTGTTGTTTACCGGATTGAGGTCTGACATCCCGGAGGTGCTTGCCGCGTTCGACATATTTGCACTTTCCTCGATATCCGAGGGCCTGCCCGTATCCCTTCTGGAGGCAATGGCCGCCGGCAAGCCTGTTGTGGCCACCAGGGTAGGGGGGATACCTGAGGTAGTCAGCGACCGCCGGGAAGGTTTGCTTGTGCCTTCCGGCGATCCGAAGGCATTGGCTGGCGCGATACATGAGCTGGCCTGCGATCCCGAATTGGCCTGCCGCTTGGGGCAGCAGGCATCGGAGAAAGTGGCCGCCGAATACTCTATCGCGGCCACAGTGCGCACACTGGAAGAGGTCTACTGCTCCTTGCTGGATCAGGCGAGGGGGGCGTAATGAGCGAAGCGCAGCGCAGCGGCCATAGTCGGCAAGAACACGGTGATAACGGTTCACGGCCTGGGGCTGGCAGCGAGAGAAGTGGTGTCCAGGAGCACAACTACGACAGTATCACCGAGAAGACCGAGATGAAGAAACTGCAATACGGCTGGCTGGGAGTTATGGGATTATCCTTCTGGTTCTTCCTGGGTTTCCCGTTTGCGCACCACAACGAGTCCTATATCTGGCAAGTGGTGCTTGACAAGCTGGGCCTTATAGATTTCATAACTGTGAAAATGCATCCATTCCCATTCGGCACGCGGCCCCTCGGCCAGGCAGTAGTCTGGCTTGTGTATAAAGCCTCCGGCGGCTCGATCTACCCGCAGCAGATCTTCAACTATCTGGTGGCCGTTGCGGCGTGGTACATCCTTTTCCTGGCGGCAAAGGAGAAGAGGGTATTATCGCTCGTGTCCCTGGTGGTAGGTGGGACCCTGTTCTCCGGCTATCTTTACCTATTCCATATCCATGGGGTATGGTACAGCCCCACGCTTCTGCTCATAGCGGTATGGTTCCTCTGGTACCCGGAGATGCTGACCGATAGGAAGTATCTGTGGACGTCAGTTCTCGCCTTTGCGGCAGCGCTTTTCCACACCAGCGCACTCCTGATCCACGCTGCCTTCAGCATCGGCCTGCTGTTTGAGAGGTGGAAGACCCTGACGAGGGGCCAATGGATCCTTGTAGGCGCCTCCACCCTGTTGGCGTTAGCGTTGATCAGGCCACTTAGTGCTGCGGTCGATCCAGGCTGGCGCATGCAGTACGTGCTCGGCCTGTACTCGTACAGGACGACAGAGATCAACTCCCTGCTCTCAAGTGTCGTCTTTCTGCTGGGTCTGCTAACGGCTGCGAGTTTCAACCTGGGATGGCGAGGTAGGGCGGCGATGATTGCGTTGGCCGTCTTTGCATCTGTCGCCGCATATAAGGCATCGATTCCATTGTTGATCGTCTGGATCTTTTTCTGTATTCTAAAGGCGTTGTTCATGCGCAGATGGGCGATTGCGCTGGCCTTGCTCGCCGCTTTCGTTATCCCTTTGCGGGTGCAGAGCGGCTCGCCGACACATGCCGTCTTCATAATCATGATCTGCGCCTTCGTTACCTGCCTGGGCTCGTCGGGCCTTGAGAAGAGGCTGGCCTTTGTCAACAACAGAACGGCATGTGCTGTGGGGGCAGTGCTGCTGGTATCGCTTATCGGTCTCAGGACCGGCTTGCAGCTACCCGTCCTGTCGAAGCTTGCGTATCCGTTGCTTGCCGAGAAAGAGAAGACCTTCCAGCTAGCCAGCATCATCGATTGGATGATGTCATCCGGGTACAGGGGATACGGTATCGATTTCCAGCGGTTTGCAGGCGGGCCCAGCGAAACGCCGGAGAATGCAATAAACCGGACGCACAGGCCGCCGACGAGAGCGACAGATCTGTCTCCCTATCTCAACGTGCTGCGGCATGGCGAACCGAATCCAGGGGACAAGCTCGTAGTCTGTTTTGGAAGCGAGACGGTCGGCAACGCCAGGGAAGTGTACCGCGTGAAAGGAAGGTACGCGGGGGACGCGATTGTCTTCCTTCCCACAAACTGACAATCTCTCCCCGGGTGCGCTAGTGGGCCCAATGCCGATTCCCGGTGTTCAGGAGAGAATGGTTCAAACTCGGTCGGGAGATAGGTGCCGACTCGGTTGGCATGGCAAGGTCCTGGGCCTGCGGCACAACTGGTAGTTTTGCCGATTGACAGGTGTGAATCCTGGCGTTATCATATCATATTGTAGGTAGCGCCCGCTAGAAGCCCGGTGGTTCGGCGGTGATGAGTTGTCGCCGAACGCATTTGCCATTGCAATTTTCCAGCCTTGGCGTAGACCAACCACCCCGACGGCAGCCTGTTCCGCGTGAACAGCGGCGGAAACCTGGCTGCGGATCCGGGTGTCAGCCGGCAGCTGAAAGGTATGCCCCATGCAGAAAGTAATAGTCGTTATGCCTGCATACAATGCCGCAGCCACGCTGCTCGAGACGTACCGGCAGATACCGAAAGACATTGTGAGCGAGGTGCTGTTAGTCGATGATGCGAGCCGGGATGAGACTGTCGCCGTCGCTCGCAAGCTGAACATACCGACGCTCGTCCATCCTGAGAACCGTGGATACGGCGCGAACCAGAAGACTTGCTATACCGAGGCGCTGAGGCGAGGAGCAGAGATTGTGGTAATGCTTCACCCCGATTACCAGTATGATCCGCGCCTCATTGCAGATATGATCCAGGCGATTCGGAAGGGTCAGGCAGACCTTGTTCTCGGCTCGCGCCTATTAGGAGTGGATGGGCGCATGTACGGGATGCCCGCTTACAAGTACTTCTCAAACCGCTTCCTGACGTCTGTAGAAAACCGTGTGATGGGAACGCGGCTGAGTGAGCTGCATACTGGTTACAGAGCTTACTCGCGCCGTCTGCTCACCACCATACCGTACCTTCGCAATTCAGACGATTTTGTTTTCGATTCCCAGGTGCTGTTCCAGGCGGTGGCATTTGGGTTCAAGATAGCCGAAATCAGCGTGCCGTGCAGGTATATGCCTGAGGCATCATCTATCAACTTTATACGCAGCTTGAAATACGGTTTTTCCACACTGGGAGTCGCGGCCCAGTATGCGCTTCATAAGAGAGGATGGATCAAGTGCCCGCTGTTCCGGCGTGATTTTGCATCATTGGTGGCTTTGGAGGAGGCAGGCCCGCTTCGCGACGCGGATGAGGCCAACTCCAAGCCCGCAACGAAAGCCACGTAGCCGGGCGCACTTTTCGCCCAAGGGAACACCACGCGAGGCCAATAAGTTGCATGATGATGTTCCCGCCGCAGTGCGTGCGGTCAACCGAGTCCTCAAGCCCGAGGGCATAGGCTTCATCGGCTTGAGCCCGTGGCCGAGCCTGATTGGCGGGCATCATCCAGCCTGCCAGAACCCTGATGAGTATCCGCCGAAGGATGTTCCGCCGTGGGACCATCTCCGTGGGCACCATTTCCCAGTGCCGTTCTACTGCAACAAGTATCGTGAGCGCGACTTCCGTGAGGCCTTCGAGAAGCACACGGGCATACTGGGGTGGATTGACGGTCCGCAAGTGGGCGAGTCCCTCATCACGGACGAAATCCTGGCGGAGCCGCCTGATTACACCTTCGAGGAGCTGGCAAAGCGGAGCGTAACCGCGGTTATCGGGAAGAAGGTCAAACAGCCCAGGCATTCTTGCTACCGACAGCCGTAACGGGCCGTGTTACTGGCAGCACTTAGTCCCCGCGTATGCGGAGTGCTGCCGCTTCTTCGGGACAGGTGGCTGACGCTGGTTTGCGGGAGAAGGAGAGCAACGAATGGCCGTCGTTTTGGAGCATCGCGACGCTCAGGTGCTTGTTGATGAGCTGCAGGGTGGCAAGAGGCGTATGTCGGTGCGCCTATTCGACAAGTCTGCCTTCATGCCTATCGCTTCCTTGGAGACGGCATACCCGGAGTCACTGATTCGACAAGTGCTGGAGGTGAAAGGGCCGGCGTTTCTGTGCGATGAGATCGCTCGCGATGAGGATCCGTCCTACGTTCACCGATCTCTGTGTAACGTCATCTTTGCGCACACTGACGAGGACAGCTTCCGGGGAAAGAGCATCCTTGACTTTGGCTGCGGTTGCGGCTCGTCGAGCATGGTGCTGGGCCGGCTCTTTCCGGGGGCCGAGATAGTTGGCGCTGAACTGACGGCAAGATCCATCTCGGTCGCCAGGGCCAGAGCCGAGCATTACGGGTTTTCAAACATAAGTTTTCACGTATCACCCAGCGGTGAGGAGCTCCCGAAGGGCATCGGGCCTTTCGACTTCGTGATCATGAGCGGCGTCTACGAACATTTGCTCCCAAGAGAGCGACAGGTCGTCATGCCGCTGATCTGGTCGGTCCTCAAACCGGGCGGTATTCTCTTTCTGGATCAAACCCCGCACAGGTACTTCTTCGCCGAATCCCACACGACGGGCTTGCTTTTCATCAACTATCTTCCCGATCGGCTCGCTCTGCTCTGTGCACGGAAGTTCTCCAGGCGAGTCGCCGCGGATGAGTCGTGGGCGGCATTGCTTCGCACCGGCATACGCGGGGGAACTGTGCGGGAGATCACAAGTATCATAAAGAGCAAAGCGCGTGGAATGCCGATGCTTCTCAAGCCTTGTCGCTTGGGCTTCCGTGATGCGATTGATGTTTGGTACGCGCAGCCTAGTTGGGAGAAGAACCTCACGCTCAAGCGCTGGTTGAGATACATGCTGAAGGTGCTGAAATACACATCGGGGGTAACCCTGGTTCCAAGCCTTTCGATAGCCATTAAGAAGCTGGACGGTCAGTAGCATGATGTCGGCTCTCAAGATTCCGGGAATGCAACGACTGTGGGAATGGATGCCGCTCGCTGTACTGGCCACATGCGTTTTGGGGTATTCGGGGTTCGCAGCAACAGAGGCTGGTCAGTACAGTATTACGGTTGATGCTGCGTCATCGAAGGGCACCGTCAGCCCCCTGCTATTCGGCAACAACATCGTTTGGACGGAGGCGGATGCTGTGCCGAATGATCCTGCCCGCGTTGAGCTAACCGTTCAAGATGATCTGGCGGCCTTAGGGAGAGACCTGCACGTGTCTGTCCTCCGCTTTCCGGGCGGCAGGACGTCGGAGACTTACCATTGGCGAGACGGAGTCGGTCGGCTGGGGCAGCGCAGGAGTTTGAGTACACATTTCTGCCGTATTCGGTTACAATGATAGAACTCCGGGGAGGCAAGGGCGGAGCATGAAGATAGCGATGCTCGGCACGAAAGGGATACCGGCCACATGGGGAGGCATCGAACGCCACGTGGAGGAGATTGCAACGCGCCTTGTTGCAATGGGACACGACGTGACAGTGTACTGCCGTCCGTACTACACGACCACTAAGGAAGAGTATTACAAGGGGGTGCGGCTCAAGAAGCTGCCGACCATCCCGACCAAGAACCTGGACGCGATAGTTCACACCTTCATGGCCACGATGCACATCATGATGGAGGACTACGACATAGTCCACTACCATGCGATAGGCCCAGGGACGCTCGCAGTCCTGGCGCGCATGGCCGGCAAGAACACGGTCATCACAGTGCACGGGCTGGACTGGCAGCGTGAGAAATGGGGCAAGAGGGCGAAGTTGTTCCTCAAGTTCGGCGAGCGGGCTTCTGTATACTTCCCGTATAACACTATCGCCGTCTCGAAGTTCCTGAAGAGCTACTTGGAGGAGAAGTACCACAGGCCGGTGACCTACATTCCGAGCGCAGTAACCGAGCCTGTGCTGCGTCCGCCTGACACGATTCGGGCCTACGGAATCGGCGAAAAGGACTATATCCTTTTTGTGGCAAGGCTGGTTCCGGAAAAGGGCTGTCACTATCTGATCGAGGCTTACGAGCGGCTCAATCCGAGACTGAAGCTAGTCATAGCCGGAGGGTCTAGCTACTCGGATGACTATGTGGCCAGGCTCAAGGCGCACGCTTCGGACAAGGTAATCCTCACGGGGTACGTATATGGCGACACGCTTCAGGAGCTGTACACAAATGCCTACTGCTACGTGCAGCCGTCCACCATTGAGGGTTTGCCTGTGACCCTGCTCGAAGCGGTAGCGTACGGCAACTGCGTCATTGCAAGCGATATACCTGCGAATACGGAGGTCGTCCATGACGCCGGAATCATCTTTGAGAGCGAGAACGTGGACGATCTCTGCGATGCGCTCAAGATGGTGCTGGACAACCCTGAGCTTGCCGAAAGCCTGGGCGAGCGCGCCAAGGCCCGAGGCGTCGAGGAGTACAATTACGACAGAGTGACGGAAAAGACGGAGAAGCTCTACCGTTATATACTCTACCTGGTGGATACCGCCTATGGGGCCGCCGATGGCTTCCAGGCCGGTATTGATACGGCGAGCACGGTGGAACAGACCGATGGATAGACGACTGGCGTTTGGCGACACAAGGGTACTGGCTCCGCGGCCGTGAAGGGTAATCGTCCTTTCATGCCTTGGGTGCCATGGGAGCGCTTGTATGAAACTGTCTGTGATCATTCCCTGCTTCAATGAGGCGCAGCATATCACCGCCGTCCTGGATGCCGTCCGCGAGGTAGACATCCCGAAGGAGATCATCATGGTTGACGACGGCTCCACCGACGGCACAGCGGAGATACTGGAAGAATATAAGCGTGAGAGCCTCATTGTCATGCACTCGTCCGTGCTGAACTTCGGCAAGGGCACGGCAATACGGATAGGGCTGAGGTATGTTACCGGCGACATCGTGATCATCCAGGATGCCGACCTTGAATACGATCCAAAGCAGTATTTAAAGATCATAAAGCCGATAGTGGATGGCGAGGCGGATGTCGTGTATGGTTCGCGTTTCCTGGGCCAAATCCGGGGAATGCGATTGGCGAACCGCATCGCGAATCGCGTACTCGCGTGGACCGCCAATATCCTGTTCAGGGCGCGCATAACGGATGAAGCCACCTGCTACAAGGCGTTCAAGGCGGAGGTGATCAAGTCTCTGCCGCTCAAGTGCACGGGATTCGAGTTCTGCCCAGAGGTTACCGCGAAGGTCTGCAAGCGAGGGATCAGGATCAAGGAGGTCCCGATAACCTACGTCGCCAGGAACACGGCGGAGGGGAAGAAGATCAGGTGGACCGATGCGTTCACCGCCATGTGGACGCTTCTCAAGTATAGATTCAAGGATTGAGCCTCGGAGGGTCGGTTCAGCGGCTCTGCGGCATTAAGGAGCGCCGGAGGATGAAGAAGCTGCATGTCTACCTGCTGATATGCATCTTGCTGCTGGCGGCTTTCCTGCGGTTCGCCTACATTATCAAGGACGCCGGAAGGCCGCTGAAAGGCGATGAGCCTTCTTACGAGACAATAGCATGGAATATGGCGATCGGCGAGGGATACCAGAGGATTGACAGCAAGGGCGTGCAAAGCATCACCGCCGTGCGCGGGCCGTCGTACGTGCTCTTCCTGACCCTGATCTATCTCGTGTTCGGTCGCAACGTGCTCGCCGTCTACACAATGCAGGCGCTGCTCGATGTCGGCTCCTGTCTGCTCCTTTTTGCGATCTGTCGGCTCTTGTTTCGGCGGACCGATGTCCCGCTGGTCGCGGCTCTGATGTATGCCGTTTATGCGCCGTTCATTACCAACACCCAGTACATCTTGACGGAGACTTTCACCATCTTCCTGACGCTCCTCGCCGTGTTCGGCTTTCTGAACTATCGCATGGCGGGGAAGCTGTCGTGGCTGTACGTCAGTGCAGTCGCGGTAGCCACAGCTACAATGGCCAAACCCATCCTCGCACTTCTCCCAGTTCTCTTCTTCGTTGCAGGCTACGCTAGATTGCAGCGAAGAGCGCAGGTGAGAGACCTGGCGGTGCAGTTGGCAGTGGTGGTATTGCTGATGATTCCCTGGACAGTAAGGAATGCCTTGGCGTTCCACGCATTTATTCCCACTGTGAGTGGGGGCGGCATAACTTTCTGGGGAGGGACCGGCCCCGCGAACGGCAAGGTCGTCGGCGGTCTCGGAGACCCCGGTGTGCCGAGCTACGTGTTGCGGACCGTCCGGGGCATGTCAGAGCCTGAGCGGGATAGGTGGTTTTACCGAGACGGGCTGCGAATAATAAGGTCGGAGCCCAAGCGGTATGCGGCGCTGCTGATGAAGAAGATTCCGTGCCTCTGGTTCAACCTTGCCTACGACACGCCGCCGACCAAGCGGAACCTGATCTTCATGGCCTGCAATATCTTGGTAGGCTTGACTGCTGTGCTTGGCATTGTCGGCCTCAAACCGCCTCGATTCGCCGCGAGCTTGTTGGCATGGCTGGTGCTTTACTTTACGGTGATGCACATGCTGTTCTTTTCGGTCTTTCGATACTCCCTGCCGGTCTACGCGTACATGTTCTGTTTCTCCGCTGGAGGAGTGGTCGTGGTGATCCGGCGGTTCGGTTTGGTTGACAGGCTGCTGAAGAGACTTGATTTAGGGGAAGAGGCGGGTTGTCCATAGTCAACGCGCGACCGCACCCGCGCGGAACCAGACTGCCTGCGGAATGGCTAGCCCTGCAGGCGTGGACCCTCCGTTGGCGGGGGCATCCCTTGCTGGCCGGTTTGATAGTGGTTATAATCGAGACTCACAACTCTTGTTGTAGGAGACCAGGATGTCCAAGGTAGCAGTTTTTAAAACATCACCCGAGACCGTGGTGGATGACTACGGGACTCTCATGCACATGGCGGGGCACAAGGCTTGTCTGTCGGATCAGCACGACATCCTGCTCAAGCTTAACCTTTCCTGGACGAAGTTCTTCCCAGCCTGCTCGTCCGCGCCCTGGCAGTTGGAAGGCGTCGTCAGGGCGCTGCTGCACGATGGCTGGGATCCATCGAGGATCATCCCTGTCGAGAATAAGACTGTCGTGACAAACCCACGCCTGGGAGCGCGCAACAACGGGTGGCTTCCAGTGCTTAGGAAGTACGGCCTGACCTTCGTCCCGCTGCCGGAAGTGGAGTGGATCAAGTACGAGTTCAAGACTCCGCTCCTCAAGCTGCATGAAATCTTCCCGGAAGGCATCGAGATACCGAAGATGTTCGTGGGGAAGAACGTGATTCACCTGCCGACCGTCAAAACCCACGGGCACAGCATCACCACCGGCGCCGTCAAGAACGCATTCGGCGGCTTGCTTAAGGAAGTCCGGCACTACGCTCATAAGTACATTCACGAGGTGCTGGTTGATCTGTTGATCATGCAGAAGGAGCTTCACCCTGGAGTATTCGCAGTTATGGACGGCACTGTCTGTGGGGACGGGGCCGGGCCGAGAACTATGGAACCCAGAATTCAGGGCTACATCCTTGCGAGCGGGGATTCCGTTGCGATAGATGCGATCGCCGCGAAGATGATGGGCTTCGATCCGATGGAGATTCCCTATATCCGAATGGCGACGGAGATGGGGCTCGGCTGCGGAGAGCCGAAGCAGATCGAGGTGGTCGGCGAGGATATCGCTGAGGTAAACTTCGGCTTTCGCACGAAGAGGAGTTTCGTCATCATGGGCGACCAGATGATAAGAAAGGGCTGGCTCCGACCCTTCGAGAAGCTGCTGCTCCACTCACCGCTGCTCTTTTGGGCTCCGCTCGCATCGAATATCTATCACGACTGGTACTGGTATCCCACCCGGGGCCGGCGGTTGATCTCCGAATTCCTCAAGACCGAGTGGGGAGCGCTCTGGAAAAGCTATCCGCAGAACTCTGGCTGATAGGTGCGCTCAGAAGCACTATGCGCACTGGTAATAATCCCAGTTCTCTTATCTGCCCCTTGACAGCGCGCGTCGTCTGCAAGATGGGACATCCTTGTCCCTGTCCGGAGACGTAGTCACCGCGGTGTTCTCCGGCGAGTTCTATATCGAGAGCCCGGACAGGTCCGCCGGCATCAAAGTGATTTCCGCGGCGGACGTGAAGGAACAGGATGTTGTGGACATCGCCGGTGTAGTCGGCCGAAACAGCGTGGAGCGCGTGGTGACCGCTACGTCGGTCTACGTCAGTGCCACGGGCTGGGTGGGCCCGCTCTACCTATCTAACCGGGATCTCGGGGGAGCTGGCGATGCCGTCGTGCCGGGCGTATCCGGGGGCGTTGGTCTGAACAACGTGGGCCTGTTGGTGACAACCTCCGGCAAGGTAACATTCGTAGGATACGATTACATCTACATTGATGATGGGTCGAATCCTTCCGGCGAAGGCGGATGTGCAGGCGTCAAGGTCTCCTCGGAAGAAACCAGCGATTTGAGCGAAGGCTCGGTGGTCGTCGTTACCGATATCATCACGCTGGAGTCGGATGGCACAACATTCTGGCCATTCGTTCGGACAAGAAACTATTCAGACATGGTGGTTCGCGTCTACTAGGCCAGCTCCTCCCTCGTTTCCCCGAATGCCCTATCCCTTCTGAAGGGACCCCGCCGTCCTTCCGATAATCTACGGTGAGCTTTCGGCTCGGTTATTGGCAGGACAGTTGTTCCCAGGGAGAGGGTGTTCTGGGCGTGAGTATCCCCGCTTTGTGCTCCATCGTAGTGTGCGCTGGCGCATCTATCTGTATCGCGTTTGTCATTCTTGCAGGCATAGTCGTCTCCCGTGTCGAGGAGGAATTCTGGGGCGAATTCTGGGCACAGACTCCGATTACGGAGGGAGCGTCCGTCCGTCTAAAGACGGCAGAGGCATCCGGGGATCAACTGCTGAAGAAGGCGGCGTGATACCGGTGGCTGGCTGAAGTACTAAACGGAACATGGCTGCCTGTATGGCGGTTGTGTCATTGCACCGTATTGAGCCATCTTCGTATAAAGGAGATGGCTTTGTTGCAGCGCGGTTCCAGGCTCTGGAGCTTGCTTAGGGATTTGCATTGTGCTATAATTAGCCTATAAGCTTCCGCAGGGAGGAGAGAGGGATGTCAGGCTTAGCACGGCGATACCGTGCGATTCGCGAGATAGCGGCGTACTGCAGCATGCCGGGTGACTTGCACGCTACTCTCGAACGCGTGCTTTCCACAGCGCAGTCAGCCCTGCCTCAGGTATCACTGGAACTGCTGCTCGTGACAGACGATGGCCGGCGCTTGCATATCGAGCCGGAGAATCCCCCCTCGGCAAGCAAGGTTGGGCGCACTTCGTTAGAAAGCTCTGCAGCGGAGCAATTGGTCCAGCAAATCCCTGCGTGTGCTCAGTCGTGTGCCATCGCTCTTGCCGATGGCGGGTCGCCTGTGAGGGCCTGGGTCGTGCCGCTCAACGGGTCTTCGGGGCTGTCCGGGGCGCTCGTCTGCAACGAGGAAGCTCTCTGTCCTGCGGACAAGGACTTCCTTGACGTCGTAGCTCAACACGTCTCCCTCTGTCTCTCCGCCAAACCGGCCCCATCCGATGCGGAGACAGCCTCCGATCAGGCTCAAAAGCGGGTGGAGGAGCTGTCCGCGATCTATGAGATCAGCCAGGCATTCGACACCGCGCCGATTGATGATCTGCTCACGTTGATTACGGAAAAGGCCGCGGTCGTCATGGATGCCCAGGCTTGCTCTCTCATGCTGAAGGATCCCCAGAAGGACGAGCTGGTAATCAAGGCCAGCTACGGGCTTTCGGAGCAGGTCGTCGAGGAAGCGCGGGTATCGTACGGCGAGGGCGTAGCGGGCCGGGTGGCTCAGGTAGGTGAGCCAATGCTGATCGCCAATCTGCAGGGGGACCCCAGATTTGTGAGCGCGAAAGTCACGCCCAGGCCGGAGATTGTCTCATCCATATGTGTGCCTCTCAAGGACGAGGAAGGTCAGGTCAAGGGGGTGCTGAGCATCCATCGCAAGTCGCCTGCCGCCGTGTTCAACGAGGCTGATGTCAAGGTTTTCAGCGTCTTCGCCAGCCAAGCGGCGCTTGCGATATCCAATGCCCACCTGTATAGAAGCCTTAAGGATACCGTCCAGGAGCTTTCCACGCTTTATGAGGCGAGCCGCGAACTCAGCGGTGCGTACAGCGTGGAGGATGCAGCCCGTGCACTGGTCCGAGTGGCGGTTCAGATGACTGGCGGCGTCTCGGCGGTTGTCATGCTCTTGGACACCGGGCGCGGCGGAAGACTGCAGGCCGCATCGAAGATTACCCCCAAGCTTCGCAAGGCCTTGGCCGGATGCATTGACGCCGATGCGGCGGTGTGGATGCGCTGCCTGCGCGAGCCCCTGAGCTTTTCCCTCGATAGTCGGCGGCCCTGGCCGGCCAACATGCGGGGCCTCGCCGATGCCCTCGAAGGCAGTTTCTCCTGGGTGAATATAGTGCCTCTGGTCGCTGAAGACCATGCAATTGGACTGCTGATCCTCGGCGACAAGCACGGGAGGCTGCCGGAACAAAGCAGAGTGAGGCTCCTGTCTATCGTCGCGTCACAGGCTGCTACCGTAATCAAGAACGCCAGCCGATACGAAGAGCAGATGGATGAGAAGGTGCTGGAGATTTCCGCGCTCTACAAGCTATCTGAGCGCATCAGCACAGCCGGCAACCTTAAGGAGGCGTTCGATTCGATTCTCGACATAGTCCGAAACATCTTGTGGTACGATGAAAGCTTCATCTCCACTGTGGACTATGAGCGGAACGTGATGACGGTCCAGGCGTGCCGCGGCAAGAAGGCGCGCCGGCTGCAGGGAGCCGAGCTCTCCTTCAGCGAGGACAGCCTGAGCAGTTGGGCAATACGCGAGCGCAAAGCCCTCCTGTCGCCGGATATCAACAAGGATCCGAGGTTTGGATCTGCTTCTCTGGCCTTGCGAGGCAGTGAGGTGCGATCGCTCATGGCAATTCCTCTCATCGTGCACGACGAGGTCGTCGGTGTGCTCAATGTCTATGCCTATGTCCCGAACATGTACTCCGAGGAGAAGGTCCGTATCCTTTCGGTGATAGCGTCGCAGGCTGCCGCGCTCTACAAGGAGCTGGAAGCGCTCAGCGCCCTTGCGAATTACACGGATAACATCCTGAGGAGCATTGCCGCCGGTGTGCTCACCCTTGACAGGGACGGAAGGATACTTACGTGGAACAAGGCTGCCGAGGACGTCATCGGGATTCCCGCGAACCAGGCGGCCGGCCAGCATTTCTCAGAAATCGTCGAAATGATGGGCGTCACAGAGGCGGATAAGCAGCGAATACTCTCCGCCATCCGCAAGGTGTTGGAGACCGGCGAGAAGTATCTGGGCTACAAGCAGGAGTATCACCCTGTCGAGGGCGAGCCGCTGTACGTGAACATGAACATCGCCCAGCTTCGCGACAATGCTGGTGAGACATTGGGGCTCGTGATAATCTTTGAGGACGTGACCAAGGAGATTCAGATGGAGGCCGAGATGCGCAGGATTTCGGAACTTGCGGCGATTGGCCAGCTTGCTGCGAGCGTTGCCCACGAGCTGCGCAACCCGTTGAGCTCCATCAAAGGGGCGGCTCAGTACTTGCGCAACGAATACGCCGACCACACGGCGGTGCGAGAATTCCTCGATATCATTGTTGACGAGGTCAACGTGCTGAACAAGGTTACCACCGAGTTTCTGGACTTTGCGCGTCCCCTGAAGCTGAATCTGAGGGAAACCGATGTTAACGACGTGGTGTTCCGAACCGTGCAGTTCATGCACCTAGATTTGAGCAGGCAGGGCATTCAGGTCGTCCAGAACTTGTCTTATGATGTTCCCCGGATCGTGGCCGACGACAAGCAGCTGGAACAGGTGTTGCGAAACCTGATCTTGAACGCGGTCCAGGCTATGCCCAATGGCGGCAGGCTCGCAGTAAGTTCTGACCTTGCCGAAGAAGGGGTCAAGCTAATCGTGGCTGATAGCGGCATCGGAATACCCGAGGAACAGATAGACCGGATATTTGTCCCGTTCTTCACGACCAGGACCAAAGGTACAGGGCTGGGCCTGTCAGTGGTGCAGAAGATAATGGATAATCATGGTGGCAAGATCTCAGTAAGGAGCGTCGTCGGCCAGGGAACCACTTTTGAGTTGTATCTGCCCGTTTGCAGCGACAGGGCCAGAGCTGCTATTATTCAAGCAGAGGGCGTAGCGGAAAGAGGCGAAGCCGATCTCCTAAAACGTGCGCAGTCGAGCTAGTAGGGCCTGGGGATTCCTGGGTGGGGAAGATTACGCTATGGGGAAGAAGTACATTCTGATAGTAGACGACGAACCGAACATACGCCGGGTGCTGGGCGCGGTCTTCGCTAAGGCGGGCTACGAGGTCTTTGCGGCCGAGAATGGCAGGAAGGCTGTCGATATCGTGTCCGCAGAGCCATCCCTGGATGTGATGCTTTGCGACCTCATAATGCCGGACCTGAACGGCGTGGAAGTGCTGAAGTCGTCGAAAGAGATCAACCCACGACTGTCTGTGGTGATGATAACCGCCCACGGAACGATAAGGACAGCCGTAGATGCGATGAAGCTGGGTGCGTTCGATTACATTACCAAGCCCTTCGATATGGACGAGATCAAGCTTGTTGTAAAGAACGCATTTGAGAGAAGCCGGCTTCTTGCTGAGAACATTCAGTTGAAGCAGGAGCTGCAGTCGCGCTACCGCTTTGAGGGGATCGTGGGCAACAGCCGGAAGATGCAGGATGTCTTCAAGATCGTCGAGCGCGTAGCGAACAGCAACGCCACCGTGCTTATAAGGGGTGAGAGCGGGACCGGGAAGGAGCTCATCGCGCGCGCAGTTCATTATAACAGCTCACGGCGTGACAAGCCGTTCATTGCCGTGTCGTGCGCCGCGCTTCCAGAAACCCTACTCGAGAGCGAACTGTTCGGCTACGAGAAGGGCGCTTTCACAGGTGCGGTGGGCCAGAAGGCGGGGCGATTCGAGCTGGCGCATCACGGCACGCTCTTCCTCGACGAAATCCCGGACATCTCGCCGGCGATGCAGGTGAAGATGCTGCGCGTGCTCCAGGAGCGCGAATTCGACCGTGTGGGCGGCACAAAGCCGGTGCGTGTTGACGTGCGTCTTCTCGCGGCTACAAACCGTGACCTCGAGAAAGCCGTAGCGAATGGCGAGTTCCGGCCCGACCTCTATTACCGCTTGCAGGTGATACAGGTATTCCTGCCGCCTCTTCGGGAGCGCAAGGAGGATATCCCCGCGCTCGTGGAGCATTTCATCGAAAAGTTCAACAAGCAGAACGGCAAGAGCGTCAAGTTTGCAAGCCCGGAGGCCACGGATCTGCTGATGAAATACAACTGGCCTGGGAATGTTCGAGAGCTTGAGAATGCCATCGAGCGAGGAGTCGTGCTCTCCGATGCAGACTCAGACATGATAACGCCGGATCTGCTCCCCATGTCCGTTCAGTCCGCAGCAGATAAAGACTGAAGCGGCCCTTTTGCGAACCTGGTCTGCTCCATCTTCAGCCCGGTACTCTTCGAGAGGCCGGGCTGTGCTGTTATCCACCGGACATAGACCCACTCGCAGTCCTTACGTGCGCAAAAAAACTCTGCTGTCGGCACTGTCAGCATAACCAATGGCATGGATTGTGCAGTAGTGGTAATTGAGAGGCACTGCTAATGACATCGAGGGGTTGGGCGGCCGCTGGAGCGCACTTTCACGTCAGGGAAACCCTGACGGACGCGCTGCGACTTTGTCTTTCGGGAGCTCGGGGATGATCGGGAAACGAAGTATACTCATCGCCGATGATGAGGTCAATCTGTGCAGGATACTCGATGCCGAGCTTAGAAAAGCCGGCTATTCGGTTACTACTGTGCACGACGGTGCCCAAGCCGTCGAGCAGGCGCGGTGCACGGATTTCCAGATCATAATTCTCGATGTCCGGATGCCGGTGCTCGATGGCCTGAGCGCACTCCGGGAAATCCGCAAGTTTCGAAAGGATATCCCAGTCGTTGTCATGACTGCCTATGAGAGCCATGACACGATGGCCAGCGCGTTGGCCATGGGAGCCACTGCCTGCGTAAACAAGCCGTTCGATCTGGAGAGCCTGGTCGCCCTAGTAAGAGCCACCCTCGATGACGGAAATGGTCAGAAATCAGTCAACTGGTCCGGATCGGTCCGAACGGTGCTGTTCAATAAGAACCAGCCGATCTTGCTGGAGGTGCATGACGGCGAACGTGCCGGCCAGTACCAGAGCAGGATCGAAGATAAGGATGAGCAGACGCTGACGGTGCGCTGCCCGTCCGATAACAAAGTCTACGTCATTCCGAGGGCTGGAACCTCGGTGTCAATAGGCTTCGCGGGCGAGGACGCTTTCTACAGTTTCGAGACTACCGTATTAGCTAACCGTGAGAGCCATACTCCCACAATTGTTGTTGGTAAGCCCGCGGTGATCTATCGTGTCCAGCGCCGAAAGCATCCTCGTATGCTGGTCAGGATGCCCGCGGATGTGGCCCTGATCAGTAAGGAGGGGAATGGCGGCGAGCCCGGCCCAGTTTTTCGCGTGCATACCGAGAATGTGGGCGCCGGCGGCTTGAAAATAGTCTCAGATGACAAGCTGCCCGAAGGCACTGAGGTTGACGTCCAGGTGTCCGACGTCCCGGGATTGGGCTGGCTCCTGGGCAGAGGCAAGATAACGCGCGCTCTGAAAGTGGCGACTGACGACTCCCACGAATGGGAGTACGGAATCCAATTCACCAAACTGGGTGATGAGGCTCGGCAGGCGCTCAGAAGCATGGTGGAGTCGGGAGAGTTGGTCTAGAATACCGATCAGATTGAAATCAGCGATGCATATCGGCCCGGGGACTCGTTTCCCGGGCCTTCGTATTTGGCCAGCCGCGATTTGCCAAGTTCCGCATACCTGTGCTATCATAGCCACGCTTTACTGCTGGCGCGTCGAGCGCACGCGTGCACTGCAAGGGAGTCCCAAAGTGGTCAAGGTCGGCATAATTGGTGTATCGGGATACGCCGGAGGAGAGCTGGTGCGCATCTTGGCCGGGCATCCCGAGATTGGATTGGCGTACTTGTGCTCGGAGACTTACAATGGCCGGGACATAGGCGCCGTGCTTCCGAACGTGCGGGGCGTTCTCGAGGCCGAATGCGAAGGATACAATCCTGCACAGATCGCTGAGAGGTGCGATCTTGTCTTCATGGTGCACGACAATGGCTGGGCGATGAAGGAAGCGGGTCGCTTTCTCGACGCAGGGCTGAAGGCGATTGATCTGAGCGCCGATTTCCGCCTGCGGGCCAAGCGCCTGTATGAGGAATGGTATAAATCGCCCCATGAGTCGCCTGAGCTGATCGAGCAGGCCGTGTATGGTCTTCCCGAACTGTACGCCGCGGAGATTGCGAAGGCGCAGTTGGTCGCAAATCCGGGCTGCTACCCGGTTGGTGCAGTCCTGGCATTGGCGCCTCTGCTCAGGGAGAAGCTGGTTGACCCGGACACGATTATCATAGACTCAAAATCCGGGGTCTCCGGCGCAGGGCGTTCTTCCTTCAAGCTCGACTACCATTTCCCGGAGCTGAACCAGAGCATGAAGGCTTACAATGTGGGGGTTCATCGCCACACGCCTGAGATTGAGCAGGAGTTGAGTCGAGTCGCCGGCCGGCCGGTTACTGTCTCGTTCGCGCCGCATTTGATCCCTGTGACGCGGGGTATCTTGACCACCGCTTACGCCGGGCTGATCGGCAGCAGCTGGACAACGGAAGAGCTGGTGCAGATGTACCGGGAGTTCTATGCAGCCGCGCCGTTCGTGGTCGTGCTCGACGCAGGCGAGTATCCCGCGACGAAAGATACCTTCGGCTCGAACTTCTGCCATATCGGGCTGAAGGTTGATCCGAGAACGAGCCGAGCGGTTGTCCTGTCCGCGATTGACAACCTAGTGAAAGGCGCGGCGGGCACGGCCGTTCAGAATATGAATTTGATGTGCGGGTTTGATGAAAGGATGGGGCTTGATAGGCCGGGGGTGTTTCCGTAATGGAGGGAGCTTCCGGCGCAGTCACCCATCCGGAGGGATTTCTAGCCGCCGGTGTCCGTGCGGGCATCAAGGAGCGCGGCGAGGACATCGCGCTGATATTCTCCGAGCGCCCGGCGTCGGCGGCAGGTGTCTTCACGACGAACATCGTTCAGGCCGCTCCGGTCGTGCTGAGCCGCGCGAGGCTTCCGCGGGAGACCTGCCGAGCCGTCGTGGTGAACAGCGGCAATGCAAATGCTTGTACGGGCGAGCAGGGCATGCGCGACGCCCGCACTATGGCTGCCGAGGCCGCGCGGCTGCTGGGAATCTCTGAGGATGACATCCTCGTTGCGTCTACGGGCATAATAGGTCGTCCGCTGCCGATGGATAAGGTTCGCGCAGGAATCGGTCAGGCGGTCCGGTCGCTGAGCCGCGACGGAGGGACAGGCGCGGCGCGTGCGATAATGACTACCGATACCCGGCCGAAAGAGGCATCAGTGGAAGTCTCACTCGGCCGTTCGAAGGCGAAGATAAGCGGCATGGCGAAGGGCGCAGGCATGATCTGTCCGAGCCTGGCGACCATGCTGGCGTTCATCACCACGGATGCCGCCGTTAGGCCGGAGATTCTCCAAGCCTGTCTTTCCCGGTCTGCGGAGACCTCCTTCAACTGCCTGACGGTTGACGGCGATTCGAGCACGAACGATGCGGTCGTCGTCCTTGCCAACGGCGCGGCGGCGAATGACGTGATTGATTCGGAAGGCCCTGACCTGAGCGCGTTCCAGGAGGCGCTCGATGTCGTGACCGCTTCCCTGGCAAGGCAGATCGCGAGAGACGGGGAAGGGGCTACCAAGCTTATCGAGATCACGGTGAGGGGTGCGGAGTCGTTTCAGGATGCACGGCGGATTGCGAAGGCGGTGGCGAACTCGCCACTCGTGAAGACCGCCATGTTCGGCTGCGATCCGAACTGGGGGCGAATCCTTGCAGCGGCAGGCGGCGTAGGAGTGCGCTTTGAACCGAAGGCTGTAAGCCTGTTCCTTGGGCGTCTCGCGCTCTTGCATCGCGGCGAGCCGGTTGACTTCTCCCAGGAGGAGGCGCACGAGCTTCTTCGCAAGCCCGAGGTCGGCGTCCTGCTGGAGGTAGGTCCTGGCCCGGCCTCTGCGACCGTCTGGACGTGTGATTTTTCGTATGACTATGTGAGGATAAACGCGGAGTACCATACGTGAGACTGAGAGGGTGCCGATGAAAGACAAGGTGGAACAGGCGGAAATACTGGCGCAGGCCCTTCCCTACATTCGGCAGTACTACGGGAAGACGGTCGTCATCAAATACGGCGGCAATGCCATGACGGACGAGGCGCTCAGGGAGAGCGTCACGAAGGATGTCGTACTGCTGCGCTACGTCGGAATGCAGCCGGTCCTGGTCCACGGCGGTGGCCCTGAGATAACCGAGTTCATGCAAAAGGTCGGCAAGGAACCGCTCTTCGTCGGCGGGCTGCGCGTTACTGACGCGGAAACTATGGAGATAGTCGAGATGGTCCTCGCCGGCAAGACGAATAAGGGCATAGTGTCGCTGATTAACCGGCAGGGCGGTAAGGCGGTCGGCTTGAGCGGCAAGGATGGCAATCTGCTGGTAGCGCAGAAGGCCATGCCTGGCGGCGCCGACCTGGGGCAGGTCGGCGAAATCGTCGAGATGAATACGGAGATCGTCCAGACGCTGGTCCGTGAAGGCTACATCCCCGTCATCTGCTCGGTCGCCGTGGGAAAGGGCGGCGAATCTTATAACGTGAATGCCGACCACGCCGCCGGGAAGCTTGCCTCCGCCCTCGAAGCATCGAAGCTCATAGTGCTCACGGACGTCCGCGGCGTGTACCGCGATTTCGATGACAAATCCAGCCTGATATCGGTGTTGCCGTCTGACAAGGCCGAAGAGCTGATAAGCTCGAGAAGAGTGGACAAGGGGATGATCCCGAAGGTTGAGGCATGTATCCTGGCGCTTCGTGGCGGTGTCGAAAAGGCGCATATCATAGACGGCACGATTCCTCATGCTCTGTTGATGGAGGTATTCACCGACAAGGGCATCGGCACAATGATAGTGTGACGTTCTTGATCCGGAGATTGACATCAGCTTGCCCGAAGGATTAGAATAACTTCGCGAGAGTTTCCGGAAAGTGGCATGAAAACGCCGGCTCTAACGAGAAACGAGTATCGGCCTGCTATAGAGGAAGAGACAGAGCCTTCACTCTGTCTCTTTGTCGTTTGATGGTACAGAGGAGTTGTGGTATATGGCGGTGACTACCCCGTGGGAGACCGACACACAGACTGTGATTCAGATGTATGCCGATTACGTGATGCGCACGTACAGGAGGCAGCCGGTCGTCTTCATTCGCGGCAAGGGGATGAAGGTCTGGGATGCCGAGGGCAGGGAATATCTCGATTTCCTTGCAGGCATAGCTGTCAACGGCCTGGGCCATTGTCACCCGGCGCTGGTAGATGCGATCAGCCGGCAGGCGGCAGAGCTCATGCATGTCTGCAATCTGTACCACGTTCCTCAGCAGGCGGCCCTGGCGAAGCGCCTGGTGCAGCTTTCCGGCCTCGGCAAGGCTTTCTTCTGCAACAGCGGGGCTGAAGCAAATGAGACGGCAATCAAACTCGCGCGCAAGTGGGCTAAGCAGAACGCCGGCCCTGAAAAGTTCGAGATCATCACTGCCGAGGGGTCGTTCCATGGGCGCACTCTGGCCGCCGTCACGGCAACGGGACAGCCGAAGTGCCATCATGGGTTCGAGCCGCTGGTGCCCGGCTTCAAATACGTGCCCTTCAACGATCTGTCGGCGTTAGAAGCCGCTGTGACCGATCGGACGTGCGCGATCATGCTTGAACCGGTTCAGGGCGAGAGCGGCATCCGGCCGGCGGGCAAGGACTATCTCAAAGGCGTCCGTGTGCTGTGCGACGAGTGCGGGCTGCTATTGATTCTGGACGAGGTACAGACCGGGCTCGGCCGCACGGGGAAATGGTTCGGCCATGAGCACTACGACATCAAGCCCGACATAATGACGCTGGCAAAGACATTGGGCGGCGGCTTTCCTATCGGCGCATGTCTGGCTGCCGATCGGGTAGCGGAGGCCTTTGGACCGGGCAGCCACGCGGCGACCTTCGGCGGCAATCCGCTGGCTTGCGCTGCTGCGCTTGCGACGCTCGACGTCATGGAGCGCGAGCGGTTGATCGAGAACGCCGCAGACACCGGTGCATATTTCCGCAAGGCCCTCGATGAGTTGAAAGGCCGGCGTAATGACATAGCCGAGGTACGCGGCATAGGTCTCATGCTGGCGATTGAGATGGATCGCGACGATGCCCTGGAGGTCGCCGCCCGCTGTCTGCAGAAGGGACTGATAGTTAACCCGGTCGGCCAGAGCGTAATAAGATTCCTGCCGCCGTTGATCGTGCAGAAGGAGCATGTGGACTCTGCGGTACGAATCCTCGGTGAAGCGCTGTCGGAGACGGCTAAGTGATCCCTTTCCCTGCGTGAAGTGGGAGCCTCCTCCGCAGAGCATGTCCCGAGGGGAAAGGTGACTGATATGTGGAAGCAACTCACCCAGAAAGCCAGGAAGGCGATATTCCTGGCCCAGGAGGAAGCCGGCAGGCTCGGATATAATCATGTAGGGTCCGAGCACCTGCTTCTTGCACTGGCGCGGGAAGAAGACTGCGTCGCCTCCCGGATCCTCGAGCAGCTCGGCGTTGACGTCGGGACGATACGCGTTGAGGTGATAGGCCAACTGTCGCGCGGGTCGGAGCCTTTGGGGGAGGAGATGCAGCTAACCGCTGAGGCGAAAGAGGCCATTGACCTGGCTTTCGACGAGGGTAAGCAGATGAAGGATGAGTGGGTCGGCACAGAGCACTTGCTCATCGGTCTAGCTCGGAGCGCGGAGGGCATGGCGTCGCAGGTATTGAGCAGGCTGGGCGTGGACGTTTCCCAGATTCGCTGCCAGCTCAGGAACTTGCAGGCAGGCACGCTTCCTTTTGAACGTGTCGAAGGCAACGGCCCCAGCTCCATGTCCGTTTCGGCCAAATAGACTGGAGGCGTAGGCCACGCGAGTTCCAGCGGGGGTATAGCAAATGTGGGAAAAATTTACGGAGAGAGCACGCAGGGCGATCTTCTTCGCTCAGGAAGAAGCCGGCAGGTGGGGTGAGAACTTCATGGGCACGGAGCACCTGCTGCTCGGCCTGATAAGAGTGAACGACAGCGTCGCAGCCCGCGTATTGGAACGGATGGGCGTCAGCCTGAACCGGATCCGCTCCGAAGTGGACCGTCAGGTCACCAAAGGCGACGGCCGCCTGGGCCAGGACATGCAGTTGACGCCGCGTGCAAAGCGCGTCGTTGACCTGGCCCGCGAAGAAGCGCGGCAGTTGAACAACAACAACATCGGCACGGAGCACCTGCTGCTCGGCCTGATACGCGAAGGCGAAGGTATGGCAGCGCGCGTTCTGGCCAAACTTGGAGTAGACCTAGAGAGAACCAGGCAGGCGGCTGTAGAGTTCCAGACAGACGGCGCGCCCGCTGTGACTAAACCAGGCGTTCCGGAGAGCGCGCTGAGAGGCAGAGACCTCCTCTCAATACGTGATCTGAGCGGTGAGGAGGTCTGGGAGATATTCAGAACGGCTCGCTGGCTGAAATCGCGCACGCTTCAGGAGCAGGTCGAGCTCCCGCTGCTGGCGGGGAAGACGCTCGCCATGATCTTCGAGAAGCCATCCCTCAGGACGAGGGTGACATTCGAAACCGGGATGACGCAGCTTGGCGGGCATGCGATCTACCTACAGCCTTCGGATATCCGGCTGGGGGAGCGCGAGACGGTCGCCGATGCAGCTCGCAACCTCGAGCGCTGGGTGCAGGGGATCATGGCGAGGACCTTCGCCCATAAGACGGTCCTAGACCTTGCCAAGTACGCAAACATCCCGGTCATAAACGGGCTGTCCGACCTGGAGCATCCGTGCCAGGCGCTGGCTGATTTCTTCACCGTCTATGAGAAGAAAGACAACCTGACGGGGATCAAGCTGGCATACGTCGGCGATGGATGCAACACGTGCCACAGCCTGGCGCTGCTTGCAGCGAAGGTCGGCGCGAACATGACGGTCGGCTGCCCCGAAGGCTATGAGCCGGATACGGCGATATTGACCAGCGCCCGGAGGGATGCAAAGGAGACAGGCGCATCTATTTCGATCGTGAACGATCCGTTCGAGGCTGTGCAAGGCGCGAACGTGATATACACAGACGTCTGGGCGAGCATGGGTTTTGAGGACGAGCACGAGAAACGTGTACCGGTCTTCCAGCCGTTCCAGGTCAATCAGAAGCTGGTGGATGCGGCGGCTGACGACGTTATAGTCATGCACTGCCTGCCCGCACGGCGTGGCGAGGAAATCACAGACGAGGTCATAGACGGCCCGAGGTCGGTAGTACTCGACGAGGCGGAAAACCGCCTGCACGTCCAGAAGGCAATCATGGCGCTGTTGATGTAAGCAGCGAATGAAGAAAGGGGTGGCATTATGATTATGCATGGAGTAACACTATTGCCGTACATAGTATTGTATATTGCTTTGTTGTACGTAGCTATTCGCACGGCAGTGGCCATATGGCAGATGCCTGGCCTGTTGAGGGATATAAGCGCAAGTCTAAGGGAGATCAGGTTGGAAATCAGAAAGCTCGCAAAATCTGAGAAGGATCTAGGCGCTACCGAGAAGGAACAGTCTGAGGAATGAAAAGACCTCCGATGCTGCGGCAATGGCGTTCTTTCCCGCAGCAGGGGCAACAGAATATGGGTCCACCTGCTGGAAAGGAGTGCATTCCGGCAGCATCAGAATGTTGTTGTAGCTGCGAGTTCGTTCGCATCGCCGCCTAAGAAATAGACCGTGAAGGCTTCTTCGGGTCTACGGCCTGTATCGAAGGGAGTAATCCACCAAATGAAGAAGATCGTGCTCTCCTACTCCGGGGGTTTGGATACCTCGGTCTGCATACCGATGGTGAAGGAGTTCTACGGCTACGACCGCGTCATTACGGTCACCGTTGACGTCGGTCAACCCGCTGAGGACATCAAGGAGGCCGAGGACAAGGCGCGCGCGCTCGGCACCGAGCATTACACGATTGATGCGAAGTCGGAGTTCGCGTCGGATTATATAGTTCCTGCCATCAAGGCCAATGGTGACTACCAGGGCTATCCGATCAGCACCTCGATCGCGCGGCCGCTGATTGCTCTAAAGGCTGCGGAAGTCGCCATGAAGGTCGGGGCGGACGCGCTTTGTCACGGCTGCACCGGCAAGGGCAACGATCAGTTCCGGTTCGAGTTCGTCTGGCGGGCGCTTGCGCCCGACGTGCCGATTGTCGCTCCGATGCGCGAGAGGAATCTTACCCGGAGTGAGGAGATCGAATACGCAAAGCAGCACGGCGTTCCGGTCGGCCAGAGCGCGGAGAAGATCTGGAGCATTGACGAGAATCTCTGGGGGCGTTCGATAGAAGGCGGCCCGCTGGAGCAGCCCGACTTCGTGCCGCCCGAGGAGATTTACCAGTGGACGAAAGGCCCGCAGGACAGCCCGAACACTCCTACGATCGCAGAAATAGGCTTTGAGAAGGGCGTCCCCGTTTCTCTGGACGGCAAGCGAATGGACGGCGTCGCGCTGATCCAGACGCTGAACAAGGTTGCCGGCGAGAACGGCGTTGGCCGCATTGACATTATGGAAGACCGAATGCTCGGCCTGAAGGTGCGTGAGAACTACGAGTGCCCGGCGGCGGTCACGCTCTTAACCGCTCATAAGGCGCTCGAAGCCCTTGTATGCACCCGCGAGGAGACGAAGTTCAAGTCAATCGTGGACCGGGAATGGGGCGAGCTTGCGTACAGGGGGCTGTGGTTCGACCCGTTGAAGGAGGATTTGGAAGCCTTCATCAACAAGATACAGGAGCGGGTGACCGGCACGGTGAAAATGCAGCTCTTCAAAGGCTCGGCGAAGGTTGTGGGCCGCGGCAGCCCATATGCGCTGTACTCGGAGGAGCTGGCTTCATTCGACTCGAAGGCCTTTGACCAGAGCGAGATGGCCGGCGCTGTCAAGGTGCACGGTCTCCAATCTCGGATGTACTGGCTGCTGAAGAAGGGAAAATGATGTCCAAGCTCTGGAGCGGCCGTTTCAGCAAGGAAACAGCCGATCTTGTGGATCAATTCAATGCGTCTATCGGCTTCGATGCCTGCCTTTGGGAGTGCGATATCGAAGGCAGCATCGCCCACGCGCGTATGCTCGGCAAGTGCGGCATCATACCCGAGGGTGACGCCCAGGCAATCGTTGATGGGCTGAAGGGTATAGCCGATGACATCCGCGCCGGCAAGGTCAAGTTCGATGTCGCCGCCGAAGACATCCATATGAATGTCGAGAAGCTGCTTCACGAGCGCGTCGGCGAGGTGGCTGGAAAGCTCCACACCGCCCGGAGCAGGAACGATCAGGTAGCTCTCGACCTGCGCATGTACGTGAAGGCCCAGATCGAGTCTACTGACAAAGCGATAGGCGACCTTCAGCTCTCGTTGATACACAAAGCCGAGGAGCACATCGAGACGGTCATGCCGGGGTATACCCATCTCCAGCACGCCCAGCCGGTGACTCTCGCGCACCACCTGCTGGCGTATGTCTGGATGCTGCAGAGGGATCGCGAGCGTTTTGCCGACTGCTATGGTCGGACGGACGTGCTTCCGCTCGGCTCAGGTGCGCTCGCGGGGACTGCTTTTCCCATTGATCGTGAATATGTGGCTAAGCTGCTCGGCTTCTCGCGCATCAGCGAAAACAGCATGGACGCGGTGTCCGATAGGGATTTCGTCGTGGAGTTCCTGAGCGCCGCCTCGATCCTGGGGATGCACATGTCCCGCTTCGCCGAGGAGATCGTCCTCTGGAACAGCGAGGAGTTCGGATTCGTGGAGCTGGACGATTCGGTAGCGACCGGGAGCAGCATGATGCCTCAGAAGAAGAACCCGGATGTGGCTGAGCTCATTCGTGCGAAGACCGGGCGTCTGTATGGAAACCTGCTGGCGCTGCTGACGGTGCTTAAGGGCTTGCCGCTGACCTATAACAAAGACCTCCAGGAGGACAAGGAACCCCTCTTCGACACCGCCGATACCGTGCTCCGGTGTCTTAAAGTGATGCGGTTGCTCATCGAGACCAGCAAATTCCGCGCAGACGTAATGGCGCGTGCCCTTGAGGGTGGCTTTTCGCACTCCACGGACATTGCCGACTACCTTGTCAAGCGCGGCGTGCCGTTTCGCAAGGCGCATGAGATAGTCGGTCGCCTGGTAAAGTATTGCATTAAGGAGGGCAAGTCGCCCGGCGAGCTAACCCCGGACGAGCTGGCGCGGTTCTCGGACAAGCTCGCAGGCATAGATCTGCCTGAGCAAGCCAAGAAGAGCGTTGAGGCGCGGGACGTTCCAGGTGGGACTTCGCCGGGTCAGGTTGGAAAGCAGATCGAGGCGGCAAAGCGGGCTGCCGCGATACGGCTCCTGTAGGTTACCTCTTGAGCTGCTTGACCATCTTGACGGTGGTCTCGCCGTTGCCGTAGCTAATCGTCAGTTCGTCCATGATCTGGTCTATCAAGTATAGACCAAGTCCTCCCTCAGGCAGCAGCTCGACCGCCGGTTTGCCTGTGCCACCGTTGTTATTGAACGCTTTCCCCGTGTTCTGTACCTCGATCTCCAGCCGGTCCCGCTTGATCCGATAGATCACACGCACCGCGGATTTGCCCGGCGCGCTGAACTTGATGGCGTTAGTGCAAGCCTCCCCGACGGCCAGCTTCAGATCTTCTACTTGTTCATCGGTCAGCGCCAGGTGGCGCGCGATTGCTTCGACGGCCTTACGAGGCACCGTGACGAATTCAGCGGAGCACGGTATCTCCAGCTTTATGACCTCAGGTTTTACCACGAGACTACGGCTTTCTAGATCATTCTCAGTGCTACTATGGCAATGTCATCCGGCGGCCTGCCGGTGCGTCTGCCTATTGCCAGTTTGTGTATATTGTCGGCAAGTTCCTGGGCGGGCTTTAGCGGCCACTCGATCAGTGCACTCTCGAGGCTTGACAGCGCGGCGTCACAGTCTGACGATAGAGCGCCGACCAGCCCGTCCGTATAAAGAAGCAAGATATCGTGCATATTTATAGACGTCGTTTGCTCAGTGAATGTTGCATTGGGCAGCACGCCCAGAAGGATGCCGGGTGTGCTGACGTAGTCTATACTTCTCTTATCTGCTCTCAGCAGCAGGCCGGGTTCGTGTCCTGCCAAACTGTACACGAGGGTTCTACTCTTAGCATCCAGGACTCCGTAGAACATGCTGATGAACGCTTCCGGCTCCGTGTTGTCGTAGATCAAGCGGTTCATCTTGCGCAGCAGTTCGGCGGGCGAGGGTATGTGTTCGGCGATGGCGCGAAGTGAATGCTTGCACATCGCTATGTGCCGGGCGGCGGACACGTCCTTTCCGGCGACATCGGCTACTACTATAGCGAACCTGTCTCTGTCGAGCTTAATCAAGTCATAATAGTCGCCGCCAACCTGGTGTGCCGGAGCATACTTGCACCCGATCTCGAAGCCGGGTATCGGGTCAAATGCAGTAGGGATCAGGAGCCGCTGCGTGAGGTTTGCGATGCCCGACTGGCGTTCGTAGAGACGGGCGTTTTCGATGGCTATCGCGGCCAGCTCAGCCATTCCGATCAGCAGCTTGACTGCCGAGCGCGGGAAGCCTCGCGGTTCTTGCCGGTACGCCAGGAGAAATCCGACCCTCTTCCGCTTGATCGTAAGGGGCACGATCGCAGCGGAGCGCAAACCGAGCCTCTGAGCCGCGGGCGAATGCGTGTGCAGATGGTGAGAGCCCAGGTCGGGGATCACCACAGGCCGCAGTCGAGAGGGTGGCAGATTCCCTGCGGACATCATCAGGTCGGTGTAGTCTGATTCAGTGCCGTCCGGGATGCCGTAGCCGCAGGCGACCTTCAGCCGTCCCGTCTCGTCGTAGAGAAGCAGGCCGGACACGTCCGACACGATCAGTGCGCGCAGTCGGTCCATTATCATTCGCAAGACGGCATCCAACTGTAACGTTGAGGTAATCGTCCGGGCGATCTCGTACATGTCCCGCAGGTACCGCGTCTGGGCCCTGGTGGCCTCATGCAGCTTTAGGTTCTCAATCGCCACAACGAGCGGCTGGGCTATGTATGACGCCACAAAGGATAGATCCACCTCGTTGAAGGCTCGACCGGCCCGCGTTCTGTTGATGTTCAACAAGCCGAGGGGCGATCTCCTGCCGTGCAAAGGCACGGACATGGCGGAGACTATCTCCGTGCGTGGAATAGCGCCTGGATACTCGTCTGGATCCACGGCTCCGTGCAGCGCAACGGGTTTTCGGCCGGCTATCACGCGCGTAGCCACCGTGTCCTTGACGCGGTGGGCTTCTTGCTCGATGTCCTTGCTCAGGCCGTGCGATGCAGCTACGCGGCAGCCCCTCGCCTGGTGCAGCATTATCGAGCCGCTGTCCGCTTGCATGAGGGCCAGCGCCTCGCGAAGCGTTCTATCTAGCAATTCGTCGAGATTGGCGGATGCCCATAATGCCTCTGCCAATCGCGCCACGAGCGGTCCTACCTGGGGAGGTGTGCGGCCTTCGTCTATCTGCGTCAACCGGGAAACAGCGGCGACGTGGTTGGCAATCGTGTTCATGACTTCCAGTTCCCAGATAGTGAACGACACGGGAGAGCAGCACATGTAGAGCAGTACAGCCAGCGTCTCCCCGTTGGCTACGACAGGTATGCATGCCAACGAGCAGACCTGCTCTCCGGCATACACGCTGGCGCTGGCGGTTGTCAGGGAGGGCACGTTGTCCACTGCCTTGGGGCTTTGGTTGATCGCGACCCAATCCACGATGTCGTCGCCGGATAGGAGATGGCAGCTCTCTAAGAATGCTTGGGAGGCGTTCCTAGAGGCAAGAGGGAAATAGGGCTTGCCGAGGGCCGGGCAGCAGAGCAGCACTGACTTGTCCACCCGGAGATGCTTGACGGGAAGGTCAACCGCTGCATCCACTACGCGCGCAAGGTTGCCCTCAGCGGTATCCCGGGACAGATGCTGCAAGAAACCCAGGAGCTCCAGAGCGCTCTTCGATCCGGGACTCTTGGTGCCGACCAGTTGCTCGCGACGATCCATTCCTGCGCCCCGCGAAACCGCAGACTCTAGTGAGCGGACGGTTTGCCTTGTGGCTGCAGTAGATGTTGCAGGGCCTCTTCCAGCGAAGGGTATATACTCAGGAGATCGGGCATCTTCGTGAGCCCGCCGATACTGAGTTTGCGCGCTGTCCGTGGATTGCAATTTGTGAGCGAAAGGTGCCCGTCCGCCGCGGCTAAGCGCTTCGCTGCGAAAATGATCCCTGACATGCCGCTGCTGTCCATGAAGTCCACGGCGGACATATCCACGACTATGGTCTTATGCCCCTGCTGGATAAGTTCGGACGTTACAGAACGGAATTCGGGCGTGCTGTAATGATCGAGGTCCCCGACTATCTGCACCACCGGTACATCGCCCTGCATCTCAACGTCGAACCGCGTATCTGCATCCATAGTAGCGATCTGTCTTCCGTAGCGCTAACGGCTCTTGCGAGTCTGCTGGTGGAATGGGCGGCGTGGTCTGCTGCAGAAGAGGTTTTGCCAGCCCTGGGCATTATGGCAGTTCCTTATCCGTTTGTCAAGGGCTGAGTAATGAGAATTGTCGGCCGCTGTGAGGGTGTGCGATTTGCTGCATATTGACCCGGCGTCTACTGCCAGTCGGCGGTGTTCTGTTGGGGCCCTGCTGCGAATGGCGCGCCGGGTTTACCGACGCGCGGCCGCGGGTATGAAAACCGAGCACGGGGCGGCAGCGCTTGGTTCGCATCCCGATCCATCGGGACGCGCGTCGGCCCTGGCAATCTGAAGATCGTGAGGAGGTAAACCCGGTGGTAGATGAGCAGGTGCGCCTATTGAATGCCCAGAACCAAGCAAGTCAATACATGCGTCGCATTGACGAGGCAATGGCGGCGGACGACCCTGTTGAGATGAAGCAGCACGTCCAGGAAGCGATCCCCTTTGGACAAAATGCTCTCGATCATCTCGACGACGCTTTGAGCATGACCGAAGACCCCGATGTAGCAGACCGCGTCGAGGAAGCCATGCACCATCTGGGGTTGTCTATGGACCAAGGAGACCAGGCTCTTGACGCCTCGGAGGAGGAGATGGAAGATTTCGTCGCTGAGATGCGCAAGCACGCACAGCAGTCCACAGTGTACCTCGGCGAAGCAATGACCGCCGTGTAGCGTCGGCATGTGAGGTTCGCTCCAGGTCGCAGGCTTGAGCTCCAGAGCTCTCGCACAGCCGCAACCTGAAACTTGGAACCTGACACAAGCGACCCGATTGCTCGGTGCTCGTTGATTCTCTGTCAGGGCCGGCGTGCCAGCCTGAGCCAGGATTCGGAATTCCCACCGCTCCCTAGATAAGGCGAGGGGACGGTTGCTATCACGACGAGTTCCTGAGGGCAAGAAGAGTATACGCCCGCCAGCACCTCTTGTAGGTGTTCCTCGGGGAGCACCCCCTTTATCAGCCAGCTTCGTGGAGCCTCGTATTGCGGCTTTACCAGGGAGAGCGCTTCGCCGCCCGGCTTCAGCATACGGGCTATGGCAGGCAGCGCTTTGCCCTGCCTCGTCCAGCCGAGGTCGCTTACGACAAGATCAAGAGGCTCTGGAGGTGACCAGTAGAGCGCGTTAGTTCTCTCGTGCACGATTACGCGCTCGTCGGTGCGAAGTTTCCATGCTAGGATGCCATACGCGGTGTCAACGGCGTAGACCCGCAGTGCTCCGCTCTGGAGCAGGCAATCTGTGAATCCGCCCACGTGGCATCCAAGGTCCGCGATCACCAGACCGTGGACATCAATCTCGAAATGCTCCAGGGCGAATTGAAGTTTCAGCCCGCCCTTTCCGACGAACGGGCAGTCCTTCGGGCGGTTTGATTTGGACCGTTTCATCTGGTCTCCTTGTCGCTGCTCCGCCGGCTTGAAGAAGCCCATGGCCGCCGCCGGCGCGGGGGATTAGCCTCTGTCTTCGAGTATATCACATTGCTGGGCAGGGGCGAAGCTACTTGATGCTGCGAGGCCAGGCTGCCTGGATTCTGCGCAGCCGCAGAAGTCTGCCCGGCGCATGGGCGTGCTACGCCAGCACTGCGGGGCTTATGCGCCACAGCACGCCGGTGTTCTTGAGTGTGGTCGGTGTGCCATTCGGGCCGATACCGAGGACTCCCAGGTCGAGGATATAGGCTGCTTCGCCGGTTCGGTCGAACTTCATTGCAATCGGTCGCTCGAAGCCGCCGCTCCGATATGCCGACGCGGGTCCCGGATGCCGGTTGGTGATGAAGTCATCCACCGCTCCGGTTGCGACGTCTATGGTGACTATCTTGGGATCTTGCGCCTGGGTCTGTGTGCCGATTGTGCCCATCAATGCGACAAACGCCGTATCCGGCGAACCGAACAGCGGGCTCCGCGCGAAGTCGAATTTCGCGATGCCCGAACCCACCGGCAGCCACGCGACAGGTTTCACAGGTAAGGCAGGATGCTCTTTGAGTAGGAATTCCGGCTGCCCTGCGTCCGGCGGCTTGAATTTCGGATGCGTGACTGGTTCGCAGCCTGCGTAATCGGGCCAGCCGTACCAGCTCCCCTCCGTGACCTGCCAAATGTATTCGCGGCCGTCTGCGATTCTGCGGCTGCCGCGATTCTCCATGCCTGTGTCAGTGCAGAAGATCCTGCCGTCGGGATGCACCGACAACCCGAATGGCTGCCGGAATCCCCATGCGAATAGCTCGAATTCGCCGCCATCCGGGTCTACCCGCATTATCGCTCCGCTGCACCTGATTTCCCCCTTCACTAATCCGCCTTCTCTGGATGCTGTGCCGAAGGGCTCGAATGCCCCTGTCAAGACCGTGCCGGGTCTGAACGGATTCGGGCTCTCGAAGTTTCTTCCCGTCAGGGTGATGTCAGCTCCAGGGATATCGCATAGTTCCGGGTGATCGCCGAGCCATGCGTCGTCTGGTCCGACCACGCCCGCATTGGTGCGCGTTCCTTGCCCGAAGTAGAGCCTCTCGGAGTGGGCGACTACGATGCCGGACGTCGGATGATCGCCGCCGCCGGGGAGCCCGTCCACGAGGACGTCCCGAGTGCCATCCTCATAAACTCTGTAGACCCGGCCCGGATGGCCGTGTTCCACTGCGTAAAATGCGCCCTGATAGTACACCAGGCCCGTTATCGAGCCTGAGAAGTCGCTGGCGGCAACCTCGCTCGAGCCGTCGGGTCGCACGCGGACAATCCGCCCCGGTTCGCAGGCGGACGCCGTGGGCGAACCCATCTCTCCGATGTAGATGCTGCCTTCCTCATCGAAGTCTATGCTGGACGGGTTGTTTAGGCCCGTGGCCGCGACCTCGATCCGGAAGCCGACTGGAACGCCCAGGGCATCCGGGTTCACGTGCCGCTCCAGGAAGAATCTCTCCGCCGCACTTGCCATGAATGAATCCCCGATGGAGTGTGTCATTTCTGCGCTACCCTCGGCGTGCTGATCCCAAACGCCCTTCGATCACGCGACATGATCAAGCGAAAACGGGGACGCATCCATAAACATAGCCTCTGTGGCTTCAGCCAGACTGTGGGTACATATAACCTGCGACACGAACAGGCGAAATGCTCATCGGCGCCCGGAGGGATTCCTTGTTCCAGCTCCTCGTCTACAGCCTGACAGCCGGCATTGCTACGTTGGCGGGGGCGCTGGCGATCTTGGCTCGGAAGCAACTGTCCCAGCGAACCATCACTCGCCTGATGGGTTTCGGTTCGGGTGTCCTGGCCGGTGCTGCGTTCCTGCATCTCATCCCCGGCTCGATAAAACGGGAACCGCTCGCGGCTGGCTGGGCGATGCTCGCAAGCCTTCTCCTCTTCATAGCCATCGAGCAGTTCGTACACGCTCGATCGTGTCGCGACCACAAGAGCTGCGAGGTCGGCGTTGTGGGCGTGATGGGTTTCATCGCGCTCTTCATCCACAGCCTTGTAGATGGCCTGGCGATAACCGCCGGCTTCAGAGCATCTCGCGAACTTGGGCTGGCGGCTGCGTTCGCGGTTATCGGACACGAGGTTCCGGAAGGCATAACCTCGGTGTCCATGTTTGCGGCCGCGGGATACGCACGGCGGCTTACGCTTCTGCTGGCGTCCCTCGTCGCCTTTGCCACTCCCGGTGGTGCGCTCGTCTCCTGGTTCTGCACCGCCGGCGTCGGCGAGCGGACACTTGCGATGCTCTTGGGGTTCGCCGCTGGATCGTTTATCTATGTGGCGACTGCCGATATCCTCCCTCGCCTCCATGAAATGCGAGATATTCCCGCATTCTTGTACCTTCTCGCCGGCGCGGCAATCCCGATGGCTCTCTTGCTCCTGGAACATTGAGTTCGCGCTTGCACGGGCATTCCTTTTCTGCTATAAGTAAGGCTGTGACCGGCCGACCCGATACAAGCGCGCTCTCGACTGAGGAGTCCCCAGCACTGGATGTCGTTATAGATACCGACATAGGCACTGACGTGGATGATGCCTACGCAGTCCTGCTGGCCTTCTCTTCCCCGGAATTGAATGTCAGAGGGCTGACCATCGTCCACGGCGATGTGGGCCTCCGCGCCAAGATCGCGGCGAAGCTGCTGAAGCTCGCCGGGCGTGCCGATATAACCCTCGCGCTAGGTGAGCGAAGCCCGATGAGGCCGGACCGGCCCATCACCTGGCTGGGCCATGAGGGACGAGGACTCGATTTCTCGGACGTGGAGGATCTGACCCCCGCGAAGGAACACGGTGCCGGGTTCATCGCTCGCACGGCGGACGAACATGCGGGCGGGGTCACGCTGATTACCATCGGGCCGCTGACGAATGCGGGCGTCTTGGTGAGGGATTTCCCGCGGGAAGCGTCGAAGCTCCGGGGTATAGTCGCCATGGCCTCGACTTTCAACGGATTCGGCTCTGAGAGTGCCGGGAGGGAGCACAACGCGTCGGTAGATCCGGAGGCGATGGAACTGGTATTCCAGTCGGGCGTCCCGACGCTGATTGTCGGGCTTAACGTAACCTTGCAGACGGCCTTGAACAGGAGTCATCTGGCGCAGATCGGCGCGAGCGGCACATCGCTTTCCCGATTGATGGTATATATGACGGAGGAATGGCTCAGGGTCATTGACAGAGACGTCGCGTACATGCACGATCCTCTCGCGGTGGCGGCGTCATTTGATGCGGCTGTGGTGACGACGATCCCCGTTACCCCGGAAGTGAGCAAAGAACGCGCGGGGTTCGTGGCATACCACGAGGCCGGAACCGAGTCGCCGGTGCGAATCTGTACCGCGGTGGATACGGCACGGTTCGATCAATTGTTCTACTCCAGAATCTTACGCGCTGTCGCCAACGAGCGTGGTTGTCAGTAGGAAGGCATTCCCAATGGAAAGAGAAGGATGGCTGGCGTTAAGGAAGCAGGCGCAGGCGTTCTGGGTGCAGGCGCAAGCGGACTATGCTACAGCGATAACGCTCGCGGACGCCGGCATATACTATGCGAGCGTGTTTTTCAGCCAGCAAGCTGCCGAGAAAGGGCTGAAGTCCGCCGCGATCAGCAAGCAGCACAAGGATCCGAAGAGCCATCACCTGATCCAGATGGCGAACTCGCTCGATGCGCCGATTGAAGTCATGAATGCCGCCGCGGAGCTAAACGCGGATTTTCTCGCGTCGAGAAACCCGGATGCTAGCGACGGTGTACCCGCCTATCTGTATGATCGCAAGTCCGCAGAGGTCCACCTTCGCGCAGCCGAGGTAATTCTGGAGTGGGTCAAGGGCACATTGTGACAGTAACGGCATTCCAGGCATGACCCTGTCTCTCCAATCTGCAATCAAGAGGGGGCGCTTTTATGGCATATCTGCTTGGCATTGATGTCGGCACCAGCGGGACGAAGACGCTTCTCATTGACGAGTCCGGGAAGGTCGTTGCGTCGGCGACGGATACTTATCCGCTGAGCACGCCAAAGCCTCTTTGGGCGGAGCAGGAGCCCGAAGACTGGTGGAAGGCGACCGTCTCGACGATCGGGACAGTCCTTGAGGAGTCCGGGATAGATCCCGCTGACATCAGGGGCATTGGCCTTTCCGGGCAGATGCATGGAGCCGTGTTTCTGGACGAAAGGAATCAAGTCCTGCGTCCGAGCATCCTCTGGTGCGACCAGCGGACAGGCACCGAATGCGAATGGATCACCGAAACGATCGGCAAGGCAAAGGTTGTTGAACTGACCAGCAATCCCGTGCTGACCGGGTTCACCGCCGGAAAGATCATTTGGCTGCGCAACAATGAGCCGGAGAATTATGCAAAGACCAGGAAGGTTCTCCTCCCGAAAGACTACATCAGGTTCCGACTGACGGGCGAGTTTGCCACTGAGGTCTCGGATGCCTCCGGTACTTCGCTGTTCAATGTCACGAAGCGGCAGTGGGCCGACGGAATGCTGGACGGCGCTGGTATTCCCCGCGAGTGGATGCCGAAGGCATACGAATCGCCGGAGATCAGCGGCAGGATCACCGAGGAGACCGCGGGTCTGACGGGCCTTAAGGCGGGCACTCCGGTCGTTGGCGGCGGAGGAGATCAGGCGGCCGGCGCGGTCGGCACCGGCGTTGTGGAAACGGGGATCATTTCGTCCACAGTGGGGACATCGGGAGTCGTCTTTGCGTTTGTGGACAAGCCCGTCGTGGATCCTGGCCTCAGGGTCCATACCTTCTGCCATGCGGTGCCCGGAAAGTGGCACGTGATGGGCGTCATGCTCTCGGCTGGCGGCTCGCTCAGGTGGTATCGAGATGCATTTGCGGACGTCGAATCCGCGGAGGCGCGCGCGAACCAGGTGGACGTCTACGATATCCTATCTGCCCAGGCAGCGACTGTCGAGCTTGGCTGTGAGGGCCTGATTTTCCTGCCCTATCTGACCGGCGAGCGGACGCCTTATCCCGACCCGAACGCGCGCGGCGCGTTCTTCGGGATCACCCTCCGGCACGGCAAGCCGCATTTCGTACGAGCCGTGCTTGAAGGGGTCGCTTACGGTCTCCGCGATTCATTCGAAATACTGAATGAGATGCGTGTGCCGATCGAGCAGGTTCGTGCCTCCGGTGGAGGTGCGAGGAGCGAGGTCTGGCGGCAGATTCAGGCGGACGTCACGGGCAGGGAGCATGTGCTCATCAACGTTGACGAAGGTCCCGCGTTCGGAGTCGCGCTCCTTGCAGGCGTCGGAACCGGCGTGTACCCCAGCGTCGAAAAGGCATGCCGCGACACGATCAAGGTCATATCCGCCACGAAACCCGATCTGGTAAGGAAAGCGCAATACGACAGCTATTACGGCGTCTACAGATCGCTCTATCCTGCCTTGAAAGAGCAGTGTCGGCGGGTGTCGGAAATAGTCACGTCGGGATAGGGGACTGCGGCGACCGATCCACCGTGTTCTTCATTGGCAGCGATCCGCGATGTGCGTAAAGGGCGGTCTGTTCATGCGTGGCGGGCCGCTCAATCCTCAACCAATTGCTGACTGGCTTGGCCTGACCGAAGCAGAGCCGCGCCTCGTAGGACGAAAGCCCACGTCTGATCCCGCGCCTTAGATTTGACACTGATACCCGCTTCTTGATAGTATCAATAGCTGGACTACGGTTCGGCCGGGGGTTGAGGAGATCGCATCATGCCGCGGGTAGCGCTGCGCACATTAGGCTGCAAAGTCAATCAATACGAGAGCCAGAAGATCGCAGAAGACTTCAGGTCGAAGGGCTTCGAGCTGGTAGATTTCTCGAACCAGGCCGACGTCTACGTGGTCAACACGTGTACGGTCACGCAGATTGCGGACAGCAAGTCACGGCAAGCCGCGCGCTCCGCCGTCAATCGCAATCCGCGAGCCGCTGTTGTCCTCACGGGCTGCTACGCGGAGACGTCACCGGAGCAACTTCAGGCGATCGCCGGCGTTGCGCTCGTCCTGGGGAAC
>DATKXU010000002.1:0-92686 GCA_035528905.1 Armatimonadota bacterium
CTTGAGATACTCCTTTCTCTTGCGCCTCACGATCTCTCTTACTGTAGGTGTGCTCATTTTCTCCATGCCTCAGTTCTACGGCAACATCCTTATCTGAGGCAACGAATCAATTTCGCCAACATCTTTCCTGAGGCAATTCGGTCTCTTGACGATGCTGCTTCGCAGTGCGTATAATCTGCATGGATGTATTTCATTCCCGCCGGAGGAAAGCGATGGAGCGAGCCCTGGTTACGGGCGGAGCAGGTTTCCTTGGATCTCATCTTTGCGACCTTCTTTTGGAAAAGTGCTACGCCGTGATGGTCATGGATAACCTGATCACAGGGACGACGGCCAACATTGCCCACCATCTTGGAGACCCGAACTTCTCGTTCATCAAGTATGATGTTACCGAGTACCTCTACTCGAGGGAAAAGGCCGACTTCGTCTTCCATTTCGCGTCTCCGGCAAGTCCTATAGACTATCTCCAATATCCTATCCAGACCCTGAAGGTTGGTTCGCTTGGGACGCACAAGACTCTCGGTTTGGCAAGCGCTCAGGGCGCGACATACGTGCTGGCTTCGACGTCCGAGGTCTATGGTGACCCGCTCGTCCATCCGCAGACGGAGGACTACTGGGGCAATGTGAACCCGGTAGGTCCGCGAGGAGTGTACGACGAGGCGAAGAGATTCGCCGAAGCTATGGTCATGGCGTACCATAAGGCCCACGGGGTGGACACGAAGATCGCAAGAATCTTCAATACTTATGGCCCGCGCATGCGTGTCAACGACGGCCGGATCGTGCCTACGCTCATCAAGCAAGCATTGAACGGCGAGCCACTCACGGTCTACGGGGACGGCTCTCAGACCAGGAGCTTCTGCTACGTGTCGGATCTGATCGAGGGCATATACAGGTTGGCCCTTTCCGACGAGCACGAGCCGGTGAACCTTGGGAATCCGGACGAGTACACCATTCTGGATTTTGCCAAGACGGTCATTCGAGTATCCGGGAGCAAGAGCAAGATAGTCTTCTGCGAGATGCGGCCGGACGATCCACGTCGGCGCAGGCCGGATATCTCGAAAGGCGGGGCTCTGCTCGGTTGGGAGCCGAAGGTCGGCCTGGAAGAAGGGCTCCAGAAGACGATAGAGTGGTTCAAGACGAACATGGAGTAGGTTACCCGCCGGACGCTGTTGGCGGAGCTGATCCGATCCATAGGAGGAAGGCTGCATCTGGCATTGCAGAGTAGCAGAGTCGCTATCAAGGGGATTGACCGCCCGATAGACGGGGAGGGAATACTCTCGGCCGTGCAGGATGCGGTGTCTCTCGCCTGCGCCCGCGAGCGGTTAGTCCGCGCGGGCAACTCAGTCGTCATCAAGCCGAATATCTTCGCCCCGCACCCCGCGCCTACAACTACCGATCCACGTGTTGTATCCGCCCTCATTCGAATCGCCTACGAAGCCGGCGCGGGCAACGTCATCGTCGCCGAGGGACGCAGCATCTCGACTGCGAAATACCGTGGTTCCCACAATACGACTCGCGCTTGCGCCCGATTGATCGGCATGACCGATGCGGTGGAGGCCGCAGGCGGGAGAATGGTGTATCTGGAGGAAGACGAATTCGTGGAAGTGGAAGTGCCCGGCGGACTCGTGCTCAAGAGAGCGCACGTCCCGCGAACCTTACTCGATGCGGACGTACTGATTAACGCCCCGGTCCTGAAGGTGCACTCGTTAACTTATGTTACTCTCGGCATCAAGAATCTCCACGGGCTGCTCTCGGATGAGGATAAGTTGTTCGGCCACAGCTACCGCGAGCTGCCGACCAAGCTTACGGACTTTCTCCGATTGCGCAAGCCTGATCTGACCTTGGTGGACGGCATTGCGGGCCAGGAGGCGGATCATGCGGAGGAAGGGCGTCCGGTGGATATGGGCTTGATAATCGCCGGGCAGGATGTTGTAGCCGTTGATACGGTAGCGTCGGCGGTGATGGGATTTGACCCGTCTGACGTAGACACCATACGCCTTGCAGGCGAATACAGGCTTGGGGAGAGCGATCTGCCGGCGATACTAGTTCTAGGCGAGAGTGTCGAGAGCGTGCGGCGCCAGTTCGCAGGGCCCGACATTGACCTATCGCCGCGGCTCTTCCCCGGCGTGACGATTATCGCTGGTGATTACTGCCGCTCCTGTCAATACTATACGCGCCGCGGCCTGGACAGGCTGGCGAGGGCTGGGATACTCGACGGGAGCAGGGAGCTGACCATCATATTGGGAAAAGAACCGCCGGCCCCTGACCGGCTTCCTGGAAAGGTAATCATGCTGGGCGATTGCTGCCTGGCGTCCGGCTCCGTGAGACGCCTCAGAGACCACCTGTTACTGGAGGGCCGCCTCCACGCGGTATACGCGTGTCCCCCGATGGAATTCCGCATCCGCGCCCTTGAGATGCTAGGAGACTAACGCGAGCCGGCGGACCGGTTGCGTCATGTAGTATCCGCCGCGTGCTCGTGCACGTCAGAGCTTGATCGAGAAGATTCTAGGCCCGTTGCGGAGAACGTCATCCCCGGCACTGATTCCTACCGCCGCGCCGACCAGTACATCCGACGGAAAGTGAGCCGACTTCCGAACTCGCGCAATGCCCACCGCGGTCGCCAGTCCGTAGTACAGCCACTTCTGCTTTGGGTGGCGCTTCGCAAGGACGGTGGCGACTGCGAAGGCGGAAGCGGTGTGTCCTGATGGGAAGGAGGTATACCCCTTGCGAGTGCCGGGGCCTGCGAACTCTCCCTCATCGGAGACTACGGGACGGGCTCTGCCGGCCAGCGCTTTCATGCCTCCAGTCATGATCGCCGCGTTAACCAGCGCCGACAGTGCCATCTTGGCCGTGTCCTTGTCGTCCTTGCTTCCCGTGAAATACATGCCTCCGATAAGCGGGAGGAGAAACCCCGGGCTGCCGAGGCTGTTGACGGTCTTGGTGAGCCCATCGGCAGGGTGCTCCGGCGGGATGCGCGGGACGGCTCTCGCTAGCGCATTGTCCAGCGGTATCACGATGAGGCCGGCGGCGGCGAGCTTTAGGGGAAAACCGTTTCGGCCGGACCGCCTTGTCTTGAAAGGCAGGCTCTGTCCCGCGCTGGGCGTCGCGTCAGGGTTGGTTGTGGTGCTGAGCTGGCTATCGCTGGCCGCTGGCGATACCACCAATACCGGTCCGTCCTGCTGTGGCTCACCAGCGGGCAAGTTATCAACGGCCGGAGCACTGGCAGCAAGCTCGGGGCGGAGGTCTGTTGTGCCCAAACTCGGTTCGGGCTGAGCAGTTTCATCGGTGGCTGCGGAAATAGGGAGGCTGAATAACAATGTAAGAGCCAGCACGAGAGAGGGCAAGCACACCCATCGGACGCGTGCGGTGCCTGCCCCATGCGGCATAGCAACCCGTTGGAACATGGAAAAACACTCCTTCCTACGACGCCATACGCAGGGAGCCGCGCGATGGTTCCGGGTAGCATCATCTGACGGCTACTAGTAGTCGGCTATCGCTCATCAACTTCGACGCCGTCAGCCGCTTCCCCAACGTCAGAGCTATCTAAGGATCAGGTGCAGAATTGCGTAGGCAACAGCACCAAGGGCGGTCGAGACCGGCAGCGTCATCAGCCACGCCAGCACAATCTGTCCTACGATCCCCCAGCGAACGTCCGTCAGCCGCTTGGCGGAGCCAACGCCCATTATCGCTGAGGAGACGACATGGGTCGTGCTTACGGGGGCATGCCATAGGGTCGCGCCCAGCACTACAAGCGCGGCCGCGGTTTCGGACGCGAACCCGTGGACCGGCTGCAGCCCGATGACTTTCTTGCCTATCGTCTTTATGATCCTCCAGCCGCCGGCGGCCGTCCCGAAAGCCATCGCCGTTGCGCAAGATATCTTGACCCACAAGGGAACGGTCACTGCGGGGAGCAGCCCACCGACGACCAGTGCCATGGTGATAATGCCCATTGATTTCTGAGCATCGTTCGAGCCATGGGTGAGGGCCATAAAACTTGCCGAAACGATCTGGAGCACTTTGAAATACTTGTTCAACCGAGATGGCGCCTGCTGCGCGAAGATATTCATGACCAACACCATGAGAAACGCCCCCGCGATGAATCCCACAATCGGCGACATGATCAAGAATGCGAATATCTTGGTGAGGCCCGGCGCGTTCAACACGCCTATACCTCGGGCGGCGACGGCGGCGCCGATGACTCCGCCTATCAGCGCGTGCGACGAGCTGCTCGGCAGCCCCAGCCGCCAGGTGATCAGATTCCAGGTGATCGCACCGACGAGCGCGGCCAGCACGAGGGTCTGTCCTGCCTTACCGGATACCAGCGCTGGCTCAACTATGCCTTTCCCGATGGTTTCGGCGACCCCGGTCCAGATCATCGCTCCGGCAAAGTTCAGGGCGGCGGAGAGGAAGATGGCGTTTCTGATAGAGAGCGCGCGGGTGAGTATTGAGGTGGCAATGGCGTTTGCGGTATCGTGGAAACCGTTGATGAAGTCGAAGACGAGGGCGAACAGAACTACCGCGCCGATGAACACGTAGGTTGCATCAGGCATTCTTCACCACTATGCTTTCCAACACGTTGGCCACGTCCTCGCACCGATCCGTGGCAGTTTCGAGCCTGTCGAAAATCTCCTGCCACTTCACGATTTCGAGGGGCCTGGCTTCCTCCTTAAACAATCTGGCAAGAGCTTTGCGCTGAACCTGGTCGCCCTGGTGCTCGATCTCGTTAATCTCGATGCACGGATTCAAGATGCTCTCTATGTCTCGGAAGTCTGATAGGGCCGACACGCCCTTCTGGATCAACTTCGTGCCCTCGACCAGGAGCGCCGAGAGTTGGGCAGCTTCCTCGCGCGGCTTCTCGACGCCATACAACTTCATCCTGTCCGCGGCGGCCTCGATGTAGTCGAGTACGTCATCCATGCTGGACGCCAGAAGGTGTATATCCTCGCGGTCTATCGGTGTCACGAAACTGACGTTCAGGCGGCGACAGATGCCGTCGGTCGCACCGTCAACCCGCTTCTCCATCTCTCGGAGCACGCGGGCCTTGTCGTCTATGTCCCGGTAGTCGGTAATGAGGTCGTGCAGGCAGCCTGCAGCTTCGACCAGCACCTGGGCTATCTCATCAAAAAGCTCGAAGAAGTTCTCTTCTCTGGGCATGAAGCGAAACGTTTTCACGGTGCTCCCCGTCTATGCGTTCTTCAGTATTATGGCCTCGAGTGTGTCCGCCACATCCTCGCACTTGTCTATAGCAGTCTCAATGTTGTTGTAAATCTCGCGCCACTTCAGCGCCTCTATTGGCCTATCGTCCATCTGAAACAGCTTTGCGAGAGCCGCCCTGTTTGCCTGATCGCCTTGGTTTTCGAGACGGTTGATCGCGACGCAGGCTTCGCGGATGGCCTCGGGCTGCCGCAGGTTGCGCAGGTTCCCCACGGCTTTCACTATCAGCTCAGTCGCCTCAGCGAGAATCTTAGACAGCTTGATTGCCGGCTCCGTCGGCTCTTTGATCTCGTAGAGGACCATTCTGTCGGCGGCAGCCTCGATGTAGTCAAGTATATCGTCCAGCGCGCTTACCAGCGCGTGGATGTCCTCGCGGTCTAGAGGCGTGACGAACGTCATGTTCAGCTTCTTCATGATCTCATGTGCGATCTCGTCGGCATCGTGCTCGGTCGCCTTGATCTTGAAAGCCGCGTCCTCGACGTTCTTGAAATCCCCCATAAGCGCAGCAAGGCTCTGGGCTCCCCCATTAACCGTCCTAACCTGCTTCTCAAAGAGTTCGAAGAATGATTCCTGTCTGGGCAGAATTCTAATCATACAAACCCCCGATACCGGCGTTCCTTGAGTCAAAACAAAAGGCCAGCTTGTCCCACCTGCTGACCCTTAGCAACAAATCCCTGCGCAATGTCTTCATGGATGAGAATACCAACCCTATGACTGTCTACCGACCCGAAGCATTATATCAGCCGCGCCCGCATGCGTCAACAGGGGTGAAGATTGAAACTTGGCGAGGTTTTGGCGTGGCTGAAAAGCTGGTATAATGGCTGAGGCTTCCCCTGAGAAAGTGCCTGTTGGGTGCTTGAGCGATTGCAGAGGGAGCCAAGCTGAGACGGAAGAGATCGTGACGATGGTCGGCTTGAAGCGCGGTGCGCTGCGGATCGGAAAATACAGGCTCGCTTTTGGATACTTCATCGGCGTAGTGTGTCTTGCACTCGCTAGGGAGGAACTCTTTCTTCCCGGCGTGGCCATAGCTTTCTCTGGGATTGCTTTTCGGCTTTGGTCGGCTGGATGTATAGACAAGAATCGGTGTCTTGCAATGGGTGGGCCGTATGCGTTGTGCAGGAATCCTCTTTACCTTGGCAGCTTCATCATGGGAATCGGTGCAGTGCTCGCAGTCCGCGTGTGGTGGCTGTTGGTGGTGTATGTTATCGGGTTTGCGGTTTTCTACTGGCCAACCATCTTGAGGGAAGAGCGAGCCCTTGCGGCCAAGTTCGGAGATGAGTATTCGGCGTATCGCGGGCAGGTTCCCTCGTTTGTGCCTCGGAAGGTGCGTCTGGAAGACAATGGCTTCTCAATTTCAAACGTGCTGCGCAATCGCGAGCACCTGTATGCTCTGGCATCGCTGGCATTCCTGGTGCTGCTGGAAGCGGCAGAGGAACTTCGGAGCTTCTTCGCCCACCACGGCGGACTTTAGCATAGCCGCTGCTTCTACCTCAAAGCCACGTCCGCATCTCGTCTGGGCCGTAGTACGCGAATGGCTTTCCCAGGCAGTGGTTCCTCGGTGCTGCTGATGCAAGGGATCAGGCGCTGGGATTGGAGTTCAGGACTATGCTGAACGTCGTGCCCGCGCCCTCTCTGCTCTCCACGGTTATTGTGCCGCCATGGGCCTCCACTATGCTGTGCACTATTGACAGGCCGAGGCCTGTGCCTTCCGCTGTGAAGGCGCGCGCGTTACCGCCTCGATAGAACTCGTCGAAGATTCTAGTTTGGTCCTCCTCAGCGATGCCGATCCCTGAATCCGAAACCTCGATCTCCACTGCGGTACCTCTGTGGCCTATTCGCACCTCCACAACGCTTTCCTCGCGCGAATACTTGATGGCGTTCGTGAGCAGGTTGGTCAGAAGCTCCTTTAGTCCTTCCGGGTCCCCTTGTACCTCGGGGAGCTCGGAAGACACTTCCGTGGTTACGCGTATCTGCCTGGCCTCAGCCTGCGGAGCGAGCAGCCGGACGATGTCATCCAGTGTCGAGCGGAGATCAACGGCGGACCACTGGGCGGAGAGCTTCGCGTCTCTTGCGGATGCCAGTACGAGAAGATCGCGCGCCACGTCCAAGAGCTCATGTGTCCGGATTCTGGCCCTGTCTACCATTTCGCGGGGTTGCTCCGGGATTTCACCCGCAAGGCCCTCGGAGACGGCGCGAAGCAAGCCGTCAATTGCTGCAAGAGGTGACCGGAGCTCGTGCGCCACCTTGCGGGCGTACGCTGATTTTGCCCTTTCGGTCTCAGCCAGCTTGTCATAGGCTATGCGCAGCCTCTGGGCGTCGTCCGTGGTCTGCTGTGACAGAGCCATCACCTGGTCTTCTCGCCACCTGAGGCGCGCGGTGATGGAAGTAGCGAGGTAGACTGTCACATAAAGTGCGCTGGCCAGAACCCAGCCCGCGGCGAAGACGAGTATCCCGCTCCGATGCAGCCCGTGGACCTGCATCCCGATTGGGGACTCGTAGTGTGGCAGTATTCCGTAGTACTCTCCAGCCCCTATTGTTGCAAAGATGAGCACTGCCACGGTGGCTTGGGCGAATGCGGCCCTCGCGGACAGCAGAATACTGGCGATTACCATGTGGAAGACGAAGTAGAAGCAGAAAAGGTTCTCAACGCCGCCTGAGAGGTGAATCAGCGCACCGAGCATGACCAGATCGCACAAGATCTGCGCGTTGGCCAGCCCATACGATATGCGCTCCAGATACCTCGTCCCAGCGCGATTGGCGCGTTGCCAGGCGATGTAGAAGAGAACGTTGTAAGTGGGGATCGCGAAGGCTGTCAGAAGCAGGCGGTTCCATGGAAGTGCGGAGACGAAGACGGACCGTGCGATCAGGATTGTGGTCGCCACGCCGACGAACGCGAACCAGCGCAGCAGGATAAGCCAGCGAATCCGCTCCGCGAGCTCTACCTGCGATAGACTTGGACCTTCGCGCGCGCTGGAATCTCGCAATCCGCTGCTGCCTTCCATGCCCACATCCCTATGCAGAACTGCCGAGGATTGACTCTATCTTCCGAAACAACTCGTCGGGATCGAACGGCTTGTCGAGAAATCCCTGGACCGGGAGGTAGTCACCCGTTTCGTCTGCGTCCCCCTCGCGAAATCGAATGCCTGTTGTAGTGTGAATGGAGGTCAGGATTATCACCGGCATGTTGCGAAGAGCAGCGTCCGCGTGGTGCCTGATGCGCGAGACCCACTGGAACCCCTCTGTGCCGTGCGGCATCATCACGTCGAGAACTACGACGTCAGGTCTTCCCTGTTCGGCGAGCCGGAACCCTTCCTCGGGCTCCGATGCAGTCAGTACCTCAAAGCCGCGGCTTTGCAGAAACAGCCTCGAAGTGGTCAACACATCCTGGTCATCGTCTATGACCAATACCTTAGCTTTTGCTGACATATGCGGCGGCCACATCCTTTCGGCGAGTAATTGCTCACAGGAGCGAAGTGTGAAGTCCTACGGTTGTAACTGATATGGTATCCGCAGTTCGGCGACATGTCAAGGGCTATTGCAGCCGCGTATTGCAGCCGCGTATTGCAGCCGCGTGGGTCGTTCGGCCGGCCCGCGCGTTGACACCTGCGCGGTGTGATGGTATAATGTGCCATTAGACAAGTAGACATCAGGTCTTTCGCGGCCCGTTCGTCTAGCGGTCTAGGATACGTGGTTCTCAGCCACGGGATCAGGGGTTCGAATCCCCTACGGGCTACCAGATCAAAAGCGGAAAACTCTCTCTATGGGTTTTCCGCTTTTTTTTGTGCGTACCACCGATTGCGCCGTTCCGCGCGTGGAATTCGTGCTGAGTGACAAATATCGGACTGGTTAAGTCCGCGCCGATCTGTGGACGCACTTCCTCGAATCCGGCTCGTTTGGCGCCCGATAATCCCCTGTTTCGCTGGAACGCGTTCGCCCGTGGTTGGCTGGCGGGAGTGATGACATCAGAGAGACATCGAGAAGGCGGAAGCTCTCAACGCGAACTGCCGCAGTGTGGAGAGTACCGCTAGGCGTTCCTGCGGGTGGCTATGTGCCTCTTGGTGGTGCCGAGTATCCTCTTGCGGAAGCGTACGGCGTCCGGAGTGATCTCCATCAGTTCATCTTCTCCGATGAAGGAGAGTGCTTGCTCCAGGGTGAATGGCCTGGGCGGTGTGATGAGGACGGTGGCATCCTCGGTGGACGAGCGCATGTTGGTCGCGTGTTTGGCTTTGGTTACGTTCACTGCCATGTCGTCCGAGCGGGAGTTTTCGCCGACCACCTGACCCATATAGACCTCATCACCCGGAGAGATGAAGAACGTAGCTCGCTCCTGAAGTGGTGCGATGGAGTAGGCGGTCGCGCGCCCGGTTTCTTTGGATATGAGGCTACCGCGCGTGCGGGTGACGATCTCGCCTCGGTGCGGACCGTAGTGTTTGAAAACGTGCGACATGAGGCCGAGACCCTTGGTCCAGGTCAAAAAGTCGGTGCGGAATCCGATCAGCCCGCGAGTAGGGATCTCGAAAACCAGGCGATTGCTCCCAACGGCATCCTTGCTCATGGAGGTGACTTCGCCTCTTCGTCGGGCGACTTCCTCCATAATCGTACCGAGTGCTTCGTCTCGCACTTCGATACTCAGTTCCTCTATCGGCTCGCAAAGCACGCCGTTGATCTCCCTGGTGATGGCGCGGGGCTTGCTCACCATCACCTCATATCCTTCACGCCGCATAGTCTCGAGTAGAATCGCCAGTTGAAGTTCTCCTCGCCCGGAAACATTGAGCGCATCCGGTGAGTCTGTGGGTTCGACCCTGAGACTTACGTTCACCTTTGTCTCGCGTCCGAGCCTGTTAGCTATGTTCCGCATAGTGACCCATTTGCCACTGCGTCCGGCCCAGGGGCTGTTGTTCACGATGAAATCCATGGAAACGGTGGGCTCGTCTATGTCGAGTAGCGGCAGGGCATTGGGTTCGAGGGGGTCGGCGATGGTCTCGCCGATCTGGACATCGTCGTAACCGGTGAGCAGAACGATCTCGCCTGCGGAGGCCCCCGCGACCTCAACGCGTTTGAGTCCTTCGTAGATGAAGACACGAGTGACGGGGAACATGTCTCGCGAACCGTCACGCTTTATGATCGTGATCGTATCGCCCTTTGAGACCGTGCCTCGGAGTATCTTGCCGCCGAACATCCGTCCCAGGTGGTCATCGTAATCGAGGCTCGTCAGCTGGAGTTGAAACAGCTTCTCTGGTTCTGCATGAGGAGGGGGGATATGCTCCAAGATCATCTGAAAGAGATGGTCTACGTCATCGCATTGGTGAGCAGGGTCGGCAACCGCGTAGCCCTGGGTGGCTGAGGTGAAAAGGAAGGGGAAATCCAGCAGGCGTTCGTGGCATCCGAGTTCGATGAAGAGACTCATCACCTCGTCTATGACCTCCCAAGGCCGGGAGCCGGGACGGTCTATCTTGTTGATGACGACGATGGGAGTGAGCTTCTGCTCGAGGGCCTTCTTTAGAACGAAGCGCGTCTGGGGCATGGGTCCTTCGCAGGCATCCACGAGGAGCAGGACGCCGTCAACTGAGCGGAGGATGCGCTCGACCTCGCCTCCAAAATCGGAATGGCCGGGGGTATCTACGATGTTGATCTTCACACCATGCCAGGAGACGGACGCGACCTTCGAGAGGATGGTGAGACCCTTCTCGCGCTCCAGGTCGTTCGAGTCCATGATGCGCTCGGAGATGACCTGATTCTCTCGGAAGAGACCGCTCTGGCGAAGGATCACGTCCACCAGGGTCGTCTTGCCGTGGTCTACGTGAGCGATGATGGCAAGGTTGCGCATATTGCGGCGGACATGCATGTCGCCTTCCTTAGCCATGGATTCTGCGATATTCATAGTTCGACATAGAAAAACGGGCAGGTCCCCGCGAACACTGGCGGAACCCGACCGCTGGTGATGCGTTGTTATACAGACGACTTCATGATACCAGAATGACGAGTCCCGGTCAAACTTTGTATCTATTGGATCTATTGGACAGTGATGACACCTTGGGCTTCAAAAACCTAATCGGCGCGCCGATTAAGACCTTGTCGGTCGCAATAATTCAATCCGTGCTCAGAATGTGATTGTGAGGGCGTGCTCTTGGTAAGCTTGTCTTGATGACAAGAATCGATATTCCCAAGGTTCGGGACACTTATCTGCCACAGTGTCGGACTCTGAGTGCGGATCCTCTGGACTTCAGAGAATCTCCCTGACGATTGTTGGGGAGGTAACAATTCCTCCAGCATCTTATCCAGTGCTCAACCCTACGTCAAGAGTATCCTAAGTCTCGTAGAACCGCCTTCATTCCTTGCGAGTTTGAGCGCACTGAAAGTGCCCTACCAGATCAAAAGCGGAAAACTCTCTCTATGGGTTTTCCGCTTTTTTTGTCCGTGCGGTCGATGTGCCCCTCGCACGCATGAATCCACGCTCAGATCGCCCGCTTTTCCACATTCTCACATCAGTCATGACGACTGGTCTTGAGATCGGGGCATCCACTCTTGTGGGATAAGGTCAAGAATAACAAGGCCCTGGAGCTGATACCGACCAGGGCCCGATTACGCGACCTGCAGCGTGCTAGATGGAGATGAGTCTAGTGCGTCTCTTCTCTCACCCAGCAGATGTGTAAGGTATCAGGTCGCGGAAGGGAACACGCCCTTTCCTGCCTTCTTCTCCTGTTTGTTTCGACGCTTCTCCTTTATGCTCTTCTTCGGTGCTTTCACTTCTTTCTTCGGAGATTTATCACCCATTGCAGAGACGCTCCTTTCAAATGACTGGCAATGCTCTGACGAGTCCAGTGTGCTTGGCACTGTTCTGAAGTCTGCTTATGTCGGAATTCACTTACCACACTTATCCTTCGCTGGGCTGCGTTCGGCGCAATGCAAGTACGATTCTGTCTGCTGCTTCGGCCGTTTCGTGTATTTCAAAGAACCTGTCCAAGCCCGTGACTTGGAGTGCGTGTCGAATAGGATGGTCTGCGGGAAGTATCAGCCCCAGACTCCCGGCCTTCGCTGCCAATACGACGATGATTCCAACTAACGCTGCAAGACCCACATGGTCGATCTCGGTCACTTCGCTCAGATCGATGAGGAAATGGTCGCCTTCCGAAAAGCTCTTCTCGTCAAAGACGATGTCAGACAATTCTCGCAGTTGAGACACAGTATGCTCGTCCAGGCTACCCGCCAGCCTTGCATTATGGACACTCTGCTCGCGATGTGTCCCGTCAGTTGCCCATTCGCCATATGATCTCTTGTTGATCGTTAACGACACAGTTGGCCGTCCTCCGATAGATCGCAGACAAAGCGCATGAAGTACAGAGACAGCAGTTCATGTGCTCTAAACGTAGTCTTCGATACCCTGGTGGCAAATCCCTTCATGGCCCGCAACACGGCACAGACTGGTTACTAGAACGGAGGACTGATGAGTGGCTTAGGCGGTTACCGTTCTACCGTGCCCCAGGGGGACCAGCCTCTGCATCCAGCCCGGCGTCACAACGAAGGCACTGCAACTGCCTATACCCGCAATCGGCGACCTGTACTTCTAGTCTATAGCGAATCCCATTCCGACGAAACCGTTGCAGTTAAGCGGGAACTACAGATCAAGGACTGGGGTCACGCGAAGAAGGAAGCCCTAATCCGGGGTGACAAGGACAAATTGCGCCGATTGAGCCACTAAAGACTAAGCGTTTTCCGTCGTTTTGCTTTGTTGTGCAGTTCCGCATGCTCCCACGCGTGAATCCACGCTCAAATCCCCAGACCGAAGGCGCATCTCGACGCACAACCCCGTTCTCATGTTTTCCCAAGTGACCGCGTGGTGGAGCATGAGCACATAGACTCTTGCTATAGTATACTCTGCGCTCGCCCGTATCGGTAATTCATGTCTATAATGGAAGTGATCCTCCGATTGGTCGCGGCATGCAGGAATTGTGGGTTCGAGAGTAGAATACATGAGGCGACGGGCTCGCAAATCGTCTATGAAAGGTTGTAAACGATCCTGTGTCGGAATCTCGTGTCAGGGCAAAGCCGTTTCTTCGCTGGGCCGGCGGCAAACAGAAGCTTGTGCGGAGGCTCGCAAGGTTTGTTCTACCCCGGAGCGACATGCAGGGGTATTACGAACCATTTGTCGGAGCAGGCGCACTGTTTTTCGAACTGCATCCAGCGAAAGCAGTGTTGTCAGACGTTAACGCTGATCTCATGAACTGCTATCTTCAGGTGGCCAACTCTCCAGGGGCTGTGGCGAAGTTGCTGGAGCAATACGCAGCCGTTGATTCACGCGAGTTTTTCTACCAAGTCAGGTCCGAACGTGACTCAGGCTTGTCAGCAGAAGAACAGGCCGCGCGTTTCATCTACCTTAACAAGGCGGCCTTTAATGGCATTTACAGAGTGAATAAGCGAGGGGAGTTCAATGTTCCATATGGTCCAAGTTCTAATGGACCGGCGATTCCGTCATTGGAGGATCTCCTTGCGGCCTCAGCGTGCTTGAGAGGAAACCGGATAGTCTCGGGTGACTTCGAGGAAGTTCTGAGGGACGCGTCGACGGGGGATCTTATCTATCTAGATCCTCCATATCCGCCGAGAAGTGACACAGCCTACTTCACGCACTACTCAGCAGGGAGATTTGGCTGGGAAGAACAAACTAGGGTCGCAGCAGTGTTTTCGAACCTTGTGGAGAGAGGCTGCCATGTTATGCTCTCCAATGTGAACGACGAGCGTATAGTTGATCTCTATCGTCGCTACTATCTGTCGGTGATTGATGTCATAAGGTGGTTGGGCTCCAATGGTGACCGATACTGTGTGCAGGAGATTGTGGTCACAAGTTACGTTCCACCTGAACAGTTGGATCTTGTCAACGCTGATCGGGTCAAGTGATGTGGGGGTATGGACGAAGGGATGAACATCGAGGGATTGGGAGCTATTCGCGGTACTGAAGACGAAATCGCCGCAGCCATCGGTGATACTAGCCGTTTGCCTCAGGATATCTTTCAGGCGACAGCACAGGTTCTGAGGAAACAGACGCGACTGAATGTCGTAGTGCTCGGGCCAAGTCCATCTGGAGGAGATATATACAACAAGCGTTGTGGACTGCGCGATGAATTGATACGCCAAGGACACCGGGCGTATTTCCTCGAAGACCGACTCACCCCGGAGGTGTTGACCGCAAGCGGGCTCAATCTAAGTGTAGCAGAATACTTGATGGCATCAGAGGCAGATTACATCGTGTGTTTCATGACAAGTCCCGGAGCCATCGCAGAGGTGCATGAATTTGCCGACAGACGTAAGCTCGCCTGCAAGATGATGGTATGCATCGACAGCCAGCATCAAGACGGCTATAGCGCGCATGGTATCCTGCGGATCTTCGAAGGACTTCACGGGAGAATCGACTGGTTCCAATATCCAGAGGACATCCGCGAGTGTCATCTGTCCACAAGGGTTATGGATCAGATTCAGAAGGTGGTCGAAAGTAAGCAATCCGAATTAGTCATTGGTGAGGGTATATAGTGAGTTCGCTGTCCAACCTGAAAAACCCTAACAAGCTTGTGGCTGAACGAAGCTCGATCCTTGAGAGTTTCGTTGACATAAAGAGCTTGCTGATTCTGGTCCTACTGTATAAGCGCGGTGAGCACAGTTTGGAGCAGATAATCGAGGAACTCGTCAGCATTCCGGAATCAGAAGTCCGGCGTCTGGTGAATCGTCTGGAGGAGCAGAAACTTATATGCCGGGAAGGACACAGCTTCCGGCTTTGCCCGTCCGCGAAAGCCAGACTCGATTACGATTCGTTCTCTCTTGATTTTCTCATTGGAAAGACCGTGGGCGGAAGCCACGAGGTGGAAACACCCAATCCATTGCGTTCCGAGTTTGCCATCAGAGAGTGTATTGGCAGAGGCGCGACATCGTTTACCTTTCGAGCAGAGCAGTTGGGGACGCACCGCGACCGAACTCTTAAGATCTTCTTCCCGAATGCTGTCACATATGAGAAACTAGACTCAGCAATCACCAAGCGCTCTGGCATCAAGGCCGATGCACTACCTGACCTCGTTGACGTCGGCCAGATAAGGCTCACACTGCCTAGCGATCGTTCCGTCGTTCTTCCAGCTGTTGCTCTCACGCACGTGGACTCTAATGCACAGACGTTCGCTGAGTTCTTACAGTCTCAAGACAACGTAGCACCTGCCGTGCTTGAGCGTTTCGTGGAGCAAGTAGGCGGGGCCTTGCGAGCAATAGAAAAGGCTGGCCTCGTACATGGTGACCTCCATGAAGGCAACATTCTAGTGGTACCTGGGGATTCGCCAGGCATAGCAGAGACATTCTGCGTCATCGATTTTATTGGCGTACCATCGGCGGCTTCGCCAGAGATCGATGTGAAATCAGATATGGAGAACTTTCGCGATCATCTCCTCCGGGCGGCAGTAATGATATGCAATCGCTTCCCGGGAGTATCCGCGAGGTTTCTCCTCGGAGAAAGGGTTTTCAGGATACTGGAGCGCGTCCGCCGTGGACTCTGCGGGAACTTTGATAGCTTGCTGCACGATTTCGACAAGGTACAAGCAGGAATCCCAGATAACTACTTTAAGTCACCCGTGAAACCATTTGAGTTCATCCGTGCTGAACAGTTCCCGTCGGCTGTTCAACTCTACAAGCTGTTCGAGCCGGCTCCCTCCAGGTTCGAGATCATTTCACGATTTGGCAACACGTGGATATCGGGGCCACGCGGTTGCGGCAAGTCGCACTATCTTCGTGTTCTGGCCTTCCATCCTGATGTCATCGCTTACGCACACCAGGACACTGAGTTGGCGGAAAAGCTAAAACTGCTTGATTACGATTTCAGACGTTCCTTCGGTGTGCTGTTTGCCTGCAGGCTTGGTGAGTTCAAGGGCTTCGTTCCGGAAGCAGTGGGGGCGAGCGCATTCGATTCCGCGACTCAGGCGTTCCTGAAGCATGTGCTGGTCTTGAAGATATGGAACAAGACTATGGACACAATACGACGTGGATTCGAGCCTTGCCAAGATGCCGGACTCCCGGTGATCAGCCAACCATCGAGTTTTCAGCGACTAGTCAGGTTCCTTGAGGATAGACTGGGCTCAATTGCGGTGGTTGATGATCAACAATCCGCGAAGGTCCTACTGCAATGTATTGCCGTGTGTGCGGCATGCGAGAATAGTGCTGTCGCTGTCTGGCACGAGCCATTGGCCCGCCCCAGTGGGAAGCTCTTGGATGAGGCTGATCTTGATGCATTTTTCGCTCTGTTAAAGGAGATCATCGCTGACCTGAGGAACACGCGCTTCTTTATCCTGGTGGACGACGCCAGTGAAGGGCAGATTCACCCGGAGATGCAGAAAGTGCTTAACTCACTGGTGCGAGCCGTACAGCAAAACCATTGTTTCAAGATTACGTTTGACAAGATGATGTATACGTCGGACACGTCGGACGGCCGACCGATAGATCCCAGACATGAGGTCACGTATGTGGATCTAGGAGAAATAGTGGCAAGAGCCCAAAGGAGTGACGAACAAGTACCGACGGATCTCGTCGAGTATGCAGCCAGGGTCGTGGATTCACGTCTTAGGGCTGCCGGATACACGGCAACAATCAAAGAGATTCTTGGCGAGTCACAGTTAGCTAGGGAATTTTTGGCCGCGCTGAGTCAGCCTAGGGCCAGACGGCCAAAAAAGGGAGAGAAGCACGCAAAGCGCCCCCCCCGCACCAAGGCATACTATGCGGGCTGGAATATCGTGTGGAGCTTGGCTCACGGAAGCATGAGAACTCTCCTGGAACTTATTGAATACATATTCGAAGTCACAGGGGCCGCCAAGGACACTGCTAACATCCCATTGAAAGCACAGGATGATGCAGTCAGAAGCTACGCCAACCGCCAGTTCCGAGCCCTCTCCATGCTACCCTGTGAACTGGATGGGGAACCCCTGGGACAAAGGCTTCAGGCAGTTGTTAGTGCCATCGGTGAGATGTCAAGGATGTATCTTGAGCACTACGACACGGGGGAAAGTGGTCGTTGGTATGAGACCATCTCAGTGGAACGTTTGGACCGACGCAAATTAAGCGCGGACAGTAAAGCGATTCTGGACTGGTTGGTAAAATACGGATTGCTGCTGAGCGAAGGAATCACATTCTCGCGTGCACAGATAGGTCTCAGCCAGCGCTATGACATGAATAAGATATTCGCACCAGCCTTCCAAACAACCTACCGGGTGCGCAATCACATATACGTCGGGTATAGTAGATTTGAGACGCTACTAACAAAACCAGACGTATTCTTGCAGAGGCATCGAGATAAACTGATTGCGCTTGCACAGAGTCACGATGTGCAAAGCCAACTTGGTCTTGATGAGGCCGATGATGGTTAGCAGATTCGATAACATGGCCGAGATGGATTTCTCGCACTGCGTGGAGGGTGGGCTACTAGTCTGTGCAGGGGGCTTCGAAGACAGAGCGCTTACGTTTGTCAAGAGGCTCAGAAGGAGCAAGACATCGTTTGAGCGCGTGCTGCTCTTGCGCTATGAAAGCCAACGCGAGGATAACCGTGCAAATTTCGACAGCCTACTCTCGCAGGTTTCCTGCTTAACTAGGTCCAAGCCGTCTGTAGTGTCGGTCAATGCGGACAACCCGATAAAGTCATGTGCGGACATAGGTAACAAGGTGAAGGAGATATCGGGGGAGCTTACAACCGCAACCGCGTACATAGATGTTTCGGCTATGACTCATCTATGGGCGCTATCTGCAATCCACGAATGCCTGATACAACGCTTGCAGACACAGATCGTGTATACGGAGGCTCGGTGGTATTTCCCCACCAAGCAGGAAGCGCGAAGACTGCTGCGAGCTTGGAGTGAGCAAGAATACGAGACCGCTAGCCGCTATCTGCAGAGCAAGGCACTGAGAGCAGTGCATATCCCTCCCGAATTCAGCGGCAACCTCCGTCCAGGCAAGCAGGCCTGCCTTATGCTGTTCGCTGGATATGAACCCAACCGTGTAGAGGGACTGGTTGATACCTATGCACCGGGGGCGCTGGTGGTCTTGTATGGAAGATCACCACGTCCGGAACTTGGGTGGAGAGCTCGATTATCAAGAGACCTTCACAAGGAACTGTTCTCCAGATGGCGTCTCCGCGAGATCGAGACTTCGACGCTACTAGTCGACGATATCCTAGCGAAGCTGGAAGAGGAGTTTGACGTCGTCAGAGAGCATTACGATGTCGCTGTCGCCCCTCAATGCAGCAAGATGCAGGCGCTAGCTTCATACCTATTCTGGAGGCGCCACCCGGAGGTACAGTTGCTGTTCACTACGCCAGTCCGGTTCAACCCGGCACGATACTCGCGTGGGGCTGGCAAGACGTATGTCTATAAAATCGGCACGCTCGGCGGCTATCTCGCTACGCCGTGCGATGGGTCCCCTGAATCCACGGTCGACATCTGAACAAAACGCGTCTCCTGCTTTTGCATAGTCTGCGTACTGTTTGTTAGATACTCTGCATGACAATAATGCCAGTCGTCAAACCGATAGACTCTGCTCCTCCCAGAGCAATGGCATCGGTCTGCGCAGCCGCTCCAGGGACAGCCCGTCCGGCTCCCGGCCGTCGAGGATCGGCTCGATGATACCGGGGCGAGGATGGGGAATCCGCGGGATTCGAGCCACATACCAGCTCGAGGACGGCGGCTATTCGGCAGCATACCTGTTCACATAGCCGACGTACCAATCTGCGAGGTCGCTCAGGTCGGACCATTTCGATGTCTCCGGCCTGCCGACTTTGTAGAGCGCTATGCCGAGCACGTCCGGGTCCTTGGTGTAGTCCAGGCTCTTGCTCACCATCCCCACGGCAACTATCCCATTCGGATTGTGCTGCTTGTAATAGGGTATCAGGTCCTGAATGCGGTCAATGCCGATTCTGAAAATGGGCAAGTTCCCGGTCTCTACCAGCGCTCGGAAGGTGATTCCATCGTCGCCTACGAGGTAGTTCACTCCAAGCTTGCTCTTGGGTGCAGCCTGAGCATGGGTGCTGATGAGAATTGCGAGCAGAGCAAGAAGCGCCGAGGGCCTGAATGGGTTCATTTGCCAAATAACCTCTTCCTGTCGTTTCGGACGTGATGCAGTATACTCCGATATGCTTCTGCACCGCACCGGACAAAACCTTCCGGTAGTTAGCCTAGCACACATCCAGGCAGGACTGCGGCGAAAAACCAGTATATCTACCAGGAGAAAAGACTTGCAAGAAATCGGTATTTGGTCTAATATGGTACATAGATGATGGAGCCGACGCCAGAGGGCATCGCAAGATGGGTCTATCCGGGCAATATGGCAAGTAGTTCGGGCGATGCCTGGCGCCTACTTGGAACCGACGGAGGAAGCTAATCGTGAATACGCGTGCAAAGGTCATCTTGATGTGTCTAGGATTGTGTGCGGTGCTTTTGGCCGGAATGCCTTGCCTGGCACAGACAGGCGGCATCAGGGGATTGGTGAGGACGACCGCCGGGCAGCTATGCGGTGAGGATGAAGCTCGCGCCCAGATCGAGGGGTCTACCACGACTTCGCGGCCCTATGACTACGGCCGCATTTACGGGGATGGCATCTACCAGATTCCCGAGGCTGGTACGACTCACGATGGGCGTTCGCCGAATATGTTACCCGGCACTTACGCCGTGGGCATGTCCGACGAATACGAGTGGCGTCCTCGGAACTGGAGCTTTGTCAAAGTTCAGAATGGCGCTCTGACCACCTGCAACATCAAGATAATAGGCACCTATGAGGTCCGCAGCCAGAACGGAATGACGGGCGTTTACGCCAACGTGGGGCAAACCTTCGTCGCTAAGGGCGGTTCCCTCCAGCGAATGACGCTCTGGTTCGTCCCCACGGACATCGTCATCACCGTGCATCAGGGCGGACCGGGTGGACCTCAGGTCGGCGTATCGAAGTCTGTTCCCGGTAATGCGCCCACAGTCACCTGGATGTACGGAGAAGTCCCCACGGTTGCCGGCCAGACCTACTATATCAACTTTTACTCCAACTCGGCTTCCTTCCAGACATACAGACAGAGCGGCAATCCGTACGCATCAGGCCAGGCTTACTACAACGGAGTGGCCCAGGGCAGCACTGACCTCTACATGACGCTATTCGAGGACTGCGACGGCCAGGCGAGTATGTACCACGTGCACCTGTCTGGAACTGAGACGGACAACTTCTCCGGCATTGTAGGCCAGACATTCAAGGCCCGCGGCAGCAATATACTGAGCGTTGGTCTCAGGTTCAGAACCGGGGGAGCCGCCGAAACGGCTGTTTGCACCATTCACGAGGGAGGTCCCGGCGGCGCGCAGATCGGGCCTTCCAAAGCGACTACTGCATACGATTACAGTCCGATGGGCCAGAAGGTGACGTTCTGCTGGCTGCCAGGCGAGGTGCCGGTCACCAGCGGAAATACGTACTATCTGAGGGTGGCGACCGCCGATGGCACCTTGTATGCTTGGTGCTCGAAGAAGGGCAGCATGTACCCGGACGGCCAGGCATACGAGGGGGATGTCGCGCACGGCGGCGACCTGATCGGGACTATCATGGGCGAGGTCTCGCTCGGCAGCTCGACGTGTGCGATTACAGGTACAGTGAAGGATGCCAACGGGACACCCGTCGGCGGTGTGGTCATCTCGGCGAACAACGGCGGCTACTCGGAAACAACCGCGCCGGATGGCACTTACAGTATGAAGGTTACAGGTGACTTGTACGATCTCACCTGCTCGAAGCCCGGCTACACTACGCAGCAGGTGCTTGGCTACAATGCTGCTTGCGGAGCGAGCCAAGTGCTGAATTGGACGCTGCCTTGGCCGGGAGGGATAGTCGGCTATGTCAAGGACATCTACTTGAATGGCCTCGTCGGCGCTACTGTAACCACGTCTCCGGGTGGCTACAGTGTACAAACGACTGCGGGGGGACACTACGCAATAGGCTGCCTCCCGGCTACGTACAGCGTCACCGCCAGCGCCAAGGCTTATCAAACGCAGACAAAGACGGGCATCGTCGTCACCCAGGGGAACGATACGCAGTGCGACTTCACCCTCACGCCTAAGACGACGCTGGATAATCCCGGATTTGAGATAGCCGACGTCAATCCCACGGGCTGGACGGAATACGGCCACGGCCTGCGTGTGAGGACCGGCACGGGCTTCGGAGGCATCACCCCCCATTCGGGAAGCCGCTACGCCGAGAAGGAGGCCAGTTGGACGGACCCGAAGAAGGGCGGCGTTTACCAGACGATCTGGGCGCCTGTAGGCATCCCGCTTACTTTCACGGCTTGGACTGCCTGCTATGGAGAGGGCGGCGGGGCCGCTCATACATTCTCGCGCATCGGTCTGGACGACACAGGCGGAACCGATCCGAACTCCGGTTCGGTCAAATGGAGTGCGTGGTATAACGCGCCGGCGGACAATGTCTGGGAGTGGGTACAGCTATGGAAGACCGTCACGCCTACGTCCAACATTGTGACGGTATTTCTGGACTACTGGCAGGAGGGAACCGGCGGCACCGGCGCATATAAGTGGCAGGTGAATGCATTCGACGATGCTGCACTCAGTGCGTCGTCGCTGATTACGCTGCATGAGGCGAAGCAGGTGGCCGACGGCAACTACGTTTACTTCGGTCCGGCGGTCGTCAGAGCGAAATTCACCGGCAGTCCGAACTTCTCCTACGTGGAAGAGCTTGATAGGACCTCGGGTGTGAGAGTCAACGGCGACCTTGTGTACGCCGTCGGCGACAAGGTGAACATCGGTGGCCCAATGGGTACTGATACTGGAGAGCGGTATGTGACCTTGTCGGAGGCGCAAATCCTGCAGGTAGGATATGGCGGTCTTGACCCAATAGCGATGCCGAACCGGTCTGTCGGCGGAGGATCCCATGGGATCGTTCCGGGCATAACGGACGGGACGGGGTTAAACAACATAGGCTTGCTGATTACTACTTGGGGCCGCGTAACGCATATAGATTTGACCCATTTCTACCTGGACGACGGCTCTGGAGTCATACTGGAGGTGGAGGTCCCATCGGCTGGCGACAGGCCGCCAGATGGCTCGTATGCAGTCGTCACCGGTGTAAGCAGCACATACGATGCGGGCGGCGGTGACATCGGCCGCCTGCTGAGGGCGAAATCCGGCGGAGTGACCTCTTACGACTGATCTTCCCATGAGGTCAGTAGGCGGATAGACTTGCCGCGAGGATTTGCCGGCTTGCGTAACGGCCGGTGCCTCGCGGCAAATCGTTTGTGTCATTCGGTTAAGGCGCTCAGGATGCCCTGGAGGTAGCCGATCGCGTGGGCAACGCTGGCTTCCGCGTACAGCTCATCCTTGATCGGCGACATGTGCTCCGGAATGACGATGCCGTCGTAGCGGATCTCCACCAGCGCACGAATGATTTCCGGGATGGGCACCAATCCGGCCCCGAATGGAAGTTCCTCGAATTCACATCCGCCCATTTGTGTCGTGTCGCGGATGTGCACGCAGTGAATGCGATCCGGCATGTCGCGTATCATCGCCGGGACGTCGTCGCGCGCCTGGAAGTAGCATCCCGTGCAGAGACAGATTCCGTTGCTCGATCCCGGCGCGAACTCGATGATGCGCTGAATGGTCTCCCGGTTGTATGCAATGTGTCCCTCACACCAGTGCGCGTGTGTGGCGATCTTGATGCCCAGCGCTTCCGCTCGCGGGACTACCGCCTTGTAAAGCTCCTCCAGCGGCCTCATCAACGCACTCGAGTCTTCCTGCAGCACGAATAGAACCAGTGTATTGACGTGCGCTCGGGCGAGCAGCTCCAGCGTTCCGAGCAAACCCTTGCGTCTCTTCTCAAGTGCCTCAACCGTGTCCGGCAGGGAATCATATAGCACGGACAACCTCAGCCCGAAGTCCCCAAATCGTTTCTGAAGTTGGTCCAAGGCCCTGGTATCGGTGAGGCTGCCGTCCTGGTAGCCTTCGACGCAGTGGAGATCGTAGAACAAATCTTCCACGCGTAGGTAGCGAGCGAGATCGGCCATCATATCCGGTTTCGGGCCGCGGATTCCTGGGTGCAGTGCGAGCTTCATTTCTCCGCCTCCAGCATGCTGAAGAATGGGTTGTTCTGAATATCAACCGGGAATTTGATCACCTTGCGCGTGCGGGATGACTCATATACGGCTATGATCTGCGCCATGACCTCTCGTGCGGACGTCCCTTCGAGTGGATGTACCTCGCTCGATTCCAGGCAGTCGAAGAAAGTGAACATCTCGCGCTCGAAGGAATCGTAGACGGGCTGCAGCTTGCTCGGTCTGAGGACCTGCCATCCCTTCGTTTCAGTGTTGAAAAGCCGCACGGGTCCGGCTTCCTCAGTGCAGCAGGGGTTTATCTGTATCATCCCTTCGGTGCCGATCAGGAGGTTGGTCGTGCCTACGCCTACTTTGCCCGCATGATAGACGGCCTCAACGCCATTCGTGTAGCGGATCTTCGCGAGTCCCGCGCTCTCCACCGTCTGTCCGAACATGAACAATGTGTCGTGGATGTCCACATGACCGAACACCCAGTCGGTCGGCTCGTCGTTGTTGAAGAAGCGGAAGATGTCGAGCCAGTGCGTGCCCCATGTCATGAGGTCGAACGTCTCGATGTTCGCTTCCATCCTCAGCAACTTGCCGATCGCGCCGGAGTCGAGCAGATCCTTTGCCTTCACCCAGGGCCAGTCGAACCTGCGTTGGTGGCCGACGATCAGGCGGACCCCATTCTGTTTGCAGGCTTCGAGCATCGCATCGGCCTCGCGCAAGTTCATGGCCATCGGTTTCTCGCAGACGATTCCCCGAACGCCTTTGCGCGCGGCAAGAATGGTTAGCTCAGCATGAGTGGGGTTCAGCGTGCAGATGCTCACCAAGTCTGGATGCAGAGCGTCCAGCATGCCCTCCGCATCGGGGAACGTCGCATCCACGCCGAACTCTTCAGAAAAGCCTTTGCGTGCCTCTTCCTTCGGGTCACATGCGGCCACTATCTGCGCCCGGTGTGTGGCAAGATATCCCCTGGCATGGGGCCTCGAAACACCGCCGCACCCCATAATCGCTACTCGATAGGTCATGCTTGTACTCCTCGTCGTTGCTCTGAGCCGATTGCAGGACTGGGCGGATTCGCAGATCCCTCCGTTCGCGCCAGTCCTCTCCGCAAGGCCATGCCTAGTATAGTATCCGCGTGTGCGAACTTGTCAAGCAGAATCGCCGCTGGCAACCGGCCCCGGTGCGCGGACTGAGCATGCCGTCACACTATGTTCCCGATTCGTTCATAGCCCGTACATTGACACACCAGTCGCAGCCTTCTTCAAGAAGCTTTCGGCGATGGAGAACCTGATCTACACCGGCGGCTCTATGGGATGCGACCGGCGGCCTCGGAGGAACGTGCCAGGTATATCCTGGGCAGGCTTGGCTTCGATAAGGGGAAGATCAACAGCCCGATGGAGGAGCTGTCGCGCGGTATGCAGCAGAAAGTCGCAATCGCACGTGGATTCCTCTCTTCGCCTGTGCTTCTTCTTCTCGACGAGCCGACCACAGGCCTCGACCCGAAGTCGAAGCGCGACGTCGAGGAGTTTATGAAGCAGCTTCGGGAGGAACACGATGCCACCATCCTCCTCACAACGCACGACATGGGGGAAGCGGAGGGATTGTGCGACCGGATCGCCATCCTTGACAAGGGAAAGGTGATCGCTTTCGACACGGGAGACGGACTGAAGGCGATGTGCCGCAAAGGTGACGCAATGCCTACCTTGGAAGAAGTGTTCATCGAACTCACAGGCAGGAGGCTTGATAGCCAGGAGGGAGAATAGCATGAGCCGCATAGTAACCGAGGCTCTGGCCGCATACGGTTTCGTCGAGCGCCAGTTCATACTCTTGAAGCGGTATTGGATGTGGGAATTGGTCTGGATACTCTACGGGATGTCCATGACGCTTTCGATCGGTTTTCTAGGCGTGGGGATGCAGAGCCTCACAGGAGTGAGACTCGACACGAACCATCTGATCCTGTACCTGCTCACCGGTTCGCTTCTATGGGGCTATCTTTCCGGCCTATTCTGGGATATCAGCAATATAGTGAGCTGGGAGCGCTGGGAAGGCACCATCGAGTATACGTTCATGGCGCCGATTTCACGGATCAGTCACATTTTCGGGATGAGTCTGTTCGCTATCGTCTATGGGATCGTACGGACGCTGCTCATGTTAGGGCTGGTTGTGCTGTTCTTTCATCTAGATTTGGGTAAAGCTAATCTTGGTGGGGCGCTTGTGGTCCTTGGTATAGCCAGCTTCTCGTTTCTCGGGTTCGGCACGATGGTCGCGGTGCTTCCTCTGATGTCGCCGGAGAAGGGATCCCAGATAGCCGGGATAGTAGAGGGCATCCTGTTGATGGTCTCAGGCGTGTACTACGAAACCAGCGTGCTGCCAAGGTGGATGCAGGCCGTGTCTGCCTTGTCGCCTGCCACGTACACGCTCAGAGGAATGCGCCGTGCTTTGGTTCAGGGCGCCGGATTAGGAGAGTTGGCGGACTGTCTGCTTCCGCTGGCCGTGATGGGCATTATTCTGATCCCGTTGGGCCTGAAGGTATTCCAGTGGGGTGAGATGTATTGCAAGCGCACCGGCAAGCTCAAGAGAAGCGGGTAGGGCGGCAGCCGCGTTTCCGTTCAACTTGGAGGAAAAGACGCCTGCGTGCCGAATATCATAGCGTAAGGCACCGCGTGTCTGATGCTCAGGTCTGCAGGGGCCGAAAAGGAGCCGGACTATGGCACACTCGAAAGACCGTGGTAAGGACGGAAAAAAGAAGCGCAAGAAGAAAGAGAAGCCGAAGCTCGAAGGCCACAAGGATGTCCTGCATCCGAGGATTCAGACAACCGGCTAGGCAGTGGGGCGTGAATCCCCGACAAGGTTGGCCTAGCCATCTGGGGCAGGGCTTTCCTTTTCACCGCGCAGATCAAGGACGATGGTGTTCCTGAGCCGCTCGTGGTACTTGATGATGACCACTCCCGTATCCGGGTGGAACTGCCAGCCTTGGTCAGCCTTCCCGATATCAGGAGTTAGTTCTATTCCCTCGCCGTTTACTGTCACCGAAACCGGGCTGCGGATGCCGGACAGAATTGCATACACCGATGCCCCCGGTGTTCCAGGTGTGGTGGCCCTGAGTAGGCTATTCCGATATTGCAGCTTCGCTCCCTGCGCCGGCAATGTAAGCGCCATCCTTGTTCCATCGTCTGCTGTGACCGTGTACGTCGAGGGAAAGACATCCGTCCCGGCCACCCGCAGAGCAAGCCCTGATATGAGGTGCGGGTTCAGATCCCAGTGGTACTCCTCCTTGCCCTTAACCGGGCTATAGGCATCCGGATACATGCCGATATCGCTGGGGTATTCCTTAGTGACATACTCCTGCTGTTGAACTCCGCAGTTCAGTATCCCCCTCGCGATTCTCATCCATGGCAGGCTCTTGTCGAAATCCGACAGCCTGGCGATTGAATATGCATAGTCAAGGCCGCACCACTGCACGCATACTCCGAACCACGGCTGGATATCGAACCAAGTAGCCCCATATACGGGTATACTGCCGTAGCGCATGATCGGCCGATCCTGAGCATTCCAGAGATATACGAACGGCAGCCCGGACTTTGCCCAGTAGACCGCCTTGTCAAGATAAGTCTTGTCATTGGTAAGCTGGTATCCGAATAGATAAGCCCGGACCAGCATGGAAGATGCCAGAATGTCCGGGACGTGAAGCTGAAGTTCCCAGGTCTGAGCGCCTTCGGGGCGAATCTGCTTGTCCAGGTAGTCAAGTGCTTTCAAGGCGGCTGCTCGTGCTTTCGGGTCTCCCGTCACCAAGGTGTGTTGAAGGATCGGAATGGCACTCTTCGCAGACCAGCCGGACGACGAGTCTCCGGATTTGCCGAGTGCCTCGTGGGTTTTGTCTGGAGTGTACGGCCAGGATCCGTCTTCCCTCTGCTCAGCCATGAGTTTCGCCGCAAACTCCCCCGAGCGCTGGAGTGCCCGCTCTACCCCTCCGGCGAGCAGAGCAATGTCAAGAGTTCGATCGTCCCCGGCCTTCTCAATCGCTGATCCGACCACTTCTGTGACTTTGCGGCGCTTCTCTGCGTCCCGCAGGTTGTTCGCTCTATAACAGAGATAAGTAGCGATCGCAGAGTCAAAGTACACCGGCCCGGTATTTGTATGCTTCCATGCCTTGGCTGCCTCGTCCCATGTCGGGCCGAGATAAGCAGCGTCGCAGAGCTCCATGATCCCGTTGAGGCTCTTATCCAGCTTAGGCGGCTCAGGCACACCATGGCGTGCTAGCCAGTCGTCAACCGCATCTAGGACGGTTGTGCACTCAGACTTGACGACGATGTCCGCCTCCAGGCAAATGGATCCGCCCGCCGCAAGGACGTACGGCTTCGAGGCGATTTGCTCGTTCTCGGGTGTCCAGTCGGGGACTGAGGGAACGAACAGCCCCATCCTATGGTTGTCTTGAAAGTCAAGGAAGTTCGGCGAGGCGAATAGTGCTGCCGGCCTGTCCGCCGAGCCATCCCATTTCTGCAGAGGATTCCATTCCAGTGCCACCAGGATATTCCCACTGCGCACCGCCATCAGTGGGATGGTTACCTTGTTCGGATGTGGAACCGTCCGCAGGCTGTAAGGCGGGCTCGCGTTCTCGGTTCCCGATGAAGCCTCGCTGAGCAGCCATTCCAGGCCGGGGAAGAGCGCCTCGTCTTTCATCTGCCCGAATCCTCCGTCTCCCGCGTATATCATCGGGCCTGAGAAGTGCAGAAGCTGTACCGGCTTCTCGGCGGTCATATGGTATGACGCAGTGACCCTGGGCTCGGAAGCGATCAACTTGAAGGTCCATTCGAACCGACACTGCGACGAGCCGATTTGTCTAGTCGCCGAGAAGGAGACCGCAGGCGGCTCATTCGGCTTGCTGAGTATCTTCAGGTCGCGCGGGTAAAGCTGGTACGTGAGCGGCTGCGAGCCCTCTCCACGGGCGATCACGACCTTCCCGAGTGGTGCGCCGGAAGCAACGGGTTCCCAGGCATCTCCCTTGGGTGTGCTCATCACCCACCCGGTGTATCCCGGCTCGCCTTTCAGGAACGTCATTTGGAGCTTGGAGTTCTGCAGGACGACGGTACCATCCGGCAATTTCCTGCACTCCGGCTTCTCTGCGCCCGAGGGCCACGAAGTCGGTGAATTCGAAACGGCTCCCCACCAGCTCGCAGATCGTTTGCCGAGACCTGCTCCAGAAACGGTCACAGAGGCGGCCAGGGCCCCTCGAGGCACCGGCGTCACGCGCCAGGATACACTCCTTTCCTCACCCGGATATACTGGACCAAGCGTCTGCGTGGAGACCAGCGATGCCTCAGGGCACGTGGGATCGGAGATGCCGGCTCCGGGGTCGGGGATTTGCCCGACGCGCACCGACGCCTGCACGCCCGCAGTACGATCTAGCAATCCTTCTCCAACATTCTTCACCACGCAGCGAAACTCCACAGGCTTGCCATCGAATACCAATGCGCTCGATGGGCCGAAACTGGCTATCTCCACCGCAGGATCGAAGGCGTAGACCGCGAGGTCGCTGATCTGCTCGTCCACGCCAAGGAGCCGAACCGCAGTCGCTCGCAGTTTGGTGAAATCGAACCTAGCGACTACTAGGCGGTCGGAAGGCAGCTTTATGGGCTGTCCATCACCGAGTTTCTTGCCAATGGAATTGGTGGGGATGATCCCGATGGACGTGTCGGTGTTGGCCTTTGCCAGGAGAATTCCTGCCGGAGTCCGCGCCTTACATTTGTAGTCAAGGGTATTTCTCGATAGCTTGATAATGCGCGGCTCGCCCCAGAGGGCCCAGTCATAGTAGTTGTTCTCGTTGGGATCCGCCGCAAGTGCGACCTGGACCCGTTTGCCCGCTTCGGAGGTCAGATCCACCGCGCCATCCACCCACTGCTTCTCTCTCAAATCCAGCCTGAAGCGCTCCTGCCCACCCACACGCAGCACGAATGTGACGCCATCGAACGGATGCTCAGGATCGTCAGATCTCAGGGCGTCCATCAGCCCGACGCTGAACGCGAGCACCAGGCGCTCGTCTTTCTGCAGTGTCGGTAGGGTGACCTTGTAAGTCGCGGCTACTTCGTCGGCGCTCGAGGGAGGCAGGAAGACGCTCCACTTGAGTACCCCGCCGGACGCATGTTTCGCCGGGCCGGGGTTGATTGCATTGGTAACCTTGGCCTCACTGTAGTGATCAACAAAGTCGTATACCGTGCTGATGCCTGCGCATGACTGCTCCGGCAGGCCGACTGCTCCTGCAAGCAGCGCCAGAATACACATACAAACCCTCCGCAAAAGTTCCGCCCCCTTGTTTACTAGAAGATGGAGAGTGCCGGAACAGCACATGACAAAAAGAGCGCCAGCCCTGTATGGAGCCGGCGCTCTTCGCGCGCGAGCGATTCGCTAGGCGTCTACAAGTTTTCCGGCAAAGTAGGCGTCATACGCGCCCAGGTCGAGCAGCCCGTGGCCGCTGTGGTTGAACAGGATCACGCGCTCCTTGCCCTCAGCCTTGGCCTTCAAAGCCTCGTCCATAACCGCTTTGATAGCGTGGGCGGTCTCCGGCGCCGAGATGATTCCCTCGGAGCGTGTGAAGCTCAGGCTGGCGTCAAAGACTTCCAACTGCGGATAGGCCCGTGGCTCCATGTGTCCCTTCTGTACCAGCAGGCTGATCAGCGGAGCCATGCCATGATAGCGCAGCCCGCCAGCATGGATAGGGGCAGGAATGAAGTTGTGGCCCAGGGTGTGCATCTTGAGCAACGGCGTCATCTCGGCCGTGTCGCCGAAGTCGTATTCATACTTGCCCTTTGTGATTGTTGGACAGGCAGTCGGCTCAACGCAGACGAACCGGACGTCCTTACCGGCAAACCTGTCCGCCATGAAGGGGAATGCCAGCCCCGCGAAGTTGCTTCCTCCGCCCACACAGCCGATTAACACATCCGGATAACATCCTGCCATCGCCATCTGCTTCTTGGCCTCCTGGCCGACGATAGTCTGGTGCAGCAGGACGTGGTTCAGCACGCTTCCGAGGGAGTACTTGACGTCCGGCGCGGCTACAGCATCCTCCAGGGCCTCGCTGATCGCGATGCCGAGGCTCCCAGGGCAGTCCGGATCCTGGGCCAGGATCTTGCGCCCGAAAGCCGTCTGCTCGCTCGGGCTCGGATAGATGGTCGAGCCATACATCTGCATCATGGACTTTCGATATGGCTTCTGCTGGTAGCTGATTCTGACCATGTATACCGTGCATTCCAACCCGAACAAGCAGCAGGCCATGGAGAGAGCGCTGCCCCACTGACCCGCACCCGTCTCCGTGGCGAGGCGCTTGACGCCCTCTTTCTTGTTGTAATATGCCTGCGCGACCGCCGTATTCGGCTTGTGGCTGCCTACCGGGCTGACGCCTTCCCACTTGTAGAAGATCTTTGCAGGAGTTCCGAGGGCCTTCTCCCATCGAGTAGCTCTATAGAGCGGCGTCGGCCTCCAGATACTGAGGACATCGAGCACCTCTTCCGGGATGGGAATCCAGCGGTCGGTGGCGACTTCCTGCATGATGAGCGCCATCGGGAAGATCGGCGCGAGATCGTCCGGCCCCGCAGGCTGCTTGGTGCCGGGATGCAGCGGAGGAGGAGGCGGCTCGTCCAAATCTGCCGTCAGGTTGTACCAACTCTTCGGCAGATCCTTCGGGCTGAGCAAAAACTGGCGTTCGTCCATATGTCACTCTCCTTCACAAAGATTTTTGACGCGTATGCTCGGAGTTGATCCGAGCCAAGACGAATTCTGCCTATCATGTCCAGAGCTGAGAATCAGCCTCAACAATACTATACTAGTTCCCTGGATAAGTCAACCTTTTGGCCCCCCAGGGAAGTCACAGCATAGAGTCTCGACAGGTTCGGCGAGCCTTTTTCGTGTGGCGGCGCACCCTTGCCTTGTAAGTAGGCCGATGGTATAATCGGTTTGCGATAAGAGTAGAACCATTCGGAGGGCGGTGTTTTGATGGCCAGGATAAAGGCGGCTCTGTTGTATGCCCCGTACGATGTCAGGATCAAGGAGATCGAGGCCCCTGAGATCAAGGCCGACGAGGTGCTCGTGCGGATAAAGGCCGTGGGCATCTGCGGGTCCGACGTGCTCTTCTTCAAATACGGCCGCATCGGGCGATTTGTGGTAGAGCAGCCGCTCATAATGGGCCATGAAAGCGCGGGCGAGGTCATCGCTATCGGCGTGGAGGTCACTGATCGCCGTGTGGGCGACCGCGTGTCCATCGAGCCGGGGCTTCCGTGCCGAGTGTGCGAGCACTGCAAATCGGGCCGGTACAACCTCTGCCCGAAGGTAATCTTCCTCTCCGCTCCGCCTCATCATGGCACGTTTGTCGAGCAGGTCGCCGTTCCCGCGGATTTTACCTTTCTACTTCCCGAAAACGTCTCGTTCGAGGAAGGCGCGATGCTGGAGCCGCTAGCCGTCGGGATGCATGCAGCGGCGCGCGCAGGCGTCAGAGCGGCGCAGAGCGTAGGCGTGCTGGGTGTCGGCCCCGTCGGGCTAATGGCTTTGCAGGCGGCAAAGGCATACGGCGCCACCAGGCTCGTGGCGGTTGACTCGTACCCTCTGCGGCTCGATATGGCGCGTCGGATGGGCGCCACCGAGACGATCAACTTCGCTGAGACAGACCCGGTGGCCGCAGTGAATGAATTTACCGGCGGCGAGGGCCTGGATGTCGTCATCGAGGTCGCGGGACAGGTCGAGTCGCTCAGGGATGCAATCTTGATGGCGAAGTGCGGCGGCGTAGTGGCGATGGTTGGCAACCTGCCTGTGATATCGGCCGAACTCCCTGCAATGGAGATCCTGGAAAAGGAGCTCGACGTGCGCGGCGTCTTCAGATATGCGAATGCCTATCCGCCGGCTGTCGAGCTGGTGAGCCGAGGGCTGGTGGATGTTACCTCGCTCATCACGCACCGCTTCCCGCTGACTCAGTTGGGCGACGCCTTGAGATTCACCGACGAGCACCGGGATTCAGCCATCAAAGTCATCGTGGAGATATAAATGCATCGAATAGCTGTGCTGGGAGCAGGCAGTTGGGGCACGGCGCTCTCGCTCCTGCTGGCGCGAAAAGGCTGCGACATCTGCCTCTGGGTTTGGGATCCCGACCAGGCGAAGGTGCTGCTGGAGTCTCGCGTGAATCCGTTCCTCCCCGGTTTTCAGGTGCCGGAGGACTTCCGCATCACAGCCTCGATTCCCGAGGCGGTACAAGGCGCGGACGGGCTTCTCCTGGCGACTCCATCAGACGGAATTCCCGACCTCGCCAAGCAGTTGAAGGCGTGTCTGCCTCCGGGAATCCCCATTATCAGCGGGACCAAGGGCCTGAACAGCAAGACGGGCTTGACGGTTTCCCAGATACTCGGCTCGGTCCTTTCCGGCGCAAACCTTATAGGGGCGCTTTCGGGTCCTAACCTGGCAGTCGAGCTGGCAAAGGGGATTCCGACCGCCACGGTTATCGCATGCAGCGACTACGCACTCGCGCACGAGGCGCAGACTCTGTTCATGTGTCCCTCGCTTCGGGTTTACACGAACCGGGATGTCATCGGCGTGGAGCTTGCCGGCGCGTTGAAGAATGTGATCGCAATCGCGGCGGGCATCTGCGACGGGCTGGGCTACGGAGACAACACGAAGGCCGCCCTCGTGACCAGGGGATTGGCCGAGATCACCCGTCTGGCAACGAAGATCGGCGCGGAGCAGGCGACTTTCATGGGTCTCGCAGGGGTAGGGGACTTGATGGCGACCTGCGCCAGCCCGCTGAGCAGGAACCGGCGGCTGGGCCTTGGCCTCGCCAAGGGCGGAGCGCGGGATGACATCATGCGCGAGATAGGGCAAGTGGCCGAGGGCATACCCACCACCCGTGCAGCATACGACCTCGCGCGGAAGCATGAGACTCCGATGCCGATCACCGAGGAGGTGTACCAGGTTCTATTCGAGGGCAAGCCACCGCAGGCGGCCGTCGCCGACCTGATGACTCGCGAGCCGAAGGAAGAGGTCTGGTAGCCGCGCCGACCAGAGGTTCTGGGTGTTGGGTGTTGGACCTGGTTCGGTGTGTAAGTCCTATCGCCTCGACCGTCTGATGTTGGCATAGCACAAATTGACAACCGGGCCGAATCTTGGTAGAATAACCTCGAGTTCGGGGCGTAGCGCAGCTTGGTAGCGTCCCGATTCTCGGGACAGGTGGTTCGGTTCAGACCCTACAAATGAATTCGGGGCGTAGCGCAGCTTGGTAGCGCACCTGTATGGGGTACAGGTGGTCGCAGGTTCAAATCCTGTCGCCCCGACCACTTCAACTTGCGGTGCACATGGTCGCAGGTTCTCCCGCTTACTCCGGGATCCCGCAAAATGCGGGAAAATCCTGTCGCCCCGACCAAATAAAAGGGCCGGTGAGAATATCGCTGGCCCTTTTATTTTGGCCGGGGTGTGCCTCAATTGAGTCGAGAGCAATCGCATTTCTTCAGTCAACGGATGGACAAGACTCGCACTTCCCTTTGATGTTATGAAATGAGATCAGGCTTGACATAGGCTTGTCTAGTAACTGTAATTGCAAATAATCAGCTATTGTCGGTTGCTCGTTGGGAGGTTGCAGAATGGGCGAGGAAGAGAAATATGATGTGCCAAGTCCAACCACTGCGGATACAGTTCACACTATCGCAAGAGCCGGTCTGTGTATGATTCCGGTATTGGGCGGCCCTGTAGCGGAACTGTTCTCTATGATCTTGACCCCACCCATCAGCAAGAGGAGAGATAAGTGGATGGAATCCGTGGCCGAGGGGTTGCGGTGGATGGAAGAGAATATGGAGGGTTTGAAGATCGAAGACCTTTCCGAGAACGAGTCGTTTGTCACTACACTCGTTCAAGCATCTCAGATCGCCATCCGCAGCCACCAAGCCGAGAAGCTCGAGGCTCTGAGAAATGTTGTCCTCAATTCCGCCTTACCGAATCCCCCAGATGAGGACATGCAGCTCGTATTCCTGAACCTCGTCGATCAGTTTACAACATGGCACTTAAGGGTCTTGAAGTTTCTTGATGAGCCAAGGCAGTGGTGCTACAGGGAAAACATCAGGTTATCTAAAGGTAGGACAGCCCTTGGCCTGGAGGGTCATTTTCAGGAACTTCAAGAGTATCCGGGCTTTTGCAAACAGATTCCCTTGGACTTGTCGTCACATGGATTAGTCATCGAGCTTGTCACCCGGCAAGATGTGGTCATCCATCCAGAACAGCCGATCCTCGGTAAGATCCGGGGCATAGACTCTATTCTTACTCCTATGGGGAGGCAGTTTCTGGCTTTCATCACGTCCCCACTTAAAGCCAAGTAGTGTTAGTTTCCGTCATCAAGGAGACCTGTGTACAGTTGTTTGATCATCAGTCGACTTAAGGTATTTCCGCATCACGTTTTGTAGTACGCCTCAGAAACTGGGTGCTTACCTCACACCCCAACCAGGCAATACGAGCGCGGAACAGGAGGCCGCTAGTCCGACCGGCCGGCATGGCCCATATTTCCCCTCGCCAGCGAGGCGAAGATGCCTCCGAAGCTGATGACGGTGAAACCAGCAAACGCCGCTCTCATGCTCGTGACCAGTCCATCGGGGCTCGCAGACAGTTGGTGCGCCTGCCCGACGTACACGCTCAGCAGCAGTGTCACGATTGACATGCTTACCGCCTGGCCGACAACCCTCATGGTTGCCAGCGACGATGAGGCAACCCCATAGAGTCGCTTATCTACAGCGCCCATTATCGCATTGGTGTTCGGCGAAGAGAACAGGGCAAAGCCCAGCCCCAGCAACGCGAGGTTCGCCAATATCAACCAGGTAGGTCCGTTAGCCGTCAAGAAAGTGAAGATGAAAAGCCCGATGGTGCTTAACGCCATGCCGCAGGAAGCAACTACACGCGCCTCCACGCGGTCGGAAAGAGCCCCGGCTAATGGTGAAAACAAAGCCATCATGACCGGCTGGGAAATAAGGATAAGTCCTGCTGTCTGCGGGCTGTATCCCAGGACTAGCTGGAGATAAAGCGACATGAGAAAGCCGACCGCAAACGTGGCGCTGTAGTTGATAAGCGCCGCAAGGTTGGACATAGCAAAGGTTACATTGGTTCTAAAGAGCCGTGCAGGTATGATTGGGAACTGCAGCCTCGACTCCCGGAGGACGAGCAATCCCGCCAGCAGGAGTCCTGCGAAGAGGAAATACCTTCCCCCCGCGGAGGTCGAAATCGAGGACAAACCATACAGGCACGCCACCAGGCCGACCGCGTACATAGCGCTTCCCGCCAGGTCGAAGGTCTCACCGCGAGCGCCGGTCCATTCCTCCTTCAGGTATAGCGCCGTGAAGATCAGAACTCCGAACGCCACGGGTCCGGTAGTGAGGAATATGCTCCTCCAACCCAGGTTTTGCGTCATTACGCCGCCGAGGACCGGTCCCAGCGACAGACCAACATACGTTGCGGCCACAGTCGCTCCCAGCGCCCTGCCTCTTTGATGCGAAGGATAGACCGAGGCCAGCAGCGCCGTGCCCGTGCTGAAGACCATCGAAGCGGCGATGCCCTGCAACACCCTCAGCAGTATCAACATCCTGATGGACGACGCAGATGCACATAGCAAGGTAGTAACGGCAAACAATGCTGTACCCCACAGGTACACTCTTCGCCTGCCTGTGACGTCGGCAAGTCTGCCGAATGGAAGCAAGAAGGCTGCCGATGAAAGCAAGTAACTGGTGACAACCCAGGCGAGCGTCAGGGGTCGCGCTTGAAACTCCGCCCCTATGGCTGGCACCGCAAGGTTGACGGCGCTCCCCATGAAAGGCGTCAGAAAGGAAGTCAAGAAAACCGAAATCAGCGTAGTTCGTTTCAGTGCAACGCTCATGCTGCGAATTCTATCATGGGCTGATAGCGGGGTCAATGAAGCTGACCGTCCGGCCTCACGATCTAACCAGGCGATACAGGCGGGCCAGGAAACCCAGGGGCGCGCCGAGTGCCTGCGCCGCGCCGTAAATCAGCCGGAACTGCGGGTCTTTGAACACAAACTCGCAGTCGAATCCCTTCTTGCGGAGCAGGCCGTCCGCGCGGACTTGCTCGATAAGCGGCACCCCACCGTACAAGCCGAGCTTGGGCGTGTACTGCAGGCGCAGCATGTTTCTTCGAAACTCCTTCAGGTCCATGTCGTCCAAGAACTGCATGTTCTCCAGCATTTCCTTCAACGTGGTGTACGGGTCGAGCATGATGAATCCGATTTGTAGGTCAAGGCCCACGCGGCGAATCAGCTCGATTGCTCGTCTGTTCTGCTCGGCGGTGGTCCGCTTGTTGTAGGTGTGGAGCTGTCGCTCAACCGAGGATTCGACTCCCAAATAGACGCGGAATAGCCCCACGTCCTTGAGGAGCTTCAGGATTTCCTCGTCAATCTCGTCCACGCGGCACTGTATGGTGAAAGCGAAGTCCAGCTTGCGGCTTCGGATCTCTTCCGCGAACTGAAAGACCCGCTCTCTGTTCTTCGTCCCTGGGCCGATGAAGTTGTCGTCTGCGAAAACGAACTCCTTGATGCCGGTAGCAGCGGTCACTTCCTCGATTTCGTCGAGCACATTCCGCGGGCTGCGAGAACGCGGGGCTTTGCGTCCGGAGAGGGCATAGAAGCTCGGGATGGAGCAAAACGAGCATCGGTGGTTGCAGCCCCGGCTTCCGACGATCAGCGCCGGCATGCCTTGTCCCACTAGTTTCAACTCATCGCGCGCCGGAAAAGGGAGGGAGTCGAGATCGTGAACGAGAGGTGGAAGCGGGTTCAGAACCTCTGTCCCGTCTTGCCGGAAGGCCAGGCCCGGCGTCTCGCGCCAGTCTTCGCCGCGGGCGATGCGCCCAAATCCCTCTGAGACCACCGTCTCTCCCTCGCCCCTGACGAGGAAATCGAACTCCGGGCAGACGGTCAGCAGTCTCTGTGCGTGGAACGTGGGGAAGTAGCCGCCCGCGACTATCAGGGCGTCTTTCCTGCGCTTTCGGACTGCGCGTGCGATTGAGATCGTCGTCCACTTGTGTACATCGGAGGCCGTAATTCCCAGGCAGTCGAAGTCGCGCCTCAGGATCTCGCGGATCAGCGCTCGCGGCCTGAGACGCCGGAGGTAGCCGTCCAGCATCTCGACTTCATGGCCGTCGCGTCTCAACACGGCGGCGACGTAGGCAAGCCCCAGGCCCTCGGTCCGGCGGACCGGCGGCTCGGAGCCGTCCATGGGAGGATGTACTAGGAGAAACTTCATGGTCTCTCACCGCAAGAGTTACTTAGATGCTAGCGGAAGGAGTGAGAGTTGTCAAGCAAGCCCCGCCGCGGCTCGGCGATATGGCAAAGGTGCGGCTGATGTACTGCGAAGGAGGGAGTTTGCCGAGGGGAAAGATTTCCCTCGGCAACGGGGGATCGGGAAAGATTTCCCACGACAACGGGATTGAGGGAGGGCCGAGTGCGCGTTGCGCGGGGAGGCCAAATCAGCCCGGTCCGTTCATGGCGGGGGTGATGTCATGCTGAGCGCCGCAGCGCTTTCTGCCACGTCTCTGGGAGCATTTTCTGCGCGATGAGCGTCGGCGGAATCGAGCCGAAATCGAGCAACTTGTCGTGGAATGCCTTGAGATCGAAGGCGCTGCCCAGCTTTTCTTTCATGTGGTCTCTGAGGCCCAAGATCAGGAGCTTGCCGACAACATAGCTCATGGGCTGAGTCGGTGTCAAGGTGTAGCGCCTAACCTCCACTAGGGCATTGACTTCTTCCAGGCGGGCGACATCCACGAGCATCCTCACGGCCTCGTGCAGGGTCATGTCTCCGGTGTGCAAGCCGACGTCAATGATGATGCGGCACACTCTCCAGAGCAGGCCTTTCAGTTGGAACAGGCGGACGCGCGGGTCCGAATAGAACCCTTGCTCGTGCATCATTTCTTCGCAATACAGCGCCCAGCCCTCGACGAGCAAATTGTTCGCTGCCTGCTTACGCAGCGCGGAAGTGGAGTCGTACGCGCGAGTGAGCTGCACGTGATGGCCGGGATACCCCTCGTGAAGCGCTATCATCGGTATGGTGTAGCTGCAATGGCCGAGCAACTGGGCCTGCTGGTGCTCCTCAGGCGCGCTCTGATCAATTGGCGTTACCCAAAGCAGGGCGTTTCTGCTGGCTTCGAACGGTGCTGGAGGGAAATATGCCGCATACGGAAGCGCCGGGCGCTCGAATTCGGGAGTTTCCCCTACCTCAAGATGCTCACCGGGAGACAGCGTGACGAGGTCTCGCTCCATCACAAAGTCTCTGGCAGACTCCACCGCGTCACGGTAAGAGCTGACGAGCGCATCCTTGGAGGGATGATCCCTCTTCAGCTTGTCCACCAGTTGCTGCCAACTCAGTGATGGGTCAATGGACCTGGCGACTTGCTTGATCTGCTCGAGGGTTTCGTTGAGTACGCGCTCAGCAAGGAAGACTAGGTCGTGCGCGTTATAGGTGAGATAGTGCTCGGCGAGCAGGAACTGTTCGTACACGTCGCAGCCCACGGCGAAATCACCATCCGCATTCGGAAGAACCGCCTCTCTGAGCCATTGGTCGTAGGCTTCGAGGGCAGACGTAGCCGCTTCATTTGCCGCCAGGAGGTCCTTGCGTAGCGACGTTGTGCGCTGCGCGATGCCCGGAACGACGTTGCGGAAGAACGAGAGGCCCGCTTGCATAACTTCAAGCGCAATCTGCACGAAAACGGAAGGCGGATGGGATATGTTGCCCCTGGAGAGCATCAGGGCGTCGGGTATCTCCCGCATTCTGTCTAGCATCGAACGCAGCCGGTCTTCATACGGAGCGAAATCGCGCGTCAGAAGGCTGACGCAGCCCCAGATGGCTGTGGATGCGTAGAGGCCTGGATCAGCCATCCAAAGGCGCTGGCGGTCCAGAGCTATGAGGTTGCTGGATGCAAGGGAAAGAGCCACGTAGTAGTCGGTGGCCTGCTCGGAATCAAGCAGCACAGGGCTCACTTCAGACTGGAGAGCGTCCAGACATCCCTCAAATGTCCTTGCGTAACGGTGAAAACCGTCCGCTGAGAGGTCGCCTAGGGTAGAATCATATTCGTGGATGCCATATAGAGTAGCGCACACGGGGCTCGACTGCCAAATGGTGCGCAGGATTTGATCGGCTATCTTGGCAAAGCGCCGCCGGTTGTCCTCAACGTGCATGAAGTATCCTCGAGTTCTTGTACGCTGCACCCTGGACAGATAGGCGTCCGGGGAGCGCCACAACAATTATCGGCATATCCGGCGGAGTTGTTCATAGATATAAATCCATTTCACGCAAGACCATGCCCCAGATACGAGGCCGTAACAGGTCACGTTTGTTCATGATGAAACCCCGACCGTTGTCATTCTGAGTCCCGAGAATCGGGACGAAGAATCTATCGGGCGTAGGGGAGATGCTTCGCTTCGCTCAGCATGACATTACCATCGAGGAACGTGAGCTGTTTCTTGAGCCCGGAATCGCTTGACACCCGCTGCTCGTTCGAATATAATACCCGACAATGCTCATTCTCATTAGGCCAGCGACGAGTTGGCGTGCGCCTGGAAAGGATCTCTTGCGATGTCGTTGGGTGGTCGCCTGCAGCAGGGCTTGAGCTTTGACGATGTGCTTCTAGTGCCCAATAAGACTGACGTTATGCCGCATGAGTGTGATACGTCCACGTTCGTTGCTCGCGGCATGAGTCTCCACATACCTCTTGTCACTTCGCCAATGGACACAGTTACAGAAGCACGCATGGCGATCGCCATCGCCCGAGAAGGCGGGCTGGGCATAATTCATCGAAATATGTCTGTCGAGCAGCAGGTCGCCGAAGTTGATAAGGTCAAGCGCACGGAGCACGGCATAATCCTCAATCCGGTATACCTTTCGCCCGACAATACTATCGCCGATGCGCTCAAGATCATGGAGCGCTACCACATCTCGGGAGTGCCCATCACAAAGGGCGACAAGCTCATCGGGATACTGACGAATAGGGATATAAGATTCGAGGACAACCACAGCCGGAAGATTTCCGAGGTTATGACTAAGGAGGGCCTAATCACGGGTCCTGTCGGCACGACTTTGGACGAGGCGAAGGAGATACTTCAGCGCCACAAGATCGAGAAGCTGCCGATCGTGGATGAGACCGGCAGGCTGAAGGGCCTTATCACCATTAAGGATATCGAGAAGATCCGCCAGTTCCCGTTTGCTACGAAAGATGCCAACGGGCGTCTCTGCGTCGGCGCAGCCGTTGGCCCGTTGAGCGATCCGGTGAAGCGTGCCGCCGCTCTCGTGAAGGCGGGTGTGGATGTCATCGTAGTGGACTCGGCGCACGGACACTCAGCGGGCGTGCTCAATGCTGTCAGGGAGTTGAAGAAAGCGTTCCCAGACCTGCGCGTAATCGGCGGCAATGTAGTGACTCAAGAAGGTGCCAAGGACCTGATAGATGCCGGGGCCGATGGGCTTCGTGTCGGCGTCGGTCCGGGATCAATCTGCACCACGAGGGTCATCGCGGGCGTGGGTGTGCCTCAGGTCACCGCAATCATGGAATGTACGAAAGAAGCGAGAAAGCATGAGGTCCCCATGATAGCCGACGGTGGAGTGAGGCTCTCCGGGGATATCACGAAAGCCCTGGCGGCCGGTGCTGACTGCGTGATGATCGGAAATCTGTTCGCCGGCACGGATGAAACCCCCGGCGAGATCGAGATCTACCGGAATCGCAGCTACAAAGTCTACCGCGGCATGGGGTCCATAGGAGCGCTGAGGGATGGTAGCAGCGACAGATACGCGCAGGTGGATGAGAGCCGCCTGGTTCCTGAGGGAATAGAAGGCCGAGTGCCGTACAAAGGCCCCGTCTCTGATACGGTTCATCAGTTGATCGGCGGACTGCGCTCCGGCATGGGGTACTGCGGTGTGCGAACGATTGCTGAACTGCGGGAGAAGGCCAGATTCATGCAGATAACCGGTTCGAGCCTGCGCGAGAGCCATCCGCACGATGTGGTCGTTACCAAAGAGGCGCCGAACTACAGCTTCACCATGATCGAGCTGGAGTAGTATGGACCGGCTCATGGGAATGGATGACGAATGGCCGGCACCCTATACGTAGTGGCAACTCCCATCGGAAACCTTGCGGATATCACCCTTCGGGCGCTGAACGTTCTCAGGGAGGTTCGCCTCATCGCCGCCGAGGATACCAGGGTAACTCGCAACCTGCTGAATCACTACGGAATTGATTCTCCCACAACCCCTTATCACCAACACAGCCTCGGACGCAAAGCCGAGAAGCTTTTGGAGCTTCTAAAGGCTGGTGAGGACATCGCGCTTGTCTCGGACGCCGGCACGCCCGGCATCTCAGACCCCGGCCACGAGATAATATCTCTCGCCATTGTCAACGACATACCGGTCGTCTGCATACCCGGGCCGAATGCGATCGTTACGGCGCTGGTTGTGTCTGGACTGCCGACACGGCGGTTCACGTTCGATGGCTTTCCCCCAAGGCGTGCCGCCGAGCGGCGGACATTCTTTGCATCCTTGAAAGGCGAACCCCGAACGATGGTGTTCTACGAATCCCCGAACCGGCTTGTGGGGACTTTGACCGATATGCTGGCCGTCTGGGGCGACCGACAGATTGGAGTGGTGCGCGAGGCGACAAAGCTATTCGAGGAGGTCTGTCGCGGCACAATCAGCGGATCCATCGAGCGTTTCACATCCGTCAAGCCGAAGGGCGAGGTGACTATAGTTGTTGCCGGGTCTACGGCACCGATGGAAGGCGCTTCGACAGAGCAGATCGAGGCCGCTCTGCGGGAGTTCCTCGCGGCAGGGGCATCGGAGCGCGATGCTGTCAGGAAGGTATCGGCGATGTATCCGGTTCCAAAGAAGGAAGTCTATCGCCGCATGATTGAGATGAAGGAGGGGTCGGCCGATGAATAGGCCAGGAATGGCGTGGTGGCTTGTCGCTCTTGTCTGGATGTCTGGGGTGAGCAGCGCGCTCGGCGCTGAGCCGAAGAAGCCCGTGAGCTTCGGTGAGGCGGTCATCGAAAAAGCCATCAGCCTCATGCCAGCCGATCAGCAAGCGAAGCTTTCTGCGGTCCAAAAGGAGTTGATGGCGGGGCTCAAGCCCGATGTGAAGGCAGGAAAGGCATTGCCCGAGCTGGTCTACTTTATGGAGAAGAAGGAAGGTAACGGTCCCGCCGAGCTAGCCGAGCAGTTTCGGCTTGCGCGAAAGGCGGTAGGGCAGAAGTCGCCTTACGCAGCGCTTGCGCCGGCGCTGGGACGGCTCGCCAGGTGCGTGATCGCGCTATGCCAGCCTTATCACACGGGTGAGGCAGCGTTCAAGGGTCCGGCGCACGCGGTGTTCGAGAAGGGGTTGGATGAAGGGTGTGCCTTGCTGAAGGCGGATTTCGACGAGTATCAAAAGGTAAGCAATCCATCGGAGTTTGCTGTTCAGATCGCGAAAGTGGCTAATGAGGAGCTCAAGAAGCTGGGCGCTCCGGGAAATGCCGATCCTGCAGTACGCTCGGCGGTTTTCTCGTTGGCTTCGAATAGCGTCGCCGACTGCTGGTGGACTTTGCTGGTAGCGCAGGACAGCGCAGTGGGCAATTACATCGGGAACAAGCGCAGCCTCAAGTTCCATCTCCCTACCTGCAGGTACCTGCCGGCTGAGAAGAACCGTGTCTATTTCAACACGCGCGAGGAAGCGATCAACGAAGGCTATGTCCCATGCAAGATCTGCAAGCCGTGACCACTAGTTTTTGACGTTCTGGAGGGGCTTCTGGTATAATCGCTGCGAGAGATCCCAATGGAGAAGGAGTGCATGCACGTGAAGGGTGTGGTCCTCGCAGGCGGGCTTGGAAGCCGTCTCTATCCGCTGACTCACGCTACGAACAAGCACCTTCTGCCTGTGTTCGACAGGCCCATGATCTACTACCCGATCCAGACGCTCGTCAGTGCGGGCGTAACTGAAGTTATAGTTGTGACCGGCGGCCCGCACGCGGGGCACTTCCTCGGGGTCTTAAGGAATGGTCACCAGCTTGGTCTGACGCATCTGGAGTACGCGTACCAGGAATCCGAAGGCGGCATCGCGCAGGCGCTCGCACTGTGCGAGGACTTTGCAGACGGCCAGGATATCGCTGTGATACTCGGCGATAACACAACCGATGCCGACATCGGACCCGCAGTGCGCACCTTCGAACGGGGAGCACGGTTATTCCTCAAAGAGGTCGCTACTCCCGGGCGCTTTGGCGTGCCGGTCTTCGACTCCGATGGCAAGATAGTCCTGATCGAGGAAAAACCGAAAGAGCCTAAGTCAAGTTATGCGGTGACTGGCCTCTACGTTTACGACAGCAGAGTGTTTGACTACATCCGAGACTGCAAGCCTTCGGCTCGCCACGAGCTGGAGATAACCGATGTAAACAACATGTACATCAAGTCCGGCGAACTGGATTGGGTCGAGCTTCAGGGATTCTGGAGCGACGCCGGAACGTTCGAGAGCCTCTACCATACAAACAAGTTCTGGGCGGAGAGGGCGCTGGCCGGGAATGCTGTGTAGGCATGATCTTGGGGTGTTGGGGCCGGTAGGTTCTTCAGCCATGCTTCACGGGGTTGGCCTGGCGCGTTTGCAACCGATGTGCTATAATGTAGCGCGGTGTGGAGAACAGGCGGCGGAGTTCGTCCAGGGCGGTCTGGAAGGGCTCTTGGCGTCACGTTGCGACTCCGCCCGTTCACTGCTCGTAGCTGCTGGTGACATCTTTCGCTTTGCGTATAGGCCGTGAAACCGGCAGCGCGCCGATGAAGATGTGGGAATGGATGCACATGGCACTTGCATCCTAGAGATCAGACCGGGCCGAAGTTGGTGTCCGGACTGGGCGGTGGCCTTGAAGAACAGCCGGTCACTGCCTGGTGAAGAGGGGAGCATTGAGTGATGACAGACGAGGGCATGGAACTGGAGGGCGAGCCAAAGGAGGCTTCGCCGACGGATGAGGCCGGGCTGGGTTCTCAGGTTGACAGGCAGTCCAGCGTCGAGCCCGGGGAACGGATCGAAGAGGGGCAGACGGTCGAGGCCGAAGCAGCAAAGCCCGATCTTCTCGGATCAGTACCTCTGTTTGGCGAGGAGTCTGCCGCCGAGGATCTGGCCGCCCTGCAGGAGGTCAAGCCAGAGACCGTGCGAGCGGAGAGGACGGAACGCGAGGAAGCTGGAAGCCAGGTAGATTATTCTCGAACGTTCAGGTCGCTTTCAGAGGGCGATGTGGTAGACGGGATAGTCGTGCATATAGATAAGGAAGGCGTTCTCGTTGATGTCGGCACGAAGTCCGAAGGGATAATTTGGCCGGGCGAGCTGTCCGCATCGCCTGTGCAGTCGGCTGAGGACGTGGTGACCGTTGGAGACAGAATTGATGTCTACGTGCTCCAACCGGAGAACCAGGATGGGAACCCGGTTCTATCGAAGAAGCGAGCGGATTTCGAAACCGCATGGGAGCGAGTTCAGCACGCCTATGAGGAGGGCAAGAGGCTGACGGCGATGGTCACAGACCGGGTTAAGGGCGGCCTGGTCGTTGACTTGGGCATCCGGGGTTTTGTCCCTGGGTCGCACGTTGGCACCGGGAAGGTGAGGAACCTCGACCGATACGTGGGCCAGTCGCTGCCCTTCAAGGTTATCGAGGTGGACCGAGAGAGGCGCAAAGTGGTTCTGTCGCATCGCCTAGCCCTCGAGGAGGAGCGCGGAAAGCAGCGCGAGAAGACCATGGCTTCGCTGGTCGAAGGCCAGATTCGCGACGGTGTGGTCAGGAGAGTCACTGATTACGGCGCGTTCATTGATCTCGGCGGGATTGACGGCTTACTCCATGTCAGCGAGATGTCGTGGACGAGGGTCAATCATCCATCTGAGGTAGTGAGGGTTGGCCAGAGGCTCCAGGTGATGATCCTCAAGCTGAATCTGGAAGCCGGGCGGGTGTCCCTGGGCCTCAGGCAGATACTCCCTGACCCCTGGGCCGAGATCGACCAAAAGTACAAGGTCGGTCAGATTGTCAGTGGCGCGATCTCCAGGCTTGTACCGTTCGGCGCGTTCGTGCATCTGGACGGTGGAATCGAGGGGATAATCCCGAACGCAGAGCTGAGTCGCAGGCGCGTGAAGAAGCCGGACGACGTAGTCTCAGTTGGTGGAGCGATTCAGGCGAAGATCGTGGACATCAGGCCGGAAGAGCGTCGGATGACCTTGAGCGCGCGGCAGATCCAGGAGGATAAGGAGCGTAAGGACTACGAATCCTATCAGTCTTCGGGGTCGGATGTGGGTATGACGCTGGGCGATCTGGTCGGCGACCAACTCCAGAAGCTGGTGTCGTCGGGTCGTTTCGCGGAGGATGAGAAGCAGGCCGAGGAGGCCGTTGAGCCTGTTCCAGAGCCGGAGGCAGAGGAATCAGCCGCACTGGCGGAGGCTGTCGAGATAGGAGAGAGCCCAGGAGCTGCTGAGGCGGCGGTCGAGTCTCGGGAGCCGGAAGTGTCCGTGCCTGTTTTGGAGGCCGAGGAAGTAACGGTAGGCGAGGCTTCGGCGGAACCTGCGCCCAGCGCGGAAGCTCCTGCGGATGTTGGTGAGTCTGGTGCGTCGCCCAAGCGCAAGGGTCGAGCGAGATCAAAGAAGGAATCCGACACGAAAGCCAAGGAGGCTGCATCATAAGGCGGGTCCCACTTTCATCTCAGCGGATGTCTTCCCTGTCTCATGATCGAGTTGAGAGATGCCATGAATCGCAGGCAGAATTATCAAGGTGAGCCAGTCCGCATAACGCAATCGGAGCGGGCTGGCTCTCTTTGTGGCCGAAAAACGCTTGTGATAGGACTTACCGGCGGGGTAGCGACGGGAAAGACCACGGTGGCTGGCATGTTCAAGGCTCTGGGTGCGAAAGTGCTCAGCGCTGATGAGATTGTGCACGAAATGTTGCAGCCTGGATCGAATGTGTGGAGCGCGATAGTGGATGAATTCGGCGACGGCATATTGGGCGAGGACGGCCGGATTGATCGGAGAAAACTAGCGGAAACAGTCTTTAGCGATACGGAAAAGAGGTTGCGACTCGAGGCCATCACGCACCCTCCTGTCCTGGAGTTTCTAGCGGCGGAAGCAGAGCGCTTTCGAAATACTGGACAGGGCGTACTCATGCTTGAGATCCCACTGCTGGTCGAGACGGCGTCTCTCGGGCTGGTAGATAAAGTTTTGGTCGTAAGCGCGGAACAAGACACGCAGATAAGGCGTCTACAAAAGCGGTACAGTCTGACTCGCGAGGAGGCGAAACTCCGCATAAGGTCCCAACTGCCCATGTCGGAGAAGATCAAACATGCCGACTGGGTGGTTAGCACGGAAGGTGCCTTGCGCAGCACAAGGGAACAGGTAGAGAGGGTATGGAGTACCATCCAAGAATCGGTTGCGCAGGGCAAGTAGCTGTGCTATAATTGGTCTGGCCCCGGCTTGGCTTGGTCGGACCGGGGCGGCGACGAAAGCGGTTGCTATCAACGAGATATCGGAGCCTTCCCGCACGACGAGGGGACGTGCGGGCCGGGCGTTGCAATCCTCTGGACTTGCTGCGGGCCTTGGCTGTGGTCAGCGCGCTCTGTGTGACTCATGAATATCATTCATTCCTCACAAGCCCGGATATCTTGGCGGCAGGTCGCAATCTGCGTCGTCGTGTCCTCTTCCCAGCGGGAAAAGGAGTTGCCGGTGTGGGACCCGAAGCTGGTTAGCCGGCACGTGAATAGAACGAAATCGTCCTAGGAGGAAGTGTTCTCGTGAGACTGTTTAGAGAATCCGCAACACGCCGGCCGATGGGCGTGCTCTGTATTTCAATCCTTATTGGCCCTATTCTCGGGGGCCTTATCGTTTCGGCTCCTGCTGCGGCTCAGATAGGAGCGGTTTCGGTCGCTGTTGTAGATTTCAGGAATGTCAGCAAGGTGCCGAACGAAATGTTCGCCACAATGGCCACTGACGCCGTGGCGGTTGAGCTCATACGGTCAGGTAGGTTCACGCCGACCCCGGCAGATGCACTCCAGGCAGCGATGGAGGGGCTAGGATATAAGGGTAAAGGCGATAGGGTCCCCAAGTTCCTCTTAACTCCAGACATGATGATGCGCCTTGGGCAGAAACTTGGAGTGAACTCTGTAGCGAGTGGTGAGGTACTGTCGATAAAGGTCAATCCGGATAAGAAAAGTGCCGAGGTGCGCATGTCAGTCCGTATCTTGGACGTGGCATCCGGAGAGTGGGTAAACGGCGCAATCGCCACAGGCGCGAGCAACCCGCGCATCGGGTACACTGCTGATAAGGATACTGACTGGATCGTCGAGGCCATTAACAACGCGGCCCGCAAGGCCGTGGACACCATGGTTCAGTACATCATCCCCGAAGCCACGATAATCGGTACTGTGGGAACCAACGAAGTGCTGCTGAACAAAGGGTCCCAGGACGGTATCGAGGCGGGCATTGAGATGATAGTTTTCCGACGCGGGGAAGGCGGCGCGGACGAGGTTGTCGGTCGTGTGAGGGTTTCAAGGGTTACGAGTGTGGACGCCACCGCATCTGTCATAAGGTCCTCGCGCGGTGTGAAGCCCGAAGATCGGGTCAGGGCGGTCTACGAACTCCCGAGGGATATGGGTGCCGCCGGAACTGAGGCCGCGAGGACGGACAGAACTAAGCGCATCGAAAAGGGCAGCAAGCTGCTTTGGACGGTTCTGCTGGCGTTTGGCCTTTTCGCGCTTCTGAAGCCGGGTAAGGATACGCCGGAGCAGCTCGGCGGGGCTGTAGCGGCTGCGTTCATGAGCCCCGCGGAGTTCGGGTCTCTCCGCCACGAGGGCGGGATACTGATCGCGTGGAATAACCCCGAGGGTGTTCGATACGCCGATATCATACAGTATCATGTATGGCGCGATAACCATAGTACCTATTTCTCGGGCGGTGCAGCGTCAAATTTCGCCGGACCTGTGCTTGCGCCGGATCAGACCACAGCCTTGCCGATCTCATGTGCCCTTGGCAGTTTCGACCACCACAGCATAGACGATGCTACTGATCGGGTTCCGATCAGTTATGTATTTCCCAGCAACGACCACACCGCGGCGACCGCGGCCACTGTAACTTCGATGCCTGGTATCACGCCGGGCAAGTCGCACAATTACTGGGTTTCCTGCGTTTACAGGCGCCAGCCTGCGAAGTCAGAGGAAGAAGGGGGCCGCGTGACCTACTGGGAGACGACTCCCGTCTACGCTGGGCGCGCCACCTACTTCCTCCAGCGTCCTAGGCCGCTGCACCCCGGCGACACCAGTGGAGCACAGTACGTGAGCCTGGATGATGTTCATTTCGAGTGGGAAGGCTGCCGGAGCGGCGACGTATACGTGATCGAGGTATCTACTTCTTGGGAGTTCAAGCGCGACCGGACTTGGGTCGGGAAGGTATACCAGCCTGTAAGCGAGGACGGAACTCTGTGTTCGCGGACGTTTGCTAACGTGCTGAACGTGTCTCCGGAGCTGAAAGACGTCCAGCCGGGCGGTATGCTCTATTGGCGTGTGGGCGTAAGGAACAGCCAGGACCAGCCGGGTCCATATCCGGCCGGGCCGTCGCCGGGGATTGAGGGAGAGAAGAACACTCGATACATATACAGCGATCCGAACGAAGTGCTCATGTTCCAGATGTTGGGCGGCGTGCCGCCTCCTCCCGGCGGTTAAGCGATGGCGATGGCAGCACTCCGTGGCAGCCGAGGCGGATGTGCGATGCGAAGGAGCTGAGTTAGAATGGGTAGCAAGAAGGAAGCTCGTATGGGCGGCAGACTCCTGCTCGTCTTCCTTGTTCTCGTGTCTCTCGGCATAGCGCCGTTGGGGCACGCAGCTGGTGACGACGAGCAGATCGGGCCGTTCCGAGTGCCGGCGGGTGAGCTGCCGTGGACGGAGAACGAGGTTGCCCTCCTGTTGACGCCGTCTGCAACCGAAGCGGATGTGCAGGCGCTGAATGAGGAGTTCGGGAGCACGGTCGTGTTTGAAGGCAGATACACGCCCGGTCTCTATAAGCTGTGGCTGCCAAGGCCTGTGGACAACTCCGTCCTGGCAGCGATGAACAGCAAGCCCTTTGTACTTGTGGCTGAGCGGGTTTACAAGTTCTATCCGACCGCGGTGCCAGACGATACATATTATCCGGCGATTCACCAGAGTGACGATCCATCACGCCTGTGGGGGCAGTGGGCGCTTCAGCCCGACACGCTGTGGGACAAGCAGCATATCTACGCGCCGGAGGCATGGGACATCATTAAGGGAAAAAACGACGTGGTCGTTGCGGTCCTTGACACGGGAGTCCGCGACCGGGTGAGAGAGTCTGGAGACCATGTTGATAGGTTCCCACACCCGGATCTCGGCTACTATTGTCGCTATTGCCCCACCGACAGGGACCTGTATGCTGGCGAGGCGGCGGCCCCCGGCGTCAGGTGGGCCGGCAGGCTGCTGGTGGGCGAGGGATACGATTTCACATCGAAGGACCCCACCAGACGGGAGGATCCATCCCCGTCGGAATCAACTAACATTGATGTCCTACGTGTTTCATGGCACGGCACCTGGGTGGCCGGAATCATCGCTGCAAAGACGAACAATTCGGAGGGTGTTGCCGGGCTTGCCTGGAGCGACGTGTGGATACTGCCGCTCAAGATATACCCGGACAGCGGCGCCTCCTTTGACCAGACGGCTCTCGTGGAGGCTTTGCGGTACTGCGTGGAGTGGAGGAGTTCAGCGATAGTCCAGGGTGCGAATCTTCGGGTTGATGTAGCAAACATGAGCTTTGGGGGCACTCGTCTGTCCTCGATGGTGCGCCACGCGATAGCGGAGGCCGCCAGCCGGGGCATCATCCTCGTTGCCTCTGCAGGAAACCAGGGAAACCTAGGCCCATATCCGCCATTGTATCCCGCCTCATTTGATCGGGTTATCGGCGTAGGCTCCACCGGCCCCAAGGACACGATTTCGGCGTGGTCCAGCCGGGGCAATGGGGTGGATATCGTTGCGCCTGGAGATGACATTGTGAGCACATGGTGGAGCAGGCAATGGGTGGACAACGACGGAATCAACCAGTTCTATCTGCTTCCGCGTTTTTGCGATCCAACCTTACCCAGACAGAACCCGCCGAGCAAGCCGCCCTCGGTCGGCGACCGGCAGGCCGACATCTGGGGGAATGGATACGGGCGTTATAGTGGTACTTCCGCGTCGGCCGCGATGGTGTCTGCGGCGGCTGGGCTGCTGCGTTCGCTTGACGTCCCGTCGAGCGACGTTGAGTTGATACTGCGCGAAACAGCGACGCCGACGGGCGTCGGCCGCCCGAATGACGCATATGGCTGGGGACTGCTGAACGTTTACAAGGCTGTCAGAATGGCTTGCATAGATGTGAGGGTACAGTCGCCCACGCAAAGCGGCATCGTTCCCACCAAACGACCGAAGCTTCGTGTGGATTTCCGACACGCGGATCCTGAGACGATTTCCATATGGGTTGATCCGGTGGATAGCAACGCCGATGGGGTGCCCGACAACGCGCCGGTGCTGACTGGCACCGATCCCACATTCACCCCGTATTACTTCGTGGTGGATCCGGCAGCGGGGAAGTCTTATGTGGAGTTCGAATACCAACTGACGCCGGGAACACACACGATATATGCGAAAGCGCAGTCGGACATGGAGCTTGACACACCGCCTCCGACGCCGCTGACGGATGACGATAAGGCGTCCTTCACGGTGGTGCCTCAGACGCTCAGGCGGGGCTGGCATCTCTTGTCTATCCCGTTCAAGTTCGATATAGGAACAACGCCGGAGGACTTGTTTTTCGGCAACATTGGTATGCTCGCGCGGTGGCACTATGCCAATAGCACTTCTGCCGAGTATGCCATCTATAGTCTGGATGGCAGCAGGACGGACCCGGAGGCGAGCTTCGCGCCCCCGAGCGTGCTGGATGAAGCATGGCGGCTTGAGGAGAAGGTGGTGCATCCATTGGGCCTGCCATTTGATGCTACACCGCCGGCCGGTCTTGGCTACTGGGCGTATCTAGCCGAGCCTATCGAATTTCCCGAGTGGAGCGGTGAGGCTGTGGATAAAGTACCCTACGTGATATCGCTTTACCGCGGGTGGAACATGGTTGGCAACCCGTTCCCCTTCATGATTGATTGGGGGAGCGCAGTGGTGGAATACGCGGGGATGCGAGCGCCTGTTGCCGAAGCTGTCCAGAATGGGTGGCTGTTCGCCTACACCTTCAGGTACGATAACATATACCGTCAGTACACATCGGGGCGCATTGACGGTTCGACGATGAGGCCGTGGGAGGGGCAGTGGGTGAGAGTCCTGGCCCGCGGTCCGAATGGGTGGCCTGAGCCGGACCTCAAACTCATTGTCTCGCCAAATCCGTATACGGGCATTCCGCGTTAGGGAAAGAGCTGGTCTCGCGCATGTCAAGGAGGTAAGCATGTCTATGCCGGGCACAAAATCCATCCGCATAGCTGTTATTGCCGTAATCGTTTGCGGCATCGTTGTCGGTCGAGCCGCTGCCCAAGAAGATGATAGCGGCCCTCCGGTGGTGGTCACCGCCGAGAGCCCGTACATAGCGCTTGCCATAGGTGTGACTGGGCAGTTGTCAGGCCTTGCTCTCGGGCACACCATGACAAAATCTACTCCGTGCGTGGGCGGCCGGTTTCATATCTGGAATATCGAAGGCGATCCGACGACTTTGATAGACAACTCGTGCTTCATTAACTGGTCGTCAGTTAAGCCTCCTGGCCCGGGCGACAGATGGGGCTCCTGGGAGATCATGGTTGACGCGGTGTCGTCGAACCTGGATAACCCCGAGCGCGTTTGGGCGGTGTTTGACAACGATGATGGCGGCTCCGATAACGGACGTACCGCAATCTGGGGAGAAGGCACCGATGGCAACTGGAGTATTTCGCCTCGCGTTCCTACTAATAGAAACGCCATCTACGCTGTGTGGTATCCCGCCCCGCAGAATGGCATATCGCCGACCACTCTGAACAAGGTCTCCGTGCTTCGGCCGGTCGTCCGATGTGAGTTGGACGCCAGGGTCATGCGCGATACCATCCGCTTCAAGTGGACCCTAAAGAACGAGGATACGATTGATCACATGGTTGGGATGAAGGTGGTTGCAGACCTCACGCCGACGCATCTCGAGGACGGCGGTACCCGGGAACTGCGCAACATCGTGAGCATCCCCGGCAGCCCCCTGCTTGAGAACCGCACCCTCCTGTCCGGTACTGAGATTCCGCCAGCGATCGAGTTGTTCAACTCCCAGTCGGATCCGGTTCACTCCATACGGCTGATCTTCAAGGGTCAGGGCGCGACGCCGCCGGACAGGGTCAGCATTGATGACTGGTACATTGTTGGCGGTCAGGGGTGGTCGTACTGGTTTGGCGGCCTGGGACAGGACCCATGGAGAACGTGGCAGTACAAGCCGATTGAGTACGACTACATTGATGATGTTGCCTACGGTGCATTCTGGAAACCTCGGAGACTCCTGCCCGGGCAGAGCATGACGGTTATTCACTATATCGGTATCGCCTGTGCGACGTCTGACTTCACCAAGCCTACCATGGATTCGCCGGAGTACGTCGCCGCCGTCCAGGGGCCGAGGGCGCTGAAATACTACATGGAAAACGGTGTCGGCCAACTGTATCCGAACCCCATGACGATATCGGCCTACCTGGACAATACAGAGAAGTATATGGATCTGCAGAACGCAACCTTTACCCTGACCCTTCCGCAGGGACTTACGCTGGACTCGTCGGAAGGTGGCCAGTACACCAAAGGCCTGAGCACAATCCCCGCGCGACGTGAGGGAAAGGTCTCATGGCAGGTAGTACCGGACGGAAGCCGATCAGGGATCCTGAATTACGGGGTTTCATTTAGCTGCGGACCCGTGGGCGCGACCAGCGTGAGCAGACAGGTCGTCATTCCTGCTACGGAGCAGCAGCCGCTCTCGGCGGGGTGGCAGATGATGTCGGTGCCGTTCCAACTGGCTGACCCGGATCTGCAGACAGGTCTCGGGCTGCTACCCGGCGCCGTCCTATGGAAATACGACCCCCATCTCCAGCAGTACGTGTATGCGGAGAAGGTCGAGCCGGGCGCCGGGTATTGGCTGAGCCTGCCGGTGGCGCAGAGCACCACGATGACACCTGGCCAGTACACGCCTATACCCTGGGGGGGAACGCAGGGATATCACATACCGCTCCAGGTCGGGTGGAATCTGGTGGGCAATCCTTACCTCTATGCAATCACAATCGGAGAGACCAGGTTCTATCACCTGGACTATGGTGTACTCGATTACCAGCAGGCTGTGGCACGCGGGTTGATCAGCAGAACGGTGTTCTGGTGGGATCCTGTGTTTCGGACATACAATTGGAACAAATACGGCGAGCGAAGTATGCAGATCAAACCGTGGCAGGGCTACTGGCTGAGGGTCATGCGTCCGGGTCTGACCTTAATCATGAGCCCTGTTTCACAGATCGGCGCCGGCCTTGGAGGAATGCCCGAACCGGGTGAGGGTGTGCCGCCTGTCCCGCCCGTGCCATAAAGCCGGCGGAGTACAATGCTTGATGTTTGACCGCGTTCGTCACTCGAGTCCGGGTGTGGAGGTTCGTACATGCACAAGCTCTCTAACTTGAAGTTGGCCTTGGCATTGGCAGCGGTGACACTCGCTGCAGGCCCGAGCTGCCTTGCGCAGTCCCTGAGCGATGTAAGCGTGAAGCCCACAGCGGCAACTGCGAATTCTATATTCCTTTTCAAGGTTACGTGGGACCGTGGCAGCGAAGACAACGAAATCCAGACGCTGACCCTGAAAGTAGCCAAGATAGAGGTTTCGTGTCCACTGCCGACAGAGGCTGGGGAATGGAAGGTCGAAGTCAAGGTAAGCGGCGGTCTCGCCCTGATGTATGACCCGTGCCCGGAGGATCCGTCCATTCTATACTGTTCAGGCCTGCGGGCGAAGGAGTATGACCCTGACCACGCTGATGACTACGGAAAGCCGGACGACGTCAAGTTCACATGGACGGCTGAGTACACGGACAGTGAAGGGGAGACGCAGACGGTGAGTTCGTCGGAGGGGACGGTCACCGTGCACGACTCGTTCTACTTTTGGCCTGCAGGGTCTTTTTCCCCTATAGACAAATATGGTGGTGTGCGGGGCGATCGGGACTTCCTCACGTCATACCCGTTCCAGTGGCCGAACAAGGACGTTTATATAGATCCTCTCCATGTCACCCCCTACGTAGAGCAGTTCCCCGACGATGGCACGTCGTCCAGCGACTATACCTTTCGCATCCATTACATCAATGTAGATAACAGCGCGCCGGTCCCCTGGCTGGAATGGGGGGACGACGTCTGGGCGCCAAGCGCCGAGCGTCACGAGCGTACCGGTGTGATGCTCTATTTGGACCGCGCCGACGTGGCTGTCCCTGGTTTCAAGCCGCATTTCATGTACAGAGAGGACTACGAGGATGTAAGCTATGGGACTGAAGTAGGTGTCAAGCATATTCTCCGCGTGGTGCCGGTTGGCGACACAATACTAAGGAGCGGCGGGGACGACTGGATATGTACCTGGCCGTATAGGCGCCCGTATGAGACAGGCCCGGACGGGATTCGCCGGTGGCCCTACTACGTAGCCTTGTCCCCCGGTGTATACCACTACTTCTTTGCCTGCAGTGACGACGACATCTCGCAGGCCGACAATCCGTCGGGGCTTGACGATAAGTCGCCGTACCGGCCGGCAAGTAGTACCTATTCTCAGTACGATCCATTCTATGGCTCGCACCAGATAGGCTTCAATACCGGGCTCTACCTGGACAAGCCCACGTACTTCCCGGGGCGGTTCTTCCCTTTCCTCAATTCGCTCACATACCTATACGATTCGTGGGCGTGGGGCGACGCGGCGATCCAAACGCATCCTAGGGTGGACCCGGGGCTTGGAGCCTGCTTCGAGAACGGCCGCCGCACTATCAGCGGCTTGAATGTTTACGAATATCCTCTGGGGGGCTCGCGTTTCCTGGGAACGCTCTACCCGTACAGGAGCGCAGTCAATCCGATGATAGCGAACCAGGGCAGCTGGAATTGGCGCATGTGGGCCGAGTCGGCTGCCGTCTCCGCTTCCACGCTGTGCGAGTTCAGGGTTGTCTATAAACAGTCCCAAGGCAAGCCGCCTGTGGGCGTCTGGCTGTGCATGAACAATGGCAACTTCGCGAACCCCTACAACCCAACTGCGCCGACCAAATACGAAATGAAGTCGGTGCACCGCGACAGCGACCCCTCGGCAGACGAAATCAAGAATGGGGTTGTCTACAAGGTCACCCTAAACGCCGGGCAGAAGTTGGGTACCGGGCCGCACTACTACTGGTTCGAGGCGGGCGACGGCACCAGAGTATGCCATTACCCGAGGCGCCCGGACGAGATCATATACAACGGCGGCACTTTCAATGACTACTACGTCCCGAAGATCGAGGCGCCGGATCCCCTCGACCCTTTGGCGCCCTGGCTTCCCGTTGACAACGACGTCATAAACGGCCCTTATGTCAACAACAAGCCCGTGTTGAGCGGGATGAGCTTGACCCCCGGTTCCGGCGTAGCAGGAACCGACTTCGTGTTTCGTGTGACGTATTCGGACGCGGACGGGCAGCGGCCTTACACCGCGTATCTTGTAATCAAGCCGGAAGGGTCGGCGACGGAAGAGCGCTACAGCATGCAGAAGGGCGCCGGCACGGATTACATCACGGGTGTCCAGTATTATTTGAACACTGCCAGCCTGGCGGGTCTTGCCCTCAAACCAGGGGTCACCTACACGCACCGGTTCGAGTTCACGGACGACTGGGGCCGGCAGACGGACCCGAACGATCTGAGGGTAGGCGAGACGACAACTACGGGCTGGATTTCTGGACCGGTCATAACAGCGAACACAGCGCCTGTGCTGTACGGCGGCAAGGTAGAGTCGAACGATGGGTCGAATAACGCCGCGACTATGTGGAACTACCGCGTTACTTACAAAGATGTGGACAACCAGCCGCCCGCATACGTGAAGCTCTACATCGGGCGGAAGGATACGACGGGAGAGCTTGTGTGGGATGCCGGGCATGGGATGGACGAAGCCATGGCAAGTGACAGGGTGTTCAGCGACGGCAAGGAGTACGTCTATTCCACGCGCCTGGACCAGAGCACTGATCCGTATTACCACTGCTTTGTCGCGGCGGATGCCTCGACAGCGATGGCCCAGTATGACGCCACCACGTCGCCCAGCGCCCACACGATATGGGAGCCTGTCGAAGTTCTCAGCGGCTCCGGCAAAGTATACGAGTTTGCGCACAAACCCGTTGTTGGGAACCTGTCGGTTCCCGAGTTGCCCGGTATGTACACGAACCCGTCCATTTACGTGGGCGGCACACTCACGACGAATGTCACCATAGATCTGCTGCAAGGCACTGTCACGTTTGCGAGTGCTCCGACCGGCCAAGTGACCGCGAAATACTGGTTCGGCGTGCAAGGTCCGGATGAGGTGGTTGCGAACACGCCGCCTGCACTGACGCTCGGGAAGGTTGTTCCCACGACCGGATCGAGCACTACTCTATTCACATTTTCGGTGCGTTACACGGATACCGATGGGTTGAAGGGCCAAGCCCCGGAGTACTCGCGTCTGATCCTGGATGGGCGGGCGGAGGCGCTCACCAGCAAGGCCGGCAGCTACAAGGAAGGCGTGACGTACGAGGCCCAGATGAACCTTGCAAACGGCGTTCACAAGTTCTACTTCGAGGCTTCGGACGGCGCTGGGTATGCGGTCTTCGACGCCGGCACTCCAAGCTCGAGGTCGTCCGGCGCTCCCATCGCGCCGATCACGCCGATCACAGGGCCGTATGTCAATGACCGACCAATCCTCTCGAATGGTCTGGTAACCCCGAACAACCCGCTGGGACATAGCACCGCGCAGCAGTTCGTCTACACGGTTAAGTATAGGGATGATTCCGGGGACGCGCCGGATGCCGGCTACCCGGTCGTCTATGTAGATAACGCGAGTGAAACGGCCTATGACGGCACCGTGACCGCCATCGGCGCAACCGCAATAACCGATGACTCGCAGAACTGGACTGTAGACCAATTCAAAGGTATGCCTATGCAGTTCACCAGCGCAGGCCCGAAGGCAACCTATCAAGTCTTTACCATCGGGAGCAATACCAGCAATACGTTGACGATCCTGACAAGTGATCTCGTTGACGAGTTCGGTGTCAAGGTCGGCGATGAGTTCAGCATCGGCAAGCTCATCATGACGAAGGTCGATGCCGACGACAGCGACTACCTCGGGCCCGGAGGAGTGGATTATCAGGCGATCGTGCCGGGCCTCGGCGTAAGCGTCGGCCTTCTGCCGAACGATGTGCATACCGCTCATTTCAGGTCGAACACGAAAGAAATACTTGTAGGTCCGACGGACGCGGCGACCAGGGACACTACTCTGAGATTCCCTGCAGCGTCGGAGTTGCAGGGCCCGAAGGTCTCAATACAGGCGCCGGCGGGCAACGAACCCCCGACGTTAAGCAACGCCTCGCATACGCCGTCGCGGGGTACGGCTTCCACGGTGTTCACTTTCAAGGTGACGTATGCTGATCCGGACGGTGATGCGCCCACGGTGGATCCCATCAACAAGGTTGAGGGATTTGTCAGGGTTCTCATTGATGGAGCGCCTCACGCTATGACGCCGCCGGCCTCGCCGGATTATACCGCGGGCGCCGAGTTCACGTATTCATCCACTCTGAGTCCCGGCAAGCGCAACTATCACTTCGAGGCGTCGGATGGCTGGGCAGCGGTCAGGCTGCCGGTGTCCGGCGAGCTGACTGTGACGGTCAACTACCCGCCGGCTCTGGGCGAACCTTCAATCACGCCTGTGCGCGGGAACACGGGTATGTCCTATGTGTACAGCGTCAAGTACGTTGATCTGAACAACGACGCGCCCACATCGGTCAAGGTAGTCATAGACGGCCAGGAGACGGACATAACGGACTGCATGGTGGTGGTGCCGGGCGGCACCTATGCAACCGGAGTAGTGTACCGATATACGCTGCCGGGCGGCAGCCTCACAGAAGGGTCTCACACCTATTACTTCAGGGCGGTGGACGCGCTTGAGGCCGCAACGCCCACCACTCAGATGGATGGCCCGTCCATCTACTCAAACTCCGCCCCGGCTTTCAGTGAGGCGGACGTGTCCCCGGCTAGCGGATGGAACACGGACACGTACACCTACTCAGTTGTCTATAGTGACCCCGACGGAGACGGTCCGGAATACGTGAAGGTCTACGTAGACAACGCGGACGCTGATGTGATGGTGAAGGATCCGAATGAGAACGACTTCGTGACGGGCGTCACTTACAGATTCCAGAAGCAGGGCCTCGGCCCTGGGTCGCATACGTATTACTTCAAGGCTTCCGATTATCTGGATACGGTTAGAGATCCTGCGTCAGGCGAGTACAACGGGCCGATTGTGACTGGAAGGCCGACTGCAACCATCACAATACGGTGCAGCGCATCGCCGATGGTGGGCCAGGCGGCAATCATAAGCGGCACGGTCAGCCCCGCAATGGCAGTGCCTTTGACGATCAAGTTTACCAGGCCGAGCGGCACAAAGTTCGAGCGATCGGTGAGCTCTCAGGCGAATGGGAGCTATTCACTCTCCTGGACGCCTGAGTTAAATGGGACATGGAAGATCTCGACCGCCTGGGCGGGAGGAGGAGATTATCTCCCGAGCAGCTCATCCGAGCTCACCGTAGTGGTAGCTGGTCCGAGTTTGACCATCACCGGGCTTCATATGATCTCCCTGCCGCTGCAGCCGAGTATCGGTTATCCCGAGGGATGTTTCGGCCGCATACCGCCATTCGCGTTGGCGAAATGGCAGCCTTCATCCGGCGCATACAAGCTCTACTCGCTGCTGCCTGGTTATGCGTCGGATTACGACTTCCCGCTGATTGCTGCCGGCCAGGCATACTGGATCAAGACTCTGGAGCCCAAGGTGATCGCTCCCAGCGGCAGTCTGGTCAGCACCACTTGGTCCTTCAGCATACCAATCGAGGCTGGCTGGAACCAGATAGGCTATCCGTTCCTGCAGGAAACAGTCTGGGGCAATCTGCAGGTCAGATACAACGCTCAGACCGTCAGCCTAGCGACTGCTCACGCAAATGGCTGGGTTCGCGAGTATGCGTGGACGTATGATCCAAGTATCAGGAACTACAAGCTCGTTGATGCAAACCGAGTGGGAGCGGACCGGACAATGCGCCCATGGCTCGGCTACTGGGTGAGAGCGTTGGTTGACTGCCAGCTAATAGTTCCGTCTCCTACAGGCGGGGGAATCGAGCCGCCGCCACCGCCGATGGGCGGGCAGCCCTTGGGTCTCTCTGAGCATGGGATAGAGGGTGCAGATACATACCGCCCGCGCGAGTGGACAGTCCGCATGATCGCCACTAGCGGCGAACTGCAGGACAGCGCCTACTTCGGCCAGAGTTCCTCGAAGCCTGAGCGGATCGAGAGCCCGCCGTGTTTGGAGGGCTATGTGGATTTGTACTTCACCGATGATGAAAGGGACGGCATCTATGCGGCTGATGTGAGAGGCAGCCTGTATTCCGGCGATAGCTGGCAGCTCAGAGTGGCGACGGACAGCCCAGGCGATGTCCAGTTGACCTGGGAGGGCCTGGAAAGCGTGCCGGCGAACGCGCGGCTAACGCTCGTGGACGAGCAGAACGGCGTTTCTCTCGAGTTGGTCTCTGGCGGCTCTTATACGTTCGAGGCCCGCCAGGTTTACACCAGCAGATCATTCCGCATCCTCTTCGAGACAAAGTAGGACGGGAGACAATTCCGAGAGGGGTGACATCCATGCGCACAATGGTCAGATTCAGGACTGCCAAGTGGTTGGCTTGGTCTCTGGCCAGCACCGTACTGGTGCCATACATGGCGAGCGGTGCTCTTGCAGCCTCCCAGGTCAGCGACGTCAAGCCGCAAACCATGGTCCTGTTTCCGTTAGATAAGGCGGCCACGGTGACCAAGTTACAGGTGGTCTCCGAGCTGAATGCTTTTCTTGGGCAGGGGCTGGCTTCATGCCCTAGGTACAGCGTCTTGGAGTACACGGAGCGTCTGCCCGCTGTGGAGCGCTTAGCGGCCATGCAGTCGGAGATGAAGCTGATAGCGGTGGGTCCGTTCTCACCCGACGACGCGGGCATCGCACACGCCGCCGTGCTCGCAAGAGCCATATCAGCAGACCTGTTTCTCGTTGGGTCCGTGGAGAAGTACACCTTCGCCGACAGGGAGGGTGTAGCGGAGATAACGGCTACCGTTCGGTTGGTGGATACGAAGACGGGGAAGGCTGTGCAGACTATCACGGTCACGGGGCGCGGTACGAAGCCATCTCCTACCGCGCCGGCGGGAGAGTCGAGCATTGCCTCTGAGGCTGTCAGGGACACGGGCAGGAAGGTCATCCAGGAGGTAACGGGCGAGGAATACAAAGAACGCGCAGTGCCACCTCCTATCGTGGCTGTGAGGAAAAAGAGCAGCAAGAAGTCGTGGATTCCGCTGTTGCTGCTGTCCCTTGGCGTTGGACTGCTGCTTGGAGGCTCGGGCGGCGGCGGTGATGGCGGTGGAGGCGGCGCCGACCCCGTACCGGATCAGCCACCTCCCATACCGTTCTGACGCGGCCACATTGCAGGGAAGGTGACAGGCTTGCCGGCTGCCCTTGGCATAGATGAGTCCCATAGCAATAGAGGAGCATACCAGACTGTGAGGCCAATACTTACCGGAACCCGCATATGTCGGGTACTAGCTGTGACGTGTCTGCTGGTTTTCCAGTGTGCACAGGCGCTAAATGCCGATGATGTCCTCCAGAAGGAATCGCTGGCACTTTTCCCCTTTGCAATAGGAAGTGACGTTGGAGCCTCGAAGCAGGAACTCATCCAGCAATGTGCCGGTGACCTGCTATTGCTCGTCAACGAAGGTCTGGCCGGGACGCGGCGTTACTCGGTCGTCCTATTCGACCCAAGAGCCGCTTCTGTGGACCGAGCTGTGCGTGAGAAGCAGATCACCGAGAAGGAAATCGCACAGCCGATTGATACCGGAGTTCAAGGGGTCGCCAAGGCGCGGAAGCTAGCCACCCTGATGGGCGCTAACTTGGCCATGATCGGTTCCATAGACCGATATGACTTCAACGAAAGGAAAGCCGAGGCCGAGTTGACCGTCACGCTGCAGTTGATAGACGCTAGGAGCGGCAGTTTCAGCACAATCACCGCGACAGGCAGAGCTGCGGCGGTTGAGGGGAAGACTGGGCAGGGGGAGGAGGCATTAGGAATCGGTGCGACTTACGAAGTTGCGGAGAAGCTGCTGGCGGAGGTGACGGCTGCGAGCCTCACTCAGCCGACCAGCCCGGCGGTCCCGCAGCCATCACACTCCAAGAAGAACCGAGGGTTGATCGCTGCCATGATCGGAGCCATCATAGTAGGCTTTGTGATCGGCAGCGGTTAACATGGAGCTAGGCTAGCCAAGCATAGAACCAAAGGCCCGTAGTCCATCTAGGGAGGGTACGGGCCTTTTTCATCAGGTTCTGGCGCTGGCAGGCTTGACTGTTGACGACGCCGGTGAACCCTACTAATATTGGATCCGTATGCGAACGAAGCTTTTGATTCCAGGTAGTCTGCTCCTGTTCTCCGCGATTCTGTGCCCTGCAGCATGCGACAGAGGTGTGGGGAGCATTGAGTTATCGGCGAATCCCAGCGCTATCCTTGCGGATGGTAAGAGCGTGTGTACCGTAACGGTTCAGGTCAGGGATAGAGAGGGAAGATTCGTCGCCGATGGCACAGAAGTGCGCGTCTCTGCATCGCTCGGCGTTATCGAAGAGTCCGGGTTGACCTCCGCTGGGGTCGCCCGGGTGAAGCTCGTGAGCGCGGATATTCCAGGCACCTGCGTGGTCACAGCTACCTGGGTCGAGGGACAAGCTGTAGCGCAGATCAACGTAGAATTCGGGGACGCCCCGTCTCTGCCTCAGGGCCCAGACTACTTGACAGTGACTGCGGACAAGTATCTTGCCTACAGCGTGGACTACAAAGTGCTGGAAGCGCTGGGGAATGTGCGCATTCGTTGCCGCACACTGGATCTCGCGGCGGAGGAGGCTCAGATCAATCTTGAGCGGGGCAGGGTGGTTGCTAGAGGTGAGGGCCGAGCAAGCCCTATCCGCATCCGCACGACCGGCGGCGACGTGGTGGGGGACATGTTCGCTTGTGACCTGTCGGGGTCGGAGGGATTGCTTCTGTCGGCGGAGCGTGGCCGCGTTCAGAAGGTGAACGTCTCGAAGAGCATACCTGAGATCAGCGACCAAGAAGCTTCCTATATGCCCGAGGATATGAGCCTGCACGATCTCTCGGACAGCTCGATATTGGTGAAGGCCCGCGAGGCCACGGTCTTTCCGAACCAGAAGATTCAGTTCAAGAGGGCCAGCGTCTACGTTGATGGTAAGCGCGTGGTCTCCCTGCCGCTGTATGTGCTGTGGCTGACAGGCGCCGGGCCTGAGGAAGGACAATATGTCGGCTACAGCACCGGCGGTGTGACCCTTAACCTCCCTGTCTACTACTCGCTGAGTTCGTCGTCCAGCGGGGCGCTGTTGGTGAGGCACGGCGACAGTACGGGCTGGGGCGACTACGGCCAGAAACCTGGATGGTTCGTTGATCTGCGCCAGAAGTATTCTACAGAGCGTTCTGACGGTTCGCTCCTGCTCAGCCAGGTCACGAGGGCTGACTGGGGAGCCCACTTTTATCACAGCCAGGATTTGGGGAGGCAGACTCGCGGCTATGTCTACATGGATTACCCTTCCCATAGGGACTTCTTCGGCAGCGTCAGCATCAACAAATCGTTCGAGGCGTTTGACGTTGGCTTAAGTCTGGACAGGAGCGACCTGCAAGAAGGCGAAGACTCGACGAACGCCGACATCTTCATCCAGATGCGTGCAAGGCCGCTTGGCAAGTCACCGTTCCGATATACGCTCTCGACTAGGTCAGCATACTCTACATATTCCGACATGAGGTACGAGGTAAAGGGCAACGTCTACTCCTCGCCGATTCGTCTGGCTGACAAGCTCTCGCTCAGGACTTCGCTCGGGCTCGGCTACCTGTGGGGCAGCCGGATATCCGGGCTGTCTACGTTGGGAGCGGCCGTCTTGGAATGGAGGATCTCCGAGTACAGTGGTTTTGGTCTCAGCTACCGATTTGCCGATAGAGCCAGTGTGTACACGTCGTACGCGGGCAAGCAAACCCTATCGGCGACCTGCGTCCTTAGCGATGGGAAGAAATGGCGGGCTTCCATCTATGCCATAAAGGGGCTGGACTATCCGACGGCCAACGTGTTCGGTGATCTCACGTTCCGTTTGAGTCCAGACTGGCGATTCACAGTAAGCTCCACGTTCAATGAGATAGTCGGCCGGTCATATAGAGACCTCGAGCTCTCTGTAGGGAAGATGGTCGGCAGCCGGGAGCTGATCGCTGTGTGGTCGCAGTCGCAGAGAAAGATCATGTTCGAGTTGGGCTCCGGCGGCTTTTAGTGTAAAATAGGTGAAGCAAGTCTGCGCACAGCGGCGAACGCATGTGCGATTGAGCAGTAGCGTTATCATGGACTGGGAAGAGACGTGGACGAGTTCAAACTGATCTCGGATTTCAAACCCAAGGGCGATCAACCCAAGGCTGTAGCACAACTAGTCGAGGGGGTCGATGCCGGATATCGGTTTCAGACGCTTCTGGGCGTGACCGGCTCCGGCAAGACCTTCACGATGGCAAACGTCATCCAGGCGGTGCAGAAGCCTGCGCTCGTGATCGCCCACAACAAGACGCTGGCGGCACAGCTATGCGGCGAGTTCCGCGAGTTCTTTCCGCAAAACGCGGTGGAGTACTTCGTCAGCTACTACGACTACTACCAGCCGGAAGCGTATATTCCCCGGACAGATACTTACATCGAGAAGGACACCTCAATCAACGACGAGATAGATCGCCTTCGCCACTCCGCGACTCAGGCGGTGCTGGAGCGGCGTGATGCCGTTGTTGTGGCAAGCGTCTCCTGCATTTATGGACTCGGTTCGCCCGCAGAGTACAGGCGGATCGTTCTGAGCTTTACTGAAGGTGAGACATACGACCGCGAGGAGGTTCTGCGCAGGCTGATTGACATGCAGTTCGGTCGGAATGATGTCGCGCTCCAGAGAGCTACATTCCGCGTCAAGGGCGACATCCTGGAGATTCAGCCGGCGGATGAGGAGATAGTCATACGCATCGAATTCTTCGGCGACACAGTCGAGCGGATCGCGGTGGTGGATCCGCTTACAGGCGAGGTATTGAGCCGACAGGAGGAACTTACGGTCTATCCAGGCAGTCACTACGTCACGTCTCCGGCAACGATGGAGCGCGGCCTGACCGAGATCGAGTGCGAGCTTCAGGAGCGCGTCGAGTACTTCCAGCGGCACGGGAAGCTGCTTGAAGCGCAAAGGATCGAGCAGCGGACAAAGTACGACATGGAGATGATGCGCGAGATCGGCTACTGCTCCGGCATCGAGAACTACTCGCGAATCCTGGACGGCCGTGCTCCCGGTGAACCGCCATTCTGCCTGCTGGACTATTTCCCGGACGATTTTCTCATCATCATAGACGAGTCGCACCAAACAATCCCGCAACTCCACGCTATGTACGCCGGCGACAGGTCGCGCAAGGAGACATTGGTGGAGTTCGGCTTCAGGCTGCCGTCCGCTCTGGATAACCGCCCGCTTCGCTTTGAGGAGTTCATGGAGCGCATCAACCAGGTGGTGTTCGTCTCCGCGACGCCGGGTCCTTACGAGCTTGCCCACAGCAGCCAGGTTGCAGAGCAGATAATCCGCCCGACTGGATTGGTTGATCCGGAGGTGGAGATACGTCCACCGCAGGGCCAGATAGACGACTTGATCAACGAGATAAAGCAGCGAACCGAGAAGGGCGACCGCGTGCTGGTCACCACGTTGACGAAGAAGATGGCGGAGGACTTGACCGAATACCTTGCCGACTTGGGCATCAAGGTGCAGTACCTGCACTCGGAGATTCACACCCTCGACCGGAACGAAATCCTCCGCGATCTGAGGCTCGGCGTCTACGACGTGGTCGTGGGCATAAACCTCCTGCGCGAAGGGCTGGACCTGCCTGAAGTCTCGCTTGTCGCTATTCTCGACGCCGACAAGGAGGGCTTCCTGCGCTCGGAGACGGCGCTGATTCAGACGATCGGCCGCGCCGCACGCCACATTGACGGCAAAGTCCTCATGTACGCGGAGGATACGACCGGCTCGATGCACCGGGCGATCGAGGAGACCAACAGGCGCCGCCGGCTCCAAAGGGAGTTCAATGAGCAGCATGGCATCAAGCCCGCCTCCATTCAGAAGGCTGTGCGCGATGTCATCGAAGCCAAGAAGGTTGCTGAAAGCAAGAGCTACTACCGTGTACGCCCGTCGCCCGACGAAAACACGCCACTGGACCAGCTCATGTTCGTGCTCGCCGACCTTGAGAAGGAGATGAAACGCGCGGCCAAGGACCTCGACTTCGAGCACGCCGCCGAGGTAAGGGACGAGATCATCCGCCTCAAGAAGCTCCTGCCGACGAAGTAGGGGAGGGCGAAGCTCCTGCTGAGCCGTGCCTTCGTACACAGGGATGCACAGGATGGACAGGATAAATCCGGGACTAGCAGCCAACCCTTATGGAGTGCTGGTGGCATGCCTGCCCCGAAGTAAGCGGGAACACCGCTTCGCCCTCCCCTCTGTGCCTCCGTGGTGCAAATCCGGCCCTGAATTCTGTTGACCAGTGTCACGATTCCTGATAGAATTTAATTTCGCGGAGTACAGAATTCCGCCGCAAACTTATGCACAGGGATGGTCGTCCGAGCATGGGAGCCGATAGCATAGTCATCCGCGGAGCGCGGCAGCACAACCTCAAGAATATTGACCTCGAAATCCCCAGGGACAAGTTCGTCGTCATCACGGGCATCTCCGGGTCGGGGAAGTCGTCGCTTGCGTTCGACACTATCTACGCAGAGGGCCAGCGGCGCTATGTCGAGTCGCTGAGCGCCTATGCCAGGCAGTTCCTCGGCCAGATGGACAAGCCGGATGTGGACTACATCGAGGGGCTTTCGCCCGCCGTCTCCATTGACCAGAGATCCACGACCAAGAATCCGCGTTCCACTGTCGGCACGGTCACAGAGATCTACGACTACCTCCGGCTCTTGTTTGCCAGGGTGGGGCATCCGCACTGCCCTCGGTGCGGCCGCGAGATCAGCCAGCAGACGGTGCAGCAGATGGTAGACGCCGTGATGTCCCTCCCCGGGGATACGAAGTTCCAGGTTCTCGCGCCGGTGGTTCGGGGCCGTAAGGGCGAGTACAGGCAGGTCTTCGAGGACATTCGGAAGGAAGGGTACGTCAGAGTCCGCGTAGACGGCCACACATATGAGGTAACGGACGACATCGAGCTGGACAGGTACAAGCAGCATTGGATTGATGTCGTCGTGGATCGTCTCGTGGTCAAGCCAGGCATTGAGAAGCGGCTCGCCGACTCGCTGGAAGCGGCGCTTAAAATGGGCAAGGGCGTCGTGGGCATTGACATCATCGGCGGCGAGCAGCTCCTCTTCTCCGAGCAATTCGCCTGCTCGGAGTGCGGCATCAGCATCGAGGAGATAGCCCCAAGGAATTTCTCGTTCAACAGCCCATACGGCGCGTGTCCGGACTGCCACGGCCTCGGCACGCATACGGAACTCGACCCGGCGCTGATTCTCCCGGACTGGAACCTCTCTATTGAGGATGGAGCGATTGCTCCTCTCTCACGCGCCACGGGCGACTATTTCCACGGCCTCCTCAGAGGAGTGAGTGAGAAATACAGGTTTTCTACGAGCACCCCGATCAGGGATTTGACCGACGAGCAAAGGAGCGCGCTTCTGTACGGCGCGGACGGCCCGATAGACGTCACATTCAGAAACCGCTACGGGCGCATGCGGCATTTTTACACAACATTCGACGGCATAGTGGCCATCCTGAACCAAAGGCACGCGGAAACACACTCGCAGATGGTGCGCGAAGAGACCGAGAAGTACATGTCCACGGGGAAATGCCCCGCGTGCGACGGCCAGCGCCTCCGCCCGGAGAGCCTGGCTGTCACGATCAGCGGGTTGAATGTCTCGCACGTAGCGGACTTCTCGGTGCAGCAGGCATACGACTTCTTCGACACCCTGAGGCTGAGCGAGCGCGAATACACCATCGCGCGCCAGGCGATCAAGGAGATCAAGACGAGGCTCGGCTTCCTCACGAACGTGGGCTTGAGCTACCTGACCCTCGATCGGCGGGCGGCAACCCTGGCGGGAGGCGAGGCCCAGAGAATACGCCTGGCAACCCAGATCGGCTCCGGCCTCATGGGAGTAATATACATCCTCGATGAGCCGAGCATCGGCCTTCACCAGAAAGACAACCGAAAACTCATAGACACCCTTCTCAAGCTCCGCGACCTGGGCAACACGATCATCGTCGTGGAGCATGATGAAGAGACAATCCGCTCGGCGGACCACATCATTGACCTGGGCCCCGGCGCAGGAGAGCATGGCGGGAGAGTCGTCGTCGCAGGAACGCTTGAAGATGTCATAAACGCGAAGAACTGCCTGACCGGCGACTACCTGACTGGACGGGAGTCAATACCTGTGCCGGGAAGGCGTCGCGAGGCGAACGGTCAGTTCATGGAGCTGCGAGGCGCGCGCGAGCACAATCTGAAGAACATCAATGTCCAATTTCCGCTTGGGATGTTCATATGCGTGACGGGTGTATCCGGCTCAGGCAAGAGCACGCTCGTTCAGGAGACACTGTTCCCGCGGCTGATGTACCGCCTGCACGGGACGCACGCCGCCTGGGGTGACCACGACGAGATAATCGGCATCGAGCACATAGATAAGGTCATAGACATTGATCAGTCGCCGATCGGGAGGACGCCGAGGTCGAACCCCGCTACGTACACAGGCACTTTCGACATCATCCGCGATCTCTTTGCGAGCACTCCCGATGCAAGAGTGAGGGGTTACAAGCCCGGAAGGTTCAGCTTCAACGTGAAGGGCGGGCGATGCGAGGCATGCCGCGGCGACGGCATCATCAAGATAGAGATGCACTTCCTGCCGGATGTCTATGTCCCGTGTGAGGTCTGCAAGGGAAAACGGTACAACCGCGAGACCCTGGAGATCAAATACAAGGCGAAGAACATCGCCGATGTGCTGGATATGACCGTCGGGACCGCGCTGGAGTTCTTCAAGAACATACCGGCGATCATGCGGCGGCTTCAGACGATACACGACGTGGGGCTGGATTACATAAAGCTGGGCCAGCCAGCCACAACGTTGTCCGGCGGCGAGGCACAGAGGGTGAAGCTCGCAACCGAGCTCGCTAAGAGAGGCACAGGAAGGACCGTCTACATCCTAGACGAGCCGACGACCGGCCTGCACTTCGCGGATATTCGAAAGCTGCTCGACGTATTGAACAGACTGACGGACGCCGGGAACACGGTCATCGTGATAGAGCACAACCTGGAGGTCATCAAGACCGCCGATTACATAATTGATCTCGGCCCCGAAGGCGGTGACGAAGGCGGCCGCGTGATAGCGACGGGAACTCCCGAGGAGGTCGCCCAGGTCGCCAACTCGTACACAGGACAGTTCCTGCGCCGGATGCTCCCGCAGTACGCAGAAGCACGAAGGGAGAGAAAGGCGGCTGTGGTGTAGGCCGCACGGGATAAAGTTGTTTTGCTGGGGTGAGGGCTAGAACCCACACTATAACTTAAACCCGAGACACGATCATGGAAGCAGCGCTTCGAGAAAAGCTCAAGCATCTGCCCGATAAGCCGGGCGTATATATGATGAAAGACGTGCGCGGAGAGGTGCTCTACGTCGGAAAGGCATCCTCTCTGCGCAGTCGGGTCCGCTCGTATTTCCAGAAGGGGCGAACGCATCAGCCGAAACTGCTGATCATGATGCCTAAGGTGAATGACGTAGACTGGCTTGTGACGGGCAGCGAGCTCGAGGCGCTCATGCTCGAGTGCAACCTCATCAAGCAGCACCATCCGCGCTACAACGTATGCCTCCGCGATGACAAGCATTACCCATACCTCTGCGTGACAACTTCCGAGCCGTTCCCGCGCGTCCTGGTAGTCCGCCGCGTCAAGCAGGACGGGAACAGGTATTTCGGCCCTTATGGCGATTCCTCAGCCATGCGGGAGAGTCTGCGGCTTATCAGAAGGGTCTTCAGGATCAGGGGCTGCAACAAGAAGCTCACTGGGGAGGAGCGCGATCGCCCCTGTCTGAATTTCCACCTCGGCCAGTGCGAATCGCCGTGCTCGGGCCGGATCGCCCAGGACGCGTATAGGGCATTGGTCCGGGATACGTGTTCCTTCCTGGAAGGGCGGGGAGAATCCCTCGTGGCCTCTCTCGAAAAGGAGATGGGGGCGGCGGCCGAGGCGCTTGAGTTCGAGAGAGCAGCCCGCCTTAGGGATCAGACCTGGTCGCTGCGCAAGCTCGTCGAGCGGCAGAAGGCGATCAGCACCGACCAGACAGACCGGGATATAGTATCCGCCAGCGTCGAGGGCGATTCGGCGTGCGTGCAGTTGCTGTTCGTGCGCTCAGGAAGGCTCATCGGGGAGGAGCGCTTCTTCCTCGACGGCGTGACCGACGAGGGCGCCGAGGCCGGCCTCGTGGGGTTCATCAAGCAGTACTACCGCGATGCCGCATACGTGCCGAAGGAAATCCTGGTGTCGCACGCGCTTCCGGAAAGGGCCATCCTGGAGGAGTGGCTGTCGCTCAGGCGGGGATCGAGGGTCAGGCTGATGCACCCGAAGCGCGGCGTTAAGCGCCGGCTGGTGGATATGGCGATCGAGAATGCTGCACTGGCTGCCGAGCGCGAGCGGAGTCAAGAAGCTGAGGCTGAAGCATGCGCAGACCTGCAGGCTCTCGCGCAGGCCCTCGGCCTCCCTGAGCCCCCGTCGCGGATCGAGGCGTACGACATCTCGAACATCCAGGGGCGTGAGGCGGTCGGCTCGATGGTGGTCTTCCAGCGCGGGCTGCCGGCGAAGTCGCAGTATCGGCGGTTCAAGATTCGTGCGGCCGAGCAGCCGGATGACTATGGGATGATCCGCGAGGTGTTACTGCGGAGGCTGGCACGGACTGCTGCCGGCGACCCCAAATTCGCCGCTCTGCCCGATCTTGTCCTGATAGACGGGGGTAGGGGACAGTTGAACGCAGCGCTGGACGCGCTGCGACCCGTTAGCCGTCAGCAGTTAGCCGCTAGCTCCGAAATCCGAATTGTGTCGTTGGCAAAGCGGCTGGAGGAGATTTACACGCCTGAATCGAGCAAGCCGCTTCTGCTCCCGTTGGATTCCCCTGCGCTCAGGCTGCTGCAGAGGATACGCGACGAGGCGCACCGCTTCGCCCTGGCCTACCACCGGAAGCTCCGCGTGAAGGCGGCGAAGAAGTCCGTGCTCGACGGCATCCCCGGAATAGGCGATCAGCGCCGGAAGGCCCTCATCCGCAGGTTCGGCTCCCTCGCCGGCGTCCGCAGAGCTTCCCTCGAAGAGCTTCTCACCGTCCCCGGCATGACACGGCCGGCTGCAGAGACAGTGTACGAGGCGTTGCATGGGGAGTAGGGGACTAGCTAAACGTATATCGTCTCCAGGGAATCGCTCGCACAGGCACTGAAGCCAAGAAGTTCACTAGGTCACGCCGACCACAATACGTCGGTGCCCCCCGACCGTCCTGGGCCATCAGAACAATTGGCATGCCAGGAAAAAGAGGTGCAAACGACCGTGTCGCCTCTCTTGCCAAATGGGAACTCTGGATGATGTGACGTTTCACGATCACCACTGCGAATGTGACTCCTTGCTCTCTTACGACCGCGCCGTCAATCTGCATTTTGTTACCCCCTTATTGCTATGGAAGACTGGAGAATGTGGCGGTCCCACCCATATTCAGCACGTAGGTGGCAAACCGCATCATCGGGGCACCATGTGTGGAAACCAAGGTCTCAGCTGTTGCCAAAGCTTGTGCAGGGACGACAAGTGTAAAATTGAACAGTGTGCGGTAGGTCGTCCACTGCTGAACCTCTGAGTCATTGACGGAATCCCCGGTTTCCACTTCGAGGATGTAGTAGCTATTCTGATTCTTCAACTTGACGATGACATCGGGATACATCCCGTTAAAGCGTTGGTTTTGCGACGAGCCCGGGTTTGTCCAGACCTCAAAACCGTTGCGCTGATAAATCCCGGCGATAGCTGCAATAATCGCGTCGTGTTCAGATTGTGCATTTAGCGTTCTTGTTGCCATGATGTGCTCCTTCTGTCTAAGCCGTATTGTGCAGTTGGCAGCTACTCTACCAGTGTTGAGCAATGCTAGAAGTCTAGGCTGCCTTGTCCTTTGGATTCTGGCTTGGCCTCGGGCATGCCCATACAGGCATCCAAGTAGCGCAGACGCCACTCTATTGCTGGGACAGAAACCCCGAACTGCCTTGCTAATTCCTGAACATCATCTACGCCGCTCTGGATGAGTTCGCATAGCGGTTTGGTAGGCATGATAAGCGCCGCAGCAAACACGTTAGCCTCAGTTTCACGGTGGGCCTTTCGTCTGAGTTCCTTCTCTTCTGACCTGGCAGCGATCACGTCGTTCGCTGTCAATGCTTGCAATACTTCCCAGGTCAGGTCCACTCGCTCTTCATCCACTGTCGCTTGCGGGTCCCTGTGGACGGCACCGCGCAGTTCGACCCTATGCATCATGGCATGGGCGATTTCATGACCAAACGTATACCGCTGCCTGGTCGGCCGCTCGTCGGCATTGATGCATATTCGGTTAGTATCTGGATCGAACCACCCAGAATCGCCCTGTCCCATACGGTCGAGAAAGTAATCGCAGCTTAGAGCTACCTCGCCTATCAGATCGACGGGTACAGGGATAGTTATGCTGCCTATGCCTCTAATGGACATATACATGGCGAGGGTTCTGTCTGCCTCATGTGCCACGTGCCGGTACCAATCGCATTTCTGAGTGGTTAGTATTCTGTGTTTCCCTGAAACCTTCGCTCTTAACTTTGCGAGTTGAACCGCAGCGAAGACCCGATTCCGGTCACGGACGTCTACAGTGGATCTTGCGTAAGCATGCGCTGGTCTAGGAAAGGGCACCGATGGAGAAGTTGTGGTTAACGATGTGCTGACGGCAGCAAGAACAGACTGCAGCACCTCGGTGATTCGACTCGTGACACTTTCGCTCTTTCTTATACCAACCTCCCACTGGCCAAGGTCTGCTTCATCTACTCCAGCCATTTGGGCGATTTGCCCACGTGGTACAGCACCAGCCCGGCGTAGTGCGCTGACAGCAGATGCTACATCCAGTCTCCGACCACTCGTGAGCGCTTCGGGACAATATCTGAGCACTGACACAAAGAGCTCAGCAAGATTCGAATCCCGCTCTGACCTGCTGCCAAACTTGGTGAAATATTCGCCCAATATTTTGTCCAGGCTCTCACTCATCGCAGTCTCCCCCTACCGAAACGTCCAATGTGGCAGAATTGGCAGCATCAGCGGCAAAGTACGGCTGCCTGCTTAATAGGGAGCCAAACTTTCGTTTTACTCTCCTGATTATGTTTTGCGGAGATTCGCCGCTAGGATAGCCTGCGTATGCTACCGCACCAACTGGCGAATATCCCGTGGAATAAGCCCTCAGAAACTTCTGCTCCCGAATATCCATCTGCGTAAGTGCTGTTGTTACCGCTGCGACCCGTTCTGTCCGGTCTAAGCATTCCCATGGGTCTGGGGCATCCGAGGCAATATCAATTCCTTCTTCCCTCATAGCCTCAAGCGAACCCACAGTAGGGCGCTTCTCTTTGCGCTGGATATAACGTTTCCGCCTGTCTTCAGCTTTCAGCCAAACGAAGGATTTTATATTTTGTGTGCCGGATGGATCCCACTTCTTCAGGTCTAGGTACACACGGCGTAGCGTCTCCATACACTCATCCTCTAGGTCCATGGGGTCTACTGTTTTGCTTAGGCGACGCTTAATAAGTTGTAGAGCCTGCTCTGCGAAGAGCGCCCACGTTTGAGGATCACCTGCGCGTAAGCGTTCTAGGCTGGCCATATCCCAATCGGCAACTCCCATCGTATCCTCACAATCCGCCTCCCGTTTCTTGCCCTATATACTTACCTACCGACTTTCGCCCAATCTGCCATCACAGGCGGGTTTTTCATGGGTACATGCGATGATATAGCAACCTTACTGGAGCGCAGACCAATTCTACGCTTTTCTGAAGGGTCTTGTAAAGCGCGGCTCAGCGTTAATCCGCAGGTGCCGCGCTACCGCATCACCGGCCCAGCACTCCATCACTCCTCACGAATCACGCTCGGAGTGGGAGGGCGATCCGCCGCGGCCAATCCGTCGAACCGGCTCAGCAGGAGCTTCGCCCTCCCGAATGCCCTGTTTAAACAATCCCATCCGGCATTTAGCATCCAGCCGTCAGCAGTTAGCCGTCAGCAGTTAGCCGCCAGCAGTTGGCATCGAGCATCTAGTATCCAGTATCCAGCATCCAGTATCGCTCAACACTCAACACTCCACACTCAACTCTTTTCACTCCTCACTCCTCACTCCTCACTCGTCACGATCCACGAGCACGAGTAAGAGTACGAGTAGGATTCACGAGTACGAGGGCGCTTTGTGCGTGCAGAGGCCCGGCCTTTCGTGCTATAATAGGCCCGGACATGGCGGGCGTATACTACGTTTTCGAGACCCGGCTCGGGTGGGTCGGCATCGCGGGCGCCGATGGAGGAATCCAACGCCTGGTACTGCCTTTGCCCAGCAAGCGCCAGGCTGAAAAGGCCGTCAAGGAAGGAATGCGGGAGCAACTCGTGGAATCAAAGCATGACTTCTCCGGCGAGGCGGCGCGGCTTCGAGCGTATTTCCGCGGCGAGCGGGTAAAGTTCAAGTGTGAAGTAGATGCAGCGGGTTCGAGCGCCTTCGACCGGCGGGTCTGGGCCGCCGCGCGCGAGATCGGATACGGGCGGGTTGAGACTTATGGGTGGATCGCGGCGCGGATCGGACAGCCTCACGCGGCGAGGGCGGTCGGCCAGGCGCTCGGCAGGAACCCGGTGCCGATAATCGTGCCCTGCCACCGGGTCATTCGCTCGGATGGGCGCTTGGGCGGCTTCAGCGCCGGCCTTGAATGGAAGATCAGACTGCTGGATATGGAAAAACACGCTTAGGGGCGGCTCAGCATGAAGGGTTTGCTGATCAGGTGGGTCGTCAGCGCCATCGCGCTGTACGCGACCGCTCTTTTGGCAAACATGCTGCACATCGGTATCAAGGTTGGTGGAGCGGGCTCGGCTTTGGTGGTGGTCGTCGCGCTGGCGATCGTAAATGCGCTGATCCGGCCGCTGGTCATAGCCCTGACGCTGCCGCTGAACTGCCTGACCCTGGGCTTGCTGACTTTCGTGATAAACGCGCTGATGTTCTGGCTGGTGGGAAGCGGATGGCTCCGGGGATTCAAGGTTGAAGGCTTCTGGGCGGCGATGTTCGGCTCGGTCATGATGGGGATCATATCCGGGCTGGCGAACAGCCTGATCGGACCCAAGGAACAGTAGCGGGGAAACAGGTGTGGGAGTGTGGGGGTGACTGCGAGACGGGGAGAAATGGAGAACATCCAATCCGCCGCGGCGGAAAAGTCCAACGCTCAACGTCCAACTTCGAACTCCCAACCTGCAACCTGAAACTCGGAACCTGGAACCCTGGATCCCTTCCCTTGCGTAATACGCATCACGATCCATGAGCACGAGTAGGAGTAGAAATGCAACTTGTGATCGTCACAGGCATGTCCGGCGCGGGCAAGACGCTCGCAATCCGGGCGTTCGAGGACCTCGGCTTCTTCTGTGTGGACAACTTGCCACCGAAGCTCCTGCCTGATCTGAGGAAGCTTTGCGAGCGCAGTGAGGCGAAGAACGAGAACATAGCAGCCGTGGTTGATGTCCGCTCGGGAGAGCTGTTCGACGGACTCGTTCGGACATACCCGAAGATACGGGATGGGTACAAGCGCGCGCGGCTGCTATTCTTAGATGCATCCGATGAAGTGCTCATCCAGCGATTCAAGGAGACCAGGCGCCGGCATCCGCTGTTCGACCGTTGCCACGGGATACTCGACAGCATCGCCACCGAGCGCAAAATACTCGTAGACCTCAAGGAACTGGCCGACAAGGTCATTGATACGTCCGACCTCGATCCCGGCAAGCTCAAATCCGAAATCGTGACATACTTCGGCACCGACAGCGCCAATGCGGGGCTGATTATCACAGTTACCTCCTTCGGGTTCAAATATGGCTTGCCGCTGGATGCGGATATCGTACTCGACGTGCGATTCCTCATCAACCCGCACTACGTCCAGGACTTCCGAACCTTCGACGGACGGGATCAGCCCGTCTATGAATACGTGATGAAGGATGCGAGAACTCGCGAGTTCATGCAGAAGCTCTATGATCTTGTAGATTTCTCGCTGCCCCAGTACGAAAACGAGGGTAAAGCGTATTTGAACATCGCAATCGGGTGCACCGGCGGGCAGCACAGGTCGGTTGTGATTGCGAACGAACTCGCGGACTTCTTGGAGCATAAGGGCTACCGCACCATAATCGAGCACCGCGATGTCACAAAGCGCTAGAAGCTGTGGAGAGTAATATGAGCCGGCTCAGAAGCACGGTCAAATGGTTGTATCCGGGAATGCGGGTAAAGCGGTGGCTGCTGCTGACTCCGTTTGGTGTGCTTCTGGTCATAATGGGCGTTGGCCTCCTGGCCAATGTGCGGGTCTTCGACTACCTGGAAGCCATCGCGGTTCCAGTGGCGAAGTACATCAATATCAACATCGCAGAGCCGGGGGTCTACATCCCGATCTCGATTGTGGCAATTCTCCTCGGCCTGGTGCTGATTTTCGTGAGCTTCCGCCAGGTTATCGGCTCGATCGCCAGTGTGATCAGCCCAACCCATAAAGGCCGGCTTGCCGATGTCATTTACCAGCAGCGGTACCTGGCTCAAGGGCACAGAATGGTGGTCATCGGCGGCGGCACAGGCCTTTCGACGCTGCTCCGCGGCCTGAAGGAGCAGACGAGCAACATCGTTGCAGTCGTCACCGTGACCGACGATGGTGGAAGCTCAGGCAGGCTGCAGCGCCAGCTCGGAATGCTCCCGGCGGGCGATATTCGGAACTGCATTGTCGCCCTAGCCGACGAGGAGACCCTGATGACCGAGCTCTTCCAGCACAGGTTCAGCGATGCTGGGGAGGAGTTGTCAGGGCATTCGTTCGGCAATCTGCTGATCGCGGCGATGACCAGTATTACCGGAGATTTCGAACGCGCCGTAAAGGAGAGCAGCAAAGTCCTCGCTATCCGTGGACGTGTTCTGCCCTCGACTATCGAGAACGTCTCCCTACAGGCCGAGCTGGCAGATGGGTCGTCGGTGGATGGTGAAACAACGATAGCGAAATCGTCACAGCCGATCCGGCGCTTGTCGCTGGTTCCGCCGGACGTCAAGCCTCTGCAAGAGGCGCTGGATGCCATACATCTTGCCAATGCAATTGTCATCGGCCCCGGAAGCGTCTATACCAGCGTGATCCCCAACTTGCTGGTGGAAGGTGTCGTGGATGCAATAGCCGCTTCGCACGCGGTCAAGATCTATGTGTGCAACGTGATGACCCAGCCCGGCGAGACGGACCACTTCCGAGCGTCGGATCACGTCAAAGCTGTCGAGGAACACAGCGGCAAGCGTATCTTCAACTACGTCGTTGTGAACAAGGAAGTCCCCTCGATGCGGCTCCTCGAGAAATACCACAAGGAAGGCGCAGAATTGGTAGCGCCGGATGTGGACGTGATACGGGAAATGGGGTATAGACCGATCACGGGAAACTTCATCAGCCAGACCGATGTAGTGCGGCATGACCCGCAGAAGCTGGGGCAGGCGATACTTCGGCTGGTCTTCGAGAAGTCCTTCCTGCCTAGGTAGCAAAGCCTTGACACAGGCAGCCCTGCCAGTTTAGAATACATTGATCCGCCGCCTGCTTGCGCCCCTTGGAGGGCAGGGATTCTACGGCGGCGGCGGACCTTCACACGGACGCAGCCAAGTCTCGAAATAAACACCGCACAAAAGGAGGTTCATCTAGTGGCTGTTCGAGTTGGGATCAACGGTTTTGGGCGCATAGGCCGCCTCACACTGCGGGCTATTCTGGAGCAATATCCAGACGAGATCGAGGTAGTGGCATTGAACGATCTCGTGGATGCTCGAACCAACGCGCATCTGTTCAAGTACGATTCGAGCTACGGGATCTTCCCGGGCCAGGTCACCTTCGAAGAGAAGGACATAGTCGTCAATGGCAAGAAGATCTACGTGTATGCTGAAAAGGAGCCTGCGAGTATCCCATGGGGCGAGCGCGGCGTCCAGGTCGTTGTAGAATCAACGGGAATATTCACCGACGCCAACAAGGCTGAGGCGCACCTGCGGGACAGCGTCAAGAAAGTCATCATCACCGCGCCGGCTAAGAATGAGGACGTGACGATCGTCCTCGGCGTCAACGACGATATGTACGAGCCGGCAAACCACACTATCGTATCGAACGCCTCATGCACCACGAATTGCCTCGCGCCGATTGCCAAGGTCCTGCAGGACAGCTTTGGGATAGTCAAGGGGTTCATGACGACGGTTCATGCATACACGAACGATCAGAGAGTGCAGGACCAGGCCCACAAGGACCTGCGCAGGGCCAGGGCTGCGGGTTTGAGCATCATCCCGACTACCACCGGCGCTGCTAAGGCTATCTCGCTGGTCATCCCGGAGCTGAAGGGCAAGATGCACGGCTTAGCGCTTCGCGTCCCGACTGCGACAGTCTCGCTGGTTGACCTGGTAGTGCAGTTGGAGAAGGAAACCTCTGAGCAGGGGATCAACGATGCGATGAAGGCAGCCGCGGATGGCAAGATGAAGGGCTACCTTGGCGTGTGCGAGGAACCGCTCGTCTCGGTTGATTTCAAGGGCAACGCGCTCTCTTCCATCTTGGACGCGGCTTCCACTCTGGTGCTCGGCGGAAACATGGCCAAGGTGCTCGCCTGGTATGACAATGAGTGGGGCTACTCGTGCCGCGTGGCTGATATGATTGACTTCATGGTGAAGAAGGGGCTTTAGGAGACTACGCAGGCATAGCGAAAAAGCCGTTAAGCGATACAGCGAAGGGCCAGGGAGAACTGCCTAGCAGCGTGGCTTTACCTGGCCCTCAATTCCGTGCAAGGGGGTTACTTATGAACAAGAAAACGGTAGAGGATATGGACGTCGCGGGCAAGCGTGTCCTCGTCCGTGTGGACTTCAACGTTCCACTGGACGAGAACGGGAAGATCACAGACGACACACGGATCAAGGCAGCGCTGCCCACCATCCAGTACCTGATTGATCACAATGCGAGGATAATCCTCGTATCTCACCTGGGCCGTCCCAAAGGCGTGACGGATAACCTGCGGATGGATCCCGTTGCGAAGCGGCTATCCGAGCTTCTTGGCAGGCCCGTGAAGAAGGCCGGTGACGTGATCGGCCCGGACGTCGAGGCAGCGGTGAACGCCCTGTCTCCGGGCGGCATAGTTCTTCTGGAGAATGTGAGGTTCCACGCCGAGGAAGAAGCCAACGATCCCGAATTTGCGAGGAAGCTGGCGTCTCTGGGTGAGATTTACGTGAACGATGCGTTCGGAACGGCCCATCGAGCGCACGCGTCCACAGAGGGCGTGGCTCATGACCTGCCGGCCGTCTCCGGGTTTCTGATGCAGAAGGAGATAGACTATCTGAGCAAGGCAATCACCAATCCCGATCGGCCCTATGTCGCTGTCCTGGGCGGCGCCAAGGTAGCCGACAAGATACCGGTGATCGAGAACTTGATTGACAAAGTGGACGTTCTCCTAATCGGCGGCGGTATGGCCTACACGTTCCTGAAGGCCAAGGGATACGAGGTCGGCAAGTCTCTGCTGGACGAGAACAGCCTTGGTGTAGTGAAGGAGCAGATGGAGAAGGCGGCGGCCAAGGGCATAAAGTTCGAGCTACCGGATGATGTCCTGGTGGCGGACAGGCTGGCTCCGGACGCCAGTACTAAGGTGGTACCCGTCTCACAGATTCCTGCCGGTTGGATGGGACTGGACATAGGCCCGAAGACGAGCGAGAGATTCCGCGACTACATACTTCAGGCCGGCACAGTAGTCTGGAACGGGCCGATGGGCGTATTTGAGATGCAGCCGTTCGCAGCGGGCACGAGAGCTGTCGCGCAGGCAATGGCGGATTCCAAGGCGGTCACTATCGTAGGAGGCGGAGACTCTGCCGCTGCCGTCGAGCAGATGGGCTTCGCCGACAGAATGTCTCACGTCTCGACCGGCGGCGGCGCCTCCCTCGAGTTCCTCGAAGGCAAGGAGCTCCCCGGCGTGGTAGCCTTGAACGACAAATAGGAAAGGGAATCTCGCAACTATGCGTTTACCACTTATTGCTGGCAATTGGAAGATGCACAAGACCGTCGGGGAGTCTAGGGACTTCGTCGAGAACCTGCGCGGCGAGGTCGCGGGGGTCAAGAATGCTGAGATCATCGTCTGCCCGCCTTACACCGCGCTTTATGAGGTGGCGCGCAGGCTGATGGGATCCAACATCGGCCTGGGCGCACAGGACGTTTTCTGGAAGGAGCAGGGCGCGTACACAGGGCAGATATCGCCGAGAATGCTGCTCGACGTCGGGTGTACGCACACCATCATAGGCCACTCGGAGACTCGCGGCAGATTCGGCAAGGCGGAGGAGGGAACGACTCCCGCGCTGATGGCGCACTTTGCCGACTCTGATGAGACCGTCAATGCGAAACTTCACGCGGCACTGGCTGCTGGGTTGACGCCCATAGTCTGTGTCGGCGAGACGATAGACGAGCGCAAGGCAGGGCGGACGGACGACGTGATCCGAACACAGGTGGAAAAGGGCCTCGCCGGGCTGAACGCCGAGCAGGCGGCCGGAATGGTCATCGCCTACGAGCCGGTCTGGGCTATCGGAACTGGAGAGGTGTGCGACGTGCCTGAGGCAAACCGCGTCTGCGGCATGATCCGCTCGATCATCCGATCGGTTTTCGGCGACGAGGCCGCGGACGGCATCAGGATTCAGTACGGAGGCAGCGTGAAGCCTGACAATGCTGAGGAACTCCTGCGGCAGCCCGAGATAGACGGCGCGCTCGTCGGCGGCGCGAGCCTCAAAGTTCCCGATTTCGTCGCCATTATCCGCTCTGTCTAGCACTACCTCAGAACTTTGCAGGTTCTGGGAGAGGGCCAGGGTGAGGAGCCGGTCGCGACATGGGTGAAATACGCATCGGAACCTCCGGGTTCAGCTACGACGACTGGCGGGGTTTCTTCTACCCGAAGGACATTCAGAAGGGCGACATGCTCGGCTACTACGCTGAGCGGTTCTCGGCCGTGGAGGTGAATTCGTCCTTCTATGCCATCCTATCAGCGTCCGCGTTCGCTCGCATGGCGGAGAAGACACCGAAGTCGTTCGAGTTTGTCGTCAAAGCCTACAAGGACCTGACGCACGCGCCGGACGTAGACCTCAGCGCCTTCGAGCCGTTCGTCTCGGTCTTGGCGCCATTGGTCGAAGTTGGAAAGCTGGGCTGTGTGCTTGCACAATATCCCTGGAGCTTCAAGAGAGAAAAAAAGAACTTCGACAGGCTCCGGCAGCTTAGGGAGCAGTTTGGCGAGCTCCCTGTGGTTGTGGAGTTCCGGAACGCGGGTTGGGTAGGGGAGGAGACGTTTGACTTCCTGAGAGAGCACAGTCTGGGCTTCTGCTGTGTAGACGAGCCGCGTCTGAGAGGTCTGATGCCGCCCGTTGCGGTGGCGACTTGCCCCGTGGGTTACGTGCGCTTCCACGGGCGAAATGTCGAGAAATGGTGGCAGCACGAAGAGGCCTGGCAGCGGTACGATTACCTGTACTCCTCGAGCGAGTTGAGCGAGTGGATTCCGAAGGTGCGGGAGCTCGCATCTGCCACTGAGAAGACGTATCTCTTCTTCAACAATCACTATCAGGGCAAATCGGCCCAGAACGCGCAGATGTTTGCGGGAATGCTCCGCCTGATGGAAGTCCAGGGCGACGAAGCGGACTTGCCGCCGAGCTAGATCGAGCGAGTACTTGCGCAACTTCGGCCGTATAGTGTATCATTCACAGGTTGGCACTCGTTCACGGCGAGTGCTAGAGCTGTGTCAAATCGAACGGAGGTGGATAGACGTTGCTTAAACCATTAGATGATCGGATCGTCATCAAGCCGACAGCAGCGGAGGAAGTCACCAAGGGCGGGATCGTCCTGCCGGACGCTGCGCAGGAACGCCCGCAGGAGGGCGAGGTCATCGCAGTCGGCACAGGGAAGGTTCTCGAGACCGGCGCGAAGGTGCCCATGGAGGTTAAAGTGGGCGACAAGATCATCTACTCAAAGTATGGCGGGACCGAAGTAAAAATCGGCGGCGAAGAGTACGTAATTCTCAGGCAGGATGACGTGCTTGCCGTTTCGGAATAGGAGGGACTAATCGTGGCTAAGGACTTAAGATATGGTGAGGAAGCGCGGCGTGCGCTTGAGCGGGGCGTCAATACCCTGGCTGACGCTGTCAAGGTGACGCTCGGACCCAGGGGCAGGAATGTAGTGCTGGAGAAGAAGTTCGGGCCGCCGACGATTATCAACGACGGCGTCACAATCGCCAAGGAGATCGAGGTCGAGGATCGCTTTGAGAACATGGGCGCTCAGTTAGCGCGCGAGGTCGCATCGAAGACCAATGACGTCGCCGGTGACGGGACAACTACCGCCACCGTGTTGGCTCAGGCGATCGTCAGAGAAGGCCTGAAGAACGTGGCCGCGGGCTCGAACCCGATGCTCGTCAAGCGGGGGATAGACAAGGCGGTTGATGTTGCAGTCGAGGAGATCAAGAAGCACAGCAAAGCGGTGGAGGGCCGAGCGGAAATCGCGGAAGTGGCTTCGATTTCCGCCAATGATACTTCTATCGGTGAGCTGATCGCCGACGCGATGGAAAAGGTAGGGAAAGACGGCGTCATTACGGTGGAAGAGTCCAAGGTAACCACAACGAACCTTCAACTGGTTGAGGGGATGCAGTTCGACAAAGGATACATCTCGCCCTACATGGTGACCGATCCTGAAAGGATGGAGGCTATGCTGGACGAGCCTTACATCCTGCTATACGACAAGAGGATCTCGTCCGTGGCGGATCTAATCCCCGTGCTCGAAAAGGTGGTTCGGACGGGCAAGCCCCTAGTGCTCGTGGCGGAAGACGTCGAAGGAGAGGCGCTGGCCACTCTGGTCGTCAACAAGCTGCGAGGCACAATCAATGCAATCGCAGTGAAGGCTCCAGGTTTCGGCGACCGTCGGAAAGCCATGATGGAGGATATCGCCATGCTGACCGGCGGCAAGTTCATAACCGAGGACTTGGGCATCAAGCTGGAGAATGTGGATCTGCCCATGCTGGGCCAGGCAAAGAAGGTCATTGTTACCAAGGAAGACACCACCATCATCGAGGGCAAGGGTACCGAGGCCGCTATACAGGGCCGGATTGCCCAGATCAAGAGGCAGCTGGAGGAGACCGAGTCCGACTACGACCGGGAGAAGCTTCAGGAGCGGCTTGCGAAGCTGTCCGGCGGGGTCGCGATCATCGAAGTAGGCGCCCCGACTGAGACTGAGTTGAAGGAAAAGAAGCACAGGATCGAAGATGCTCTTTCCGCGACGCGTGCGGCCGTCGAAGAGGGCATCGTTCCTGGCGGCGGCGTTACACTGCTGAACATAGCCCCGTCGCTTGACAAGATCGAGGGGTCTGCGGAGGAGCTGGTTGGCGTCGGTATAGTAAAGAGGGCTTTGGAGGAGCCGACGAGGCTGATTGCGGACAACGCCGGCGTGGAGGGGTCTGTAGTAGTCGAGAAGATCAAGGGGCTGGAAAACGGAGTCGGCTTCGACGCGCTTACCGGCGAGTACGTGAATATGATGCAAGCCGGTATAGTAGATCCTGTAAAGGTCACACGGAGCGCGCTCGAGAACGCTGCGAGCATAGCATCCATGCTTCTGTCCACGGAAGTGCTTGTCGCCGACATTCCCGAGAAGGAAAAGCCCCAGCCCGGCCCTCCGATGGGCGGCGGCATGCCGGGCATGTACTGATCCGACGCAGACGAGCGCAAGAAGAACTTCCGTCGTGGGGAGAAAGGACAAAGCGAGAGCATGCTATTGAGGTGCTCCCCAGAATCAGTACCACCTGAAGTGTGAGGATCCGGTAAGATAGACAAGGAGGATTCTTGCATGAAGGGTAAGCGGTATACGGAAGAGCACATCATCAACATGCTGAGGGAGTCGGCTTCGGATACTGACGGTCCTAGATGAGTACACGAGGGAGAGCCTGGCGATAGGGGTAGGCCGATCGGTGTCGGCGCAGTTCTTGTTTATGAGCTCAGGCAAGAACTGACTGCGAGTGTGGTGTTTGCCAGAAAGCCTGACCTGCGGGAGATCGACCGTATCCTGAAGGGGCTCGGCATAACAAGTAAGGCGGTTCGAGACATTATCCATCGCGAAATCTGGAAGGGACACTACACGCTTGAGGAGATCGAGGAAATAGCTGAGGATATAGGTAAGTTGATCACTAAAGGCGGTAAGCCACACCCAGAAGGAGGAGAGCCAGAAAACCCAGATGGAGGAGGAGAAGAATAGCCCATGTCTTCCATAGTGGTACCACCATACTAGTAGATTCTTGCTCGGCCGTACACGTGCATCTGGTAAATCATGTCTACGATCAATCAGGACGAACTCAGAGCGGCGCTCGATATGGCTATCAATGGCAAGCTTGTTGTCCAGAACTGGCTGGGTTATGCCAATGTTCTTTTTCTCGGCTTCGGCGATGAAGTTCTGCCGCGTGTCCCGGCTGGTGAGAGCCCCGCTTGGTCCCCGTATGAGCTGGAGACGAATTACGCCGACTGGTCTGTTGAGAATGAAAAGGGGATTGTTGGCACAGCAGATGATGAGCGCGCAAAGGCGCTGGCGGCTGTTGAACTTCTTGTCGGCCACCGTGCAACCGGCTGGGCTTTTGGAGACACGCTATTCTGCTTGGTCGTCTATTTTGAAGGTGGATTTAAACTCAAGATCACCCCTATGGCGGACGCATTGACCGACGAGGAAATCCTGCGCAGGAATGGCGGGTTTGGAAGCGACAACTAGGTGGGAGGGAACCGACGGCCCTGGAGATAATAGAGAAAGCGGAAGAGACTCTCCAAAAATATGGAAAGCAGCTCTACCCATAAGAATCGGTTAAGGAGGGATTTGGGATGGATACAGCCAGGAAACGAGCATTGTTATACAAGCACATAAGAAGCGGCATGCGATCAGACCGCGAATCTGCTGTAAACAGGATCCTCGGCAGGGAGAAACTGCCGACGGTCGGCCAGGTGGACTACTATGAAGTGCTTGGTAAGTACCTAACCTCGGAGGACGCCCTCTATGCCTTTCAGCGGGTTGTAGATGACCTAAGCCAGGGCTTACTGCACGGGATTTTCTGTGTGCTGGATGGGGCAACCGCAGTGACTGACTTCTATCAACCCGCTCTGATCGACCGCGATACCAAACAAGACCTCGCGCCAGAAGACAGCACATACCATGACGAGTTCTTTGACTACCTGTTGGACCAAGGGGACGAACTCGGCGTGTGATTTTCGAACACAGCGGTTAGCCCTGTTGACGTGCTAGACGAGAAGTGGGTATCGAGGCGGCCTTCCTCCTGGTTTTGATAGATTGGGAAACCGAGGAGGATCTGGCGCCGAGGAGCAGGAGACATTAACACGGTTTCTTCGATTATACGGGGAAAGGTGATGCGTAATGGATATATTCGCTGCTGTCACAGGTGGTGACGCTGCGGAGGTCACAAGGCTGCTCGACGCCGATCCCAGTCTTGTGGATGCGAAGGACGGATTCGGGCTGACCCCTTTGCGGTGGGCAGCCTTCTATGGATACAAAGACATCGTGGAGCTGCTGCTTGATAGAGGCGCAAAGCTCAACCCCAAGGAGGAACATGGCAGGACTCCTCTCTATTGGGCGGGCAAGGAAGGTCATATGGACGTACTGGATCTGCTCATTGCCAGGGGCGCCATTACAAAGGGCAATGCGACCAGACTGCTATTTGTTGCAGCGGAAGATGGAAACTTGGAGCTGGCAAGAATCGCCATCGAAAAAGGAGCTGATATCAACGCCTCAAAGGGCGAGGACTTTGAGGACTGGACACCGCTGCACGAGGCGGCAAGGGAAGGCCACGCCGAGGTCGTTAAACTCCTTCTTGCAAGCAGCGCTGACATCACGATAAGCTGGCATGGCATGACACCGCTTCATCACGCAGCTAATGCGGAGGTTGCAGAGCTATTGATCGCAAACGGTGCAGACATTGAAGCCAGAGACCTTACGGGGCGGACTCCTCTGCGCACAGCAAGCGCCAGCGAAGTAGCAGCACTGTTGATCTCAAAAGGTGCGGACGTAAACGCTCGCAGCAATAATGGCGGCACCCCAGTGAACTCGCGCAAGGGGGTGGACAACAAGGACTTAATGGCAGTGCTCATTGCCGGGGGTGCAGATGTGAACGTGACGGACGGAGATGGTAGAACTGCGCTGAGCTACGCGGCCCAATATGATCTCCCAGAGTCAGCGAGACTATTCTTGGACCACGGCGCGGATATCAATGCCAAGGATAAGTCAGGGCGCACTCCCCTTGACTGGGCTGTACGCCTTAGCCGGAAAGACACGGCTGACCTGCTGATTTCCAGAGGCGCCAAGATGAACACGGGTGGCAAGTGATACAGTCGTGCCCTTGGCCCGACCAATCAGGGGTTCAATGCTCGTATAGTGTATGTTCATCAACACAGCTCACAAATGGATTCTACTAAGGCATACAAAGGAGGCTTAGGACAAGATGCGGATATTAGCGTATTTCCTGCTGGCTGTATGCCTGGCCGTCCGCGCAGCTCATTTAGCCTCTCTGGATGGAATTTGGTGTCGTTATGGCTGCTTTGAACAAGTTCCGCGAGCACGCTGTTGTAATTGACTTTGGGGCGCAGTACAGCCAACTGATCGCGCGGCGGATACGCGAGTGCCGCGTTTATTCGGAGATCCTACCGCACGATGTTACCGCGAAGGAGATCGAGGCTCGGCGGCCTGCGGGAATAGTGTTGTCGGGCGGCCCGGCAAGCGTCTACGAGCCAGGCGCGCCCAAGATGGACACCCGCATCCTCGAGCTTGGTATACCGATACTGGGCATCTGCTATGGAATGCAGATCATGGCTCATGCGCTGGGCGGTCGCGTCGAGCCGGGCCGGAAGCGGGAGTACGGGAAGGCAGAACTCGAAGTGCTGAACCCGGATGAGTTGTTTTCCGGTTTGGACCGCCATCTGGTCGGCTGGATGAGTCATGGAGATTCGGTCCTGGAACCGCCTCCTGGTTTCCGGATCCTGGCTCGCACTGCAAACACGGGCGTAGCCGCGATGTCGGATGGAGAGAGACACCTGTACGGGGTGCAGTTCCATCCAGAAGTTGTCCATACGCCTCGGGGCAAGGAGATACTTGAGAACTTTCTATATAGAGCCTGCGGGTGCAGCGCGTCGTGGACGATGAAGTCCTTCATTGAGAAGGCTACAGAGAGTATCAGGCAGCAAGTGGGCAACGGATCGGTAGTTTGCGGCCTGAGTGGGGGAGTGGACTCCGCCTGCGTCGCCACGCTTGTTCATCGCGCGGTCGGCGACCATCTTAGCTGCATCTTTGTGAACAACGGCTTGCTTCGAAAAGGCGAGCCGGAGATGGTTCAGAGAACCTTTCGCGACGTGTTCAAGATGCGGTTGGTATACGTAGATGCGCAGGACCGGTTCCTGGAGAAACTGCGCGGTGTGAGTGACCCGGAGCGGAAGAGGAACATTATCGGGGAGGAGTTCGTCAGAATATTTGAAGAAGAAGCTGCAAAACTCGGCAAAGCTCAATTCCTTGCACAAGGTACTATATACCCCGATGTAGTAGAGAGCGGCACAGGCTGCGCAGCTAGGATCAAGACTCACCACAACGTAGGCGGCCTACCAGAGGACATGAAGTTGGAACTGGTGGAGCCACTACGGCAGCTCTTCAAGGATGAAGTGCGAGTGGTCTGTCACGAGCTGGGTCTGCCTGATGAGATCACCTGGCGACACCCATTTCCCGGTCCTGGTCTTGGAGTACGACTCGTCGGCGAGCTCACTAAAGAACGCCTGGACATGCTGCGGGAAGCCGACGCAATCGTCGTGGAAGAGATAAAGGCATCCGGACTCTACCGCGAGTTGTGGCAGACCTTTGCGATTCTTCTTCCCGTGCAATGCGTTGGAGTGATGGGTGACCAGCGAACTTATGCAAGCCCTGTTGTCCTGAGGGCGGTGACGAGCGAAGATGCGATGACCGCTGATTGGGCCAGGCTGCCTTATGACTTGCTCGAGCGCATCAGCAACCGCATAATCAACGAGGTCCACGGTGTAAACCGCGTCCTGTACGATGTGAGTTCAAAGCCTCCTTCAACCATCGAATGGGAGTAGAGACAGTGAATCCGGCAGCCATCGCCGAGTCGCTCCTGACTGAAAAGCAAATAGCCCAGCGTGTGGCTGAACTTGGGCGGCAGATTTCCGATGATTATAAGGGGAAGGACCTCGTACTGGTAGGCATACTGAAGGGGGCGTTTGTCTTTCTCGCCGACCTTGTGAGAAGCATTTCCATTCCAGTCAGGATTGATTTCGTATCCATTTCCAGCTATGGGACTTCCACCCAGTCTTCGGGTGTAGTAAGAATAATCAAGGACCTGGACGAGCCGGTGGAGAACAAGCATGTGCTCGTCGTGGAAGACATCGTTGATACAGGTTGGACGCTCAAGTTGAGCTACCTCATGGAGAGCCTCCGCGCCAAGAAGGCTTCGAGCGTCCGCGTTTGCACCCTACTCGACAAGCCCAGCCGCCGCGAGGCGGATGTGCAGCTCGACTACGTAGGGTTCGTTATCCCGAGGAAGTTTGTGGTAGGCTACGGATTGGACTTTCGGGGATTGTTCCGGAATCTGCCGTTCATAGGAGCGTTGGAAGGGGAGATAGAGGATTACGGGGACAGGAAGTGATTTGTGTGGACAAATCACGCAGGGTGTGGTATAATTTGCCAAGATGAACGTTTCCTCAGCGGTATGAACCATACCGCACGGGTACTGCACTACCTCTGGACACCAGTCAATGCTCCTTTGAGTCTCAACAATCTCTGGTAGCGTTCTCTTTGTGTTGGCGGCAGCCCCTTGTTGGAACTTGTGCGTTCAACATCATCAACTGAAGAGGTGTGACCTTTAATGGAAGGACTGGAACTGGCGGAACTCGACAGCAAGAGCGTCGAGGAAATACAGGAAATCGCAAAAGAGCTGGGCATAGAGGGCGGCGAGGAGCTCCCGAAGCAGGATTTGGTGTTTAAGATCTTGCAAACCCAGACGGAACAGAGCGGCTTGCTGTTCGGGCAGGGCGTGCTCGAGATTCTCCCGGATGGATGGGGTTTCTTGCGCCGCAGCCGCAACTTCGCGCCCGACCCCGAGGACATCTATGTTTCGCAATCGCAGGTCAAGCGCTTCGGCTTGAAGACAGGGGATAGCGTCTCCGGGCAGGTCAGGCCCCCGAAGGAGAGCGAGAAATACTTTGGCCTCCTGCGTGTGGAGGCAGTCAACGGCGCAGACCCGGAGTTCGCTCGCCGGAGGATCAGCTTCGATGACCTGACGCCCATATACCCTAACGAGCGCCTCGTCCTGGAGACTACCGCCGATAACATATCCGCAAGGTTCATTGACCTGATTGCGCCCATCGGCAAGGGCCAACGGGGCATGATAGTCGCTCCGCCCAAGGCCGGAAAGACCACACTGCTCAAAATAATAGCGAACAGCGTGACGACGAATCATCCCGAGGCTGTGCTGATGGTACTGCTCATTGACGAGCGGCCAGAGGAAGTCACGGATATCCGGCGGTCGGTCAGGGGCGAGGTAATCAGCTCGACATTCGATGAAATGCCGGAGAACCACATGCGCGTGGCCGAGATGGTTCTCGAAAAGGCCAAACGGCTCGTGGAGTCCGGAAAGGATGTATTGGTTCTGCTTGACAGCCTTACGAGGCTCGCAAGGGCGTCAAACTTGACGGTGACTCCGAGCGGGCGCACTCTGTCCGGCGGTTTGGACCCATCGGCACTGTATAGGCCGAAGAGATTCTTCGGCGCGGCGCGAAATATCGAAGAGGGCGGCAGCTTAACGGTGCTGGCGACCGCCCTTGTTGAGACAGGAAGCCGCATGGATGATGCGATATTTGAAGAGTTCAAGGCGACGGGTAATACCGAACTAGTACTGGACAGAGGCGTCGCCGAGCGTCGGTTGTATCCCGCCGTTGACATCAAGCGATCCGGCACGCGGCACGACGAACTGCTGTACGACGAGGATACGCTGAACAAGGTGTGGCAGCTTCATCGCCTGCTCGCCGCCCTGGATACGGTAGAGGCCACTGAACTGCTCATTGATCGCCTGCAGCACACACGATCGAACGCTGAATTCCTAAAGATAGTAGATAAGACTATTAAGAGCACAGGGCTGGATTAGGATTCCTGCGTTTCGGGTAACCGAAGCATTGACGGGGGCCGCGAAGCGCCGGGGAGGGCACTGCCGTGAAAGAAGGCGACGAGGAGTTCGAGGGATCGTCTGAAGAGCAGCCCCCAGAGGGTCAGTCGGAAGACTCGGGCCTTGAGGGAATAGATGACCTTCTGACTTCCGAAATCGAGAACCGACAGCCGAGACGTCTGGATGAGAAGGAAGTCGAGGTCGTTGGCGTGTACGAGCATCAGGAACAGGGGATGCCGTCGGGTTACTCTCCGCCCGCATTCGTGCTGCTAAGGGACAAACAGAACCGGCAGGTGCTGATCTGGGTCGGGCGCTTTGAAGCTTACGCGATCTCTGTCGCCCTGGAGAGCGTCGCGTCCGACAGACCGATGACACATGATCTGCTGAAGAACGTTCTGGACCGGCTGGGCGGCAAGGTAGAGCGGGTGCTGATTGATGACCTCTGGCGGGACACGTACTACGCAAAGATCACTGTGTCAATGAACGGCAATACGATGGACATTGACTCCAGACCGAGTGACGCAATCGCCCTGGCTCTCCGCGCGAAGGTGCCAATCTACATGGCTGAGTCCGTTCTCGAGCAGGCATCTGTGGACGAAGAGGTTTGAATGCTTGTGCCAGCGCCACCGGCACCGTCGTCGCAGACAGAGTAGGGGAACACTCGCAATACCGTCCTCCCCCACCACCATACCACTCCCGACGTCCCAGAGCACGCTCCGGCGCCAACCGCAAACATCCACACGGCCCCCTACACTGACTGGAAACTGGGCACCAACAGGGGCAGGGGAGACGACCGGCGGGGGAGGTGCTAAAAACAGGAGGTAGGAGTTAACATAAGATATATTATCGGACGCCGCTTCCTCCTGATTCGAGAGCGGCATCCGCCCGTAGGCCCAGCCGCCGTGCCTGCGTGGTTCAAACGTCAAGAAAAGCGAAGGGAAGGTCACCGTGGACCTTCCCTGGCTAGGGCTTGCTCGACTGAGGGTAATTGCGGACTACCGGCGCTGTGCTCCTATGCGACAAGCTTCTGTTATGCGGCTGTTGGACGCTTCAATGCGTCGAGAGCATCCTCGATTTGCCTGATATTCTCATGGCATCTGGCGATTATGTCTTGGGCATCCAGGAGTTCTTCTTGCCCGCGGTGGCAGCTGCTTGTGACTGAGTATAGAAACAGAGCCGCGACTATGCCGCCCACGACGCCCGCCGTGATTCCCATGATTACAGGCCAGTTGTTCCGATCTTCTTCCACGTAAGGAGCCTCCGGTACGACCAACTGCAACAGGCTGATAGTACCTGCCTATGTAGACACGTCATATACCTTGCCGCTGCCCTCTGGCCCAGCATCCTCAATTGACTTGAAAATACGCTTCACGAAAGCAATGAGCTCCATGGGGTTAAAAGGCTTCGTCAGATAACAGTCCACGCCTGACTGCCAACCGCGAAAAACATCGGCGTCCTGCGCCTTTGCTGTCAGCATGATCACAGGGATATCGCGCGTGCTTGGATTTCGCCTCAGGTTCTGCAGCACCTCGAAGCCATCCATATATGGCATCATGACGTCCAGCACTACCAGGTCCGGGCGCTCTTCCTCAACCTTCTGAAGAGCTTCCTTGCCATCGAAGGCCGTGACGACCTCGTAGCCTTGGCGCTCAAGGTTTACCTGAACCAGCCTGACTATATGCTTCTCATCGTCAACTGCGAGGATCTTCTTCGGCATTAACCGTCCTCCTCTCAGACTTGCGCAATCAGTATAACAGCCCTAGATACGCTTGTCAATGCACGGTGCGCCCCGTCGGTACGTCCACTCGCCTGACGCATACTTGTTCTTCTCCAGTTCCAGCGCCATTTCAAGCTCCCTCGCACTGAGTACTCCAGGCTCGAGGGTCACGCCCAGGGATTGCTCGCATCCTCTGACTACTGCTGCTTCGAGCGTCTCCCGCGGCACTTCAAGCACTGGAGATCGCCATGTCTGCAGGCTCGATCCTCCCTCAGCGAATACTCGGCCATAGTCAACCTGCGAAGGTGCACACGGCATGGAACCTTGTTCCAGAAGCGCTCCCCACTTCCTGACCTGGGCTGCTCCCGCTAACTTTTCGCTTCCTAGTCGCAGATCGCATTGAGCGACACGGGCGAAGCAATCGCCGTTGTCTACCGACGGAGAGCCGCTCTCGCTCGCCGGTCCGATCTCTGCCTGGATGCCCAGCAACCTCAAACCGGCGGCTATTCCACCCATTAGCCACATATGGCTTGGCAGTACCTTCCTGAAGCCATTTGGGATGCGGCACTCGTGGAGTGCGACGCTGAATGTAAGGTCGTGCCCATGGAGCACGGCGCGGCCGCCCGTCGGCCGCCGTACTAACTCGATCCCGGCATCGTGGCAGTATTGGATATCAATGCGCGAGCGCTCGATGCTCTGGAAGTGCCCGACGGATATCGCCGGCCTCTGCCAGCTATATAGGCGAAGCGTTGGTGACACGACACCATCTGCGCACGCACGAAGAATCGCCTCGTCAGCCGCCATATTGAAAGCAGCGCCCCGGTTGCCGTCCAAGATTAGTCTCCAGTGCCGCGCCATCGCAACTCCAGCTTCCTGGCCGCTCCTGCCTCATCCAGTCTGGATACCGGCGTCGTATGCGGAGCCG
>DATKXU010000003.1:0-2013 GCA_035528905.1 Armatimonadota bacterium
CAGATTCCGATGTGCCGACAAATGTTCAAAATCCGGCGATTGGTAAAGGAAATGTAAGAATCTTACGATATTTTACCACGAAACGGCGTGAGTTTCACCATGTTTAACAGAGGATCGGCATGCTGTGAAACCCGTACACACCGTTCAGTGGACCAAGTGGACCCAGTGGACGAAGTGGACATGGGCAAGCGCTCGCGCACAATCTGCTTCAACCCGATCACCCCGCTCTGAATTCCCGGCGGAAGGCGCCGAAAATCAATGTATAGTCCCAAATTCCTTGGCACGGTCCCGGCCACCGCCATGCGCGACGGTATCCGGGCAAGAGGATATTCGGAAAAGCCGCTTGATTCATGGTTCCGGCACCGATATAATGAGCCGAAGAGATAGAGGCAAAGCTCGTCTACTGGACGGATGCGCATAACGCAAGGGATAGGGGCTTCCACGCTGACATCGGCACATTCCGGAGGTACAGCCCATCGCCAGAGAGCTCACCCTTGAAGCATACCTGAAAGACATCAGCCGCGTGCCCCTGCTCACAGCCGAGGAGGAGAAAGAGCTCGGCAGGAAGCTGGCAAAAGGAGGCCAGGAAGCACGCAACAAGCTGGTCATAGCCAACTTGCGCCTGGTCGTGAGCATCGCGAAGAACTACTCCGACCGCGGCCTCTCCTTCATGGACCTCATCGAGGAAGGCAACCTCGGCCTGATGAAAGCCGCCGCGCGGTTCAATCCGAAGCGGGATATCCGCTTCAGCACCTACGCCACTTGGTGGGTCCGCCAGGCCGTCCGCCGCGCGATCACCAACTCCAAGATCGTCCGCACCCCATCCTACATGGTCGAGCGGATCATCAGGTTCAAGAACTCCGAAATGGAGCTCGCCGCGCGCCTTGGCCGCCAGCCTACGGTCGACGAGATCGCTCGCGACACCGACAGCGAGACCTACCAGCTCCGCAAGGCCATCTCCGCCTACCGCGTGACGAATCAGCCGCTGAGCCTGGACCTGATGTGCTCGCTGAACGAAACCATCCGCGACGACCACATCAGCAGGCCGGAAGACTCGATGCTGAACCGGCAGGAGCGCGACCGGCTCAAGCAGATCCTCGACTCAATCGATCCCCGCGATGCCGAAGTGCTCCGCATGCGCTACGGTATCGACTTCGAGAAACCGTTTACGCTGGAAGACATCGCCGCCAAGCTCAAGATCACCCGCGAGCGCGTCCGCCAGATCGAAAACCAGGCGCTCGAAAAGCTGGCCGCCATCTTGCAGGGTGAGGAATGAAGAGGGAGCAGATGACGAGATGAAGGGATGATGAGATGATGAGATGATGAGCGATGAAGATGTTATCAGGATGCCGGGCCGCGGGGCCCGGCATCCTGCATGATGGTCAGCGGAGATGGCGCTGCGCTATGGCGAACACTGCGTGCACTGCGTGTTGAGCTTCCCACGCACCTGGATGAGATCGAGGATGTTCACCCGGCAATCGCCATTGGTGTCGCCGGGCAGCCTAGGCGTGTAGAGAGCGGTCACGACGTGATCGGCCGCTATCGGCAACTGCAGCGCCACCTGTCCGATGGGCTTGAGCTGATTGTCCACTATCCAGCACTCGAAGTAGTACTTCACGCCGTTCGCACAGGGGGTTGATGAGGCCGTCAGTGTGACGTTCTCCCCATCATCGCAGACGGCTGTGTAGTTCGTGGCGCCAGGGTGGTCACCCGTGATGCTGACGCCGGTGATGGGGATGGACTGCACGGTCAATGTCTTGGTGGTCGCTGCCACCACGGCGAACGCATTGCTCGTGCCGACGTGGCCATTGTTGTCGTCAGCATTCAGGTACATCGTGCTCGCCTCTTGACTGACGATCACATTGCCTTCCCACGCGCCTTCGGCGAAGCTGCCTGTAACCGGTGGGCTGATCGGGATCGACGCAGGCACGCCCGTAATGGTCACGTCATCTATGTACCAGCCCGGATAGCTGACCACCAGGGACGCATACAGCTCAAAGGCGATCCTGATAT
>DATKXU010000004.1:0-3682 GCA_035528905.1 Armatimonadota bacterium
AAGACACTAGGAGCCCTATTCGCGGCTATTCAAGAGTCTTTCGAAGTTGAACCTGAAATCAAGATGGCAATGGATTTGTTTCTCAAGATGCGCAACGAGTTAGTGCACGGCATCACAACCACGCAGCGATATGATATAAACACTGATTGGGGGCAGAGAGAGCTGATTGGCTTCCTTGATCTGTTTCTTTCTTTGTGTGCTCCTATCAAGGATATAGCAGCATCATGCTATGAAGTGAGCATCGAACTCGCAAACAGCTACCTTCTTAAAGAAGCGGAAGAGAAGATTCCTCTGGAAACCTCAGAGGATCTAATAGGGCTATTCGCGAAATGCTTTAAGATGAAAGCTGGATTGTGAGGCTGCAATCCATGTATTCAATCTTCTCGGGAAGCTGTGTTTGCAAAAAAACCAGGCCTTTGGACTTCAGAGAATCTCCCTGACGATTGTTGCGGAGGGAACAATTCCTCTACCATCCTTCGCTCTTCGCCGAAGGCTCAGAGCTTCGGATGGCAGGCCATTCGATACACTCATGGCAAGCTTACCGGCGCGAGGCTGCGGGACATACTATGTGCTGGTGAAGGCGAAGAAGCTGCTCCTGGTTTCCTCCGCGGACTGGACGCGTACTGAGCAGACGCCCCGTCAGGGCGCTGTGTAGATCATATACACGCCGCCGAGCAGAACGAGGACGCCGCAGACCTTCTTCAGAACCGAGACGCCCTTCGATTCCTCGTTCCAGTTCAGATAGCGCTCTACAAGCTCCGTAGATGTTCCTGCGAGCACGATCACCGAGCAGTGGCCGACCCCATACGTAAGCAGAAGCAGCACCCCGTAGGCCAGGCTGGTCGCAGCGAGCCTGAACGTCACCGCGAGCATCGGCGCCATGTAGGCAAAGGTGCAGGGCCCGATGGCGATCCCGAACACCAGGCCGAGGATGAACGCCGCAAGGAGGCCCTTCCGTTTCATCCCGATATTAGGGCCTGACCATGGCATCGGGATGACGTCCAGAAGATACAGGCCCACGACGAAGAAGACAGCCGCGACGATGTAATTCCCATACGGCCCGATATCCCCCATCATGCGCCCGGCGGAAGCCGTGACGAGCCCTACCAGTCCTATGGTAATCAGAATCCCGACCGCGAATAGGGAGGATATGCCGAAGGCGCGCCTCGGAGTCATCTTCCCCTGCTGGCCGATGAATCCTACGACGAGCGGGATGCTCGATAGATGACATGGACTCAGGATTATGCTGAGTATGCCCCATACAAATGCGGCCCCAAGCGCGATGGCAGCCGTGCCCTCAACAGCATGTGTAAGACTGGTGAAAAGCTGTTCCACGGCTATTGAATCCCTAGCTCCCTAAGCTTTGCCACTACTTGGTCCTTCGGGAAGAAGCCGACATGCCTGAACACTTCCTTCCCCTGCTTGTCAAAGAACACCTGGACGGGTATGGACTGGATGCCGTAACGCGCGGCCAGTACCTGTTCCTTACCCACATGTATGAACATGACATTCACCTTACCGGCGTACTCCTTCCTGAGCGAGTCTAGAATCGGAGTCATCATGTCACAGGGACGACAGCCGCTGGCGCCGAAATCCACGAGAGTCGGCTTGCCCGACTTCCGCGCCTTGTCCACCGGGTTGTTCATTGCGAGAATGTATTGCCTGGCAACCCAGGCCTTGCTAATCTCTATCGGCAACCGTTCGCCCATGCCCTTGATGCGCGCGTCCACTGCTTCCTGACGTTTCTCATCCAGAAGGTAGGCCTTCAGTTGATCCCTGACCTGATCGAACGTCGTTGCGCCCATCATGTCCTTGTTGTCTTCATAGAAGCTCTTCAGTTCCTGATCGGTAACCACGACGTTGGCGTTCAAAGCATCGAAGTATGCTTTGATTAGTTCGTTCCTGTCGTCCTCGGGTTTTCTGTTGTTCTGCTTGGCCCACGACCTGGCTTCTACGGTCAGAAGGTCGTTAGTCGCAAGCTGCTCCAACACGAAGAACGCATTGTTTTTCAACTGGTCTCTGATCGGCTTGGGGTACTTCGCGATCTCCGCATCCAGCTCCTTCCGGGTTATCTTCACAGTACCTGATCGGAGCAGGACTCCGGCAGGCAACACTGCCAACTTCGCTGATGCCAGCGCACCGGACGCGAGTCCTGGATACGTATCCTTCACGTGCTGAGGGCCTGCTGTCGGCGCGGCTATTGCGTTCAAGCTCCAGCAGAAGACCAGAAGAGACGCAAGAGAATATGTCCTGAAACTCCGGTTAGTCATTCGCTGCCCCCTTTTCCGAGCTCGATTCCCCGATCCTCAAACTTCGCCAGTATATCCCGCTTCGAGTAAAACCCCATGTGGCGGAAGAACTCCCGGCCGTTCTCGTCATATAACACCTGGGTGGGAATAGCCCGAACCCTGTATCGTTGTACTGCACTGCGGTTCTTGGAAATGTCTACGAACTCCACAATCAGCTTCCCTTGATACTCTCTCGCAATTTCCTCCAGTATCGGGGCCATCATCTTGCACGGAACGCAAGTTGTCGCCCCGACGTCAACGAGGCGAGGTACTCCGGCGGGCGCCGTCTCGGACTCATTGGTCTTTACGTCCTTGCCAACGTCCTGGTCGTGCGACATCTCGTCCTTCGCGGTCTGCTGGACAGGGCTTGCAGGCTCATCAAGCAGGCTTCTACATCCGCACGAACCAGATGGAGCGCTATTTCTCCCAGAAAGCCAGCCAATGCCTATCAACGCTATGAGCAGCAGCGCTATCAGCGCTGATCTCTGCAATGAAGATAGCAAGTGTTTCTCCAGTCTTCTGTAGCAGCCAACGCAATCCTAGTCAGCCAGGCGGATGCCGTGCTCCTCGAACTGAGCCAGGATGTCCTCCTTGGGATAGAAGCCCACGTGCCGGAAGAACTCCTCGCCATTCTCGTCGTAGAATATCTGGGTCGGGATGTACTTAACTCCGTACTCCTTGCCGCGGTCGGGACTTTCCCACACGTCAATGAACTCTACTACGAGCCTTCCCTCGTACTCTTTGGCGAGTTCCTCCAGGATCGGAGCCATCATCTTGCAGGGGATGCACTTCGTAGCGCCAAGGTCTAGGAGTTTCGGAAGCGATTTCGGCTTCGCGGCTTGCGTTGGCTGTGGAGCCGCGGTTGGCTTCACCGACCCGGCGGTCTTCCGGGCAGGCTCCGGCGCGCTGGCTGGCTTCGTGATCTCCTTGCTGGCTTCGCTCGGCGGCTGTGCGTTCTTGGGTTGAGCTGAACGGCCCGTGTCGCGAGCGATGCCGGATGTCGCTGCGCGTCTGCCGTCTGCGGCGCGGCCCGCTTCTCTGCCTTTCAGCGCCTTCAGGCTCAGCGCCCCGGCAACTGCGACCGCCAGTGCGATGACTATGGCGATTTTCCACCCTTTGCTCATGCAACTAACCCATCCTTTCGGGTCTGCTCGCCGCTAAGGCTTCAATATCTTGGCAGCCTCGGCCGGGCTGAGCACTTTGCCGGCGGATTTGACCTGGCCGTCAACGACGAGCGCCGGGGTCATCATCACGCCGAATCCGGCGATATCGGCGATGCTGGTCACCTTTTCGATGGTTGCATCATCCAGCTCCAAATCTTGGATGGCCTGCTCGACACTCGCAGTGAGCATCTTACACCTCGGGCAGCCTGGGCCTAGTACCTGAATCCTCAT
>DATKXU010000005.1:0-4092 GCA_035528905.1 Armatimonadota bacterium
ATCAGATACCGGAGCCGCATTCTCACCTGGACACCTCGCAAACGTTCAGGAGTACACGCAGTATACACTTGCGGCATCCGGGGCATTTCTCCCTCCTCACAGAGCACCTCGGCCTGCGCCGACGGCAGGAATTCGCATCTCTTGGAGCCAAAAGTACGGTGGGGCGTCGAACGATCTTGGATGTTGGATAGAGCATGGCCAGGGTTGCACTAGTAAACCCAAACCGCATGAAGCCGGCGGTCGCGCCAATCGGCCTCGACTATCTCGCCGAGTCTCTGGCGGCGAGCGGCCATGAGGTCGGCATATTGGATTTCTGCTTCTCAGCCGACTGGCAGGCGGATGTTGACTCCTACTTCAAGGCGCATCAGCCGGATGTCGTCGGCCTGACGATCCGAAACACGGACGACTGCTACTTCGCCAGCCAGGACTTCTTCATCCCGTTCTTCAAGGAGGTCGTTGACCGGATACGGTCTGCGACCGACGCGCCCATCGTGCTCGGAGGATCGGGGCTTTCCGTCGCACCGAAGGCGGTTTTGAAGCTTACCGGCGCGGACTATGCCATTGCGGGCGATGGCGAAGTCGCTTTCCCGCTGCTTGCCGCCCGGCTGGAGCGCGGAGAGGATCCATCGAGCGTGCCGGGACTGACATACCGCACTCCCGCAGGTCTGGCGAGCAATCCTCCTGCCTGGGTAGACGTAGGCGACCTGCCTGCGCGGACCAGGGCATGGCTGGACAACCGCCGCTATTTCGCCGAAGGAGGTCAGGCGGGCATCGAGACGAAGCGCGGCTGCGACCGGAAGTGCATCTACTGCGCCGATCCCGTCGGCAAAGGGACGACCTGCCGCCTCAGGTCTCCCTCGCAGGTCGTCGGTGAGATTCGGGCGCTGCTTGACCAGGGGATAGACTGCTTCCACCTCTGCGACAGCGAGTTCAATATCCCGCTGAGCCACGCGGAGGCCGTCTGCCGCGAGATGATCGGCTCCGGCCTCGCGGGCAAGTTCACCTGGTACACGTATGCGAGCCCAGGCCCGTTCACCAATGAATTAGCGGCTCTGATGAAGCAGGCCGGCTGCCTCGGCATAGATTTCGGAGCGGACAGCGGCGACGATCGAGTTCTGCGATCGCTTGGGCGCGACTTCGGCGCCGAGGATCTCCGGCGGACCGCGGAGATATGCCGCCGGCGCGGGATCGTTTTCATGTACGACCTGCTGATCGGCGGCCCGGGCGAAACGCCCGAATCGGTGACGCGGACGATCGAGCTGATGAAGCAGATCGAGCCGAACCGCGTGGGGGTTTCGGTGGCCGTGCGCATCTACGATGGCACCGCGCTCGGCAGGATGGTGCGCCGCGAGGGGATCGCGCCATCGAACCCGTGCCTCCAAGGGCGGACGAAGGACAATGAAAGCTTTCTCTTCCCCGTCTACTACATTTCGCCCAAGGTAGGCATCGAAGTAGTTGACCGCATCTCAGGTCTGATCGAGGGCGATCCGCGGTTCCTTCACGCATCCATGGATCAGATAGGCCAAAACTACAACTACAACGACAACAGCGTGCTGGTGCAGGCGATCAGGCAGGGCTACCGCGGCGCGTACTGGGACATCCTGCGGCGTGTCCAGGAGGGGCTGCCGCCGGATCCCTAGAATTCCCTTGATTTTCCTAGCATTCTTGGGGTTTCCGGGCGAAAACCCGGTAATCCTACCGGTAAGCATGTTTTACAGGCGGCACGATAATTGTAACAGGCGTGTCCCTTACTTACCTCCTTCGAGAAAGCCATCCCGAGAAGTCTTCGGGATGGCTTTCGCTATTGGGGGATAGGAGTGAGGCCGGCCTAGCGGCGGCGTGGTCTAGGCACCCCGGGCGGGACTGACGGCGAGCGCCATTCCTTCACGGCTTCCTCCGGCACATGGCGCAGGATTATCGGCAGGGCAAAGTGCATGTCTGCAATCACGCGGTCCATTTGTAGGGGCAGGTCTCAGACCTGCCCCCACTTCCTGCCCCTACGCTTCTCTTTCCAGCAACATACCCACGCCTCCCTTGAGCGATGCCAGGGATCGTAGACTTATCTCTGCGTATAGCCGGTTGAGCCGCCATCCTTCCTTTCCGAAGGCATTCAGCGTATCAATCAGTTGCTCCTCATTCGGCTTCCCGGGCTTCAGCGCCAAGTAGTGAGTCCTGTACTCATACTGTTTCATATCCTCTCTGTCCTCCCTTCTGCTTCCTTGGCTGTCTTGACTCATATTCACCCACAAGGGGTACCTCGCTAATGAATTCCAGGGGCAGGTCTCTTGTTGCCAGCACCTCCTCGCCCGGGGCGCAGGTTGACGTTGGGTGAGGGCGGAGATCCTGGGCCGGGTCGCCCACTTGGACCCTGTACAGGAACCCGCTCTGCCGGCCGTTGTGCCGTATCGTCACGATCCGCTCCCCGTCTTTCTCCCTGATAGTGATATCCAGCCGGGTCGGCTTGTGGGAGAAAGCTCGGGCCAGATCGGGAACCGGGGTGACGGTTGACCCTGCACACAAGGTGTCGATCCGAAGCGGGCTGCCGTGGTACCACTCCTTGTGCTGTTGAGTCGTGATCGGCGGGGCATGTGTCGGCTTGGTCATCGCTTTCTCCTTTGCAGAACGCATGAGCTCAGCAGCGCGAGGTGTCCGCATCCGCGTCACGGCGATCATTTGCTGCCAAAAACCTGTTTCATCCGGCTATCCAGCTCCGCCGGACCGGCGCACTCATTCTCGTTGATCCACTGTCGCTTCACAGCGATCTGTCGAATGCTCTCGAAGTTCGTCTTATCAACGAAGCCATCAACCCACGTTGTGCGATTCAGCTTGGCAGTGGGCTTGAGGAATACGTAGCCGTGGGCCAACTGCGAGAAAGCCAGGTCCTTTCTACTGCTGAAATAAGGGCTCGTGTTGTCTCGAAGGCTTGCGAACGGTGAGTCCACTACATCAAAACCGATGGGTTTGTTTCCATTCTCTGCGAACAGGCCTTCCAGGAAACCGACCAACCGTCCGTCTTGCTGATGGTGCAAACAGACCCAGAAAATCCGGTCGCCGTATTTCTTGCGAAGCACCGCGCCGAATTTCTCCTCAGGAAACGTGTGTCCATACCCAAGGTACACGAGGGCTTTACGCCGCTTTGTCAACACTTCCTTGTCGAAAACGCGTATCATATGCCTCTCGCGCCGCTGGTATTCCCGCAGGCGAGCCGCGTCGTCCTTCAGCTTGAACAGGACATCACACTCATTCCAGTTGCTGTCCAAGCCCAGCACATGGAATTTCTCTGCTTCTGGAGGCAAGCGGCGATTGAAACTCCAAACTGCTCTAAGTATGTCTATATATTCCCTGAACCCCCACGGCTGGCCGTAGTCCCGGAAGATGCGCAGCGCGGCATCTTCATCGTATTCCCTGGCGGTGACTAGCTGATTTGCCCGCGCGGTGTTCCGGCTCCTGACGAATTCAGTGGCAATGACCCTGACACCGGCCTTGTTGTACAGCGGCTCAATGAGTTGCGATACAAACTCGCAGTTCTCCCGGATCTCGTGCATTTCTCCGAGAAGCACGGCATCATGAGCTTTGAATTTGCTTATGACGTAATCGGCCGGAGACTCGGCATGGTTCTTCAGATAAGCTAGATACTCGGACCTAGAGGAGCGATTGATGCCGGCAATATCAACTGCCTTTGATGAGGGGTTTGCTGTCTCCTCGCCTGCAAACGTGCCCTGGTACACCAGCATCAAAGCCAGGATCGCCGCAGTCATGATTGGCCGAAGGTTCAGCCGTCTTTTCATCTCGAATGCCTTTCGAAGCTGTGGGAAGCGGTCACCTGACGTGACATCTAACTAACGGCGAAGCATGTCAGCGATTTGGCGTCAGGTTCAGCGACGTGGTCGGCGCTCCCTTCGCTCTTCCCCTCCAGCCTTCCTGCCCAACCATTAGACGCATTGAGGGCTCAGGTTGTTGCAAGAGACCCTTGCACCGGGCACGAAGTCCGGTTCCCACGTAGGGGCAGGTCTCAGACCTGCCCCTACCATGCCCCTACGCCAGGACGACCCGGTATCGCAAGAAGTGTATATGGAACCCCGGCGCCAAGCC
>DATKXU010000006.1:0-43067 GCA_035528905.1 Armatimonadota bacterium
TGCCTGATACTGGTGGTTGCGTTAGAATGGATCTGCATGCGTGTAGTCCTCTTTCTTTGGTTTGGTCACCAAAGAGACTACCGCATGCACCTCCTCTTTCTCAACTCACCGTTCATAATGTCATGAAACTCGACAGCTAGCGGCTAGCTGCTGACGGCTGGCGGCTGGACGTTCGATGTTCTCCCTTTCTCCCATACTCCCACACTCCCATACTCCCCCTCTCCCCGTGGCCTACTCCCCCGGCTTCCGCACGTCCTCCGGCTTGCGCGTAAGAATGCGGCGGGCGATCTGGCCGGACGGCGTCTCGAAGCATGAGCTTATGCCCGTCACGACCAGATAATCGCCGCTCTCATAGCCAGCCGGATCGCATATCACCCGGACGCCGATGTTCTCCTCCCCGCCGGTGAGCGTGCCGTCCAGCAGGTTCGAGCCATCGTCAATGTAGAGGCAGCCGTCGCCGATCTGCGTCACCCGACCCCAGGTAGTGACGAGCAGGCCGATGTTGTTCAGGCCGAAACCACCGGTGATGCCGGGAACATAAAGACCGAACGAGCCGCCGCCAAGGTTCCTGTTTATCATTCCAAGCGGAGGCGGAAGCGGGTTGCTGGAGGAGAGCGTGAGCACATCCGCGCCTACAAGGGCGCGCTCGCCGCCGACCGTGCTCATCACGCCGGAGGCGCTGACCATATCCCCCTCCGCCGGAAGCAGGCTGCCCTCCACGCGGATGCCTGAGAACCTGTCCAGCTCCTCGATGTAGAATGCGCCTTCATGGCCGGGAGCGCCGAAGGTCACTACGCGTCCACTCAGCCGGGCCCGCTCGCCGTCCGCAAGCGACTTCACCTCCGCCAGGTTGTCCAGAGTCACGCCGGAGACAGTCACGCCGATCCCCTGCTCGGATGTGTTCTGGTTCTCGTCCATCACCATCGCCGAAAGCGTGTGAGGGCCGTTCGCAAGCAGGCTGGTGTCTAGGCTGAACGTCCATGCGCCGCCTGTGATCTGCGCCTCGCCGACCGGGATTCCGTCCGCGAGGACGAACACTCCGGTGACGAGGGAATCATCGCCGCACGTGCCGGTGACGGAGACCGTGCCTTCCAGCGACGCGCCGTTTGTCGGCGAAGTGATCGCTACTACTGGCGTCACGCCCGACGATGCGATGGTGATGTCAACCTCCGCCTCGCCCGTGTTGCCCGATACGTCCTCCACAGCGACCTTGAGGGTATAAGGCCCGGCGGACTTGCGGCCGAAGTCGAACTCGCAGGTGTAGCCGTCGAAGCCGGTCGAATCCACGCCGATGCACTGGTCGTTCAGGTAGAAGCTGACGCGGAGCACGCCGACGTTGTCGCTCGCCTGAACGCCGATCACGTCCGGGCCGGTTAACGTCGCTCCGGGCGATGGGCTGTGGATGCTGGCGGTGGGCGCGGCGGCATCGCCGATCACCTCCGCGCTGATCGTGTAAAGCCCCGCCTCGGTAAGCGGCGCGGTCACAAGGGCGTTTCCTATGTCAACCGTGCTGTCCAGCTTCGCCCAGCTCAACGAGGCGGAGTCCCAGCGGTAGATCGCCAGGTTCGACGCGCCGTAAGGCGTCACGTCAATCCCTTCATAGCTCAGAGTGAAAGTCGCACCCGGCGGGTAGTTTCCGCTCGTTGTAGAGACGGAGTAAGCACGTCCAATATAGCCAAGCGGGGGCATTTTTGCCGGAAGCAGGTCAGGAAGAGCGCACATGTATACAATGTCTGAAGGCGTGGCTGCGAGCGCACTGTGGCTTATCTTACCGGTGACTGCCATCCCACTGCCGACTTGCCCGGTGTCCCAGTCTATGCTTATCGCCTGCGAATAGATATGGATATCGTCCTTCCTGGCCTCCACTCGAACATACTTCTCTGTCCCGTTACATGTGTAGGACGCTGAGGTCCCAGACCATGGGCCCCCCGGGAGTGGGCCCTCCGATGGGGGATTTGTCGCACCATAGAACTGGATTTCGTCGAGATTCGTATCGCAGGTGACGTTGATTACCGGCAGAGTGCCCTCCTGCGAGACCGACAGGCTAAGTAGAGGCCCTGTTCCGTAGTGGCGGGACTTGGACCAGTATGCCCAATAACGTCCGCGTTTGGCGGCGTCTAGTATATCCCCCTGTGTCGGGTTTGCACTCGTAACATCGGCGACTATCCAGGTGCGTCCAAACGCCCCGTAGCATATGCGAGGCGTGAAGTCATCCTCAGTTGCGCAAAAGATCCTCATGGGGCCGTTTGGAGTGTCAGTCTCCTTGCCTAGCCCCAGCAGCCAGTCCCACTTCCCAGCCGCGAAAGGCGTGTAGGCAACCCCGCCCAGAACAGGCCAGTTGTTTGCTGCGGTGTATATCGAAATGGCTGACAGGCCATTTGCACCGAGAAGCTTGTCAGGTTCTGGGGCGGCCGGTCCATTGGGGTGCGCCAGAATAGCCGCTCCGCCCCATTCTCCGATCTTGCTCACCACCTGCTGGAGATTGCTGCTGGCGAACTGCTCGACCTCACACAGCCCATTCGAATCGGCCTCCGAGTCCCATGGGCGATATCTACTTTCGTCACCCCCGGGCCCCGACGACTTGTTCGGACATCCGGTATGGTTTATGCCCAAGGCAAGCACATGCGCAAAGTCCTTTGTTACCTCCTCACAATAGCGAATGTAGGTCGGGGAAGACACCAGTGGATCGGTCGTGCAATGATAGTGTTCGGTTACGCAAACGAAATCGTAGCCGAGTTGGTCAGCATAGTCCTCGATCAACTGCTTCGGCGTAATGGATCCCCAGCCGTTGCCGTCCTGGTAGTAATGCGAATGAAGCTGTCCCTTGAGTTTTCTCGCAGGCGTGTACCCCGCGTAGGGATTGCGGACACTGAAGGTTGTACTTGGCGGTGGCTCCCACCCCGGCCCGGACCCTTCCGGCGGCGGCGTCCCTGTCCCCCACCTGTCCCGGACGAATATCTGACAGTACCCGTTCGTGTTACCAGGAACCAGGTTGCTCGCCCAGGACGCAAATGCCACGAATCGGCCGTCAGCGCTGACGGAAGCGCTCATCGTGTGGGAGTTCCCTTGTTCCCCGCTCGTAGAGAGGGATACGCGCTCTGTCGTCCCAGTGAGCATGTCCCGGACGAAGGCGTGGGGGTATCCGTTCGTGTCCCCCGGCACAAGGTCGGCGGAGGACCAGAACGCTACGTACCGGCCGTCCGCGCTCATAGCTGGCGCATAGCAGCCCCCCGTGAACACGCTCGTGGTCTGCCCGGTCTGGCGATCGTGCACGAAGACGCAGCCCCCCGTCCATGCGCCGCCATTCCACCATATGCAAGACTCAAAGGCCACGTACCGGCCATCGCCGCTGATTGCGATGTTGGTAGCCGCCCAGCCGTGCTCATACGCCCCCTGCGCCGGGTCGTTCACCGCGGAGACAATGGTCGTGTCCCCGGTCTGCCGGTCATGTACGAACACGTCGCACGAACCATCCGCGTCTCCCTGTACCAGGTCGGAGGCGCGCGAAGCAAACGCGACATACCGGCCGTCCGCGCTAATAGGGCAGCAGTACGGAGAATTCGAATCCCCTCCAGGGTTCGATTGCGCTCCGTCGCTTGCCACCGACACTCTCATCGTCTGCCCAGTGAGCCGGTCCCGCACAAAGACGTCCCGAGTTCCGTTCGCGTCCCCTTGAACCAGATTCGAGGCTGACGAGGAGAATGCGACGTACCGACCGTCCGCGCTGATGGAGCACGCGCCGCTGTCACCATTTGCTTGCTCCCCGGTGGCTGAGAGGGACACCCGCTCTGTCGTGCCAAGGACCCTGTCGCGGACGAAGATGTCAGTGTATCCGTTTGTGTCTCCGGAAACCAGGTTTGAAGCCCTAGAATTGAAAGCTACGTACCGGCCATCGGGGCTGATGGAGAGGCCGTAATAGCCGCTGTAATCATTCCCCTGCGCCCCGTTGGTCGAGACCGAAACCTGCTCCGCAGTGCCAAGGACTGTGTCCCGAACGAAGACGTCCCAGGTTCTGTTCGTGTCCACGGAGACTAGATTCGAGGCCAACGATGAAAACGCCACATACCGGCCGTCCGCACTGATAGCGGGTGCCGAGCTCCACCAGCTATGGTCGTTCCCCTGCTCCCCACTGCTCGATACTGACACGCGGGTGGTGACGCCGGCATGGGCGGAGGCGCAGATCGCGAGGATGCACGCTATGGCGATGATTGCGCTCAGCTTGCGCATGGTTCCTCCTTTGGAGTGCGGCGAGAATCGCCGCTTTTGATCGAAAGCGGTGTCAAGACACCGCACTCCAAAGTGCTACGCACGGTACTCAAAATCTATCCAAAGCGGCACTTGCGTGCCGCACTCCATATTGGCGCAGGGCGCTCCATACAGTATAACTCCGTGTCGGGTAGCAGTCAATAGCCTGGTTGAAAAGGCGCTTGAAAACTGGTAGAAATACGGGGAGGGAAAAGTGATCAGTGTTGAGTGTTAAGTGTGGAGTGATGCTGGGGGCTAGCTGCTGGCGGCTGGACGTTTCGCCGCGGCGCATTCACCCGGCTCAGCAGGAGCTTCGCCCTCCCACACTCCCACACGCCCATACACCCACACGCCCATACTCCCAATCACGCTCTCGGGTGCGACTGGCGGTAGACCTCTTTGAGCTTCTCGCGGGAGACGTGGGTGTAGACCTGCGTGGTGGCGATGTCGGCGTGCCCGAGCATTTCCTGGATCGAGCGCAGGTCCGCTCCTCCTTGAAGCAGGTGAGTAGCAAAGGAGTGCCTGAGCGTGTGGGGAGTGACATCCTTCGTAATCCCGGCGCGCGCCGCGTACTTCTTGACGATCTTCCAGAAGCCTACGCGGGACATTTTCCTGCCACGGTTCGTCAGGAACAGGTACTCCGAGCTGCCCGAACGCGCATACTTCGGGCGCGAATTGGAGAGATACCGCGCGAGGTACTCGATAGCCACCTTCCCCAACGGCACGATGCGCTCCTTCGATCCCTTGCCCATGCAGCGAATGAACCCGACGCCGGCGTTTACGTCCGACAAGCGGAGATTTACGAGCTCGGAGGCCCGAACGCCGGTCGCGTAGAGCGTTTCGAGCATCGCCCTATCCCGCGCGCCCGACGCGTCCCTGGTGTCCGGCTGGGTTAAGAGCCTCGATACCTCTTCTATGGTGAGCACACCCGGCAGCTTCTTCACTCCGCGCATGCCTTCGACATTCGCGGTGAAATCCTTTTTGAGATACCCCTCGCGGCAGGCGAACTTGCAGAAAGTCCTGATCGCCGACAGCTTCCTGCCGATGCTATTGGGCGACATTCCGGCGTCGCGAAGGCCGTCAAGGAAACCGAGCAGCAGCGGCTCGGTCAGGTCCTCAAGGGAAGCTGCGCCCTTCTCACGCACGTGCTTGACAAACTGGGCGAGGTCTCTGCCATAAGCCGCCATCGTGTTCCCCGAAAGCCCGCGCTCGACTGCCAGATGATCCAGGAATGCCTGAACAGCTTCGTCCATGGCTCAATCCGTCACCTTTCGATGGTAAATGAGAATCGTCGGGCCGGCATACGACATGTCATGCGGGAGAGCATAGGCGGGGAAAACCCACTTCTCGAGCGCCGGCGGGCTGCGGAACTCGCGTTCGAGGCGGTAGTCAGAGCGGAGGACATCGAAGTACTCCCGGGCGGCCGCGTCTCGGATGCGCAGGCGGTCCCGGTACTCAAACTCAGACAGGATGACGTAATCCGGAGACTCCCGGCGCAGAAAGCCAGCATTCCACTCGCTCTCACTGACGACCAGCACGTAGTCCGTGAACTCCTTCACGCGCTCGTACCGTTCAGCCGGCTCGAGGAGCCCGAAGTACGGATCCAGCGGTGGAGTGTAGAACCACGGGATGGTAGGGAGTCCGATGGACGATCCCCGGGGCACGTTGCGCCTTACCCAGGCGGCTGCCAGATCGCGCGTGTCCGGACGGACGAACACTGCATCAATGGCAACCGAGTACGCAGCGGTACAGACGATTGCCAGCGACAGCACGATCGCCGCCAGGTAGCCTGCCAGTCTAGCGAGCAATCCGCCTGCCCACAAGCGGCCCACCAGGTCCACGGAGACCCTGGCTCCCAGGATCGCAAGGACCGGCAGAAGCGGAATCGTATATCTGGCGAACTTGACCTCAGCCGCGCCTATGACTGCGTAGTACGCGATGACGAACGCCAGCAGGGCCAGGTCGCTGGGCCTTCGCCTATAGATGGCATAGAGCAAGCCGATGCACGCAAGGGCCAGCAGCGGCAGACCCATGCCCGCAAGCAGAGAGCAGGTCACGTGATGGACATACCCGCAGGGCGTTCCGACGAATATCAGCCCGTGCCCCACCTTGGCATGCACAACTTCGAACAAGAAGTCATTCACAAACCTGTCGCGATTGATAAGCGCGCCGGGCGTTCCGATCAGAAAACCGACGACCGCCGTGAGCAGAACTGCCAACAGCCTGGGACTCAGCACTCGGAGAGCCGGCCTCGCTCTTCCGGTTGCAAGATGAGCCACTATCGGAGCGAGGATTACCAGTCCGGCATTGTACTTCGTTCCGGCTGCGAGTCCAGAAAAGAGCCCGGACAGCAAGTAATCCCGCAGTCTGTGACCTTCAGGAATGCGTACAGCGAAGACGAGGGCGAGCACCACGAAGAAAGTGGCCGGCACGTCCACCGCGAGGAATCTCGAGTGCATCACGTGTATGGGCATCACGGCCATAAACAGCGCGGCAAGCAGACCCGTTCCGCGGCCGTATGCTCGCTTGCCCAAGAGATAGACCAGGTACACAGTGGCGATCCCAAGGAGCACTGCGACGGCTCGGCCAGCCATGTATATCTTCGCAAACTCGCCGGGTGCGGAGAAGATATCCCCCGAGGGAATGCTAATCAATCCGCAGCTAGCACCCAGGACCACCGCGATGTTGACCAGGTAGATGTACAGCGACCCATAGTTGTAGAAGCCGGGGTCAAGCTGGCCCTCGAAGAAGTTGACCTTCAGCGCGGCGAACAGCGTCACGGTCTCGTCCGGATGATAGGAGAAGTAGTGGAGGGATGTAGGGAGGCCCCACCCGATTCCCCAAATGCGGAGACCAGCAGCGAGAGCAACAACGGCGATGGCCGCCGGCACTGCGAGCTTCCTACTCACTATTCGCGTTCTCCTTTGGATCCAGCGCCGGGGTGAGCATGTACCGCTGAACGAAGACAAACAGGGCCACAGATATCAGCACATCGCCTATGCTAACCACCTGGGCCGCAACCGGATAGCCCGGCACCGGTATTATGTCGGCCAACGGCTTCAGACGCGTCTCCGGCGTCATTATAGCATGGCGGATGAGCTGCGAGGTACGTTCTGGATCCAGCATTTCGGCGAGGCCGGCCATCCGGAGCGCCTTCGCGCTCATCGGCATGAATCCCCCATTCGCCGCAATCACCACGAGATTCAGGAATGTCCCGGCCGCGGCGAGCCACATTTCGCGCATGTGAAGGTTTAGCATCAGTGCCGCCAGGAGAGCCGCATACTGAACGATCTTCGCCGCGCTCAGGTAAGGCTGCGGCATGTCACCCGAACGCCCGAGGAACACCACACCGGCAAGTATCGCCAGCGGCGGGACGAACATGTAGACATGGCGCAGCGGCGCGCGGCCCAGGTTATGCAGCCTGCCCCTTCTGATAAGGCCGATCAGCACCGAGAGCACGAAGGCTTCAATTATCAAGGGTACTACCTCTACGCTCGATGACGCTGCTTGAGAATCTTCAGGAATGCGTTTACCACTTCCGGGTCGAACTTGTTCCCCGCGCCTGCGCGGATTTCTCTTACGGCGGTCTCCTCGTCCAACTGGGCACGGTACGCCCTCGCGCGAACCATAGAATCGTAGGCCGTACATACAGCAAGTATCCTTGCCCCCAGGGGAATGCCCTCACCGCTCAGTTGGTCGGGATATCCGGACCCGTCCCAGCGTTCGTGGTGGTGCCGTATGATCGGCGATATATCACGGAGGAACTTCACGCGCTCCACCATGTCGGCGCCCATCACGCTATGGGCCTTAACAATGCTGAACTCCTCATCTGTGAGGCCCTCCGCCTTGTTAAGAATGGCATGCGGCACGCGGACGTTGCCGATATCCTGCAGGAAGGCGGCGTACTCCATCCTGCGCCTCTGTCTTCCGGGAACGCGCATTTCCCTCGCCACGGCGAGAACGTAGTCAGCCACCCGTTCGCCGTGGCCCTCAGAGCCCACATCCTTGGTCTCGACAGCCCTTGCCAGCGTCAGCAGGCTTTGCCGGTAAGCTCTGCGCATTTGTGCCGGCAGATACACGAAGGAGTAGCCCATGGCGCCGACCGTAACTGCCACCGATCCAAGTAAGGCGGGACTCAACCAGAGGCTAACTGCCACTTTCCTCCTCCTGCACTGCGACTCGTAGAAATGCTTTGACGACCCGCGAGTCGAACTGCGTGCCTACGCCGTACCGCAGTTGAGCCAGCGCCTGGTCGAGCGTCAGGGGAGCCCGGTAGACCCGCTTCTCCCGCTCATCCGGGCCGCCGGTCATTGCATCGAACGCGTCAGCGACAGCGATGACCGCCGCCTCGAGCGGGATATCACCGTCGCGCAGGCCGTCGGGATATCCCCGGCCGTCCGGCCGCTCGTGGTGGCCGCGCACCCATGGCACTATGCGCTCCAGGTACTTCATCTGTGATAGGATTTCAGCCCCCCTGGCGGGGTGCTGCTTGATAACCGTCCATTCGTCTTCGCTGAGCTGTCCCACCTTGTCGAGTATTTCTTCGTTCACGCCAACTTTGCCGATATCGTGGAGGAGCCCAGCATCTCGAATAAACATCAGGCTGGTCGCGGGAAGGCCTATCCGCTTTCCGATCTCGTCGGCCAGGCTTGCCACGCGCTCCAGATGGCCCTTCGTGTAGGGATGGTAGTGCTGCATGTACACACCCAGGGTTGTGACAGTCTCACGATAGGCGTCTAAATGGACTGCGTACTGATTCAGGGCCTGCCTGCCGACAAGGAAGGGGACGATCACAAGCGCGACCCCCCAGACACCGTACCTTATGTACAGGTACGCGAATAGTATTCCGGAGGGAGCTGTGACAACGTAGTTCGGGACGAACCATCTCAGGCTCCTTGCGGCCACCATTCGCCAGGATTCCCGGGTGCACAGCGAGATGAAGGTCGTGGCTATCAGCGCATTACACGTGGTGCAGACAAACACCCAGAGCAGCATGGGGACGGCCATTTCCGCGGGCGTTACGGTCGGATCGCTTGCGAGGGTCCGTCCGCCGGCGAGCGTGTATGTGATAGATGCAACCGCGATCGGCACAATGTAGGTCGAGGTGTTGTAGCCGGCCAGGTCCAGCAGAGCTGCCGGGCTGTAGTCTCTGCGGTGCGTCATTGCACACGCCGCGAATATGCTCACATAACCGACAAGGAGCATCGCTGAAAGGCCGTGGCTGATGAAAAGCGCCACAACCGCGGGCATGGTCACGGTGAGTTCGGAAATCGTCCCCGGGAAAACGATGGGAAGGAAGTCAGCAAAGAGGATTATGAAGAAGAAGACTACCAGTTTGCCGGGATCAGTTATATTGGGGACAGCGTTGACTGCCGCTGCAACGAATACGGCAAATCCCGCTACAGAGATCCCGATCTTGTATAGTTTGGATGCCCTTGAATATTGACGCAATTCAAGATGCTCTGCTTCAGTTGGGCCGACGGCGGTAGCGTTCGTCCTTCAGGTATTACCCTGTTGGAGTGCCGTCCTAAGGATTAGATCCTAGGGCGGCGGCCACGTTCTCATGAAGGCGCCGGAGCTGAGCACCAGCGCCGACAGGGCAAGTAGTACTTTGACCAAGGTCTTCATTAAGGACAACCCCTTTCGTCGTGAGGATAGCGCCTACTTTCGCTGTGGGTAGGCACTTCCACCGCTCCGCTCGGGTTTTGCCGCTTCTAGCGACCTTGCTGCCACTCACCGTCGGCCCAAATTCTTGTTGCCTATCGCCAGCCGCTCAATCATAACGCCTGATCGGCGACTCTACGATCTGTATTCACCACCACCTCGATCGAATCCTGCTTTGCAGTCGGGTGACCGGACTGCGCAACCTATCCTGACTGTTCCTGGATACTGCCTAACCGTCTGTTGACGGCATCTAATGTCGCGTTTACAACAGCCTTCCACAAGTCCTGCTTCACGACTGAGGACCCGGTCAGGGAGTCTTCGCCGCGCGGCGTGATCATACTGACAAAGACGACTACGATGCTCCGCCCCGAGAGAGCCACACCCGAGCTTAGGTCCTCCAGCACCAGGCATCCATCTGATCCCTGGCAGTTCTCAACGGCACGTAAGGTGGCCGTTGCGACGAGGCGAAGCTGGTTATGGCTGGAACTGTGACCAACGGCCGTACCGGTGTGCGCTTCGCTATTGTTGCTCAGATGTACCGTGGCCTCCGCCTTGGCTCCGTTCAACGATATTGACACGTCCGAGAACTTAAGTCGGGACTCGTTGAACCGGAGCTGCTTGCCGTTCTGGGTCTGCGCCACGCTGACCTTCTTATGGTCAAGCTCGATTCCGAATCTAGCCATGAGAGCGGATTCGACATCGCGCACTACCTGCTTGGGAGCTCTGCTCGAATCAGCAAGTACGTGGATTTCCTCGATCACGCCTCTCTTGTCCGTCACCACGCGCGCGGAGAGGATGTTCGTAAGCGAACGGATCACCGAGTCGATGTCTGCTGCCAATACGTGTCCTGGTTCCGCCACTTGAATACCCCCAACGTCAGGTGTCGCGGAACGACGCTTTCAATTCCGCTGTCAGCAGGCCCCGTATCTCATTGAGCCTGTCGTCTATCTCGTCATCGCACAGCGTGCGCTCGTGCGATCTGAAGACAATTGTGAAAGCCAGGCTCTTCTGGCCGGGAACCAGCGGCGGTCCCTTGTATAGGTCGAAGAGAGCCAGGCTTTCCAAAAGCTCGCCCGCTCCTTTGGCCAGCACTTCTTCGACTCTGCAATAGGGCACGTCATCCGTGACGACCACTGCGAGATCCCTTGTCACCGCCGGATATCTCGATAGGGGTACGTAAGCGGCAGCGCCCCCCGAACGATCCATCAACTGATAGAGATCTATCTCAAATGCACACGTCCGTTCTGGTATGTCATACTGACGGGCCAGCTCCGCGCTGATCTCGCCCATTCTTCCGAGCTGTACTCCGCCAGCTTCGATGGCGGCTGCTTTCGTAGGATGGAACAATGCCGTTTCGATCGGCCTGAACAGGACTTCGCGCATTCCTAATCTATCCAGCAGGTTCTCGACAACGCCCTTGCAAAGGAAGAAATCCGCGTCCAGGCAAGCCCTGTCCACGTTCCAGGTTCGGCCCCACATGCTCCCTGTGACAGCCGCAGCTATGCTCAGTTTCTCAACAAGCATCCTATCGTCGTCTTGAGGTTCGAACACTCGCCCGATCTCAAACACGCCGATATCTCGGATGCCACGGCTGCTATTATACGATATAACGCTCAAAAGGTCAAGTGCTAGATATTTCCTCAGCCGGCTGAGATCGTCGCTGAGCGGGTTGCGTATGGCGACCTGCAGCTCGCCCTCCATCGGCGGCGACATGCTTCCCGTGACGACTTCCTGGAGGCCGGCGGAAATGAGGATCTCCGAGACGCGGCCAGCGAACCGCCCTTCAGCGCTGTCCCGTCCCTGCATGGTCTCGCCGCCGGGGAGCTTCGCCGGTATCCGATCATATCCGTAAAGCCGTCCGACCTCCTCGATCAAATCATCTTCACGCTGAATATCCGGGCGGAAGGTTGGTACAGTAACCGCCAGACTGCCGTCGCGCTCTACCTTCATTCCGAGCCTGGTAAGATAATCCTCGACTTCGCCGGCGCCGACCTCGACTCCGAGCACTATGCTCGCCCGCTCAGGTCGAATTGCCACCGTGATCGGCTCTATCTTCACCGGGTAGGCGTCTACTATGCCCCGCGCAATTGTGGCGCCGCCGGTTGCCGCTATCAATTCCGCCACACGGTCGAGGGCATATGTCGTCAGCGCGGGATCCACGCCCCGCTCAAACCTGTACGAAGCCTCCGTGCTCATTTGGAGAGATCTGGCAGTGTGGCGGATTGACAGCCTGTTGAAGTGGGCCGATTCGAGCAGCACATTGCGGGTTCGAACGCTGACCTCCGTATCGAGGCCGCCCATTACCCCGGCCACCGCCACCGCACGCCCGGCATCAGCGATCACGAGCACGTCTGGATTCAGCTCGCGTTCCTCGCTGTCTATGGTTACGATCTTTTCGCCCGGCATGGCCTGGCGCACGATAATGTGGTGGTCCGCCACCAGATCGTAGTCGAAGGCATGCATCGGCTGGCCGAGCTCCAGAAGGACGTAGTTCGTCGCATCCACGATGTTGTTGATCGGACGCAGTCCGCCTGCGATCAGACGCTCCTGCATCCAGCCGGGAGACTCGGCAACTTTCACGTCTCTTAACACGCGGCCGGAGTACCGGGGGCAATTCTGCGGGCTCTCAATGTCTATCCTGACAAGGGCGCTTGCCTCGACGTCGCCCTCCGGCACGTCAGGTTTAGGAGGCTTCAACGGAACAGCAAGCAGAGCGGAAACCTCTCTCGCCACGCCCACTATGGAAAGCAGGTCCGGGCGATTCGGCGTGACGTAGGTAGAGAAGGCCTTCTGTCCGCCCACATCTATGATTTCCTCGACCTCCAGCCCGGCCATGGTCAGCCGATCTGCAAGCGCCTCCGGCGCGAGGTCAAAGCTCACATATTCTCGCAACCATTCGACTGGCACCAGCATGTCTAGGTTACCTTGCGCTCTTACTCATACTCCCCGCAGGTCTCCGAGTGCGAGTAGGAGTACGAGTACGGTCTAGAACTGCTCGAGAAATCTGAGGTCGTTTTCCAGGAAGAGCCGAAGATCGCCAATGCCGTACTGGAGCATCGGCATGCGCTCTATTCCCATGCCGAACGCGAAGCCAGTGTACTTCTCGGAATCAATGCCGAATAGCTCCAGCACGTTCGGATGGATCATTCCCGCGCCGCCGAGTTCCAGCCATCCGCTCGCTTTGCACAGGGAGCAGCCTGTCCCCTTACAAGCGAAGCAGCTTATCGCCCATTCCGCGCCAGGCTCAACGAACGGGAAGTAGTCCGGCCGGAAGCGAACCCTGGTATCCGGCCCGAACATTTCGATTGAGAACTGAGCAAGCGTGCCTTTCAGATCAGCGAGGCTGATGCCCTCATCTACGGCGAAGCAATCAACCTGATGGAAGGTATGCGAATGGGTCGCATCCACGGCCTCGTATCGAAAGCATCGGCCGATGGTGCAAATGCGAAACGGGGGTTGGCGGGTTTCCATTACTCGGCCCTGGAGCGAAGTCGTCTGCGTTCGGAGCAGCAGATCGTCCGTTATGTAGAACGACATTTGCGCGTCCATGGCCGGATGATCCTCAGGGTAGTTAAGCGCCTCAAAGTTGTAGCGGTACTGCTCGACCTCTGGACCTTCCACTACCTCGTAACCCATTCCTATGAAGATCTGCTTGACCTGGGCTGTGGCAGCAGAAAGGGGATGGCGTCGGCCCAGGCGGTAGAGCCTGCCGGGCAGCGTGACATCCACAGCCTCCTCACGAAGTCTGCGCTCGCGCTCCTCGGATTCGACCAGTCCGCGCCTATCCGCCAGCCTGCTTTCCAGGCAGCTGCGAAGCTCGTTCGCGCGCTGCCCGAATGCCGGCCGCTCCTCGCGCGGCAGCTCCCCCACGCGCCGCAGGAGTTCCGTGACCTTACCCTTCCGGCCCAGGTATTCGACTTCGATCTCGGATAACTCGCTCGACGATGAGGCGAGCGATATCCTTCGCTCTGCCTCCTGGCGCAGAGCCTCCAACGTTCCTTGCGCCGATCCTGTTTCTGCCAATCTGTCTGACATAGCGGCCTTCTATTAAGAACACAGAAGCACAGAAATGCACAGAGAAACAAAGAATGGGAGAGTGGGAGAATCGCAGAGGAACATGGTTGTTGTGCACCCATTCTCCCATACTCACATCTCTATCCTGTGCTTTCTGCTCCCGCTCCTCTAGGCGGTGATATGCTCCGACGACTTTCGAACGAGCGCCGTGAAAGCAGCCTGGTCGCTCACAGCCATTTCTGCGAGGACCTTGCGGTCTATCTCGATACCGGCCTTGGTCAGACCCTCGATGAAGCGGCTGTACGTCATGCCGTTCTGCCGCGCGGCTGCGTTGATCCTGGCAATCCAGAGCTTGCGGAAGTCGCGCTTCCGGACCCGCCGGTCGCGGTACGCATATTGGAGGGCATGGGCAACAGCTTCGTTTGCGGTCTTGAAAAGGCGGCTTCTCGCGCCCCAGTATCCCTTCGCGCGGCTCAGCACCTTCTTGTGCCGCTTGCGAGCCACAGTCCCACGCTTAATTCGTGGCATGAAAACGCTCCTTTCAGATCAATCACGCCAAGACGCCAGGCAGGGAAACCGGCTGCTAGGCGAGGTGAGGCACCATTCGCCGGACTTTCTGCTTTTCCCCGCCTGCAACGCCGGATTCCAGAGTCAACCTGCGCTTCCGGCTGCCGGACTTCTTCATCATCAGATGGCCTTTGCCGGTGTTCCGCCGCACGATCTTCCCGGTTCCGGTGACCTTGAACCGCTTCGCGGCAGCTTTCTTGGTCTTCATCTTTGGCATCCTTGTTTTCCTTTCAAGACGACGTTTGCCACGCAATCTTCCGCCTACGTCCATCCGAGGCAGACTTCGGCGGACCGGACTCGTGGCAAAGCCGTCTACGCATATCTGTTATTGAGACCCACGCTGGGCGAATTGCAATCCGGCTACTTCGGGCTCAGTATCATGGTCAACGTTCGACCTTCCATGCTGGGCGGTTTCTCAACGACAGCCATTTCGGAAGTTCCCTCGGCCAGCCGGTCGAGCGAACGCCTAGCAAATTCCGGGTGCGTGATCTCCCGGCTTCGAAAGATGATCGTAACCTTGACTTTGTCTCCTTCCTGAAGGAATCTCTGGATGTGCTTCAGTTTGAACTGGAAGTCGTGTTCATCGATGGCAGGCCGCATCTTGATGCCCTTCATCTCGCTGACGTGCTGCTTTTTCCGGGCCTCGCGCTCGCGTTTGCCCTGCTCGTACTTGAACTTGCCGTAGTCCATGATCTTGCAAACGGGCGGCGCGGCTGTGGGAGCAACCTCGATGAGGTCCAGGCCCTTTCCCCTGGCAAGCGACAACGCCTCACGGACATTCACGATGCCGAGCTGTGCTCCGGTCTCGTCTATGAGCCTGCACTCTCTAGCGCGGATGCGCTCATTGACTCTGAGCTCTTTGTTTATGTGCAATCACCTCATAAAAATGAACCCCAGGGCGACCAGGCTTCGCGTACGCATGAACAGAAGCCTCCGCGTCCCAGGGCGAACCTGTACGCCCGACGCGCTGCTCTGGCACCCTGAAGTTGCGAGATTTGACTAGATTACACGCTAGTTTAACAGAGATTTCTCAGCCTGTCAACTCGCTCTTGAGCCTGCCTATGAAGTCATCCACAGGCATAGCCCCGAGGTCTCCTGCTTCCCGCTGCCTAACCGCCACCTTGCCGGCTTCAGCTTCCCTGTCACCGACCACAAGCATGTAAGGTATCTTCTGGAGCTGGGCCTCACGGATCTTGAAGCCCGTCTTTTCGTTGCGGGCATCAACAGCGACGCGAAGGCCCTCAGCCCGGAGCCGACCTGCGACTTCCTCCGCGTAGTCTACATGCCGGTCTGCGATCGGGAGCAGGATGACCTGAAGCGGAGCCAGCCACAGCGGAAAGGCGCCGCCGTATTCCTCGACAAGAATACCCATGAATCGCTCGATGGAACCGAGCGCGGCACGGTGAATCATCACAGGACGGTGCGGCTTGCCATCATCGCCAATGTACTCGAGATCGAACCGCTCCGGCATCGAGAAGTCGAGCTGAATCGTGCCGAGCTGCCAGGACCTGCCCATCGAATCCTTCACGTGGAAGTCTATCTTCGGCCCGTAGAAGGCGCCACCCGCAGGATTGACCGCGTATTCGATGCCCTTCGATCTCAGCGCCTCGTGGAGGGCGCTCTCCGCGTTCTCCCACATCTCGTCGGAGCCGATGGACTTCGCCGGCCGGGTGCTAAGCTCGATCCGGTAGTCGCCGAATCCGAATTTCCTGTAGATCGACCCGACAAGATCAATGACCGCCATGATCTCCGCCTGAATCTGCTCGGGCCGGCAGAAAATATGGGCATCGTCCTGAGTGAAAGCCCGAACGCGGAACAGGCCGTGCAGCACGCCGGACTTCTCGTGCCGGTGGACGTGGCCCAGCTCGGCGTACTTGAGCGGTAGATCGCGGTATGACCGCAGGCTCTCCTTGTAAATCAGAATCACACCCGGGCAGTTCATGGGCTTCACAGCGTAGGTCTGGTTGTCAATACGCACGAAATACATGTTCTCGCGGTAGGTATCCCAGTGGCCGCTCTGGTGCCAGAGCGCCTCACTCAAGATGGTCGGAGTGCTGACTTCGGAGTAGCCGTGATCGCGGTGCACAGCACGCCAGTAGTCCAGAACCTGGTTGAGGACGATCATGCCCTTCGGATGCCAGAACGGGAATCCGGGGCCTTCTTCGTGGAAGCTGAACAGGTCAAGCTCCTTGCCGAGCTTGCGATGGTCGCGCTTTCGGGCTTCCTCCACTCGAGCCAGGTAGTCATCGAGCTCGCGCTGGGTCGGGAAGGCAGTGCCGTAGATGCGCTGGAGCATGGGATTATTCTCGCTCCCGCGCCAGTAAGCCCCTGCGACGCTCAGGAGCTTGAATGCCTTCACCTGGCCCGTGCTGGCGAGATGCGGACCGCGGCACAGGTCGGCGAACGCGCCCTGCTCGTAGATGGTGAGGATCGGTTCTTCGATCTCCTGGATCAACTCGAGCTTGTACGGATCGTCGGCGAATACCCTTTCGGCCTCTGCCTTGGTCGCCTCGCGGCGAGCGAACGGAAGGTCCGCTGCGACTATCTCGCGCATCCTAGCCTCGATTCTCTCGAGGTCCTCGGGCGTAAAGCCTTCCAGGCGGTCGAAGTCATAGTAGAAGCCATCCTCAATGGCCGGGCCGATCCCCAGCTTGACCTCTGGATGCAGCTCCTTCACAGCCTGGGCAAGTACGTGTGCGGCGCTGTGCCGCAGCGTCGCTATGTCAGCATTGCCGCCTTCCACAAACTCCATCTCCTTTACAAAGTGCCCAGCCATTCACGGCCGGGCATGGCTGGCCTTGGCTTCTTCACCGGATCATATTCCCACTTCATCCAGACGAGGATCAGTTCCTCTCCGCGACCTCGCTGAGTCTGACCGAGACGAGCTTCGAGACGCCGGGCTCCTGCATGGTGACGCCGTAAAGGATGTCCGCCGCTTCCATCGTGGCCTTGTTGTGCGTTATCACGATCATCTGCGACCGCTCGGCGAAGTCTTTGAGCAAGTCTACAAACTTCTCGACGTTCGCCTCGTCCAGCGGCGCGTCCACCTCGTCCAAGATGCAGAACGGGCTTGGGCGAACGAACATGAGAGCGAATATCAGTGCAGCCGCGATCAGAGCTCTCTCGCCGCCGGAGAGCAGAAGCAGATTCTGACGCTTCTTCCCCGGCGGCTCCACCATGACGTCAATGCCCGTCTCCAGGATGTCGTCCGGGTCGGTGAGCACGAGCTCCGCCTCGCCGCCGTCGAACAGACGCACGAACATGTCCTGGAACGCAGCGCCGACAGCCTCGAACGTCTCCACGAAAATCCCTCGAGTGCTCTCATCAATCTCCCGGATTGCATCCGCGAGCTTCTGCCTGGCATCGAGAAGATCCTGGCGCTGGCTGTTCAGGAATTCAAAGCGCTCGGTCAGCCTAGCGTACTCCTGGACTGCGCCGGTGTTCACCTCGCCCATGGATTTGATTTCCCGCCGGAGCCTGAGCACCTCAGCAGCGGATCCGTGCTTCACCTCGGGCGGCTCGCGCCGCAGCGCCTCCTCAGCGGTCACATCGTACTCATCAAGTAGCCTGGCGGTTGACTGGCCTATCTGCATCTCCAGCCGGGCCTCTCTGAGCTCGGCGGCATGTATCTTCTGAGTGATCCTCTCACGGTTGTGCCCAACCTCCTTCGTCCGATCGCCAACTTCCATGCTGGATGCGAGGACGGCCTGCTTAGTCCTGCGCCACTGCTCAGCCTGAGCGTGAGTCTCGTCGCAAGTTCGTCGCGCCCTCTCCAATTCGGCGGCAAGCTCGATCTTCTGATGCTCGGTGTCGGCCTTCTCCCGCAGGGCGCTCTCCAATTGATCGTGTTTGCGGCGAGTTTCGGCGGAAAGCTCCCTTGCCGCAGCCTCCGAGCTCTGCAGCGCCTGCTGCGTGCCGAGCTTCTTCTGAGTCAGAGACGCCAGGGAGACGTTGACGGCCGCGATCTCGGCGCTGACCGAATCATACTGCTCCTGAAGCTCGCGGACTTGACACTCCGTCTGCGCGATGAGGTCGTCCAGGCCGGCACTCTCCCTGTCCGCAGACTCGATGGCCAAGGTGAGGGCGGCTTGAGACTCCCTGGCACGGCTTATGCTGTCCTGGACATCCGCTTTTTCCGCCTGCAGGGCTTCCAGCTCCTGGGCGAGCCGCCTGGCCTCGCGGGATGCAAACTCAAGCTGGCGCTCTTTCTCCAGCAAGGACATTTTGCACTTCGTATCCTCTTCCTCCAAAGACGCCAGACTGGCCGAAAGGTCATCGGCCTCCTTCTGGAGCAGAGCGTTCGTTTTCTCCACAGACGAGATGCGACCTTCCAGATCGCGGATATCGGATTCCAGGCTGTCTATCTCCTGCTTGCGGCCCAGGATATCCACGGTCTTGCCGGGCGCATGGCCGCCCGTCACGGCGCCGCTGGGAAACACCAACTCCCCGTCCAGAGTGACGATCTTGCTCCAGCCGATCGCCGACTTGGAGACTGCAATCGCCGCGTCCACATCCTGCACTACGAGCACCTTCGCGAGAAGGGCGTCAATTGCGGGCGCAAACTTCCGATCAAACTTGATAAGCTCGTTGCCGAGGCCGAGGACGCCGTTCTTCCCTACAAGCTCCCTAAGCAGCGGAGAGACGGTGTGCCGCATCATGTTGAGCGGCAGGAAAGTCGCACGCCCGGCCCTTTTCTTTTTCAGAAACTCTATCGCAGCCTTCGCCTCCCGGTCGGAGTCGGCGATGATGTCCTGGAGGCTGGAACCCAGCGCGACCTCGTAGGCAGTCTCGTAGCCGCGCGGGACCTTGATGACATCCGCCACGACCGCAAAGCTCCCGCTCAACTCTCTGGACTTCACCGCCGCCATGACCGATCGCACGCCCAGGAAGTAGCCCTCTCTCGCCTCCTCCATCTCCCGCAGAGCCTTGAGGCGGGACCGCTTGTCCACGAGCATCCGGCCCAAGTCCGCGAGTTCATCGGCGGCTTTCTGGGCAGCAACACGTTTCTCATCAAAGCGCGCACGAACTTGGGACATCGTCTCGCCCATGGACGCGAGCCTGGCCTCGACCTGCTCCAGCTCCTTCTCGGCGTTCCGACGCTCGCCATCACTGCGACTCGCAACACGCTCGGCGTCGCTAAGCTCCGACGACCGCCGCTTCAGCAGCGCCTGCAAGCTCTCTATCCGCCCGGCGAGGTTGGCAAGCTCATTGCGCTGTGCAGCCAACTGCTTTGCCAGCTCGATGTAGTTCGCCTTGTGGTCATCGGCATCACGGGCGGCGAGGCTAATCTTCTCCTCGAGCGCCTGGAGCTCACGGGTCTTGACTGCCAGACGTTCCCAGAGCTGAGCCTCCTCCTTATCAGCGTCCTCATGCTCGGTTGATATGCCGGAACGGTGAACCTCGATCTGAGAAACCCGCGCCTCCAGCTGGGCGATCTCCTCGGTGAGGCGGGCCTCCGCCTGCTCAGCAGCCTGATGTTTCTGGTCGGTCAAAGCCAACTGGCTCTCCGTGCGCTCGGCGTGAGTCAGGGCCTCCTGGTGCATCGCCTGATAGCGTTCGACCTGCGCGTCGGCGTTTGCAAGGTCCACTGAGAGCGCGGATTTCTCCTCTTCGAGAGCAGCAAGAAGCGCATCCGCATCCGAAACGGCCTTCAAGTCGGCCTCTTTCTCGGCGCAGACCATTTGGATTTCGGCGGTGAATCGTTTGAGATCATTTACGAGGATGCCAACCTCGATCTCCCGAAGCCTGGATGCCAGTTCGAGATACCGCTTCGCGACCTCGGCCTGCTCACCCATTGGCTGAATCTCGCTCTGAATCTCGCTGACGATATCATTGACGCGCTGGAGGTTCTGCTCGGTAGTCTCAAGCTTCCGCTCGGCTTCCTTCTTGCGATGGCGGTATTTCTTGATGCCCGCGGCTTCGTCGAACAAGGCGCGGCGATCTTCCGGGCGGGCCGAGAGGACTGCATCAACCTCGCCCTGGCTGACCATGGAGTACGCCTCGTGGCCGACGCCCGTGTCGAGGAACAGCTCGTAGATGTCCTTCAAACGGCAGGGGGCCTTGTTGATCAGGAACTCGCTCTCCCCCGAGCGATAGGCCCGCCGCGTGACTGTCACTTCGGAGAATTCGATCGGGAGCTTGCCGCTCGAATTGTCCACAGTGAGGGAGACTTCGGCCATCCCGATAGGCCGGCGCTTGTCGGTGCCGGCGAAGATGACATCCTGGTATTTCTGGCCGCGGAGCGCCCTGACGTTCTGCTCGCCGAGAACCCAGAGTACCGCATCGGAGATGTTGCTTTTGCCGCTGCCGTTCGGCCCGACAACAGCGATAACACCAGGGCTGAAGACTATCTCCGTTCGGTCGGCGAAGCTCTTAAACCCCTGGATCTCGATCTTCTTTAGTATCATGCGCGCTTTTCCCGGATGGAGACTGGATGGCCTGAAGAGTAATGCGCTGGTCCGGTAACCCGGCCAGAGCCAGCTTGTCCCAGGTTAGCACGCAGAGAGACGCAGTGTCAAGGCAGCTAACGTTCCACGTTCCAGGCTCCAGGCTTCGAATTTTCGCACACCGTCAACCTGAAACCTGGAACTTGAAACTTGCAACCTAGTCAAAACCGGGCCGGACGGATTTGACCTGATGATCCTCGATTGTGATCGTATTGTAGGAACCGCCGCGGCTGAAGGCGGGGTTCGTCAGCACGGCAAGCGTCCTCGCCTTCGTCAGGAACTCCATCGAGCCGGTCATCTTGTGGCCGCATAAGTAGAGGTTGACGCTGTACCTCTCGAAAATGCCCAAAAGCCACGGGTACTTCTTGCCATCCTGAAATGCAACTGCATGGTTGAAGACGCACTTGAACCTGCCGGCCGGGACGCTCGCCAGGTCCTCGTTGATGTACCGCACCTGCTCCTCGTCGAACTTGTGAGTTGCGCCGTCCATGCCGAGATAATGGTCTTCGCCGAAATCGAACGAGTAGTACGGGTCGCCGAGGAAGGTAAGCACGTCCGCTTTCCCATCGCGGATCAGGCCGAAGGTATCGTGGTTGCCTGGGATGACGAAGGTCGGCGCCTGAAACCGGTCGCAGATCGCGAGGAAGAGATGAAACTGGTCCGGCATCGCAGTGTCAACGTTGTCGCCGGTCAGCAGGACAAAGGCGGGCTTCCGCCGGTTGATCCGCTGGGCAACCTTGAGGAAGATTCCGTCGGCATCGGGCGCATTCTTGCCGATATGGACATCGGTGATGTGGCATATTTGGTACTTCTCAGGCCATTCTTTGAAGATTCTGACTGCACGCTCGCTGGTGTCGCTTCCGGCGCTGCACGTCACCCGCAGGCCGTAGAAGCCCTCAGGAAGATCGGCAGGCAGGTTGATCGGTATGCGCACCAGGTCCCGGACGGTGACTCGCGGCCTCCATCCCCAGTTCATCTCCCTGTGCTTGAAGCGCAGTCTTTCAAATGGATATCCGAAGGTCCGGCGGTCCTCAGGTTTGAACGACTCGCCAGGCGCAGTGTCGAAGATCGTGATGGCCGCGCCCTTGGTGAAAAGCTCGACATGAACGTCGGACACAGGCTCCTTGCTGCTCAGCCGCAATGTGATATCGCCGCCGGGAAGCGCCAGGATCGGGTTTGTGGAGATGGGATAGCGGATGAGTCCGAGCGTGCCATCAGGTTTGCGCGCCCATGAGCCGGAACTTGCAGTGAGGCTAACCAGGACCAGAGACAGAAGAAGTAGGCTGGACCTATGCCTTGTGTACATATCCGTCCTCAGTGCGCGGGCTCCGGCATCTTCTGGGAAAGGGCTTTCAGGAAGTCCGGATGCGGCTCCAGGCCGTACTTCCGGCACAGGTTAACCTCTTTCCATGCGCCTGCGTAATCACCCTTGACGTAGAGAGATACCGCCAGATTGTTGTGCGCGGAAACGAGAGCCGGCTTCAAGCGACTCGCCTCCCGGAATTCTCGTATGGCCTCGTCGCCCTTGCCCTGACTCCTCAAGGCCAAGCCCAGATTGTTATGCGCCTGAGCCAGGCTGGGATCGAGGCTTATCGCCTCCCGGTACTCCCTGATCGCCTCCCCCGTCTTCCCTTGCTCGTCCAGCGCTATGCCTGCGGTGTAGTGGGACGTTGCACTGACGGCTCCCAGATTGCGGCGAGCCACGTCCAGGCCGGGATCAATTTCGAGCGCCTTGGACAAATGGGCGATCGCCTCTTTGAATCTTCCCTGCCCAGACAAGGCAACGCCCAAATCGCAGTGCGCAACTGGATCGTTCGAATTGAGGCGCAGCGCCTCGTGCAAATGAGCGATACTCTCGTCGAGCCGCCCCTGACGAAGCAAGATTGATCCCAGATTGCGATGAACAGGCGAGTATGTAGGCTGGATCGCCAGCGCTTTGTAGAGATGACTGAGGGCCTGGTCGGTCTTCCCCTGTACTCCCAAAGCCTGCCCCAGACAGTTATGCGCCACGTAGTTGCCGGTCGTAACTCTAAGCGCATGTCGGAACAGTGTGATGCTGCTGCGCCAATAGCTCACCTGAACCCGCGTACACACCACGAGCGCCGCGGTCACCAGGACCGCCAGCACAGCAGGCGCGCGCGAATATCGCCTATCCACCCTGGCGCTCACCAGCAGATCGGGAACTCCCCAGGCGATCATGATGAATATGCCGATTAAAGGTATGTACGTGAAACGATCCGCCAGAGCATGGGCCCCCGTCTGAACTATGCCGATCATGGGCACGAGAGTCCCCAGATACCACAGCCATCCGACCGCCAGGTAAGGCCGCTGCCGCCAAGCGTGGACCGCCAATGCAGATAGGCACAGGAAGAGCAAGATTGCGCCTATCAGCCTATATACTGAAGGGCTGCTCATCATCGTATGCGGATAGATAACCGCGAGGTCGTGCGGCCAGAACATCTTTCGGATGTACTGGGCGTAGGCCAAGAAGGAGTTGGCAACACGGACCCCCAGTGGTATCTGCCTGAGCGAAGACAGGGCGCCCTGCTCTTGCTGCACGACGTACGTCACCACGCTGGACGCCGCCGCCAGAGCGAAAAGCGGCGCTTTCTCCCAAACCAGCTTCCATCCGGGGCCCGCTCTGCCGGTTCCCGGTGTGAAACGGCGAAGAGGCCAGTAATCGAGGAGCAGCAACGCAAACGGCAGAGTCACCAGCATGGGCTTCGACATCAGTCCAAGACCGAGGGCGAGCGTCACCAGCACATATCTCCACGCCCCACCCCGACTGGCATAGCTAACGTATGCCCACATCGCGAGCATCCAGAACAACCCGCTCAGCACGTCCTTCCGCTCAGCTACCCAGGCGACCGATTCGACATGGAGCGGGTGTATCGCAAACAATGCGGCGACGAAGGCGCTCCGCCATAGAGACTTGGTCATTCGCCCGAGCACGAGAAACAGGAGCAGAGTATTCGCGATGTGGAGCAGGAGGTTGGTCAGGTGGTATCCATACGGCTTCAATCCATAGAGTTGGTGGTCCAGCATGTAAGACAGCCAGACCAGCGGCTGCCATGTGGCCTCATATCGGGCCGTGAAGGCCCATTTGACGGCGCCCTTAGTAAAGCCCGCCTGGACATGGCGATTAAGCGTGACATACGAGGTGTCGTCATAGTTGATGAAGCCGCAGCCCAGCACGCGCCAGAAGGAAGCCAGCGTTATTATTGCCAGCAGCAGCGCGACCAGCAGATGGCGATGCCTATGGAGCAGCTTGCTCATATGTCTCACGGCCCCTTTCCAGAGTCCGCCGGCTCAGGCATCTTTTGGGAAAGGGCTTTGATGAAGCCTGGGTGCGGATTGAGGCCGTACTTCCGGCACAGGCGTACCTCTTTCCACGCCTCAGCGTAGTCTCCCTTCAAGTAGAGGGATATTGCCAGATTGTTGTGCGCGGAAGCAAGGTCGGGCTCCAGGCGAATCGCCTCCTGGTATTCCCGTATGGCCTCATCACCTTTGCCCTGACTCATCAGTGCGAGGCCCAGATTGCCATGCACCTGAGCTACGTTTGGATTGAGCCGTATGGCCTCCCGGTACTCTCTGATAGCCTCCTGCGTCTTTCCTTGCTGATCCAGAACTAAGCCCGCGCCGTAATGGGCCGATGCAAGGTCGGGTTTGATATCGAGTGCCCTGGAGAAATGCTCCATGGCCTCCTCGAGCTTCCCTTGCCGATTCAAGCTGACTCCAAGGTTGAGGTGCGCGTAAGGATCCATCGGGTCAAGCCTCAGCGCCTCGCGCAAATGAGCGATACTCTCGTCGAGCCGCCCGTGTTCACACAGGATAATCCCCAGATTGGCATGAATAGGGGAGTATGTAGGCTGGATCGCCAGCGCTTTGTACAGGTGCTCGAGGGCCTGGTCGGTCTTCCCCTGTACTCGCAAAGCCTCCCCCAGACAGTTATGCGCTACGTAGTTGCCGGTCGTAACTCTCAGAGCATGTTGGAACAGTGTGATGCTGCTGCGCCAATAACCCACCTGAATCCACGTGCATACCATGAGGGCCGCCGTCACTGCGCATGCCAGCACGGGAAGGACGCGCTCACCCACCCTAACCCTCGCCAGCAGATCGGGAACTCCCCAGGCGATGATGATGAATATGCCGATCAGCGGCACGTAGGTGTAACGGTCCGCCATGGCTGCTGTTCCTATCTGCACGAGACCGATCACAGGCAGGAGACTTATCCCATACCACAGCCATCCCACCGCAAGGTATGGACGCCTTCCGGCGGCGCGGATCACCAGGATGGTTACACATATTAGCAGCAGGGCCGACCCAACAGCCTGCCACACCCATGGGCTATTGCTGGGAAGCGGGTAGATGACCGCCAGATTATCCGGCCACACCATTTTGGCAAGGTACTTCACGTAAGACACCAGAGCGTTGGAAACACGAATGCCGACGGGCATCAGTTTAAGAGAGCTCACCGCACCCCCGTAGCGCTGGGCGAGGAAGATTATCACGCTCGCAACCGCAGACAGAACCAGCAGAGGCGACTTTTCCCAAACCAGTCTACGTATAGCCGAGGCGGTTATCCGCGCCTTCTTGCCAGCCTGTGTGAAGCGGCCCAGAGGCCAGTAATCGAGGAGCAGGAGCACGATCGGCAGCGTCACCAGCATGGTCTTGGACATCAGACCCAGGCCCAAAGCCAGCGCAACCAGCAGATACCTGCCCGCTCCCGGACGATCCACATAGCCCAGATAAAGCCACATCGTGAGCATCCAGAAGAATGTGCTAAGCACGTCCTTGCGCTCGGCTACCCAGGCCACTGATTCGACGTGGAGCGGGTGTATTGCGAACAACGCCGCAACGAAGGCGCTCCGCCAGAGGGAGCCCGTCATGCGCCTGAGCGCCAGGAATAGGAGCACGGTGCTCGCAATGTGGAGCAGCAGATTGGTCAGATGGTAGCCGAGCGGGTTCAGCTTGTACAGCCGCCAGTCGAGCATGTAGGACATCCAGGTTAGAGGCTGCCAGTTCGCTTCGTACCCGGTCGTCATGGCCCATTTTACGGCCTCCCAGGTGAAGTGAGTCTGCACGTGGCGATTGAGGGTCACAAACTCGTAGTCGTCGTAGTTGAGGAAGCCGCAGACCAGCACGCGCCAGAAGGAAGCCAGCGTTATTATTGCCAACAGGACGCCCACCAGGATATGACGATGTGTATGGAGTAGCTTGCTCATAGATTCCACTTCGGGAAGGGGACTATCCAGTTCGCCTAAAGGCTTGTCGAAAGTCGCATCCCATGCTACTTTGCTTCGAGCAGCCGCTTGCTGCGGGATTTGGTCAGCTCGACCTCGGCCTGCCGGCCCTGCATCACGGCCGTCGCGATCTTGATGTCCTCTTCCACCTCTTCCGGGCTGATGAATCCGATGCAGACGGTATCGTTCGGCTTGCAGTTTCGGAAGACAAAGCCCAGGCCCGGCTCCGGCATCACTCGCCCGGCTGCCAGAGGCTTGATGCAGACAACCGGCTTCGGGGTGCCGCGGATGACGCGCGCGACCCAGTCGGTCTCCACCGAACACAGGAAGCCGGCGACGTTGAACGGCTGTACATACGTATCCAGGTCGTAGCCCGCCGCGTCGCCGACTGTGATGACCTCCGGCCGGTGTGTGCTGAGGCCGGTAGCCATCCCGTAGCCGCGCATTTGCTCCAGGTACGGCGCAAGACCCTCTATCTCGCACTTTGCAATATTGAGACGGGCGTCGGTCCAGCTCGTATGCGGCATGCAGATTTGGACGCCGTGGTCGGCGCACCATTTGATGCCCTCGGACACGTCTTGCCCTGCGACGCCCGGTGTACACATCCAGACCATCCGGCGGCCGGTCTGCCGCTCCACCTCGTTGATTGCCTCGTACATGCGGGGTTCCGGACCGCTCAGGACGCAGTTCACGCCGAATTCAGCGCACTTCGCCATGACTTCGACAATGCGCGAGTCGTCGAAATACCTCCGCATCCAGGTATCCCTCGCGGCGCTGAAATGCGAGAAGCCGAGAAACGGATTCGACCCGCACACGATCCTCGAAACTTCAACTCCCCCGATGGAGGTCATAGGTACTTGCATCAAACATCCCCTTCCAAGTCATCACTAGCCTGCTCGGGCAAATCAAGCGTCGTCAGGAGCGACTTTGCCCAGGCGGCGGGGATCGGCGGGCAGCCCTTCTCCAGAAGAGCCTGGTTGCCGCCGGGGAGCGCTCCACCATCAGGTTTATACACGTAAACCTCCCTGCCCTTCCTGTGCGCGCGCAGGCACTCGCTCTCCATCACTCCGCCGGGCCGTATCTCGACCGCAACTACCACGTCGGCAAGGGCGAAAACCATTCTGTCACGCTCGCGTCCGTTTGCGCCGATCCAGGGGTCGTACAGCCGGAACCTCGATACCACCAGGTCACGCTCCGGATCGAAGCGCAGGTTCCAGATGCGGGCCTGCGCCACCGGCTCATAGCCCAGCCCCTGCGGGAATGCGCTCAGGATGCCGCGGTCGAGCACCAGGATTACCGGCGCGTCCCTGCTTTTCGCCGCGAGTCCCGTGATCTGGTATGGATGCGTGTTATGGCTCGTCAAGGCGGCCAGACCCTCGTCGGAGAGCATCCCGGCCAGCTCCCTCATAACCTCGATGCTGTGCGCTCCGATGCTGGACGAGCTTACCACGGCGAACTTCCGCTCCCGAAGAAGGCCCAGGTTGCCGTATGCGTACACAATCGGCGGCGGAACGCTCTCATACTCCCTGAGCGGCGATGGGTAGTCCGGGTCGAGGCTGGTCATCACGCGGATGCCGAGCTTTCCGGCTGAGGAGGCGATTTCGGCGCTCGCGGAGAGGAGCTGCTCCTTCTCCTGTGCAAGGCAGTGCGCCGCCTCCGGGTGGAGCTTGTACTCCCACTGAAGGGTATCCGCGGAGACGCGCCAGGCCCGGATGCCATCGAGATCAATCATTGCGTCCGGCAGGCCCGGCGGAAGCTCGGACATCAGCCGTGCGATACCCTTCGGACCAAGATGGGGAACCGCGTGCAGCATGAGAGCAAACTGTGCTCTGGTAATCAGCATAGTAGCGTCTGTTTCTTTGTACTTTGTACTTCCCTTATTCGCCGCCGAGGAGCCGCTTTGCCTTGCCCAGTGCCTCGGACTCCTTCGCGGCGCGCTCCTTGACCTCTTCCACATCTCTCAGGTCAATGAAAACCTTGTTGACGCCCTCCAGCTCCATGTTGCCGATGCTGAGGATTAGCCAGCCTTCCTCGGACTTGTTGCCCTGGTACGTCGAGGTATGGCCCATTCTTTCTTTAGGAAATAACATGGCTCTCCGCCTCCGTGACAGATTCTCCAGCACTCCAGTACTCCGCGTCTCACAGCCCTTTCCTCCCCGACGCTGCTTCAAGCTCAAGCGACCTGGCTATCTGCTCGCGTGCCTCGTCAATGATCTCCTGGACGTCCTCAGTCCTGTAAGTCCTCTGCTCGAAGGTCCGGACCTTCAACGTGTTCAGAAAGCCCTGGAACTCCTCGAAATACGCCCCATAGATATGGAACGAGTCGGCTATGTGCGCATACTGCCCGACGCGGATTTCACTGCCCAGCTTCGCCGAAAGCCGTTCGGCAACCACGCGCTGCAGGTCGGTGAAGGCATACATGTTCATGAAAGCGGCCTTGAAGGCATCGTTCGACCGCAGGTGCACGTTCATCACAAGCTCATCGCCGAATACACGGAACCAGAGCCTTTGCAAGCATGCGGGGTCGGAAATGCCTGCGTCCTCCCAGGGCTTCCACGTGATCGCCTGGGCCCTTCTGGTATGGGGCGCCTCCGCCAGCGCACTTACGACGTAGTCGAGCTGGTTCACGGGCTGAGAAAGGCCCGGCACAGAATACGAGGCCAGGCGCTCGTGGTAGGTATACTCCCATTTGCCGGCTGCCGGGTCGACCCAGTGGTCGTGGATGCCGTCTACGACCTCCTGCCGGTAGCACTCAAGCTCCACGATGCCTCCAGGAAATGCCCGATGTATCCGCGGCTCGGCCATCGGATCGGTGGCGACGATCACGGCGGTGGCATCGCGGCTCGCCGGATCCGCAGGTTTGTCGTACTGGGTGCAGATGCTCGCTCCCCGCTCCCAGGTTTGGAGAACCGCCTGCTCCCAGGCCTCGGGAAGCGTCTTCGCAGTCACTTGGATGACGGGTAAGGTCAACGCCATGAAAAGTGCCCCTACACACTAAGGATTATGGTCTTGTGCAACCTCACCCCAGCCCAAAGGGAGAATGTGAATACAGGCAAAGGTTGTCACAAGGATGATGTTCTATCCGGCGGAGGCAAAGTCCTGCCCGCAGATGACCTGCCATGCCGGAGGGAAAGGGGGCATACCCCTTACCCAGGACGCTTGCCTCGCCCTCTAGAGACGGGAGGGATAAGTGACCAGTTTCCCACGGACTGGAATAACACATCTTGTGATATGACCTAGAAGTGAAGCGTTAGAACGCTCAAGGGTTTGGAGGGGAAAGGTCTGATGTCGAAGTCGTCACTGCAAACTGCAATCATAGTCCTTCTGGTTGTCGCGACTACTTCCTGTAGCTGGGCGCAATTCACCCCGGTTGAGACCGGCATTGTCGGCGTCCGCAATGTGGCCCCGGCCTGGGGCGATTAGAATAGCGACGGCGATCTCGACCTCGCGCTGAGCGGCAATCCCCCACCCGTTGGACGAGGCGGCGTTTACAGCCAAAATCCGAACTAAGTGCTACAAGGTTGACATGAAACTGCACCAAATGCCTGGTCTGGCGGCTCATGTTAACCGTTCCGAGCGAAGTTCGGACAATGAAGGCAATTGGCTCCCTGGCTGGACTCATATCGAACTTCTATGAGCATGGAACCGAAGAGAGTTATAGAGCTTGTGGAACTGCTGGCAGCCTGAGTGATCTGCAACACGACGGTTTTGCAGTTGTCGGATCGGTTTGGTTCTGAACAATTGGATGCAAAATAGACGGGAAGGGGGAACTATCAGGTTGCCATGGTTGGGGAAGAGCTACGCTTGTCTTTCTCAAAAAGACTCGTCATTTTCTTCTGCACTGGCAACAATCCGCCGTAGGAGTTGGTGGAAACCGAAGGCGATGCATTTCCTGCTTTTCTTCTTATCTATGTCGAAAAACTGGGAGATCAGCGCATCGGAGCTCATATCCAATTGGTATGTAGAAGACGTTTTCGTATTGTGTACTAGCACACACCTGAAATAATCGTATATCCATTCCCCTACGCTCCCACACTTAGAATCCATAGTGCAAAAAGACATGTCGCTGAAATCAAGGCCGTATTCGGGGTGCTCATTTTGGAGCTTTTGCAGTTCTTCATTAACAAATGCGACAAACGCTTCTCTGTCTCTCTTTACGGTTTTCGCGTTGATTTGCTTGTTATACTTTTTGCTGTCCTTTAGCCCCTCTGGAGTCTCGGGAACAGGATATCGCCTCCGGGAAAGACCTGCTATGACATTCAGCAGCAGAAGAAAAGCAGCTTCTCTATGTCCGTTGCAGGCAAGCTGGTCTATGCTATGCAATATCACGCGACCAACGCCATAGCTTGATTCATAGAGCCCTTGCGGTATCTGAGCGCTGTCGTACTCTTCAACACAGTCTTTCGGTACATGGATGATTGTTTCAGCCCCGACTAGCTGGGTGCATCCAGGATGTGTCTGTATCTGCACCTCTCTCCAAGGGCGAGATATTCTAACTCTACACTCCCCATCATCCGCGAATAGTATGATATCCCCGACTTGGTAGGTGAAGGATGCCGGCATTCTCGGGAGTGTCTTCAGCTTACCTATTCTGTTGCCTTCATACTTGTTGATTCTCCTCAAGGTGCGGATGCAGTTGATGGCATTGGCTAATTCCTCTTGCATAAGCCTCCCTCCGAATATGTCTACTAAACGGCGGATTATTCTTCAGGCTTTAGGTTCCGTTCTTTCGGAAACCCCCTTCCCGAAACATAACGCTTATCAAAGCAATTAAGGCAGAGCAATTATACAACTGCTCTGCCTCAGACTTCAAATATGCTGGCTCCCCGGAGAGGACTCGAACCTCTAACATCCTGGTTAACAGCCAAGCGCTCTGCCAATTGAGCTACCGGGGAGCTTCGACGCCGGCAGGTATGGAACCCGACGCCTGCCAGCGGTTCACATTATAGCACGCACGCCGCGTATTGTCCACACTTCCAAGTGAGTTTCGGCAGATTGCGCCAGGTTCTACAGCCGGTCATGCCGCGCATAGGAAATCAACGCCCTCGGTGCGGCTGATCTCGCGGAGGCGGCCTCGGATGAGCTCGCGAGCGCCTTGCGAGCCCACGGCCGCGATGACGAAAGCGTCCCGGTGCTTCTCCAGCTCCTCCGCCCGGATCACGGGAGCGCCGCGAACGATGCGCCCAACTTTGCGAGGATCAATGTCTACCATCGCGACCGGCTGAACACCCTCGCAAACGAGGTGCTTCGTGAGCCGGCGGCCGGTCATTCCCGCGCCCCAGACGATGACCGGACGCTCATGCCGGGCTGCAACCTTCGCGAGGAAATGGGCCTTCAGGCGCATGAAGTTCTCGAGCGCATAGCGAGAATCCGTGAACGTGAGCCGATCGGCCCACTCGCGCCAGAAGTGCAGGACGCGCGGGACCTTCGCAAGTCGCTTTCCCGCCATGAAGAACCTGAGCCAGAGGTCGTAGTCCTCAGGCCAGCCCATGTCGCGGTAGCCGCCGACATCGCGCAGATCCTGCGCCCTCATCATGACGCTTGGATGCGCCAGCGGACTCTCGACGAAGATGTCCCTGGCAATCTCCTCGTGCGCCACTAGGGAATTCAGCCATTCCTCGTAACGGAGAAAGCCGCCCTTGACGTTGTTCCGGGGGAAGGAGAGCACGAGGCATCCGCAGACGCTGATCTCCGGATTTGCCCGCATTAGCTCCACCTGTAGGCACAGCCGCTCCGGGTGGCAATAGTCGTCCGCGTCCATCCGGGCGATGAACTCGCCGCTGCATCCAGCCAAGCCGGTATTCAGCGCAGCCACCAGCCCGAGTGCGGCACATGGAGTACCCGAAGCCGCCGATCGCTTGCCAGTTCGTCGAGGACGGCTCCTGTGCCGTCCTGCGACCCATCATCCACCGCGATGATTTCGAAATCGGCAAAGGTCTGGCGAAGCAGGCTCGAAACAGCCAGTCGGATGGTGTTCTCAGCATTGTGGGCAGGTAGAAGTGTCGAGACGATTGGCGCGCTCATTTCCTAGCTCCGACACCGGCTTAACATCTACACCAAGCGCCGGTATTTCAACACAAGCCGAATCGGCCCGGCCCGAAGCTCGCATGGGGCAGCCGCCGAGTATCGGTTAGTCCTTGATCCGGTACGCCTGCGTCCAGGCGACTGTGCCGTCGCCGGCGATGACCTTGCAGCGGATGTAGGAGTTAGGCTCGGATTTCCCTGCAACCTGATAGGATGCGGATGCGCGGGTGGTCTCCTGAAGGATCTCGCCCCATTTCCCGATGAAACGAATCAGGCACTTCTGTCCCTCCTTGGGCTTCACACATACCCTGAACTCCTTGCCGTCAAAGCCGTAGTCGGCCAGCTCCACACCCGTGGAGGCGTAGAAGTCCCCTTTCGCCAGAGCCGCTAGAATCGCCTCGCGAGTGAGCTCCGGCACGCGTGCAAAGACCCATGCCCTACCTGGGTTCGCTAGGTGGGGCTTCGTTTCCTTGAAGTTGTGGGCGTCATCGGTTGCCGCGGCGTAGACCGTCTTGCCTTTCGAAAGCAGGATGTCCCAGGTCTGTTCCACCGGCATGAAGGCTGCATTGCCGAAGGTATTAACGTATGGATGCGCATTCAAGACCTCCAGGAGATATGGAGCCTTCACCTGGAGAATCTCACGGTGACTTAACGACCAGTAGAAGTTCGGGTGATTGACCATGGGTATCCCGCCTGCGCTGCGGATGGAGTCCACAAGCTTCGCCAGGCTGCGGCTTCGGGTCCCCGGGATATGAGGTGGCGCGAGCGTCTCCGTGATGCCGATAGCGTTTACGTGAATCGGCACCTTTGTGCCCAGTATGGCAACCTCCTCGCCTGAAATAAGGACGAACCCATCGTTCGAGCCGTTGTCTATGTCTGCGACATTGGTAACCTTGTTGTGATCGGTAATGACGAGGAACTGATACCCGTGGTTCCTGTACCATTCGGCAACATCCTTCGGTGGGATGTCGCCATCGCTGTTAGTGGTGTGCGTGTGGAGATTCCCCTTCGCCCAGATCCAGCCCGCAGCGAGCGCAGAGTCTCTGACCAGGCACAGCAGCGCCAGCGTCAATGCGCACAGATGCACCAGACTAAACTTCATCTTTAACCTCCCTCTAGCATTGGTCTTGGACAGCGCGGAACTTCTACTAGCTTGGCATCTCCGCGACGGTGAGCGTGAACTTGTGCTTCTGCCCATCGCGGACGACGACCAGCGGCAGCTTGTCGCCGACCTTCAGCCTCTTAATGACCGCGCTCAGGTCTTCCGACGTTTTGATCGGCTTCCCACCTGCCTCTACAATCACGTCGGCGGTCATCAGCCCGGCATCCTGTGCGCAAGAACCCCTGTATACCTGGATGACGACCCCCTCAGCGTACTGCAGTCCCCATTCCGCCGCAAGCCGTGGTGTGAAATCGGTATACACGAACCCGACCCATGGCCTGATAACGCGGCCAAACGTGATGAGCTGAGGAACGACCGTACCGATTGTCTCAGCGGAAACTGCGAATCCGAGCCCCTGGCCGTCGGCCTTGATAGCAGCGTTCATGCCGATTACACAGCCGTTTATGTCGCAGAGCGGGCCGCCGGAGTTTCCCGGGTTGATGGCCGCATCGGTCTGGATGCAGTCCTCCATCCTGCGACCATCAGACGTCTCCACACGCCTGCCAGTCGCACTGACCACACCGACCGTCACCGTGTTCTGCAGCCCAAACGGATTGCCGACAGCAATCGCCCACGAGCCAATCTCGGGCTCTCCGCCGCCGGCCAGTTTGAGCGACGGGAGGTTCTTGGCCTCGATCTTGACCACGGCAACGTCGCTGAGCCGATCCTTACCGACCACCTTGCCATCGTACTGCCGCTTGTCCGACAAGGCGACGGTGATCTTCTCGGCATTCTGAATTACATGCTCGTTGGTCACGATGTAGCCATTATGTCCGTCATAAACCCATCCAGAGCCTTGGCCTTCCTGAGGCACCGGCGGCCCGAAGAAGTCAGGGAACATATCGAAAAGCAGCGACCCTGTGCGCTTCGGACGAGTGATAGTATCAATGTTCACCACCGCCGGGCCGACCAGCTTAACCGCCTTCACGACCGCGCTCTGAGATTGGGCGCTGACCTCCGGCGCGGCGGCGAAAGTCGGGATTGCAGAGCCGACGAAGACCGCAACTGCGGCAAGGAATGCTTTGGAATGATTCGTCCGCATGGCTATCACCTACTGAAGAGAGTTTGTGATTCATTGACTGTTACGACCCGCCGTGACGGGAGGTTACGTCTCATTAGGCGTTTCAGCCGGGTATGATGATACCACAATCCCCGGGAAGGTTGGAAGGCAGGCGTGTCTGTACGGGAGAGCGCATGGGCCGACCGCCGGCAGCAGGCTACATATGCAGCTCCTTCAGCTCGCCGGTTTGCATGTAGTAGATGCGCTCGCCGATGTTCGTGATGTGATCGGCGATGCGTTCGAGGTAGCGGGCGATGAGCACCAGGCCGACCGCCTGATCCGCCAGCTTGGGATCCCTCTCGATAAAGCCCACGAGCTCATCGTGTAGGCTGTGGTAGAGGTGGTCAACCTCTTCATCATGTGCGATCATTTCCTGGACCAGGCTGAGGTCCTTTGTCACGAATGCAGTCAGGGTCTCGCGCAGCATCTGTTGAACCGTCCGCGCCATCTTCGGGATATCTTCCAGCGGCTTGAAAAGAGGTCTGTCCGCAAGGCGCTCAGCGAGCTTCGCGATGTCAACAGCATAGTCGCCGGCCCGCTCGACGTCCGTGATAATCTTCATCGCCGCCGCGATGGTTCGCAGATCGCGGGCCATCGGCTGCTGGAGCGCGAGGAGCCGCAGTGACTTCGTCTCTATGTCTACGTTGTAGCGGTCCACGATGTCATCCATGTCCTCGACCTGCCGGGCCAGAGCGACATCGCGCTCCGCCAGCGCCTCAATCGCCTTGCCAAGCATGTCCTCCACGACGGCGCCCATCTTCTGCAGGTCATCCTGCAGGGACCGCAATTCCTCATCGAAGACCTTTCTCGCTTCAGACGGTGTCATATGTGCTCTCCTCACAGGATAGACGGCAGAGTGTAGACCGGACACGGCCCGCCGGTCTGCGTCTATCCGAAGCGGCCGGTGATGTAGCCTTCCGTGCGCTTGTCCTCCGGCTTGGTGAATAGAATGTCGGATGTCCCGAACTCGATCAACTCGCCGCTCAGGAAGAAGCCTGTATAGGTCGAAACGCGGGCCGCCTGCTGCATGTTGTGTGTGACAATGATGATGGTGTAGTCCTTCGCCAAGTCACGCATCAAATCCTCGATCTTCAAAGTGGAGATGGGGTCCAAAGCCGACGCCGGCTCGTCCATGAGCAGGATCTCAGGCCCGACCGCAAGCACCCTGGCGATGCACAGCCTCTGCTGCTGGCCGCCGGAGAGCGCAAATGCCGATTGCCTGAGCTTGTCCTTCACCTCGTCCCATAAGGCTGCCGACCGCAGGCTGCGTTCCACGTGCTCCTCAAGTTTCTCACCCCACGCCGTGCCATGGATTCTCGGCCCGTATGCCACGTTGTCGAAGATAGACATGGGGAATGGGTTCGCCCGCTGAAAGACCATGCCCACCCGCTTCCTGAGTTCCACCACGTCAATATCCAGCTCATAGATGTTCCGGCCGTCTATTACCACCTCGCCCATAGTCCGGGCGCCGGGGATCAGCTCGTTCATGCGATTGATCGCGCGGAGCACAGTGGACTTCCCGCTCCCCGACGGCCCAATCAGCGCGGTTATATCTCTGGCTTTGATGTCCACACTGACATGCTTGATCGCGTGGAAATCGCCGTAATAGACGTTCAGGTCGCTAAGAGAAACGCTGATGTCTCCATCTACCAAGGTCTGCGCCCCCTGAATCTAGCGCGGATGACCGCCGCGACGAGGTTCATCCCCAGGACGATGATCAGCAGAGTCAGAGCAGTGCCCCATTGGATGCGGGGCGGCGCATTCGGAACCTGGGTTGACATGATGAACAGGTGATACGGCAGGGCCATCGCCTGATCGAATATGGACTTCGGCAGATTCGGCAGATAGAATGCGGCCACAGTGAACAATATTGGCGCTGTCTCGCCTGCTGCACGCCCGACTGCGAGTACCACACCAGTGACGATGCCGGGCAGGGCGTTCGGCAGCACGACCCGCCGAGTTGTTTGCCATTTGGTGGCGCCGAGCGCCAGGCTTGCCTCGCGGAACGTCTGCGGCACGGAGAGCAGAGCTTCCTCAGCGGCGACTATGACCACCGGAAGCACCAGCAGCGCGAGGGTGAGCGATCCTGCCAGCAGGGATGCCCCGAATCTCAGCAACAGGACGAAGATTCCGAACCCGAAAAGCCCATAGACTATCGAAGGCACTCCGGCAAGGTTTACGATGGACAGCCGAATCAGCCGCGTGAGCATATTGGGCCGCGCATATTCCGACAGGTAGACTGCCGCCAGGATGCCGAGCGGAACTGCAAAGACGATCGTGCCCAGCACCAGATAGACCGTCCCTACTATCGCTGGGAATATGCCTCCGGCTCTCATGCCCTGGGTTGGGTGGCTGAAAAGAAACCCCAAGCTCAGGGCCGGTGCGCCTTGAACTACGAGGAGGCAGACTATCAGCGCAATCGGCAGCACCACTATCAATGCCGAGAGCCTCAGGAGCGTGAAGGCAATCATCTCGCGCGTCCGATTGTTCATCTTATTCATCCGAGCGGTCCCATGCACCGGTAGTCGCAGGTCTTCAGCCTGCGGGACGATTTCGCGCAGCCATAAAGGCTGCGGCTACCACACACTCCTCTTTACCTGGATGCCATTGATCGCCGGACAGCCAGGTCAGCCAGCAGATTGATCGCAAACGTGATCACGAATAGAACCAACCCGACGGCGAAGAGCGCAAAGTAGTGCGGCGAATACTGCACCGTCTCGCCCATTTCGGCGGCGATGGTAGCCGTCATTGTGCGCACAGGTTCAAACATGGTTGTGGGAATGACAGCGGCGTTGCCCGTCACCATCAGGACGGCCATAGTCTCGCCGATCACGCGGCCGATGCCGAGCATGGCGCCGGCGAATATGCCACTCCGCGCAGCGGGGACTACCACCATCCTGATCGTCTGCCATCTCGTCGCCCCCAAGGCCAGCGAGGCCGCGCGATAATCCCTGGGGACTGCGGTGATGGCATCCTCCGCGATTGAAACAATAGTCGGCAAGGCCATAAACGCAAGCATCACGGACCCGGTGAAGGCCGTCAGCCCCGTCGGCAGATCAAAAACTTGCCTGACGACGGGCGCCAGAACCAGCAAGCCGATGAACCCTATGACCACGGAGGGAATTGCAGCGAGTGTCTCCACGGTGGGCTTCAGAATCTCTTTCACCCGTGGCGGCGCAACTTCGGCGATGTAGACTGCGACAGCCGCTCCCAGCGGGATTGCTATGATTACCGCGCCTGCGGTCACCAGCAGCGAACCCAGTATCAGTGGCAGAATCCCGAATACCCCTGAAAGCGGCAGCCAATCCTGCCCGAAAAGGAACTTCGGCAGGCTCGTGTAGCGAAACACCGGCAGTCCGCCCCTCAGGAGGAGAGCAAGTATCAGAACCACGAACAGGATAGTCGTGATCCCGCTGAACCGGATGACGGCTCCCATAAGTGAGTCTGTTAACTTCCTGCCATCGCCAGCCATTGCATCCCCACTGCTTATTGTCGCCCCACGCGGGAGAGATCAAACACCTGCACTGCGAGGAGGAGACGGACTGCACAACCAGAGCAAAGTATAACGGAAGGATATGAGCGAGTCAACGCATGGCTGCGATTCCGGCTCTGCGTTGTCACGCCGTCTGCGGGTATATACAAGTGGGAACTACCGCTGGACGGCACGCATGAGGGTCGGATTTCCTTGCAGAGCCTGGGCGAAGCACTTGAAGAGTCCAAGGCCGGACGGCCTCGGCGGATACGAACGGGTCATACCTGTGATCCTCCAGTGCAAGGAATGGGGCCTGCGCTATTTCAATCTGCCGTCGGAAACGATCGGCTGGGGCGATTACTCTAAGTACAAACCCGGCCTTCAAGAGATGGAGGAGAAGTTCGGCGAACTACTCGCGCAGATCAGGAACGCTTCCGAGACTGCCGATGTCATGCTTTCGATGCACGCGGCAGCGTACAACGTCCCGACCTCGGACGATCCGGTCGTCTTGGAGCGCTCGCTGAGGGAAATAGTAGTCATGCAGCGCGCGCTGGAGATGTGTGGAGGCTCGGTGCTATATCTGCATCCCGGCTATGGAGGTAAAGATGCGGCCGCTGCGTGTGCAAGGCTTGTGGGCCGACTGAGCAGCCTTCCAGCCAGCAGCATACCTCTGGGCATCGAAACCAGCGGCGTCGGACTTGGCGACCTGGATACGGTGCTCCATTTGGCTTCGGCAATCCCGGGTGCGCTTCCCGTAATGGATTTCGGCCACCTGTACGGCCTGGGCTGGTCACTCGGAACCATAAATGACTACACTAATCTCTTTGAGAGAGCGCGCTTGTTGTCGGGCAAATACATATTCACCCATTTCTCGGCGGTGTCCGGGCGGAAGCACATCCCACTGGAGGGCAACCTTCCGGATTTCCGGGTATTCGCAAGAGCGGCCGCCGCCTTCGAGCGGCAGGGCAACCAGCAGCTGGTCGTACTGATTGAGAGTCCCCGTCGGGAGCTGGATGCACTTCTGTTCAGGGGCGGATTTCAGCGAGCTCTTGCAGCAGCACAAGTACGCAGAACATAGAATGGGGATAAGGAAACCGGCAGATGAAGAACGTTGAACGAATCTTTGACTTCCAAACCGGGATACTTCCGCAGCGGCGCGCTTAGAATGATAGGCGCTTCACCCTTCCTGGATTCCTTATCGGAGTTTTCTGCTGTGTGTTCCGCAGGAGAAATGCCTTGAGACTATCGGAGCTTGCCGACTACTTTGAGAGACTGGACGAGCTGACATCGAGAAACGCGATGATCGAAGTCCTCGCGGAGCTCTTCAGAGCGACTTCTGATCCCGCGGAGATACGCAAGATCGTCTATCTGTCCGAGGGCATCATGCTCCCGCCATACGAAGCTGTCGAGATCGGCATCAGCGAGCAATTTATGGCTCGAGCAATCGCAGAGGCTACCGGCAAGGACGTTGATGGCATCAAGGAGCTTTACCGCGAGATCGGAGACTACGGCTCCGTCGCAGAACGCGTGATCGCGTGGAAAGGACGCGGGCTGTCCGTCTCGGACGCATACGACGCCCTACTTGACCTGACGCGGATCACCGGCAAGGGAAGCATCGAGGCGAAGGTCTCGGGCCTGGCAGCCCTGATCCGAAGAGTCGGCCCGAAGGAGGCGCGCTACCTCCTGCGCGTGCCTATCGGAAAGCTGCGCCTGGGTATCGGCGATCCCACGATCATGGACGGGCTTGCCAGTGCGTACCGAGCCGACCAGCGTCTGCGAGCCGTAATCGAGAACGCGTACAACCTGTGTGGGGACATGGGACAGGTGGCCTATCTACTGTGCAAAGAAGGCCCGGAGCGACTGAGAGCATTTGAAGTCCGGGTCGGCAACCCGATCCGGGTGGAGCTTGCGGAGCGCTCGGAGACGATAGAAGACATGTTGAAACGGCTTGGCAAATGCGCGGCTGAGCCCAAGTACGACGGCTTCCGCTGCCAGGTGCATAAGAGCGGCAGGAATGTGACCATCTTCACGCGCAACCTGGAAAATGCAACCCACATGTTCCCGGATGTAGTGGCTGCGACCATTCGGCAGGTGAAGGCGAAGCAGGCGATTTTCGAGGGCGAAGCAGTGGCCTACAACCCGGACACCGGGGAGTTCCACCCCTTCCAGATCACGGTCCAGCGGAAGCGGAAGCACCTGGTCGAGGTGATGGAGGAGGAGCTGCCGCTCAGACTCATGGCGTTCGACTGCCTGTACCGCGACGGGGAGGAAACTCTGTACGAGCCATACGTCCGCCGCCGCGAGGCGTTGCGGAAAATAATCTCACCAGATGAGACAATTCAGACCACTGAGGCTTTGATTTCCGACAACGGAGATGAGATCAATGCGTTCTTTGAAGCAATGCTGGCAGCCGGATTGGAAGGCATAATCGCCAAGAGTCTGGAGAGCCCTTATCGAGCGGGACGGCGCACATTCGACTGGATCAAGTTCAAGCGCAGCTATCGCGGGAAAATGCGCGACACGGTGGACTGCGTGATCGTGGGCTACTTCGCCGGCAGGGGCAAGCGCGCAAAATGGGGCATCGGTTCCCTCCTCTGCGCGGTGTACGACGAGGAAAAGGACAAGTTCGAGACGATCACCCGCGTGGCAAGCGGCCTCACCGACCAGGGATGGAAGGACATGAAAGCCACTCTCGATGAAGTCCGGGTGGATAAGGAGCCGGCGAGACTCGAAAGCCTATACAGACCCGACGTATGGGTGCGTCCCGCATACGTCACTGAAATCCTCGCCGATGAGATCACTCGAAGCCCAAGCCACACTGCAGGACGAGACGGCGGGAAGACCGGGTACGCCCTCAGATTCCCGCGGATCGTGACGGCGATCAGAGCCGACCGGAAGCCGGAGGACGCCAGCACAGTGGACGAGATCAAGCGCATGTTCGAGATTCAACGCTCGGAAGCCCGGCGCACAGTTTGAGGGATGAACAGGTGAAATTTGAAGAACGCATGCCGATATTCGTTCGTGCAAGAAACGTCGTCGAGGAGCTGGACGTGCCGTACGTCGTCGGCGGAGGCATAGCGGTCGGAGTGTACAACCACCAGCGCCCGACTAAGAACATAGACTTTTTCATCACAGAGCAGTGCGCCGAGGTAGCCATCGAGGGACTGCACGAGGCCGGATTTGTGATCAAGCGCTCGGATCCGAGCTGGCTTTACCAGTCCTGGTTCGGGGACACACTTGTGGACCTGGTGTTCAACATCAACGTGAGCCGCGCGACGATACCCGTGGACGACGAGATGATCGCCCGCGGCGACGAGAAGGAAATACTGGGCGAGAAGTTCCGCATCATCTCGCCGGAAGACCTGGTGATCATAAAGATACTGGTAATGCATGAGAATCGCCCGGACTGGTGGGATGCCATCAGCGTTATGCGGAGCCCGCGCGTGAAACTCGACTGGCGCGGTGTCATGCGCTACGCACCGGCGGACATGCCGATGTTCCTGGCCTTCCTGCTATTCGCCCAGAGCCGTCATTGGTCGGAGCGCCTATGGCCCGACTGGGTGCTTCGCGAGGCATGGGAAAACGTGGCCGAGCAGATGGGCCTGCCACGGCTGGCCGCTCAGGAAGCCGCTTGAGAGAGCCGGCCTAACGGGCAATCACGGTTATGTCGTCCGAGCCGACTTTCTTCACTCGGACGCCGTTTCCGTCATACTGGTAAGTGCTCTTGGTGGAGTCGGAATACTCGATCTCCGTAAGATGGTTCGAATCCGTGTAGGTATTGGTCACGTCCCCCGACTGCTCAGCGTCCAGCTCGTTGTTTGACTTCAGATCGTAGGCATACGTCGTGATGCCGTCTCCCGTAGGACGAAACCAGGGTAAGATCACTGCTTCTGTTTCACAGCCTATGAGGATGCTAGATCAACGTAGATTGAAGTTAGGGCTAGATATGATACGGCTACAGTGATAAGCATTCCTATGCCTATAAATAAAAGCCCCATTATAGAAAACAGGACCAGCACTAGAGATATATAAAATAGCTTAAAGCGCCGGCCTTTCGTTAATTCAGAGCTGCGCCTAAAAGCCTGTAACGGCTCAAGGCCATCGCTAACCAGATGACATACGAAGAGCCATCTTAGCGTCAATATCCACAGCAGTAGTATAGAGATGAAAGAACCCGCTAACGGTATTGCTTGACCGTACCGCAGGTCGGGCAGAGCTTGCCCAGAGCCAGTGGCATAGTCTATCATGCTTGAGGCATGCGGCAAAAGCACAACCCCCCAAAGTAGGCTCATGATTGGCAGTGTAACGACAGCAATCATGAGCATATACAGCAACCCTACGACTAACCACATTCCATAACACTTGAAGCCAGCAAAAAGATCACTTATGTGATGGTCCTTGCCCCTTACAATATTTAGGCAAAGCACCGTGAGGCCACCTATGACAGGAAACCCTAACAACACTGGTCCTAAATAAGGTATACCTAGCCCTAGAACCATAATTAGGTAAAACAACAGAAAGCCACCCACCGCAACCCCCCGGGCTTTTTTGAACGCATTCCACCCAGCAATAAGTGCCCCGGAAGCGCACACCACATCCCTATTGTCCATGATGTTACCTCTGCTCAGACTACATTACTAGCTTTATATCAATGGCCTATGTATCCTTGAGCTATGAGGATAGCAGTACACACCCATCAAGCCGTTCCGGATGGCAAATCCATCAACCGTCTAGCCATCTCCTGCTACAACACAGGTGCCCGTGCCTGCCCCATCAATCACCGTGTGGTTCACCTGCCAGTGCCACTTTGACAGCCGGCCTAACGGGCAATCACGGTTATGTCGTCCGAGCCGACGATCCATTCCCGGTTGTTCAGCCGGCCATAGAGCGTCACGCTCTCGTCGCCGGGGCCTATGCCGCTCTCACCGCATCGGAAGTGGAGCACCATGTCCGGCGTTCCGTCCCCGTTGACGTCCTCCAAGTGCCCTTTGTCGTGTACCTTGGTAGCTCGCGCCGGGCCGAAAACGATACTGGTCTGGTCAATGTCTCCGACATTGAACTCCGGCGTGCCGAGGATTGCCACCACTATCAGGCGATTTGGCTGCAGGCGTATGATATTCGAGCTATTGCCGGGCAGCACATCCAGCAGCACACGAATCGGCTGGTACTC
>DATKXU010000007.1:0-12247 GCA_035528905.1 Armatimonadota bacterium
TACGCGCTGGAAAGTCGAAAATGTGCGCCTTGGGCGCAGCTATGCGTAAGCTCCTGCACATCGCCTTCGGAGTGCTCCGAAGGCGCCAGCCCTTTGCGGCTTTGGGAGAGAATCTTGCTTGACAATACAGTATCTCCCACAAGGGAGAAACCAAAATCCGAAATGGGAAACAGGAGGTCCATGGTGAACAGGAGACTTCTCGTGATCTTGGCCTTACTAGGCATCATCTCCGCATTCCTCTCGGCGCCTGCTTGCGCCGATCAGCAGTTCCTCTGGGCAGCCGACACCAGCCTCGGAGGCATCGCCGACAAGGCGAAAATAGGCGCGTGCCTGGATAGCCTGGAAGCCCACGGTGTGAGCGCCATCTGGGTACAGGTGGAGTTCCCCGGCGAGGGCACAGTGAGCTACAAGAAGACCACGCTGAGCGGCCTCCGCACCGCCGCAAAGTTCAAGACCGGAAACTGGGCGGACGACGATTTCCTCAGCTACGTCATAGACCAGGCGAGGAGCCGCGGCATGAAAGTGATAGTCCTGCTCCACGGCAGCAGCCGGTCGGCCTGGGACGCGAACCCTGATTGGCGCAAGCGGGACAGCAAAGGCAGGGAGGTTCTCTCCGGCGGGCTTGAGAACTTCTGCACGAATTCGCCTTACTGGGATAACGTCTTCTTCCCGATGCTCAGGGAGATCGCGGCAAACTACGATGTGCACGGCTTCTGCCTCGACACATCTCAAGTGGCTCTTGACACATATGATTCCTGCTTCTGCGCCGCTTGTAAGGCCCGGTTCGAGAAGGAAACCGGGAAGACGCTGCCGCTCAAGCCGGTTGACCGGGCAAAATGGGTTAATCCAACAGTCAAGCTCCACGCGATAAAGCGCGTGGAATGGTCCAACCGGCTCTTCGAGAGGTTCTCTCAGGAAGTTGGGAAGGCTAAGCCCGGCACGCTCGTGCTTCTGAAGGTCAACGGACGCCATGATTCCTACAAGGACGCAGTCTGCGCTCGCCACGCCGACAAGTACGCCACCTGTGTGACGCCCGAGCTCGGAGCTACGCCTCGGGGGTACGCGGTTGCTCGGAATGAGGCGCGTAAGAAGGCCGGGCAGCCCCTCCTGGATGAAGGGGACCTTGCCAGACAAGAGGTCGTCCTAGGCATGAACAGGTATGGCTACTACGAGTTCATGCTCAAGAGGGCGCTCGCAGATGGCGGCGGCAAGCCCATGATACCGATCAGCGAGTACTGGTTTGCAGAGCAGGCATCCGGGTACATGGGGCCTCTCGAACTCGAGATCGCACAGATCGAACTGGCGATCACTGCCGGAGCGAAGGGCTACTGCTTCTCAGGCTCTCTCGCGAGCGCGCTTGCAGAAAACAAGTCCGCCGGAACGACGTGGCAGAATCCCGAGTATATCGCGTATCTGAAAGACCTGACCGCAGGCGAACGTGCCAAGTGGATCGCCGACATGCAGCCCGACTCCCGCGTTGCCATTCTGTGCGACCGTGAGGCCGACTTCTGGGCCGGAGATGGTTCGAGGCTGGTCAAATCAGCCGGCGCGTTATTCGCCGCCCTCCAGTATTGGAGGAAGACCCCCGTCACCATCGTGTCCCCCAGCGAGCCGGACCAGCCCGGTTTCGGACAATCGGGGTACAGGCTCACCGCGGATGCTCTCGCGAGGTACGACTTGGTGATCGCCGCCGGACTCGATTATGTAAGCAGAGCGGATCTCCAGACGCTGCGAGAATACCTGGACAAAGGTGGACGTCTGCTCATAATGGGAGCTATCGGCAGACACGGCAAGTTCCTCGGACAACCCATCTCCGACGATGCCTACGAGATACTGGGCATAACAACAGTCGGCGATCCTGAGCCATCGGGGTTCGTGCTGCCGGCGGCGCAGCATCCGGTGTTCATGGTGCCTAAGGGGTTTACCGGGCCTATGGGAACTTTTCGCATCAGCGACGACAAGTACGACGCGTTGAGCTACAAGCCGAAGTTCGGCGACGGCTGGGAGGTGCTCGCAAACGAGGTGAACGACAACGGCAGGCGCGCGGCGATCCTCGTGAAGGAGACCGAAACCGGCGCCGGCAATATCGGCTATCTGAACTCCGACATGGTCGGCGGATTCTCAAGCGAGATGCTGAGGATACTGGCAAATATGGTGGTCTTCACCACTGGCCGCAGCACCTCCATCGTGCCCCTGAGCTTTTCTGAAACAGCAAGTATTAACGCCTTCAAGTCCTCCGACGGCCTGACTAGATACATACACATCTCGACCCTCGACGGCGAATCCGAGGTGCAGTTCCGGATTCGCGCCGACAAGGGCGCATTTCCGGTGTCAGCAGAGATCATCCTCGGGAACGGCAAAACCAAGCCCTTGCTGATCACTCAAGCGAACCGCGCGCCGGAGCCAGGTGAAATGATCATATCCCAATCAGGTCACGGCCTCCTCAAGCTCTCCGGCATCGAGCCGCCCTCCGCGATAGTGAAGATCAAATACGAGGCGAGAGAAGAGAAGCCGGCTGAAGGCCAAGGCTGAAGGAATCGCAGCTAGCCGACCTGCGATCTGAATCGCCTGCCTTCGGGAGTCCGATCCTCGGGCAAGGGCCGAGACACAGTTACCGCATAAGCAGGCAGGTAGTTTCGCCTGCACGTTAGCAGCAAAAATGTACACTCACAAAGGGCCCGATGTGGAATAACCGCCTTTGAGGACTGCATTCGCACTATCCGGGGTCGCTGGAGCTGTCAGCCACGGCTGCCCCATAAGGACGGAGGAGGGTCGGAATGCTTCGCTTGATCAGAACGCGCCGGAGAGGCGGCTTCACGCTCATTGAGATAATGGTCGTCATCCTGATCATCGGGGTCCTGCTGGCCATAGCGTTCCCCGTCTTTGGGAAGGCGCGCGACACCGCGCGAACGAAGACCTGCATACGGAACCTGCGTGAAATCTCAGATGCAAAAGAGCAGTACACGATGGAAGCCAGGAAGAAGGAAGGCGACGCCGTGAGCTTTGCCAATCTGGTGCCCACGTATCTGAGAAAGACGCCTGAGTGCCCCGCCGGCGGAACCTACGACATACAACCGGCGGGCGAGAATCCGACGTGCACGATAGAAGGGCACGAATTGTAAAACGCCCCGGCCTTCAATGCCCGGGCTGATCCTTTCATTTGGAAGCCCGGTAACCGGGCTGTTTGGCGACCAAGCGAGGAGTAGCCCCGTTCACGGGGCTTTTTCTTGACTGGTTGGCAGACCCGTGCTTTAGCGCGGGGAGCATCTGCCAGAAGTTTTCCCGGAAATTTCACCATTTGTTCTTCCAGCCTCCCCCTCCAAGTCGCCTAAGTATATGGGAGCGACTTTCCCCAAGAGGTCAAGTGACCCGCTCCTACTCGTGAATCCTCAGTCACTAGGCGACACGCCCCCACTCTCGGGGTTAAACTAGTTATCCCGAAGGTTTATCGGCGAACAGGCGTTCGCATTTCTTGGAGGTTTGGCATGCTTACTGAAACACAGACCAGGGCGGTGGACATGTTGTTCGAGCTCACCGACGAGGAGATCGCCCGAAAGCTGAAGATCAAGCGGGCGACCCTCGAATCCTGGAAACGGAAGCCGGAGTTCGCCCAAGCGCTCCGGCGCCGGCTGATGGAGAACCGACGGGCGGCCGCGCGCATCCTGTCGCGCCTCTACGTGGAAGCATCACGCGAGCTTGAGGCGCTGATCCGCTCGGACGATGACAAGAACAAACCAAAGGCAATCATAGAGCTTCTCAAAGTGAGCGGCCTTTTCAAGGAATTGGGGTTGGAGGGGGATGATGATATTGGCAACCTCCTCGAAAGGCTCGCGGACGAGCAGGAAGAAGTTGAGCCCGGCGAGGAGGATTGAACTCGCCCGCGATCTCTGGGGATGGCAACCGCACCCCACCCAGAGAGAGTGGCTGCTGGATCGGCATCTGGTGAAGGTTGCTGCGTGCGGCAGGCGCTGGGGAAAGACCGAATCCGCAGCGATAGACGTCACAACGTATGCCATAGCGAACAACGGCTCTGTCCAGATGATAGTCGCGCCGACCTACGACCAATCGCGACTCATTTCGAATACCGTCGAGCGGCTCCTCTTGTCCAATAGCCGGATACGACCTTACGTGCGCGTGACAAAGACGCCGTACCCGGATATCCGCTACCGGAACAGCCGGATAATGGCCCGGACGGCGGATGAGGATGGGCGGAACCTGCGCGGGCACTCCGCCGACCGCGTGATCGTGGATGAAGCTGCGTTCGTGCGCGACCAGGTGATCGAGGAAGTCATCGGCCCGATGCTCGCGGACCGGAACGGCCAGCTTGTGATGATTTCCACGCCCTTCGGCAAGAATCACTTCTACCGGGCGTTCGTGCAAGGAGAACGCAACCGCCGATTCACGCCGATAGGCGGAGATGGATCGGGGGATGCCCAGGATGATATCGGTGTTCATCTGCGTTCATCGGCGGTTGAATCCCGAATCCGCAGCTTCCGCTTCCCGTCGTGGCACAATCCACACATCAGCCGCGAGTACATCGAGTACCAGCGGTCCGTGCTCACCGAGCGGCAGTTCAAGGTCGAGTACGAGGCGGAGTTCGTGGACGACCAGAATTCCGTCTTTCCCTGGGCGGACATACAAGCCGCGATCAGTGGTCAGGGGCCGGATCTCAACCGAGGCGGTACTGCTGGAGTCTGCGGTCTGCAGTCTGCAGTCTACATCGCCGGCATTGATTGGGCGAGGTATTCAGATTACACGGCAGTGGTGATATTGGCCGCCAGCGGCCAGCCGCCAGGGGTCAGCAGGGAGTCTCTCAACTCTCAACTCTCAACTCTCAACTCAGCACGCTACCGCGTGCTGGCCTTAGATCGCTTCAACCGCATGGAGTGGCAGGCGCAAGTTGACCGGGTGGCGGACCTGCTCTGCAGGTTCGGTGTCCGGGCAATCGCGGCGGACCAGACATCGGTGGGCGATCCCGTGCTGGAGATTCTGCGGAACTCGCTCTGGAACGAGCGGCATCTGGATGCGGACATCGAGGGCGTGGTCTTCACGAACCAATCGAAGCGGGAGCTGATTGACAACCTGGCGATCCGCCTGGCGCACAGGGAGCTTGAGTTCCCGTACATGGAGCAGCTCATCCGGGAGCTCCAGTTCTACGAATACGAGCTGACCGAGTCCGGCAACGTGCGGACAGGCGCTCGCAAGGGCTTCAACGACGACTGCGTGATCGCGCTTGCGCTCGCCCTGCGCATCGCGCCGAGGTACGCGTCAACCGGCGGCTTCATCACCACCGGCCGGCTGAGAGAATCCGCACGGGGGTGGTGAGATTGACATGGCCCTGCAGTTAAGCCGTGATGACTGGTCAACGAAACCGTGAATCCAGGCAGGTCCTTCGTTCGTATTACTTATTAGAAGGAGGTTGCCAAACGGCTGGCGAATACTAAACTGGCATGGGGAGTTTCCTCACTGGTCTGATATTGTTTATCGTGGTGTAAAGCACTTAGACCGTGGGGAACATGGTTAAGGGGAGGCCGACGACATGCTGAGCGCTGCCATGCGCGACATCTATGACCGACTAAGCCAGGTAGGGTTTGACCGGAAATTTGTACGGGACTGCATTCTGCCTGAGTGGTGGGACGATAAGCTAGCTGATGTACCCGCCGAGCGTGCCTACGCCGAGGCAATTATCTCTCGGCAGTTGGGCATAGATATGTCGTGTCTTCGAGACAAGAATTGCGAGCTGGAAACGCGGTTAAGGCTGCCAACGCGCTTCAAGCACAGGCGGGGCATAGGAGATAAAGAATACAAAGTGGCAGGGATGCTGGGCTGGCGGTTGGCGAAACTCGCGAGCCAGTGTTTGCAACGCCCGACCTCGGTGGCTGACCTGAATGCCGCAGCCATCCGCGGGCACATACTAGCAAGCGGAGCACCCTGGGTAGACCTTGAGAACTTGCTGGGCTACTGCTGGAGCATTGGTATTCCCGTAGTTCGACTTTGCCCACTACCCAGGGGGGCAAAGAGAATGGCTGGGATGGCGGTGTGGCCGGAGCGTCATCCGGTCATCGTTATCGGGTCTGCGCGGCGGCAGCCGGCATGGCATCTCTTTATTGTGGCTCACGAGCTGGGCCACATCGTTCCTGGTCATGTGCAGCAGGGCGAGGGCCGTGTGGATGACAAGGTGGAGCTGGAGTTCTCTGAAAAGGCCGAGGCAAAAGCAAACGAATTTGCCGTAGAACTGCTGACTGGCGACCCATATCTCTACATCAAACCACCTTCGCGCCCGCTTAGCAGCAGCGAGCTTGCGGATGCAGCCAAGTCCCTTGGATCGAGGATGGCGATTGATCCTGGATTTGTTGCACTAAACTATTCCTGGACCGAGGGGTCATTCGATGTTGGATCCTCGGCCCTAAACGAGTTGAACCCAGGTGGGACGGCGCATCCGCTATACAATAAGTTCTATTCGAACCTAAACCTCGACGAGCTTGCCGAGGATAACCAGCACCTGTTTGAGTGTCTTACTGGGGCGGGGACGTAGACGGTGGCCCCCATGGTTTTCGCCGACGTGGACATCATTCTCAAGCTCGCCGAGTATGATTTGCTTGACGAGACCTGTGCTCTAGTTGAAATCACCCCCAGCGAAGTCCGTGTAAGACGTGCGACCCCGATAGTGCTTCGGAATAAACGCCAGAAACTAACCACGGGTCCGAGCCCTAGTCATACCGATGCTGGCTTCGATAGAGCCATTGCCTTCGCGGAAAATGCTCATGCGATCACTGACCGGCCGCCAGATGAATACCACAAGCCGCTCACGGCGGTCGAAGGCATTGACCCCGGGGAAGGCGGCCTCATCGCAACCGCGCTTACTGTGACCCTGGACCCCGTGATCCTTACTGGCGACAAGAGATGCCTTCGGGCGCTGGGTAAGAGCGAGAGTCTGAAGGACATCCATAATCGGCTAAAGCGTCGCGTTGTGTGCCTTGAGGAAGTACTTCGGTCAATGATACTGCAAGGGAGTTTCGTGTCGGTTCGCGACGCTGTCTCGCTGGCGCCGCCGGACTGCGATACAGCAATCACAAATGCGTTCCGCGGTGCCTCGGAACAGGACTGGGAGAGGGTGCTGGAGGAGCTGGAGGTCCACCTTAGGAATCTGGAGGAGGATGTGGGTGAAGGTTGGCTCAAGCGATTATCCTAGCCTGCAGGCCCCCGCCCTCAAGGGCCGGGCTGGCGTTTCGATATGGAAGCCCCGTTGACGGGGCTTTTTTGTTGCCCGGCGGCCACTTGCTTCAGCACAGGGAGCGAAAATCAGGCGCAGTCCTGCCCGCCGAAAGATTTCCCGGAAAATTCACAAGCCGTTCTTTCAAATCGCCTGCCTAAGTCGCTTATGTATATGGGAGCCGAGTTTCTGACGAGTGTGGGCGAGAGCCTTCCACTCATCACGCAGGGCTGGTGGGTAGTCACCGGCCCTCTTTGTTTGGTCTTTGGTCCATCGCCCCCGGCCCTCAACCCTCAAAGGGCGATGGTTTCTCCTATCTGTAGAAGATTTGCGTACGAACATGCGTTCGAAGGAGATGCTCATGAGAACCACACTCACACAACGCGTTCTGGAGATGTTCAGCAGGAAGAAGCCCGTCATGGAGGAAGTGGCGGCAGCGCAAACGAGACTGGCCAGCACCACACTCCGCTTGGCGGCCTATGCGCCGGATGACCTTGTGAGCCAGAAGGGGCTGGCCATATACGACGAGATGCAGAAGGACTCCCAGGTGCGCTCCTGCCTGAATACGAAGAAGTTCGCAGTGCTCTCGAAGGGATGGGACATCCAGCCCGCGAGCGATGACCCGGCGGACGTGGATGTAGCCCGGTTCGTGAAGTTCTGCCTCGAGGACATGCGCGGCTCGGTGCAAGAACTGCTCTTCAAGGTTCTCGATGCGCTGGCGAAGGGCTTCTCCATGTGCGAGATCAACTACAAGCTGATCGAGGACGGCCCATACGCCGGCATGATCGGCCTGGAATCCATCAAATCGAAGAACCCGGCGGCGTTCGGCTTCGACACGGACGAGTTCCTAAACGTGCGAGCGCTGACCATGACCGCCCCCGGAATTCGAACCGACCTGCCGGTGGACAAGTTCATCATCTATACTTACATGCCCGCGTACGAGCTCCCACACGGCGAGTCCGACCTGCGGGCCGCGTACAAGCACTGGTGGAGCAAAGACGTCGTCCTGAAGTTCTGGAACATGTACCTGGAGAAGTTCGGGATGCCTACCGCGAAGGGCAGCTACCGGCGCGGGATGCCGAAAGACCAGCAGGACGATCTCCTCCGCGTGCTCGACAAGATTCAGCAGGAGACGGCGATAGTCGTGCCGGAGGACGTGACCATCGAGTTGCTGGAGGCTCAGAGGGGCGGCGAGGCCGGTTACCAGGAGGCCGTCGAGTTCCACAACAGGCAGATCGCGAAGGCGATTCTCGGCCAGACGCTCACCAGTGAGGAAGGCTCGCGAGTCGGCTCTTATGCGCTTGGGAAGGTGCACCTGGACGTGCTGGGCTTCTACCTCCAGAGGCTGAAGCAGGATTTGGAGGAGACGGTGATGCGGGAGCAGCTCATCCGCCGGCTGGTGGAGTACAACTTCGCCGGCGGCCAGAGCACGCTACCGGCCGGTGCTCGCCGAGGACGGCGCCGCTACATCGAGGGCAAGAACTACCCGCGCTTCGTCATCGGGAGTCTCGAGCAGCGAGACCTGGAGATGGTCGGCGGCCTTATCTCAAAGCTGATCGAGGGCAAGGTCGTGGCGCCCGACGAGCCGTGGATACGCGAGTACCTAGGCATACCGGCGGCGTGACCGGCGTGGAGCGATGGAGCAATGGATTCCACACGCCAGTACTCCTACACTCCGCCACCCCAATACTCCATTCCCAGAACAGGAGGATCATCGTGCAAGACACAATCATTTTCGAATTTGACTATTTCCCGGACGAGATGCCGGTGGAGCGGGATGCGAAGATCTTCGAAGCAGGCGAGTACCCGGACAAGGAGATCTCCGTGAGCGAGGAGGACCTGGATACTATCGTCAGCAACTTCGCGGAAATCCCCGTGAAGGTCGAGCACATGGACAGCCCGCTCGATCCGCTGGGGACCGTGAAGCGCATCTGGCGGCGGGGCAAGGAGCTGTTCGCCCGGCTGGCATTCCCGCGCGACCTGGCGGCGTTCCTCGAGCGGCGCGGCATCAAGAAGCTGAGCGTGGCTCTGCACAAGGACCCGCTCCGCCTGGCGGAGGTCTCGCTCGTCCTCAGCCCGCGCGTCCCATCGGCAGCGATGTTTGGAAGTAGCGGAGCGGAGGTTCCGGCCCTCGCCCCCGTCCCCTCTCCCAATTTTGGGAGAGGGGCGTCCGAAGGACGGGGTGAGGGCAAGCTTCCCAATCCGCAATCCGAAATTCGAAGTCAGAAATCCGTCCCGCCTACAGCGGGATCCCGCCAACGGCGGGAGAATCCGAAATTGCGAGAGGAGGTGAGCAAGAGCATGAGCGCGAGCGAAATCGAGCAGACGGAGCGCGACGCGGAGATCGCTGAGCTGAGGTTCGCTCTGCGTGCGAGGGATATGGAGGCGCGGCTCGCCGACTTCAAGGCGCAGGGCAAGATTGTGCCGGCCTCTGAGCCGTATGCCCGGGAGATTCTGCTAAAGGGTGATGGCAAAGTCACCTTCGGCGATGGGGAAGCGACCATCGCCCAGCTATTCGAGTGCTTCCTGGAGGCTCAGCCGAAGGTGATCACGTTCGGCGAGCTGGCTCCGTCGGTCCGCCGAAGCCTTGGCGAAGGCGGATCGGGAGCTCCGCTATCAGCGGATGAGGAGGAGCTTCTAGCGAAGCTGGGAATAACCCGCGAGCAGGTGGAGAAATACGCGGGATAGGTAGAGAGAGTAGACAGGCGTCAGTGGCCAGTGGTCACGGGGCGTGTGGGAGTGTGGGTGTATACGTCCAGCATCTCTTTACTCATACTCGTACTCCTACTCGATCAACCACGTGTGGGTGAATCCACACGCTAATCTCACGAAGCCGACTGAAGTCGGCTCTCCCGGCCAGCCAAGTCCCCGCAGGAGGACTTGGTGTTCTTGTAGCCCGCGAATCCATTCGCACGGGCAGGGGAAGTCTACAGTCTAAAGTCTAATTCAAAAGCGAGGTGGAGACAAATGGCAGCAACAACGACAGATCGCGACACGAGGCGAAGTGACGGCAAGCTGAAGGCCGTAAAGATGGCCGCCGTCAAGATCCCGAAGGGGGTCCTGGTCTGCATCAATACCAGCGGCTACGCAACCAACGGCGCGGATACCGCGAGCTTCCTGTTCGCCGGAGTTAGCTACGAGCAGGTGGATAACTCCGCTGGCTCAGCGGGGGACAAGGAGATCCGCGTTGAGAAGACGGGCGAACATATGTTCCTCTACAACGGCGGCGATGCTGCTCAGGCGGTCCTCGGCAAGGAAGTCTACGTAGTGGACAACCAGACCGTGGATGACGATGCGGGGGCGACCACGAACGACATCAAGTGCGGCGTCATCGCCGAGGTCGTCAGCGGCAGCCAAGTCCGCATACGGATAGGCAATTACACGAGGTAGGGAAACGGAGTGGCGGAGTAATGGAGTGACGGAGTAACGGGACGAGCCCCAATACTCCAGTACTCCAGTGAAAACACGAAAGGAGACACTGACATGGCTATAGTCAAATCAGACATTCCGAAGCTGCTGGAGGCAGGGCTTCGCGCCATTTTCTTCGACGCCTATGAAGCCTCCCCCGGCGACTGGGAGCGAATAGCGACCATCGTGCCCTCGGAGCACGACACAGAGAAGTACGCATGGCTCGGCTCCGTGCCGAAGATGCGGGAGTTCAAGGACGAGAGAATTCCTGCCGGCCTGCTGCCGCACGACTACTCGATCAAGAACAAGACCTGGGAGGCATCCATCGCTGTGGAGCGGGCTGCCCTAGAGGACGATCAGTACGGCCAGATCAAGCTCAGGGTACAGGGGCTCGCCGAGGAGGCCAAGCGCCATCAGGACGAGCTGGCCTTCAGCCTCTTGAAGGACGGCTTTGCCAACCTGGGCTATGACAGCCAGTACTTCTTCGATACCGACCACGCAGAGGGAGAATCCGGCACACAGAGCAACAAGGGGACTTCCGCGCTGTCCGCGTCATCTCTCCAGGCGGCGTTCACCGCCATAATGAAGTTCAAGGATGACAAAGGCAAGCCAATGGGAGTCGTCCCCGACACGCTGGTGGTCCCACCAGATCTGAAGTGGACGGCGATGGAGCTCCTGGAATCTGTCTACGCGCCGGATACGGCCGCGGGCAAGACGGAAATGCGCAAGAACGTGCTCTCGGGCGCGCTCGACCTGATCGTCAGCCCGTATCTGGCCGACTCGAACGACTGGTTCCTGCTCTGCACGAAGCGGGTCGTGAAGCCGATCATCTTCCAGTCGAGGGTGCCGGTTGAGTTCACAGCCCTCGAGGCCAACTCGGAGAACGGCTTCCTGCGCGATGAGTACGTTTACGGCGTCCGGGCCAGGTACAACGTCGGCTACGGGCTTTGGCAGCTCGCATACGGCAACCAGGTAACCTAAGGGGTGAGGCGGAGTATTGGAGCACTGGAGTGGTGGAGTACTGGGTTTGGAATCCATTACTCCATTGCTCCACCACTCCGCCTTTCGTCTGCAACAGAAAACAGATGAGGAGTGAGAATGATGTTGACAGCTGCAAACATGACAACAAAGAAGACCCAGGAGGTGTTAGCCACCGATGCCGGCCGCCTCCTTGTGGAGAATGTGGACGGCCAGCCGTTCTACGAGCAATACGAGATTCACGATCTTGGGAGTGAGGAGGTTGCGGCGGCGGCTACGGAATATCTGGCGGCCTTCGCGGTGATTGGAACTCTCTCAGACCGCGTACTCCTCGTGACGATCACGGGCGACGGGACGGCGAGTATCGGGATTGATGTTGCGGCGGATTTGGATGGTAGTTACATACCCAATTGGCATCGTCGGGCGACGGCCCTGGCAACCGGTCTGGTAAAGACATCGGGGCTTAGCGGGAAGGTGACTCTCGATCTGCCTGCCGGTCTCTGGATTAGATACGTCCGCGTCTGGGTTACTGAGACGGGTACATCGAACACCGTGACCGTGGCCGCGAAGGTAGGCGGTAGGCCATGAAACCGGTTCTGATGCTATTTGATTCCGACAAGCAGAAGATGACAGCGCCGCAATACTACA
>DATKXU010000008.1:0-32945 GCA_035528905.1 Armatimonadota bacterium
AGGCTGATCGTCCCATCAAGCGCTCTCCTCAACACATCGTAGCGCGTCGCTTCCTTCTGTGTGATCGCGATTACTCCTCTCTCCATGGGGACATTATCGCTCTGCAGATACCAGGGGACATAATCGCGTTGCATTCACAACCCGCAGCGGGACTGTTGGCACCATCCGCTGTGCGTGATACAATGTCCCAAGACCAGGCCGTGGGCGGAGCGCGTGCTCACGGCCTTCCTTTTGCTGGAGTAGTGGAGTAATGGAGTATTGGAGTGATGGGTTCCCAATACTCCATTACTCCAACACTCCAATACTCCATTCCAACAGTAGCATGTCCGACCTGATTGCCAAATACAGGGCAGCCCAGCGCAGGTTGAGGAGGTACTTCGATCCGTACACGGCCGAATTGTGCCCGGAGTGCCCTGAGCCTTGCTGCCGGAAGCCGACGAAGGTAGCCGACTTCGACCTGCTCCTCGCAGATGCCTGCGGATGCGGACTCCCCTCTGCGAACCGCGCGATTTCGGAGATGGTCCAGGCCGGAATGGACTCCATCGCCGGCCGCGCTCAGCCGGATGATGTGCTGGAGCCTTGCGACTACCTGGGCACAGGCGGCTGCGTCTTTCCGGAGGACCTCAGGCCGTTCGAATGCGCGCGGTTCGTCTGTCCATTCCTCAAGCGCCGAATAAGCCCCGGCGAAATGAGGGAGATCCGGGCGCTCCTCCACAAGCTCGGCGTCCTCCATCGGGAGCTGCTCGAAACCCTCGTGCCGAAGCGCCGCCCGCAAGGTTAAAGGCGCGAACAGGTCACGCCGATAGCGCCCACATCCCCTGCGAATACTCCTCATGGCCCGCACGAAGGATAATCGGAGCGCCGAGTAGAAATCCAAATGTGTGGAAGCTCAGGCACAGTCGCGGCTGTGCCCATCGAAAAGCTTAACGGAACTGTCTTCTACTCTTGGAGGTGCTGTAATGAGTGACGAAAAGGGCTTTGAGACTTCGAGGCGCAAGTTCCTCGCCGGATCGCTGGCAGGCATGGCGGCAGCGGGGCTGCCGGCCTGGCTCGTGAAGTCGGCGGAAGCGGCCGAAAATGAGCGGATTCTTGGCTCACGAAAGAAATTCGGCCCGAACGATACTATCCAGGTCGGCCTCATCGGTTGCCGCCAGGGTGTCGCTGACGCCGAGCAGATTTCGAAACACGAAGGCGTCAAGATGGTGGCTGCTTGCGACGTTGACAGCAGGCCGCTCGACGCGACGCTCAAGAAGTTCGGCCCCGACTGCAAGGGGTACAAGGATTTCCGCGAGTTCCTGGAGCGCAAGGACATTGATGCGGTCATCGCGGCGCCGCCGGATCACTGGCACGCGCTTATCTGTGCCGCGGCGATGAGGGCCGGTAAGGACGTTTACTGCGAGAAGCCACTGACGCTGACCATTGCTGAGGGGAGGAAGCTGGTCAACATCAGCAAGGAGACGAAGCGCATTCTGCAGGTGGGCAGCCAGCAGCGCTCGGATTCGAAATTCCGGCTGGCGTGCGAACTTGTGCGCAACGGGCGCATCGGCAGGATCAAGAGGTTGGAAGTCCATCTTCCCGGCGGGGGCATTGGTGGCCCGTTCGAGCCTCAGCCTGTTCCGCCCGAGCTTGACTGGAATATGTGGCTGGGTCCGGCGTTCTACGTGGACTTCATCTCTAAGCGCATAGACGGCGGCTACCGCTGCTACCTGGAATACGGCGGCGGGACGCTCACGGACTGGGGCGCCCACCACAACGACATCGTCCAATGGGGATTGGGGATGGACCGCTCAGGCCCGCTGCAAGTGGAGGCGAGCGGAGTAGGCCCGGATCCAGGGCGCAACTGCTACAATGTCTTCCCGCAGTATGATATCCATTACGTCTATCCGGGCGGCATCACGGTGCTGGTTACTACAAGACCGGACCCGGCCCAGGGCGAGTGCGGGATTCACTTCATAGGCGATGAGGGCTGGATATTCGTGAGCCGCGGGCACCTCAATGCGAGCGAGCAGCGCCTGCTCGACGAGCCGCTGCCTGCGAATGCGATCAAACTCTATGACTCGGATTACACGTGGGTCCCCGGAGACTGGATCTACAAGCAGACTGGGAACCTCCTGGACTGCATGCGCACCCGCAAGCAGCCGGTTTGCGATGTGGAGACCGGCCATCGCTCCGCGACCGTATGCCACCTGGGGAACATCTCGCTGAGGCTCGGCGGCCGCAAGCTGGAATGGGATCCGAAGAAGGAAGTCTTCCCGAACGACCCGGAGGCGAACTTATTCGTCAGCCGCCCGAAGCGCCCGCCCTGGAAGCTGTAGGCTACCGGCCGTCACCCCTGAATCCCCTCTCCCAATGCTGGGAGAGGGGACAGCCTCCGCGGCGGACCTGGAAGGCGCCGAGGACTCAAAGGGCACGATGTAGGGCATCTCCGACAAGGCTGACGTAATCGAAGAACCCTTCGCCCTAGTGGAGCACGCGGCATGAAACGCCGGGACTTGGGTATCGAGGACCCGCTCTAGGTCTCTGGCTCCAGGATGTTTCCCTTCCTCCATTCCGCCCAGATGGTTTCGAACCAGGAGTCGTCGGCGGGGAGTGGCTTTACGGCCTCCCAGGATACTTCCAGACCGGGGCCGGTGACCATCACGCGGCGGGCGCGATCCTCCAGACGCTCCTTGACGTAGCAGCAGATCACACCGCGCGCGGAGTCAACCGTGCCTACTGTGGAGTTGAGTGTTGAGTGTTTAGTGTTGAGTGAGCCCTCGCGCGCGACCAGGTAAGCTCCACGGCTGCCGCCGCCGTCGCTCAAGTAGGCGTCAATCGCCTTCAGGAACGCCCGGTGCGTGAGGAGTAGGTTGCGCGTCTCCCAGGCGCGGAGAAGCTCGTCGCGGCCCTTTGCACCCGGAAGGACGTCCATGCCCGCTTCCGCCTCGGCCAACGCCGCCTTGACAATCTCCGCCTTCCGGATGAACCCCGCCGCCTCGGTCATTCTGTGCTGCAGCGAGTTCCTGATAAGCCCCTGGCTCGCAGGAGATTCCAGCATCCTCCGGTTCTCCTCCAGGACTGAGAGCCCGGCATCCCGGAGGAGCGAGGAGCAGTCGCCGGTTCCGCCTTCCCTGCGGCTGCTCAGGTACTGGGCCACGCGAATCCCGCCGACCTGTCCGGAGTTCAAGGCCGATCCGCCCGGTCTCGCGACTCCGTGCGCGCCGGCGACCTCCCCGATTGCGAAGAGATTCCCGATGTTCGTCTCGTAGACGCTGTTGACCCAGAGGCCGCCGTTGTTGTGCTGGAACGAAACCGCGATCTCGAGGGGCTCGCGGAGGTCAATCCCCTGCTCCGCGTAGACCTCGATGCTGTCCGGGTTCATGAACGCCAGCCGCTCGTAGGGCGTCTCCTGGAGCGCGCCGGATCGGCTCAGGTAGTCCTTCGCCTCCGGTATCAGGGCCTGGATGTCGAAGGCCTCATCGCCGCGCGTGGGATTCGAGCTGAAGTCCATGAAAACACGCCTGCCGGCTCTCATCTCCTCCTCAACCGCGATATCCACCAGCGACGACCCGAAGTCGCCCGCCCGGCTCGCGCTGAACGGCCACTGGTAGCCCTTGAGGAAGATGTTCGAGGCAATCTCCGGCAGGCTGCGGAAGTAGTCCGCCAGGAAGTTGCGGCGTTCGCCATCCGCCTGCGGGCCAAAGCCTTCGGCGGAGGACTCTGCGCCGACGCTGAAGTACGACGGGATGACCTGCTGGTAAGTGCCGGAGAGATTCCAGCGGAACTTGGTCGAGGTCAGGCCGAACTGGGATTCGCCCAGGTTGACCGCGCTTGCGCCGGCTTCCAGAGCGACTCCGTGGAGGCTTACCTGCCCCTTCGGATAGACGGACTGGGCGTAGAGCTCGCCGGGCCCGCCGGTTGCCAGGACGACGTTCTCCGCCTGGAAGAGCGTGATGCCCAGGTTATCCAGCCCGACCTCGTCTTCGTTAATGGCGACCAGGCCGCACGCCTTCTTTGGCTCGCCGGCGGTCACTATGTTCACCACAGTGGTCTTGTCGAAGATCGGGATGCCTCTCTCCTTGACCTTCTGGAGGGATGTCTCGACCATGAGTCTGGATGTTTTCGGCCCGGCGCTGGTGGCGCGCTGCCTGGGATCGTGGTCGGTCTTGTAGCCCACGAATGCGCCGTACTCATTGAGCGGGAAGGGGACGCCGTTCTCGACCAGGTGGTAGAAGGCCGGCAGCGAGTAGAGGCTCTCGATATACGCGAGGTCTCCGTGCATGCAGCCGGCGTCGAAGAGGCTGTGCGCCATATCCAGGGGGCTGTCCGCCGTGTCGCCGAACACGCTCATCTTGTAGTAGGTCTGCTTGTCCGAGCCGGAGCAGTACGACGTGCCGCCGTAGAGGTCGGATGTGATGATGATGACATCCCTGACACCGGCGTTGAAGAGGCGCTCGGCGCAGTTGAGACCTGCCGCGCCGCTCCCGACGACTGCGGTGTGGCAGCGGACCATCGGACATGATGCGCCATTAGCCAGGGCAACGGTCATTCTCTCCAAGCTTGCATCCTCCTCGGGAGGTATGGGAGTATGGGAGTATGGGTGTATGGGTGTATGGGTGTATGGGAGTGCCGTCGTCCATACTCCTTACTTCTGTTCATCTGCTACAGCCGACGGAGGTGGAAGCCGCCGTCAACGTCGAAGACCTGCCCGGTAGAGTATTCGAATCCGCCGCTCACAATCGCCTTCACAGCGGCGGCGACGTCCTCCGGATACCCCCAGCGCTTGATCGGCAGGATGCCCTCCTCCACGATGAGCTTATCGTACTTAGCGGCCACCGGCTCGGTCATGGGCGTTCGGATTATCCCCGGCCTGATCTCGTAAACGTTGATCCCGTATTCGGCCAGGCGGTCGGCGAAGAGCTTCGTCATCATGCTCACGCCGGCCTTGGAGATGCAGTACTCGCCGCGCGAGGTGGACGAGGCATACGCGGAGATCGAAGAGATGTTGATGATCTTGGGCCTCTCTACCTTGCCGCTTTGAACCAGCTCGATCATGTACCTCGCGAGCATCTGAGTCAGGAAGAATGGACCTTTGAGGTTGATCGTCATGAGGCGGTCGTAGCTCTCTTCGGTGGTTTCCAGGACGTCCTTTCGCTCGCTGGGCGCCACACCGGCATTGTTAACGAGGAGATCAAGGCGCCCGTGGGTCTGCTTGATCGCGTCGAGTATGCCGGCTCGGTCGGATGCGCTGCTGATGTCGGCCTTCACGTAGAGGTGGCCGTCGCCTTGGAAACCATCTAGGACCTGCTGTCCATCATTGCGGAGGTCAACGGCCACTATGCCGTAACCTGCGCCTGCCAGGGATTTCGCAATTGCCAGGCCGATGCCGGATGCCGCGCCGGTGACGCATCCCACGATTTTCATGCCGGAACTCCTGCTTTGCAATAGGTTCCCTAGGATTATACTTCTCGCGCGGCGGGATGGCAAGCGTCGTCCGGCAAACCGCTTGCAGGGACAGGGAGAATGGGGGAAGGGGAGAAGGGGAGAACGTCCAAACCCCAGCATCACGCAGTTCTATGGCCGAGGACTGCGCGCAGTGCCTCATCGAGCTGGCGATGTATTGATATTTGCTCGTGCAGCCTGGAAAGCTCGAAGACCCGTCTCGGGCGTTCGAGTGGGTCGTAGATCGCCAGCCGTCCGCCTTCCCTCTCCAAAGCCGCCGCAATTCGCATCAGCGCGCCGATGGAAGCCGCGTCCATGAACGAGGTGCCGCTCAGATCAACGATAAGCTCCTTGTGACCGACGCTGGTTAGCCAGTCCGCCAGTTCATCAAGGCGAGGCGCAGTATATATGTCCAGCTCGTCGCCTGTGCGGATCACGGGCGTGTCGCCGCAGAAATCGAGGAGCGTAAATGGCGGAATGAGCGCTCCCGCGCCTTCGAGCTCTCGCAGCATCTCAGGAAGTCTGTCGGCGAACTGCCATGGCTCCAGGTAGCCGTGGTTCCTAGTCAGCGAGTTTGCGTCGGTGAGAAGCGGATGGCACCGCTGACACGCCTCGAGCAGCCGGGGATGAAGCCTGTTTGCGGCGAAAGTGCACAGGAATACGACTGGCCGATCCCTGGAGAAGTCGTTCACGCTGGACTCCGCCGTCAACAGATCGGCCAGGGTGTGACTCTGATGATACAGGTGAGTAAAGCTCGTGCATACGCGCGTGCGGCGCCATCCCTGGCACAGCGAGGCGTCAACTGAGCTGGTCAGGGCATCTACCAGGGCGGGTATGGAATCCGGCGGCCTGCCTGGAAGAAGCCGTCCTGGGCTGAGGATTTCGAGCTGTCCCTCTGGCAGTGAGTCCAAATCTGTTCCCCGCGATCGCAGGCCAGCCATCCAGAAGTCTGTGGTGAATTCAGGAACCGCGGCGATGCACTTTTCGTGGTTTCGGAGTCCCGCGGCTACGAACGCGAACAGGCGGTCCTGCCTGTCCCGTTCGGTTTCGAAGGCATAGGCGATGTGGCCGCAAGCTGCGACCTGGAGCCCGGCAAAGCCCAACGGAATCCGTTCCGTAGACATCTTCGCCCGCCGCCCCTCTCAGAGCAGTGATGCGGGGCGCCGCAGAGGCACCGCCCAGAGCGCCCGCAAACAGCTGTCTACCCATACCGGGCCGATTATAAACGGGGCGTAAACTACAGATGCGCTTGTGTGTATAGAGCATGCCGCCAGACGTCCGACGCTGACGATGCACACTTGCCTATTGCCTTAACGGGCCGGCAAGCTCTTCCAAGCGCGCGCGTATCGAACGTCCTTCCTTCAACTGCGTCATGCCGTCGGCCTCGCACTCCCTGACGAACGCCTCCAGCTTCTTGAGGGCCGCCGCCTTCTCCTCTGGCGTGCCGGATGCGCCGACCCTATTCACCTCGCGCATGATCTTCACGTATTCGAGCGAAAGCCGGGCGTGCTTCACGCGCTCCAGCGCATCCGGGTTGTCCGCGATCCGCTCCGCCTCATCGAACAATCGCTCGCTTTCCGCCATGACTTCGGGTGACAGGAACTGCGCGTCCACCGTGTCCCAGATGTCCCCGTGGATGTTCTGCGTGCGAACCTTGTTGTGCAGGAGGTCGAGGAATTGGCTGATCGGCTTGCCGGCCCCGCCGAAGTAGCCGTTCAGGAAGTCGTCGCGGACCGCCCTGGCATCGGCCTTCGTGTTCCAGAGCAGCTTGGCGATGAGGTAGGCTTTCAGCTCGTCCATGAAGCCGCCTGTGGAGGAGTAGTTGCCCTCGGCATAAATGCCCTTCACCGCGAAACGCTTGTACATCGGGATATCGGCGGCAAGCTCGTCCAGATCGGGCATGGGAACCAGGTAGTTCGGGAAGTTGGTATTGTAATGCCAGACGTACAGGTTATCCGTGATCCTGCTCCATTCGCGCAGCCTCTCGACGAACGCCTTGTTCTTCTCGCACCGCTCGTAGGGGTGATACTGGCACTGAAAGATCGCGCAAAGTCGCACGCGGACGTTCGCCCGCGGCTTGGTAATCCTGGGAGGCTTCTCGGTCCACTGGTAGGCGAGGGTGTCTATCAGCTTGTCCGGGTGCTTCTTCTCCACCTCGGCAGCAATCGCGTTCACGAAGCGAAGCAGCAGGCCGCACGGGCTGCCCTCTTCCTCATCAACCGCCTTGCATTTCTCACACTGGCAGTTCTCATACCAGTCATTGTGAGAAACGGAGTATATCTTGGCATCCGGCCTCTCCTGAATCCATCTGAGGACGGTCTCCGTGGCGATCCTGACGACCTCAGGATTGGTCATGCAAAGCTGCGTTCCCTCTGTCTTTCGCGTGCCCTCGATCAGCGAGTAGTATTCCGGGTGATCCTTCGCGTATTTCCACGGCGGGACCAGATTGTTGAACGTGTGGACGAATGGGAAGTAGCCGATTTTCCCGCCTCTGACCTTGTCCAGCCTGGCCTGGCTGCTGTTGGCCCTGTTCCGCGCGGCCCAATCGGCGTCGAAGGCGTCCGTGTAACCCGGCTCGCGGTACTCGAAGTCCGGCTTCTGGATGATGTCGAGAGGCTTCAGGGTGATGGTGCGCTTCTTCGGGATGCGGCTGACCTTGGAGGAATACCACCGGCAGCCGAGGACTTCCTCCAGGAAGGTGTAGACCCCGTACATCGTGCCCCTGAGCCTTCCGCCGGCGACAACCAAATGCGGCCAGGCGGTCTTAATAGCGAACCCCTCTTCGCCGAGGTCGTTGAACTCAATGTGAACGTTCAGCGATCGGAGAGTCTCCCCATCGCCGAGGACGATCATGCGCCTCGGCAGCTTTCCTCCCTCGGTGGCTATCCGCAGCTCGGCGCCCGAGATTTCCAGGAGGAATTTCTGAAGCTCCTGGGCGGCATGCTTCTCCGATGGTGAGGCATCCTTCGAGAGAACGATGGTGTATTCGGACTTGCCGTCCCTTACCAGCCTGATGTCCTTTGCATCGGCCTGCATCCCGGCCAGGACGCCCACGACCGCACATGCGGCGACTATGTATCCGACGTGCACTTCACAAACCTCCGCTTCTGGATTCATCTGCCGCCCAATCCTTCACCATCTGCGGCGGAAATCCCTCCGAGGGTGATCGGTTGCATACCGTTGGCGGATAGTTGTATCATCAGTAGCGACTTCATACGAGGAGGCTAGATATGCAAAACATGATTATTCGCTTAGCGAGCGTAATTGCGATGGTGTTCCTATGCGGGATGCCATCCGCTATCTGCAAAGAACCCGGCTATACGCCCAAGATCCCCCCAGGCTACCGTTCCCAGGTGGTATTGCATGTGGACTACGGAACAACGCCAGACAAAATACGGATGCTCTTGCCAGAGCGTGGAGAACACTACGACCATCTCTCCGTGTCCGGTTTACGAGTAATGGGTGACAAGTTCTACTTTATTGATGACACAGTGCACACCATAAAGCGATACCTCTCGCCTGGGACTTTTGTATGGGAGACGGAGCCCCTACTGAATCTTCACTACTTCGACGTGGCTCCGGACGGGAAGGTGTATGCTGCTTGGGGGACGATGGTAGACCGCCTCTCCTGCATTGACGGCGCGGGGAAACTCCTCTGGACTATAGGCTACACGGATATCCTCTCCAAGGAAAAGGTAAAGGAGCTTGGCTTGCACGAGAGCTATGGCAATTTCGGATGGGTGGATTGGACGGTGCACGGGCTTAGTATCGCGCTGAACGGACTGGACGAGGAGAACAATCCCAAGTCCGTAGCCGTGCTGCTGGACAAGGATGGCAGATTCGTGAGGGGGCTGCCTGGATCTGTGGTAGGCTCCGACGGCACGATCTACAGCTACGACATCGGAAAAGGTCGCGAGAGATTCCCTTCTCTGCGAATCATCGCTAAGGATTTGCATGGGAAGGCCTTGCGAGAAATCCTTCCCGACTTCGGAGCTGGCAAGGGAGTCTGCCCGGCAGGAAATCCTGGATTCTCCAGGATGCGTTTCGATCCGACCGGCGCCTTTGCTGTGCGGGGAACTCCATTGCTGGCTACCAGGATACCTCTTACCAGCTTCCTCCAGGGCTCGAAGCTAGAAGAGATCTTGTGGAGATTCGGCCCACATGGCAACCTGACCGAGGAGTGGCGGTTTCTCGGGTCTCAATTTGCAAGTAGACATCCCGGGATCGTCATGGCCCCTGATGGCTGTGTATACCACCTGAACTTCGGAGAGAAGGGCATTGACGTAGTCAAGTACTCCCGTCCCGGAAAAGGAGGCAAACCCTGATCGCAGACGGTGGGACATGCCTGCGCGCCCGCAAAGGTTGAGGGACAGACGAGAGCCTTTAATGCGATTGTAGTTTATGCTATAATGAACTCCTGGGTTTGCTGGAACTGGGGATGAAGTAGGAGAACCTTGAGTGGAGAACAACTACGCCTACATAGCGCTCTTTGCGGTTGTTGGAATCGCATTCGCGGTGATCACCCTTTGGCTGTCCTGGGCGCTTCGCCCTCCACGTCGGCCGGACGCGGGCGCGAAGACGGAGACATACGAATGCGGCGAAGTCCCCTTCGGCGATGCCTGGAAGCAGTTCCGGGTCGGATATTACATTTTCGCCCTTGTCTTCGTCATATTCGATGTAGAGGCGATCTTCATCTTTCCCTGGGCGAAGGAGCTCGTCAATCTGAGGGATGCAGGCATTGGCCTCTTTGCCTTCGTAGAGATGATGGTGTTCATCGGCATCCTGCTGGCCGGTCTGCTCTACGCCTGGGGTAAGGGAGTCTTGAAATGGGAATAGCCGAGAAGCTTCCCGAGGGCAGCGTGATCACCACCTCCCTCGATACCGTTTTGAATTGGGCGCGGACGTCGTCCCTGTGGTACATGCTCTTCGGGCTGGCGTGCTGCGCGATCGAGCTTATGGCTACAGGCGCCGCGAGATACGACTTCGACCGTTTTGGAATGATGTTTCGGGCCTCGCCTCGCCAGAGCGACCTGATGATAGTCGCAGGCACGCTCACGAAGAAAATGGCGCCGCGGATCAGGCGGCTCTACGAGCAGATGGCCGAACCGAGGTATGTAGTAGCGATGGGCGCATGTGCGATCTCCGGCGGCCCGTTCTACGATTCGTATCATGTAGTCAAGGGTGTTGACCTAGTTATCCCGGTTGACGTCTATATCCCCGGCTGCCCGCCGAGGCCGGAAGCCCTTATCCACGGCTGTCTCAAGCTGCACGAGAAGATCAAAAAGGAAAGCGTCGCCGGAAAGCGAAAGTAACTATGGCGCTGTCTTCTGAGCAAATCGAACAAGCTGTTCGCAATCGGTTTCCCGAATCGGTGGAGGAAACAGGCGAGATTTCCGGTGTTCCGACGCTCCTCGTCCGGGCGGATGCGATCCTTGACATATGCGCCTTCCTGAAGGAAGAGCCCGGCCTGAGCTTCGACTACCTTATGTCCCTCACGGCGGTTGACTGGCCCGACAGGCTTGACGTGGTCTACCACCTTTACTCCATCTTGCAGAAACACTATGTGACGCTGAAAGTGAGGGCTGACAGGGCGACGCCGGTCGTGCCGTCCGTTACCTCTGTCTGGAAAGCCGCGAACTGGCAGGAGCGCGAGGTATACGACATGTTCGGGATAAGGTTCGAAGGGCATCCCGATCTGCGCCGAATCCTGCTGGAACCCGATTGGGAGGGCTTCCCGCTGAGGAAGGATTACGTGGAACGTTGAACCTTGAACGCTCGATGTTGGACGTTGGGTAGTACGAGACATGGTCAGAACCGAAGAAATCCAAGTGAATATGGGGCCCCAGCATCCAAGCACGCATGGGATCCTTCGGATGATCCTCACGCTCGATGGCGAGACCGTCGTTGATGCTAGGCCCGACATCGGCTATTTGCACCGCGGAATCGAAAAGCTTGCGGAGAACCGGAACTACATCCAATTCGTGACGCTGACGGATCGCACGGATTACCTGTCCTCGATGATGAACAACGCCGTCTATTCTATAGCGGTCGAGAAGCTCGCGGGCATCGAGGTGCCGGAGCGGGCGGAGTTCATCCGCGTCATCATGATGGAGCTGAACCGGATAGCGAGCCACCTTGTCTTCATCGGCGCATTCGGACTCGACCTCGGAGCGAGTACGCCCTTCATATACGCGTTCCGCGAACGTGAAGACATCATTGATCTCTTCGAGATGGCGTGCGGCGCGAGGCTGACTTACAGCTACATACGCCCCGGCGGGGTCATGCGCGATCTCCCGGCCGGCTTCGATCAGAAGGCCAGAGACTTCCTGAAAAAGATGCCGTCCAGGATGGAGGAGATTGACGATCTCTTCAGCAAGAATGAGATTGTGATCGTCCGGGCTCGTGGAGTAGGGGTTATCTCAGCCGAAGACGCGATCAACTACGGCATGAGCGGTCCAAACCTCCGCGGATCGGGCGTCGCATTCGATCTGCGGAAGGACGAACCTTATTCCGTTTACAATCGTCTGAATTTCAATGTAGTCACGCAGTCAACGTGCGACTGTCTCGGCAGGTATCTGGTGCGCACCGCGGAGATAAGGGAGAGCCTGAAGATCGTCGAGCAGGCGCTGGACGTGCTTCCCGAAGGGGAGCATACGGCCCAGGCGCCGAGGGCTTTGAAGCCGCCCCCAGGCGAGGTGTTTGTCAGGATAGAATCATCTCGCGGCGATCTCGGTGTGTACCTGGTAAGCGACGGATCAACGAATCCTTACCGTCTGCATTGGCGGCCGCCGTCGTTCATCAATATCGCGGCTGTCGGGCAGATGGTCAAGGGATGGAAAGTTGCCGACACCGTGGCTGTCCTGGGCAGCCTGGACATAGTTCTGGGCGAGATAGACAGATAGGAGGCGATAGCATTGTCAGCTAGGCCCTTTTGGGTGCTGTTCACCATCTGCGTCATTATTCTCATCGAATGGCTGGTAGTTCCACGCATCATGAACACTGTGATATCGAAGGATATCGTCTCTATGATGATCTCCCTCCACGACGTGGACACCGCGCTCCAGAGCAAAGGTATCAAGGCGCCGCCAAAGTTCAAAGAACATCTTCGCAAGAGCCCCGACGATATTCTGGCGAAGAAGGACCTCCGGGAATTTGGGTTCAGGGCAAAGTGGTGCATAGTGAACTCCCGCGAGCCGGAGAAGGCTTTCATAAAGGTTTTGAGCCTTGTCGGCTTGTTAATCATCGGCATACTGGCTGGCTTTCTGTTCGCGTCCGTGGCCTTCCGCCATCTGGTCCGATTCGGGGATAGGTTGAGTGGAATGTCCAGCACAGACAAGGTAGCGGCGCTGATGGGCTTGATGATTGGCTTGTTGATCAGCGTCCTCGTCGTGCCGAATATAAAGCCGTATATCTCCGGCCCAGGGCCGTTATTAGCCATGATGATCGTCGGAATCATCACATACATGTCTATCTGGGCTTTGATGAGCATGAAGGACGAGCTGAAAGCCTACTTCCCAGGGGCGGCCAAAGCAGGGGAGCCGGACAGGGCGTTCCAGAAGCCGAAGATCCTCGATACCAACGTAATCATAGACGGCCGCATAGCAGACATCTGCAGGAGTGGATTTGTGGAGGGCCAGGTCTGCATCCCAAGCTTCATCCTGGAGGAGCTCCAGCATATCGCCGATTCTCCCGACACACTCAGGCGCGCTCGAGGGCGGAGGGGCCTGGATATCCTCAACCAGATGCGGAAGGAGTTGAACCTGGCTGTCAGGCAGACCGAGCCGGTTAACCCGGAGAACGCGGAGGAAGTGGACACGAGGCTCGTGAAGTTGGCTCAGGAGATTGACGGCAGCATCGTTACGAACGATTTCAATCTGAACAAGGTTGCGGAAATCCACGGGGTCGCCGTGCTCAACATAAACGAGCTCGCGAACGCCCTGAAGCCTGTAGTTCTTCCCGGTGAGGAGATGTCGGTGTCCGTCATCAAAGAGGGCAAGGAGTTGAACCAGGGGATTGCGTACCTCGATGACGGCACCATGGTCGTGGTTGAGGGGGCCAAGAAGCATATCGGTGGAACTGTGGACGTCACTGTCACGAGCGTACTCCAGACTGTCGCCGGGAAGATGATCTTCAGTAACCTAAAGGCGATCCAGGAAGAAGAGGATGATTTGATTGGCCGCAACGTCCGCAGTTATTCCAGCTTCAGGCCTCGGAAGAAGGCTAGATAGCGATACCGATAAGATGTTCGCTCCTCTGGCCGGTCAGCCGCTGATAGCGCACACGCTCGCGGTCTTCCAGAACTGCCCGGAAATCGGCGAGATAGTCCTTGTGGTACGCGAGGAGCAGATCGGCCGCGCGCAAGACCTGGTGCGCGAGCGGAGCCTCACCAAGGTGAATGCCGTGGTAGCAGGCGGCGAGGTGCGCCAGGATTCGGTGCGCAGCGGCCTGGCCGGCGTGTCCCCCGGCTGCGATATCGTCGCGATCCACGATGGCGCGCGCCCTCTTGTCACCCGCGAGATCGTCGCCTCATCCATTGACGCCGCACGCGCAGATGGAGCAGCCATCGCCGCCGTGCCTGTCATTGATACCATCAAGTCATCCCTCGACGGGCGCTTCGTGAGCTCCACCCTCGACCGCGAGCGCCTTTACGCCATACAGACGCCGCAGACCTTCGCGCGGGAGGTTATCCAGTCGGCCTATGAGCGTGCCTACGCCGACCGCTACTTTGGAACGGACGATGCCGCCCTGGTCGAGCGGCTCGGCCTGCCTGTGCGAATCGTGCAGGGCTCCTACGAGAACGTCAAGGTCACCACTCCGACGGACATCGCCACCGCAGAGGCGATCATGCGTGCGAGAGCAGAGGGGTCCAGGGGAAGTGCGGAGCACGCCGGTTCGATGTTCGATGTTCCGACCCATTCCCCCATTCTCCCATTCCCCCATTCTCCTGCTCTCCCGCGCATCGGCCACGGCTACGATGTCCACCGGTTTGGCGCTGGAAGGAAGCTGTTCCTCGGAGGGGTCGAATTCCCCGGCGAGGAAGGACTTCTCGGCCATTCGGATGCCGATGTGATGCTGCACGCCGTCGCCGACGCGGTGCTCGGAGCGGCTGGCGCGGGAGACATCGGCCGCCTTTTCCCGGATACAGACCCGGCCTACAAGGGCATGCGGAGCACGGTGCTGCTCGCAAGGGTGTCGGAGGTCGTCGCGGAGCTCGGCTGGCGCGTGGGAAACGTGGATGTGACGCTCATCGCCCAGCATCCCCGGATCGCGGAGCACGCGCCGGCTATGCGGGTCAACATCGCCCAAGCCCTGGGCATCGGCGCGGAGCAGGTCAGCGTGAAAGCATCCACCGCCGAGGGGCTTGGCCCCATCGGCGAAGGCCTCGGCATCGAATGCCACGCGATAGCGCTGCTGGTGCGTACCGCGTAAAGCGTAACGAGTAACGCATCTCGGTTTCAAGTTCCAAGTTTCATGTTTCAAGTTTCGGGTCCTGCCGGGGTGGAAACCCCCGAGGGATAAGGCAGCCGCAGGCTTTATGCCTGCGCCCATGACGACGCAGCCGTGAAGGCTGCGGCTACCAGGGGTCCTCCCGCACGTAGAGCCATCCCAGGGCAGCCCCGCCGTAGGCGGGGCTTTGTGAGATTAGCGTGTGGATTCACCCACACGCGGATACTCTCCCCGTCTCCCCTGGCCATTCAGCCCCTCAATCACTGCTTCGTTGACAAAGCCGTGCCGCCGATGTTAGACTGAACGCGTTGCGAGTTCCCTTCCGGGGATTGGGTATTCTATGTCGGGGCGCCTAGGCTGCCGGCTGAGGTGAAAGGAGTCACGCTGACCGATGCGAGTTACCGTAAAAGGCAAGAATGTGGATGTGAACGATGCGCTTCAGAGATATGCGCAGAAGAAGGTGGAGAAGCTTGGCAGGTACTTTCATAACATAAAGGAGGCAGTCGTCACACAGAGCGTCCAGCGCAATTGGCACATAGTGGAGGTCACTCTGGAAGGCGACGGTATACTCCTGCGTGGAGAAGAGCGCTCGGACAATGTGTATGCCGCCATTGATCAGGTTGTTGATAAGCTTGAAAAGCAGATCAAGCGGTTCAAGGGTAAACTGATCGCGCGCAGTCGTCAGGAGGGATCGCCGAGAGAGCATGTCACCAGAGCTCCCGAGGCTGAGCTGCCGGAAGAGGTCATGGAGATCGCGCGGACGAAGCGGTTCACCCTGAAGCCGATGTCTCCCGAAGAGGCGGCGGCCCAAATGGAGCTCCTGAACCACGACTTCTATGTTTTCTTGAATGCAGAGACGGAACTCGTCAGCGTGATTTACAAGAGGCAGGATGGCAACTACGGCCTGATCGAGCCGGAGGCCTAAGTAGGAGGAGTTCTAGGTTTCAAGTTCCAGGTTCCAAGTTTCAAGTTACAGGTTGATGGCCTCCGCGAACCTGAAGTTTGAAACCTGCTGGGCCATCCAAGCTGTTGGGGGCACGGGAAGGATCCGTGAACAGTGAAAGTCGGCGTCTTGACCGGCGGAGGGGACGTCCCCGGTCTTAATCCCGCCATTCGCGCGGTCGTCATACGCCTGCTTGACTACGGCCATGACCCCGTGGGACTTTCCAGAGGCTGGCTTGGCCTCATCGAGGGAATAGCCGAGCCACTCACGCTTGAATCCGTAGATGAGATAGTATCCAGGGGAGGGACGATTCTCGGCTCGTCCCGCACCAATCCCCTTAAGAGGGACGAGGACCTGGACAAGTGCCTGGATAACGTCCGGGCGCTCGGGGTTGATGCCATCGTTGCCATCGGCGGGGAGGACACGCTCAGCGTGGCGAGCAACCTCCACAAGCTCGGCGTGAACACCGTCGGCATCCCGAAGACGATGGACAACGACCTGTCCGAGACCGACTATACCCTCGGGTTCGACAGCGCGGTCAATGTCGCCGTGGATGCCGTAGACCGGCTGCGTGACACCGCGAAGTCGCATGACCGTGCGATAGTCCTGGAGGTCATGGGCCGTCACGCGGGGTGGGTCGCGCTCTATACGGGCATCGCAGGCGGCGCGGACTGGATTCTCATCCCGGAGATCGCCCCTGATCTCGATGAGATGTGCGAGCACCTGATCGGGGCGCGGAGTCGCGGAAAGATGTACGCGATCGTCGTGGCATCCGAAGGGATTGACCTTCCTCAGGCCGAAGAGGAAAGCATCTCCGTTGACGCGTTCGGCCATGTCATCCTGCGCGAGCGCGGCGTAGGCGATTCTCTGGCGGGGGAGATCGAGAGCCGCACCGGCTTCGAGACGCGCTCGGCGGTGCTCGGTCATATCCAGAGAGGCGGCCCGCCCACCATGTTCGACCGGGTGCTCGGAACCATGCTCGGCCTGAAGGCGGCTGACATGGTGAACTCAGGCGAGTTCGGCAAGATGTCGGCTGTTCGGGGCGACCGGATTGTGGCTGCGGATATGGAGCGCGCCGTCAGCGAGCTGAAGACCGTCCCAATCGAGCTGTACGAAGAAGCAAAGACGCTGTTTAAGTAGCATGACGACGGAGAAGGAGTAATGGAGTATCGGGTCCCATCACTCCACCACTCCATTACTCCAACACTCTGCTGATGGATATGCCGGATGTAGTCTGCCTCGGCGAGGCGCTGATAGACTTCATACCGCTGGAATCCGGGGTCTCCCTGATAGAGGTCTCGGCGTTCAAGAAGGCACCGGGCGGCGCACCCGCGAACGTGGCGGCGGGGCTGTCGAAGCTCGGCAATCCGAGCGCCTTTGTGGGAAAGGTCGGCGACGACCCGTTCGGCCGGTTCCTGGCGAAGACGTTCGCCGACAGCGGCGTGGATACCAGCCGCATGCTCTTCGATCGGAACGCGCGGACGGGCCTCGCCTTTGTTTCGCTCACGCCGGAAGGCGTGCCGGAGTTCATGTTCTACCGCAATCCCAGCGCCGACATGCTTCTGACTGCTCAGGAGCTGGACGTGGACTTTATCAAATCCGCGCGCGCGTTTCACTACGGCTCGATAACCTTGATATCCGAGCCGAGCAAGGGCGCGACCGAGGCGGCGATAGGCTGTGCGGCCGACGGCGGGCTATTGATCTCGTACGATCCGAACCTCCGGAAGCCGCTCTGGCCCGGTCTGGATCGGGCGAAGGAGCAGATGCTCGCCGCGATGGCCTACCCGCACGTTGTCAAAGTCAGCGAGGAGGAGCTGGCCTTCCTGACAGGCGCATCCGAGCTGGCTGCAGGTTCCAGGCTGTTGATGGATGCCTTTCCGAACATCGCGCTCCTGGCGGTCACCTTGGGGAGCCAGGGATGCTACTTCCGGACGGCGCGCGCCCAGGGAAGGGTGCCTGCCTTCTCCGTCGAAGTAGTGGATACGACGGGCGCAGGGGATGGCTTCGTCGCGGGGATGCTCTCGTGCCTGCTCGCAAGCGTGTCGGAGCCAGACGGAATCAGCCTCCTGGATGAGGAAGCGCTGATCCGGACGTTCCGATTCGCCAATGCCGTCGCAGGCGCGACGACGACGAAGCGGGGGGCGATCTCCGCCCTACCGACTCGCGCCGAGGTCGAAGAGCTGTTGAAATCGTGATGGGAAGCGTATTCGCGTTCTGCAGGGGCGAGGTTACCTCGCCCCTGCCCAAGAATTCCAATGGAATAACCAAATCAAAACCAATGAGGTGAAAACATGCCGTTAGTCAGCAGCAAAGAACTCTTAATCAAGGCCCAGCGGGAAGGCTATGCCGTCGGCGCGTTCAACGCGAACGACATGGAATGCGTGCAGGCGGTCATCGAGACCGCCGAGAAGGAACGTGCGCCGGTCATCCTGCAGGTGAGTCAGGGCGCCATCAAGTACGCCGGCCTCGAATTCGCCACTATGCTGGTGAAGGTCGCCGCCGAGCTTGCGACCGTGCCCGTGGTGCTTCACCTGGATCATGGGACGGACTTCGATCAGAACGTCCGCTGCCTCCGCGCGGGATTCACCAGCTTGATGTATGATGGCTCCAGCCAGCCGCTCGAGCAGAACATCGCCGTAAGCTCCAAAATCGCTGAGATCGCCCATGCCTGCGGGATTCCGGTCGAGACCGAACTGGGCAAGATCCCCAAAATCGAGGACTACGAGCCGATGCTCCCGGCGGGATACGATTACTCAACCAAGCTGCCGAAAGAGGTTCAGGACAAAATCACCGCGCTGATGGCCGATCCGGACCAGGCCGAGGAGTTTGTCGCGCGCACGCACTGCGACTCGCTTGCAGCCGCCGTTGGAAGCGTCCACGGCATGAAGCGGGACATCCAGCCTCTGAATATCGAGAGGCTGGTTGCCATCAAGGAGCGCACCGGCGTGCCGCTCGTCCTGCACGGCGCTTCCGGCGTCATCAAGTCCAGGCAGGATGCCGAGCGCATGGGCATCAAGCTGGAGAGCTACGAGGGCACGCTGGAAGACGCCGTCAAGAACGGCATCGCTAAGATCAACGTCGCGACGGAGGTGAGCATGGCATTCCTCCGCGGCATGAAGGCTGCTTTCGAGAAAGACCCCGGCCAGAAGGACATGCGGAAGATACTGCTCCCCGGCAAGAACGAAGTGAAGGAGACTGTGCGCGGCTTCATGAGGCTATTCGGGTGCGTCGGGAAGGCCGGCCGGCCTGCGGGAGCAGGCGGCCTCGAGGAAAGCACCATCAAGTACCACGAGTAGAAACATTCGGCCGCTGGAATTCGTCATAGAAGTAACGCGCGATGCGTGGGGGCATCTTCTTCCTCACGCATCACGTCTTACGCATTGCATATCCCATGATCGCCACTGTCACTTTGAATCCTGCGCTCGACAAGAGCGTGTACATTGACAGGCTCCATCCCAACGATGCCAACCGCATCAGCAAGATCGAGGTTGATGCGGGCGGGAAGGGCATCAATGCCTCGCGCGTCCTGAAGGAGCTGGGCAGCGAGACGATCGCCCTCGGGCTTCTGGGCGGCCGGACTGGGAGATTCATCGAGCACGTGCTCAATACGGAGGGCATCTCTACAGACTTCGTGCGCATCGAGCGCGAGACACGAACGAACATCTGCGTGCAGGAGACGTCGGGCGCACCTCCCACGATGCTGAACGAGCCCGGCCCGCCGATCACCGAACACGAATTCGACGAGCTGTTCGTGAAGGTCCGCAGGGCCGCTCACAGTTGGACGATGGTGATTTTCGGCGGCAGTCTGCCCCCGGGAGCGCCAATCGACGTATATCGAAGGCTCGTAACCGTCGTCCGCGAGGCAGGGGCGCGAGCCATCCTGGACAGCGACGGCGAGGCGATGCGCCTGGGCATCGAGGCTGTCCCGTTCATGATAAAGCCTAATACGGACGAGGTGCGCAGGCTCGTGGGCGTCGAGGTCAAATCCATTGATGATGCCCTCCGCGCTGTGAAATCCCTGCGCGAGCTTGGCGTCCAGCTTGTCGTAGTCTCGATGGGCGCCGAGGGAGCAGTCGCCGGGTCGGATGAAGGGGCCTGGCGCGCGGTGCCTCCCCAGGTGAAACCGGTGAGCACCATAGGCTCCGGCGACTCTATGGTCGCGGGGATCGCGCACATCCTGAGCCACGGGGGCTTCCTGGAGGAGGCCCTGAGATGGGGCACCGCGGCGGGGGCTGCTACGGCCATGACGAACGGCGCGGAGATATGCAACCGCGGCCAGGTGCTCGACCTGCTGGACGAGGTTCGCATAGAGCGGCTGGTTTGACGAGAGTTGACATACCGCGTGGGCGGCGCATCTGCCTGTCTGCGGTGAGAACCGGATAACCTCATGGACTTGTACGAGTTCAAGAAACTGGTCTTCGGAGAGTTTGGCGAGAGCCTGGAACATGCGACGGCCGAGAACGTGCGCGGTTTCCTCGACCGCGTCCAGAATGATGTGCTCGGCGCCCGCCTTAAAGACCGGATCGTCCTTGAGGAGCACGCGTCCACCTACGAAGAGGTGCTGAAGGACTTCTTTGCCAACGTGCTGGAACTCCCGAAGGACGATGCAATCATGATGCTCTGGCTCCTCGCTTTCGACCTCGCATTTTCCGCAATCGAACTTCAGCAGGCGGACAAGTTCAAATCTCTTTTCCGCGAGTACGAATAATCGCCGCATCCGCCGATAAAACCATCGGGAACTGAACATTCTCGCGCTCGATACGTCTACATCCAGTAGGTGTGCATGTCGCGCTGAGGAGAAGGTGGTCTGTTTGCTGAGCGCAGACGCCGTCTTGGTGCTGAGATGTCAGGAGGACGATTATGAGGCCTTCGACGAGATCGTTGCACGCTACAAAGACGGGATCTACAACTACATCTGGCGCATGATCTCGAACCGCGAGGACGTTGAAGACCTGGCGCAGGAGGTCTTCGTCCGGGCGTTCGCGGCGATCAAGTCTTTTCGAAGCGAATCGAACCTCCACACCTGGCTTTATAGGATTGCGATGAACCTTTGTGTTGACAAGTACCGCCGCGACGGGCTGGAAAAGCGACTCATCACGCCGCTGGAGCGGGAGCAGCTTGACGGCGGGCAGACGGCGAGCCCCGACGTACCCGACGGCACCTACGATCCTCAGCGTGTCTGTGAGCGCGTCGAATTGCAGGTCGAGGTTCAGAAGGCTCTCTCGAAGCTGCCCGAGAAGCTCCGCGCGGCCATATTGCTGTACGATCTGGAGGGCATGTCATACGAGGAGATCGCCGAAGCTCTCGGCTGCCCCGTCGGCACTGTGAAATCGCGTTTGTTCAACGCGCGCATGCAGCTTCGCGATCTGCTCAAGGCATATGTGGAGGATAGACAGTAGACAATAGACTGGAGACCGGCACGGCCTTTTCAGTCTACAGTCTACGGTTTCTGAGGCGGTGATGCGAGCATGGATTGCAAGGCATTTTCGAAGCGCATAGGAGATTACGTTAACCGCGCGCTCAGCGTGGACGCCGCGGATGAGGCGAGGGTGCATCTGAGCGGGTGCCCGTCGTGTGCCGCCCTGGTGAAAGAGCTGGAAAGCGCCTCGGTCATGGTGCGTTCCCTGCGTCGCGTGAGTGCGCCCACCGGCTTCGAGCAGCGGGTGAAGGATCGTCGTCTGGCTGCTCTTAAGACCCAGGGCACAGTTCCCACGGAGACAGGGCGAATCCGGAAATGGCTGAATGCGATCGGCAGGGCATTCGCGGCTGCGCCGGCGCATCACAGGCGCCTGGCGCTCAGGCCGGCGTTGGTGGGGCTGCTGCTGTGCGCGGTGATCGCCGGGTCCGTCCTCTTCTTCGGACAAGGCCGGTATTCCGAGCGGGCCGATACGGATTGGGGATACATCGAGACCTGCCAGGAGCAGCACGCGTCCTTCGTTTCGGCGAACCCGCTCGCGGATGAATCGGCTGTCATTCTGAGGGAGCGTGCCCGCGACTTGGACAACGGCTTGTAAGTTTCAGGTTCCAGGCTCCAAGTTCCAGGTTGGCGTCATCCGGAAACCTGTAACCTGAAACTTGAAACCGAACAGTTTCGCGGCAAGAAGGCATGGCGATGAAGATGGGACGAGTTGCGAGTAGAGCGATCGTGGTCTTATTCCTTCTAGCCCTGGTTGCTGGGTTTGCCTCGGCGGAGCCGATTGACGGCCCGACTGTGTTGAAGAAGATGCTGGAGGCCGAGGGCAGCGCGGCTTTCACCGCGTATCAGGTGACCACACTTGCGAGAGGGCCGTCCCTCACGTCCGAGCAGATCGTCTACAGAGCCGGATTCAGTGGCATGCGGACCGAGTATATGGAGCCGCCGCGTCTCAAGGGTGAAATCAGCGCGGACGATGGCCGTGTTGCCGCGCATCTCATACCCAGGGCGAAGGTTCTGAGGATAGGGCCTTCGAGGCTCGCGGCGCTGAAGATGAGGACGGAGCAGGCTGCTCTGGCGTTCAGACGTGGAAATATGAAGGTCGAGCTGGTGGGCAGCGACAAGATCGCGGGCCGGAACGCCTACGTGATACAGGTGAAGCCGAGACTGCGAGCCAAAGGCCCGACACGCAAGTTCTGGGTTGACAGCGAGAAGTGGATCAAGCTGAAGACAGAGGACATCGCGCCGGACGGCGCCACGGCTTCGATGTCTTACTATACCAGGATTGACTTCGTGAACACGATTCCCCATGAGAAGTTCCGCTTGGAACCGCCGCCAGGTTTCCGGGTGGAGCGGCAGGCGCCGGCGGACTTGGTGCCAATTGACAAGGCCCAGGAATCGGCCGGCTTCCGGGTGCTTGCGCCGACTTACCTGCCGCCGGGGTTCAAGCTCGTGGGCGCTGCGGTTCAATCGTTCCGGCGCGGAAGACTAGTTGTCATCCGCTACACAGACGGCGTAAGCTCGTTCTCCCTGTTCGAGACACCGGAGCGCGTGCTGAAGCCCAGGTTCCTGGCGCGGCTCCACGAGGGTCCGGTACGGCCACGCAAGGGCATCTACTCCTGGCAGGTGGGCAATCTGAACCTGACCATCGTCGGCCAGCTCCCGATAGACCAGATCCGCAAAGTGGCGTCTTCGGTGAAGTAGGCTTCTCCGCCGCGCCTAGCCTTCTTCCTCTTCGTCCATCTCGTCGAGGCCGGGCGGCGCGTAGCTGAAGGCGCTGATCTCCTCGCCCCGGAATACCGTGACGAGCATCTCCTCGCGTTCGAAGCTGGGCAAGTACGAGGATACGATGTCTTCATCCACGAGCGCCAGAAGCTCCTCTTCGTCCGATAGGGCAAGGTCCACTTCCAGCAACAGCGTCGCGTGGATCGTGTAGTGGGCAAAATGCAGGTGCAGCTGGCCGACCCGTTTCTCCCCCTCCCAGACGACGTAAATCTCGGAGGACACGGTTCGCACCAATCTCGATAGCTTGAACTTATCAGCCAATCAGGAATCTCCTTGCATGCTTTCGAGCGCACAAAAAGAATGGAAGCACGGGGAAGGGAAGGTTGGGAGGCTCGCGTGATAGGCACGTCTCCGCACTTCCATTCCTCCATTCTCCCAGTTAACTCGTCAGGTCAGGTATTCCTCCAGCTTCTTCCGACGCTTTGCATGGCGAAGTTTCTTGATCGCCTTTGCTTCGATCTGGCGGATGCGCTCGCGCGTCACCTGGAAATGCCTTCCCACCTCTTCGAGCGTCCGCGGATAGCCGTCATCGAGGCCGAACCGCATCCGAAGGACATCCCGCTCGCGCGGGGTAAGCTCGGAAAGCACCTCCACGATTCGCTCGCGAAGGAGCTGGTGAGATGCAGCGTCGTCCGGCGAGATCGTTTCCTGATCCTGGATGAAGTCGGCCAGATGGCTGTCCTCCTCCTCGCCGATCGGCGTCTCGAGGGAGAGCGGCTCCGGAGCGATCTTGTATATCTCGCTCACGCGCTCTACCGGAAGGTCCATCTCCCTAGCCAGCTCGTCCAGGGTCGGCTCGCGTCCGAGCTCCTGCAGCAAACGGCTCGATGTCTTGATCAAGCGGTTGATCGTCTCCACCATATGCACGGGGATTCTGATCGTGCGGCCCTGGTCTGCGATAGCGCGGGTGATCGCCTGGCGAATCCACCAGGTTGCGTAAGTGCTGAACTTATAGCCCTTCGTGTAGTCGAATTTCTCAACCGCGCGGATGAGACCTATGTTCCCCTCCTGGATCAGATCGGGGAACGACATGCCTCTGCCGCTGTACCTCTTGGCTATGCTTACCACGAGGCGGAGGTTAGCCTGAATGAGCTTCTCCTTGGCGAGCTGCGCCTCGATGGTCTTCGCATCAAACTCGGCGATCGTCCTCGCCAGCCTGATCTCCTCCTCCATGGTGAGCAACGGAGTCTTGCCGATCTCTCTAAGCCACATTCTCACAGAGTCGTCTATCGGCAGACCCTCTATGGCGGCAATTTCTTTGCTATGTACCTCCACGTCGCGGATGGGGCTTCCGTCTACAGGGCGCTCCTCGGCCAACTCGATATCCTTCACCTTCTCGACAACCTGGATACCCTCATCGGCGAGAGTCTGGAGGAGGTCCTCGATCTGGTCCGCATCCAGGTCTTCCTGCTGGCTCAGTATATCGTTTATCTCATCGTATGTCAGTACGCCCTTGCGCCTGCCTTCGTCCAGGAGCTTGCGTACCTCAACGTGATCCTTTATCTCCTCAACTGTCACTGTCGTTTGTCCACCTCTACTGCCCGCTGTCTTCCGGGAGCTTCCCAGATTTCTCAAGGAACTCCTTAAGCTCCTCCATCGTTTGTTCGTGCGGGCCGTCGCTAGCGTCTATGATACCCTGCTTCATATACGGGCCGAGAACCTCTGATGTTCTCAATCTCTTCAATCTTGAATTCCTTATCAGGGCCGTGCAGTCCTCCAGGGCCTTTTCATTGGTCGGCGGGCCCTCGTCACTCATCGCCAACTGGCTCAGGAACGCGCCCACATCTTCGCCAACAACTTCGAGTAGACCCGGTAGATATATTCCCTTCTTCTGCTCGAACATCTCAAATAGGGCCTTTGCGGCGGCACGGCTCATCTCGCTGGAGAAGTCCTCAGGCGTTAAAGTGTTAAGCACCGTTTCAGCGCCTTCCTCCTGGCAAATGAGAACGCGAAGAACTGATTTCTCGGCTCCTTCGAGTGCGGCCGCCGGCTTCGGGGCGCTTTCTGGACCGCGTTTCCTTGCGGCCCCGGTCTGTCCGCGCCTGATCAGCGCCTCCACATCCGCCCTTATCTGATTCTGCGCGCGCGTCGGCCCTACGTCCCAATTAGGATGATACCCTATCAGCTCCTTGATGCATCTTTCGCGCTCTATGAACGAAGGGACTTCGGCCAGGACCCGCGCCGCCTCCTTGAGCATCGCGGCACGCCCAGCCGGATCCGTTAGGTCGTGCCGCTCCCGAAGGATCGCCAGCTTATAGTCAACTATCGCAAGGGCTTCGGCAACCGCGGCGGCAAACTCCGAGACTCGCCCTTTGCGGAGCAGGCTGTCCGGGTCATCTCCGCCGGGCAGCCGGACGATTCGCACATCGCATCCCGCCTCGTCGAACAGCGCGGCGCCTCTCAGAGCCGCTGTCATCCCGGCGGAATCGGCATCGTAAGCCAGCGCTATCTTCTGCGTGTAACGCGAGAGCACATTGATGTGCTGGAGGGTCAGCGCCGTCCCGAGCGTTGCGACGCAGTTCACAAAGCCGGCCTGGTGCGCGGTTATGGCGTCCATGTACCCTTCGACGATGAGCGCGTACCCTTTCTCCGAGATCGCCTTTCTTGCAAGGTTGAGGCCGTACAACGACCGCGTCTTGCTGAAGAGTGCTGTCTCAGGCGAATTGAGGTACTTTAGCTGTTCATCGCCCAGCGCCCTGCCGCCGAAACCGATCACGCGTTCCTGTATGTCAAGGATCGGGAAGATTATCCTGTGCCTGAACCTGTCGTAGAGGCCGCGTTCGCCGCTGATGACAAGCCCGGCCTGCTCGGCTCCCTTCAGATCCGCGCCTTTCCTGGTCAAGTACCGCACGAGGCCATCCCATGCGGGCGCAGCGTAACCCAGCCGGAATTGCTCGATCGTCTGGTCTGCGAGCCCGCGATTGTGCAGGTACTCGATAGCTGTGGGCGTTCGCTTCAGCAGCCCAGTGTAATAGGCCGCAGCGAGCCCGTTTAGTCTGCCCAGAAGCTCCCTGCGGCTAGTCTGACGATCTCGGAAGCGCTCCAGCTCGACACCCGCACGCTTTGCCAGCCGCTCCAGCGCCTCGGCGAAGGTCAGGTTCTCGACCTTCATGAGGAACGAGAAGACGTCCCCGTGCTCGCCGCAGCCGAAGCAGTGCCAAGTCTGGAACTCTTCGCTGACGGTGAACGAGGGGGTCTTCTCTGCATGGAACGGGCACAACCCCTTGTAGCTCTTCCCAGATCGCTTGACAGCTACATACTCGGATACGACATCAATGATGCCGACCCGTTGCCGTATTTCTTCTTTTGCATCCCGCGAGCCAGCCACACAGAACGACCCCGCCGTCCACCAGAGTAATTGCTAGTCCATCAAGGCGATTGTGATGCCTACGAGAGTCTTGCCCACGAAGGTAAAGAGCGCGCGATGCGTCTCGGGATACTTTGCGATCAGCTCTACGCCCGCTCGCTCGTGAGATTCAGGGAATCCGTACTTGAGTAACACGTCTTTATATGTTTGGCCGAGTCGAATCCCCTTAGCTGTGCTGATGCCCGGCCAGTCTACTCCGTAGGCGGCGATCTGCACTACGCGCCCGTCCGGGCTTATGATGAACTCGAGCGTCTTGTTCCTTGGGAACTTGTATATCCAGGTGACCTCGGGAGCGCTCACTATTTGGCCTGCCTGGAGCGTCGGCGCTCCGGGCTGCGATGGCGCGCCCGGGAATCCCGGCAGCGTAGGAATGCCGAACGCCGGCGACGCAGCCGTACTTGGCATGTACGGCATGCTCGATCCTTCTGGTGTCATATAAGGCATTCCGCCCAACGCGGGCGAAGGCATGCCTGGAGTATAAGCCGGCCCGGCGGCCTGCGCCATGGCAGCCGCCCCTACTCTGACCTCACTTGGATTCCCGTACTTCTGAATCACGATGAGGGCCGACCCACTGAGCTTGATGCCCGCGAGCTGCAGTTCCGCAGCGGAAAGAGCTGATGCCGAAAGGCAAAGCGCTATCGTCAGGCCATATGTCAGCAGTCTGTGTCTGTCGTTCATTTGGGTTGCTCCCCTCGATTTCGCAGGTTCTTCCATCCAAAGACCTTCTACGATCCCGTCCGAAAATCCTTCTTTGCCCTACCAAGTTTTTTGAACAGATTGTGTCATCGGCATCCAGGATTCGCGGGTAAACTCAATATGAGAATCACTCGTCATGTCCGGCTGAGGCATCCGTCGAGAGGCTGGGAAAGTTGACTCAAGACACCCCTTATGCTATAATACACACGTGCGGCCGGGGGGTCATCGCCCGGCCTGTAACGCGCAGATGGAAAGGTAATCTGGATGTATGACTGATTTCGAGGCGCTGAACAGAAGGGTTGACGAACTCCAGCGTGAACTCGAGGAGAAGAAGCAGTATGTAGCCGCGCTGGAAAAGGCGAACAAGGAGCTGGAGCAGAGGGTCCGGAGTGCTTCCGAGACAGGGGAGCCGGCGCCGATAACCGAGCTTGAGGAGACACTGAGGCGGTTCGTCGCAACAACCGCAGCGATTCTTCAGGCTGAGAAATGCGTCATCATGCTCTTCGATAAGGAGCAGGGCGAACTTGTCTCAAGAAAACCGGCGTTCGGCTTGACCGACGAAGAGGTAAAGCGGTTCAGAGTTCGGGCCACCCAGGGCATTTCCGGCGAGGTCTTCCGCGAGGGAAAGCCCGTCATAATGTACGATGCGATCAGCGACGAGCGTACTGTCAAGGAGAACGTCGCTCTGCTGAACGTGCGCAACGGCGCCTGCGTGCCCCTCATAGCCGAGAAACGCGACGAGGAAAACAGGGTTGTCGGTCGAACCACCATCGGCGTCCTCCACGTCTTCAACAAGCGGTACGGCAACATCTTCATCGAGGAGGACATCCACCTGCTTGAGCGGCTGGCGAAGAACGCGACGGCCGTTATCCAGAATGCCCAGCTCTACCGCGAAGTCGTGGAGGAAAAAGAAGAGCTCGAACACATAATCGAAAGCGTCTACGCGGGCCTCATGGTGGTCAACAAAGAGGGACGCATCATGCAGATTAACGCCTCTGGCCGGGGGATGTTCAACATTCAATCCGGGAATGTGGTTGGCAAGCCCTACTATGAGGTAATCGGGTACCCGAAGGCCAAGGAGTTAATCGCCCGCTCGTTGGAAACCAACGAGGAGGTCGCGGATGAGATTTCGCTGCTCACGGGCCCCGGCGGCAGCGAGGAGAGGATTTACCAGGCCCAGACAGCTTTCGTTAGAGGAGAGGACGAGCAGCCTATCGGTGTTGTGTCAATATTCAACGACATCACCGAGATCAGAAGCGTCGAGCGCATGAAAACAGCCTTCGTCTCCACGGTCTCCCATGAACTGCGAACCCCGCTTACCTCTATCAAGGGCTTTGTCTCAACCCTCCTCGCGGATACTGAGGGATACTACGATCAGGCCACGCAGCGAGAGTTCTATCAGATCATTGACACGGAGTGCGACCGCCTTACCAGGTTGATCAGCGATCTCTTGAACGTGTCGCGGATTGAGGCCGGAAGAGCCCTCGAGCTGAATCCAAAGCCGGTGCAGCTTCCTTCCCTCATCGAAAAGGTCGTCAGTGCACAGAGGTCGTATACTACCAAGCATACATTCAAGTTGGATATCGAAGAGGATTTGCCCATAGTTGTCGCAGACGAGGACAAGGTTGATCAGATTCTGACCAATCTCGTCAGCAACGCGATCAAGTATTCGCCGAAAGGCGGCGAAGTCACGATTGCCGGCCGCAAGGACAGCAACGGCGTGGCAATCAGCGTTGGCGACCAAGGCATAGGGATTCCGAAGGACCAGCTGCTCAGGATATTCGATAGGTTCCATCGCGTGGACAACCGTGATGCCAGGGAAGTCGGCGGCACGGGCATCGGTCTGTATCTCGTGAAGCACTTGGTCGAGGCACACGGCGGCAGTATATCGGTTGACAGCGAGGTGGAAAAGGGCTCCACCTTCACATTCACGCTGCCCTGGAAGCCGCCTTCGCTCGAAGAGGAAAGCAAGGAGGCGGCAGCGTAACTGCACTCCGCCATGGGCCTTGAACCGGTAACAGTGTTGATCCACAGAGAGCCGGGTATGGAGGATATTCCTCTGCCGGCCTACGCGACCCCCGGATCCGCAGGAATTGACCTCCATGCCGCGGTGGACTCCGACATCGTCCTCAAGCCGGGAGAACGCAAGCTCATCCCCACAGGACTACGCGTCGCCATTCCCGATGGCTGCGAAGGCCAGATACGTCCCCGCAGCGGCCTCGCACTGCGCAATGGCATCGGCGTCGTCAACTCTCCCGGGACCATTGACTCGGATTACCGTGGCCCGGTGCAAGTCATACTGATCAACCAGGGCGAGCAGCCTTTCACCGTTCGCAGGGGCGACCGGATCGCGCAGCTTGTCGTCTCGCCCGTTGTCCGCGCCAGGCTGGTCGAATCCGACAGCCTGCCGGAAACCACACGCAACGAAGGCGGCTTCGGACATACGGGAGTTTGATGGCTGGATGCTGGATGCTGGATGCTGGATCGCCCGCGAATTCATTCGCAGGTGTCGCGCCAGACCTTGAGAGTGTTCCAATGAGCCGAGAAATGACCAAACGAGAACGGGTGGAGGCGGCGCTGAACCTGCAGCCGGTGGACAGGGTCCCGGTGTACGACCTGCTCCGCAACGATGCGGTGATCGAGTATTACGCCGAAGAGCCGCTCACAGTCGAGGACGGCTTGCGCATCACCTGCAAGGCCATCAGCCGATGCCTCGACCTCACGCGCTCCATAACGGGGCCCGCCGAACCCAAGACCGTTGACGGCGGAAACGGATGGGTCAACGAGCAAGAGCGGTGGACGAACTGGATCGTGAAGCGTCCGTTCGAAGAGCCCGAGCAGGCGGCGGAGTGGATGGAGAGAGACATCGAGGCCCGCAATGCTCTCATCCCCGGCGACGCTGAGAGGAAGCAGTTCCGGGAGCGCTTCCTCGATCTCCAGGCGCTCTGCGGCGACACCGTGCTCGTACACGAGCTAACGGGGGTCGGCATTGACGCCCTATTCCATACCGTGGGATGGGAAAACTTCGCGTGCGTACTCGCCGATCAGCCCGACCTTATCTCCGCCTGGCTGGAGTCACACACGAATTACCAGGTGCGCTGGATCCATACGTGCGCCGACCGCAAGCTCTCGCCCGTCGCGCTGCCCTTCGGAGATATTGCATACAAGGGAACGACGCTCTTCTCGCCCGACTGGCTCCGGCGCGAGTTCATGCCCCGCCTGAAGCGCCTCAACGACGCCTGGCACGAACATGGCGTGAAGTGCATGTTCCACTCCGACGGCTACCTCATGGATGTGCTCCCCGATCTCGTTGAAGCCGGCATTGACGGCCTGAACCCGATCGAGGTGTGCGCGGGCATGAACGTGAAGGAAGTTAAGGATTTATACGGCGACCGGATCTTCATCGCGGGCGGCATTGACGTCAGCCAGCTCCTCGCATTCGGCAAGCCGGACGAGGTTCGAGCTGCGTGCGAGCAGGCGATCCGCGACACCGGCGGCATCGGATTCCTGATGGGCTCCACGACCGAGCTCCACAACGCCGTCCCGCTCGACAACTTCCGCGCGATGGCGGAGACTGCCTGGAATACGCCGATACACCAAGGCTGACCGGTATCCGACCTCCCTCCCGCCAATAAATCTGCGTGCCCGCCTGGTCTCGGCCGCGCGTCTTTTGGTATAATGAGCAGGGAAGGTGCGCAAATGGATAACGCAAGACAACTTAGCCTTGACATAAGAGAGCCTCTCTCGGAATTGAGGAAGCAGCTTGCCGGTATATACGGTGATCGCCTGGTAGATATGCTCCTGTATGGTTCCAAGGCCAGAGGTGATGCCGAAGCGGATTCGGATATTGATGTCCTTGTCGTGCTTAGAGGCAAGGTTGATCCCGGGATGGAAGTACACAGGACAAGCGCTCTCCTCTCCGATATTTCACTCCGATACGATGTGGTGATTAGCTGCGTTTTCATCGGCGAGTCGAAGTATGCAAGCGGGAAAGGGCCTCTGGTCAGAAACGTTCTTCGGGAAGGAATACGGATTTGACAGAGGAGCAGCGAGAGCTTCTACTTGAGGCGAAGGACAGCATAGCAGCGGCACGGATACTGCTCGACAACGGCTATCCAAGCTACGCGGCCGCTCGCGCCTATTACGCCATGTTCTATACGGCGGAAGCGTTCCTCGAGGGGGAAGGCATGTCCTTCTCGAAGCATTCTGCGGTAATATCCGCGTTCGGGCGCGAGTTCGTGCGCAGCGGCAAAGTGTCGGCGGATTACCACAGATACCTCGTTGAAGCACAGGGATTACGTCACCTGGGAGATTACGGCCCACGCTTTTCGGTAAGCAGAGAAGAGGCCATCGAGCAAATCGAACGCGCCGAGCAGTTCCTGAATCTTGCCGAGACTATGATGGGCGTTTGAAGGCGGTAATGTACAGGCGATTATTGCGGGTGTAGGTTACCTGGATTAGACTCCTAACAGCACTTGCTTTGCCCCTCATCTCCGCCTGCCTGAGCTTCACCATGTGCACAACCGGAAGATGCAGCATGCAAGGGCTCTATCGAACCCGGCGCTGTCGCTACCTTATATCACATCTCCGGCGGCGGGCGTATCTCCTGTAGCCGTACACGACAATCCCGAGCAGAATCCAGAGTGGCGCGAAGATTGCCACCCAGACCACGAGCGACGTGAGCTCTCGGAACACGACCTGCAGCGCGTTCACGGCTCCGATCGCCGTCTTGGAGATGTCCCACGTCACTACTTTGCTTACCGTGGGTGTTGGCTCGCTGAGCTCGACGTTGATCGTCGCCAGCGCCACCTGGTTCTCCAGGAACTTGGTTCTCCCAACCGCCTGCTCGATCTCGCCGCGGACACGGCTCAACTCCCGCTCGACAGCCAGGATATCGGGCACCTTCCGTGCCCTTTCCAGAACCTTGAGGAAAGCTTCCTCTTCGCGCCTTACGTTCCGAATCCTCGACTGGAGGTCAACGTATTCTTCTGTGACATCCTCGCCTTTCTCTTCTTTCGAAAGCACCTTGCCAAGCTTGCTGACCTGCGCAAGAACGGATGAGTAGCGCTTGGCCGGGACACGGAGCGTGATCGTCGCCGTCTCCTGCCCGTCCTCTCGGTTGATTCCAGACCCTGTAACGAATCCTCCGGCCTTCGCGGCTGCCGCTGTGATCTTCTCGTAAGTCTGCTGAACCTTCGAGACCTCCATCTTCAGATTCGCAGTGCTGATTACCATTCTGGGAGCTGTGGCTGCCAAGACAGCGCTCCACGGGATTGAATCGCTCGGAGCTCCACCGTACTCGGCGAGCCCAAGGGGGCCGGTTCTGTATGCCATGGGGAATGGCCTGTGGGCCGCCCTCCGGGCTCGGCTGAACACGGGAAACATGATCGCTGCCAGAATTACCGCCAAAACAAGCAGTGCGAGAATGATGAAGGCTGTCTTCCAAGGGTTCTTGCGGCCTGTTTCCATGATGATGACTCCTTTCGGCCCAAGCGGGGCGGGATAGGATTGATGAAGCTATACTTCCAACTGATTTGATACGCGGCGGCACGAGATCCTTCAAGCGGCGGGGACGCCGCTTGCCCCACTGTTCGGCATGCCTGCTCCTCACCTTTCCTCCCGGCGGGCATAGACGGACGCTACCTCCGCACCCAGCACGGCGATTATGGACACGTAGTAAATCCATAGCACGAGCACCACGATGCCGCCGACGGAGCCGTAAATCCTGCTGAAATCGGCGATGCTCGTCACATACCAGCGGAAGGCGTACTTCGCCGCCTCGAACAGCAGCCCGGCGGTTATTCCGCCGATTACCGGCCCGGCCGTCCCGATCCTCTTGCTCGGCAGGAATCTGTACGCAAGCCCGAACGCCA
>DATKXU010000009.1:0-53260 GCA_035528905.1 Armatimonadota bacterium
CTCCTGCAGCTCGCCGCGCGACACGATCTCCTGGATATCCTCCGCCAGCGACTCGATCCTGCGGGCGGCATCGCGGTATGCCCGGACGCGGAACGTGCTCTCCCCCTTGATCTCCAGCATGTCGGCGATGTTTTCGAGGAACTCTGCTACATCCGCATTCTTCGCGGTAGGCATGGGAGTTCTCCTAAACCGTGCACAGGGAGTTTACCCAATCGGGTCAGCCTGAATCAGGGAGACTTCGCCAGCCGGAAGGCTGGCGTAAGCCACGGCCAGCACGAGAATCAGTGTGGCAAACAGGATTAGGACTGCTCTCATATCATGTCCCTCCGCGCCTCCGCTGTGTCAAACTTAGTACATCCCAAGCTCCACCTTGCCGGTAAGCCCCGATTTGATAGGCTCGAGGGCGATGAGGTTGGACATGGAGTTCACCGCCTTGATGCTGAGGGTGTTCCGGCCGGGGCGCACATGGTGCGTGACGTCCAGCGCCAGCGGATCCCAGGCCAGAACTCCGGCATTCCGGCCGTTTATGGAGACGTCCGCCAGGTCCGATACCTCGTCGAGCCTCAGCACGATCGTCTTCCCGGCCCAGCCATCGGGAATCTCGAAGTCCTGCTCGTAGACGCATGCGCCTGAGTAGAATGGATAGCCGTTCTCGGTCCACGAGCCGATCGGCATCTCCGCGCGGGGCTTCACGAGCGCCCAATCGGCATCTATCTGCTCCAGGGCGAAGTCGCCGACCAGGTAGACGATGTGTCCCAAATACGCAGGCTCGTCGAAGATGCTCGTTGTCTCGATTCGGATGGTGTTCCCGCCCTCTTTTAGGAAGCCGGTCACATCCGCCTCGCCGATCAGGCGGTCGAAGTACCGGCCCTCTTCGAGCGCGGTGATCTCATCATCGTTAACCCAAACCCGGCACTGGCTGTGCGCCCGGTTGAAGGGAGCCACGCCGTCGAGCAGAAGCCGGGCCGACTTAGGCAGGTCCTTCAACCGGAAGCCCGCCGTGTATATGCGCAGGAGCGACTGAAAGCCGAACAAGTTCTTTCGACTAACCTCCAGCTCCATCTTCCAATCCTTGATCGGGAGAGCGTTCCCGCGCTCGGGCCGGAAGCGCCAGACATCCGGCAGCTCGATGACCTCTATCGGCTCAGCGGGACGCCTATTCGCAGCGCGGCCTGGATTCACCTTGGCTCCGGGCGGCAGGAGCGCGATCATGTGCGACTGGCCGGGCGCGAAGCTGAGCGGAATCTCGAGCAGCCCATTCTTCGCCGAGTATTCCAGCGGGAGGCCGAAGTCGCCCGTCTGCGTGTCGAGGTAAACCGGCACACCCGCGCCGGAGAGCGTCACCACCGCGTCGTAGCTCTCGGTGGGGGATACGTTGGCGAGGAAGTAGACGTCGCCATCCGCCAGGGCTGTGTGGTAGCAGATGATTTCCCTCGCCTGCTCGCCGCCCGCTGTGACGGATACATCCCGGCCGACGAGCGATTCCAGCTTCGAATCGAGCATCTTCCGAGCGCCATCGTCCAGCCACGAGGCAGGCGCGCCGAGGTAATTGCCCGCAAATCCTGGATCCTTTCCCTGAAGGATCGCGGCTTCCACCTCGATGGGGTCCACGCCAAATAGCTTCCGTGCGGCGTCGGAGATGCCGGGGTCCCGCCCGTTCTCCGTGGATTCCGTGGGCAGCAGGCCGGCCGCCAGCACGACTCCGCCCGCGCCTGCGAATTCCTCCAGCTTGCGAAGCACCGCCTGGGGCACCGTCGTCGCCGAAGGGAGTATCAAGCAACTGAAGCTCTCCAGGGCCTCGCCGCTCTGTCCCTTCACGACCAGCCTGCCATCCTCGACGCAAGCCGAAGCGAGCAGGTCGGAATCCATAAAGTCGAAATCATGGTGGCTGGACAAGAGAGCTTGGGTCAACTCGTGGACGTCCTTCTCCGTGCGCCGCGCCCGTGAGTCATAGTAGTCGAACCGCGAGAGGTCCTTGTGCTCGCTCAGGCCGGTCCAGTCGTTCACGTGCAGGGACTCGAACGGGCAATAAACCGCTATGCGCGCGACGTGCCTTCCGGAGGAGAGCACGAGCGCCGCGCGGGCCGAGTGATCGCAGAACATACGATAATACGGCCAGAACGCGGTCTGGTAGAAGTGATTCGGGATGCACTCCCATTTCCGCTGCCCCTGGATGGAGTAGTAGACTGCGTGCGGCACGATGAGGTTGATCCCGCAGGCAAGCTCGCAGTCGCCCAGCCGCTTGATGTCCCGCAGAGAGATGGCCCAGCCCTTCGCCAAGCCGAACGACTCGCACATCGTCCGCTCCTTATCGAGCAGGTGCGCCGCCGAGCTAGCGATCTTCGCGGAGAAGGTTATCGGCCAGGTGCAATCGCCGAGGTGGTCTATGCCCGGTATGTGCGTGTACTTTGCGAGCGTGAACAAGTTGCCCTGCTCTCTGGCGAGTGAGGGCAGGAAATCCTCGCGGTTGAAGTGCCCTATGCTCCGGAGGCCGCAGGCGTCGCAGAAGTCGTATATCTGCTTGAGCGTCGCCTCACTATAGAGGCGGGTCAGGAATCCGTAGAAGTCGGCGCGGTATTTCGTCGTCTTATCGCCGACATCGTACAGGAGCGCCGGGATGTGTTTCGTGAAATCATAGCCCATCCCGGCTTGGAATTGCTCCAGCAGGCCGTCGGTCCACGGGATCAGAACGCGCCCGTAATTCATGGATATCTCATCGAAGAAGATGCCCGGGATCAGCTCGCCGAAGTCGTCGCCGAATCTGTCCTTGTACGCCTTATGGGTCAGTTCGATGAACCGCGCAATCCCGGCGCGGTTGAATGTATCCACGCCGATGGAGTTGAAGCCCACGGTGTGGAAATGCCGCTGGAACGCGAGGACGAGCCATTTCCCTGGTGGAAGCTCGGCATGCAGTCGTCCGCCGGCCACCGCATCACTCAGCACCAGAACCGCATCCGGCACGGAGCCGATGCTGTTGCCTTCAATCGGTATCGCGTAGGCGGCTTCGAATTCGCCCTCGGAGGGCACTTCGATATCGAGCTTGCCGGGGCCCTCGATGATGGTTTCCGCGAAGGGCTTCAGGTGCGAGCTGGCGAACCGGTAGTTCTCCCGAACGGTCTGCCCGCCGGCGCTTCCGCTGGGCCAGTTGTCCTCGTCGTAGAGCCAGGCGTGCATCTTCCATTTCCGCGCCTCGTGAACCGCGGCCCCGATCATGCGGTGCCATTCTTCGGAGAGGTACGCCGTTATCCGGCCATAACGGGCGTGCATGAAGAAGCCGCCGATTCCCTGCTCGTGCATCAGGCGCACCTGGCGGCGTATCTCGTCTTCCTTAAGATCGTGATTCCAGAACCAGAACGGCGCCGAGCGATACCAGTTCGGCGGATCGGCGAACTGAGACCTTAGCTGTTGTACGGACTCCATGTGCCCTCCCTGCAAGGGTTTATTGCCCATCGTCTCACACCCGGCGCAATCAGTCAATACCCGGCACGGCGGAGAGTGCTGGACGGGGCGACCAGGCGACAGGGAGAATGGGCGAGTACGGTTAATCCAACATCTGACATCCGACATCGCGTGCCGCCCTGATTCGGCATTCTCATCGGCCACGGAGTGTTCAAATCCCCGGAATCATGGGTATAGACTCATGGCAACTGCTGTTCGGGCTCCGGTGCAGGACGAGATGACGCGTCGGGATCGAGGACCCTCCAGATGTGTGCAGGCGGACAGCCCCTCCCATGCTATCACCTCCTCGCGATTGCCGACGCCCCCGGCAGAAGTTGAAGCAATCCAGAGTTGACAGGAGGACACCCACAGATGGCAGCGGACAAGATCCTCAGGTGCAGGGAATGCAACCAGCAATTCGTCTTCACGGTTGGTGAGCAGGAGTTCTACGCTCAGAAGGGCTTCCAGAACGAACCTGGGCGCTGCGGCCCGTGTCGAAAGGCGAGAAAAAGGGAACGGGCTTTGAACAGCGGAGTCCAGTTCCGGGACAGCCAGCCTTTGCGCGGAACTGCAGTTCGCCAGGACTACGACAGAGGGCTGTACTAGCCAACGCCGGATCGCATACCAGTGATCCGTTTCCGCGGGCCCTTCGGGGCAATAATCTCAGTCAGCCGATCTCCCCAAGCCCGAACAGCTTTACCGCGTTCGAAGTGGTCGCGGCAGCCACTTCGCCTAGCGTGACACGCAATACCTCGGCCAGCCTGGCAGCAACGAGAGGCAGGTAAGACGGCTCGTTTCGGTGCCCCCGATGCGGATGCGGCGTAAGGTAGGGCGCATCGGTTTCGAGAAGCACGCGGTCGAGCGGAAGTTCACTGGCTATCTCACGAAGACCCGCCGCGTTCTGGAAAGTGATCGGCCCCGCTATCCCCAGGTAGCAGCCCAGTTCAATGGCCTTTCGGGCGAAATCCAAATCGCTGGGCAGGCAATGCATCACCACCCCGCGAGGCGGCAGCCCCTGTTCCCCGAGAATTGCCAGCACATCATGCTGAGCATCCCGGCTGTGGACGACCAACGGGAGCTCCAGCTCGCGAGCCATTTCGATATGACCCCGATAGGCTTTCTGCTGAACATCCCTCGGAGACAGATCGCGATAGTAGTCCAGGCCGGTTTCCCCGATGGCGACGATCTTCTCCCGGTCGGATGCAAGACTCTTGATGCGCTCCTGCGTGTCAGGTGTGAATGTAAACGCATCGTGGGGATGCACTCCGACGGTGGCGAAAACCGTCCGAATCTCGCGGGCCAGGCGCGCCGCCAAAGCACTGGATTCGAGATCGTATCCCACGCAGATGATCCGCCTGACCCCGGCTTCCTCCGCCCTGAGAAGCACATTCGGCAGATCGCCCGCGAAATCCGGGTGGTTTAGATGACAATGGGTGTCAACCAGGGAAAGAGGTTCCACGGGTCCATCCGCCTTTGCTGAAGCTACGGCGGACAAGGGGATCGAGGGATCCGGAGAACCGCTCGTACTCGTACTCATAGTCGTGAATCCTGCATCCAGAGTAATGGAGTGGCGGAGTATTGGAGTAATGGGATGCCGGACGTTGGATAGACAAGGTGGCATCCGGCAGCTCTAATCTGCAATTTGCAAGTCTGCAATTCAGAATCCCGTCGTGTCGTCGCCCACTCTGCGTCGCAATACCTACAGGAGTTGCGCGAGGTGCTCAGTCAGGAACTCGTCCACGGCAGTGTTGAACCGGTCATGCCGCGTCAGAAAGCAGAAGTGAGCGCCGCTCTCAATTACTTCCAGAGAAGCTTCGGGGATGCTCTCGTACAATTCCTGTGCGCTCGATAGGAAGAGCGACCTATCTCCGGCCCCGACGACTACCAGCGTCGGCGCCTGAATCTGGGAAAGCGCCGGCCGAAGGTCCGTTTTCTGGATTATGCGCATGCGCTGGTTTACCGTGGCTCGCGACACCTTTGCTGCCTGGGCCGCGATCCCCCTCACCGCTGAAACCTGGTCCCGCATAGCCAGAGCTCCCGACGTCCTCCTTCCAAGCAGCCGCGATATGTGAACCTTGAAGCTGGTGCCGAGCGATTTATGGAAAGGATGCCCTGCTGACGAAATCCAGCCGAGGAGACGATCCTGGCGCAGCTCCGGAGAGGTCGGGAAAGCGGAGACCAGTACCAATGCCTTCGTGCGCTCAGGGAACTGAACGGCGAACTGCATGGCGATCAGGCCGCCGAACGAATGCCCGCATATCGCCGCGCTGTCCACCTTCAGCGCATCGAGCAGCATGCGCAGGTCGTTGACCAGCAGATCCAGCGTGTAGTCGGCGGAGCGCTTCAATCCCCGGTGGACGTCGTAGCTGATGACGCGGTAGCTGTCCCCCAGGCCGCAGAGCTGAAATGCGAATGCCTCTTTGGACTCCGTTATGCCCGGAATGAAGACCACCGGAACGCCGGTTCCGGACTCAGAATAGTCAAGTACCAGAGCTTTTATCTGTATTCTAGACACCCGCAGACACCCCCGCCGGGCTTGATGGCACAACCGCCACCAGGATACGGCAAAGCGGCAGTCCTGTCAATGGTGCGCAGTCTTGCAAAAGCAGAGGTAGTTCAAAGAAATTTCAAAGACATTTGCATTTGCCGTCATTGACATGTATATCCGCAGTGCCTAAAATGGGGGTGATTGGTGGTAGAAAGTGGTGAATCGTGCCACTATCGCCCAAAACCTCCGGTTCTTGGGCGGTGTAACACCGGCGGGGCACTGTTCCGGACCAGTCCGTGGAGAACAGCCGACGCTCTGCGCACTGCATCCAGGAAGGTACACAGCCAGGGTATGGGCACCGCAGCCTTGACAGGCTGCCAGCCGGGCGCACTGTCGCAGCGAAGAAATCGGCGGAGATCGAGACAAATACGAAATGGGGGACAAACACTCATGCCTCGCGGCAGGATCCCTGTAAGATTGGTAAACCAGATCTGCGTCGAACCTCGGCCAAAGGGCCTGCGCGCAGTCTACCTCGTGGAGACCCAGAACGAAAACGAGGCCGGAGACCTCTACAGATTCTTCGAGGACTTTGCTCCTGCGCTCGAGAGCATTCGGCTTTCGAACGGCAAGCTGGTTTCCTACGCCGTTCAACTGCACGCACACGACCAATCGCTGCTCGAAGAAATCGAGACCTTTCTGAAGAAGAATTTCGGTTTCGTCATCCTGCACCGATCGTTCGACCCGATTATCTACGACATTGTCAGGGAGCTTACGAAAGACTCGGGGAGCGAGCTGGCACCGATACCGAAGTGCGACATCTGCTGCAAGCCCGATCCGTTCCCTGAGACAGTGGTCAGCTTGCTGGATAAACAGAATGCGAAGCTGGCGACGCGCGTGTACTGCGCGACATGCACTGCCGAATCAGCCGGGCGCAGCAACAAGGAGTTTCTCAAAGCACTGCTGGAAGCCGACCGGGGCGATTTTGGCATGCTCTGTCACATGGGCCTCGTCCGCAGCCGATCTTCCAAGAAGCACGTCGCTTTCCGAATCCAGTGCGACGCAGAGCAGCAGTTTGCTGTCACTTAACGTATCCGAAAGGCCGTCTCTTGTTCTCTGGAGCATACAGCCATTCAGTTGATAGCAAGGGGAGAACCGTGATACCCTCCAAGTTTCGTTCGAAACTCGGAGAGCGGTTCTACCTTGCGCGTGGAATGCACGGCTGTCTGTGGGTATTCGGCGAAGAGGAATGGCGCGGGTTTCAGACAATGATGACTCCCACGTCGCCACTCGACAGCCGCGGTCTGAAGCTGGAGCGATTCTTCATAGGTTCCGCGATCGAGTGCGTTCCCGACGCTCAGGGCCGAATCTTCATCCCGCAAAATCTGCGGGACTACGCGGGCATAGCGGACGACGTCTGGCTGGTCGGTCTTGGAAACAAGGTGGAGATCTGGTGCAGCGCGCGGTGGCAAGAGTTCAACAATGCGCTCACCGACGACGTGATCGAGCAGTTGGGATTGAACCTACTCAGGCAGGGACAGGAGCAGCAAGGATAATAGACACCTCCGATAAAGCCGGGCGGCGATTATGTGCTCCCCTCCGCCATATTCATGCCGCCCGGCCTTTTTTTGGTCCGTCGTCCCAAACCCACCAGGCGCCAAGCGCCCCCATCGCGCATTTTCGTTGACACCCTACGACCGCCGTGATAGAATTTGAGTTGCTGGTGCCGTTCGAAGACCCTCGCGCGGAGCGATGTCCGAGTCTGGTCTAAGGAGCACGACTGGAAATCGTGTAGCGGGCCACAAAGCTCGCTCGTGGGTTCGAATCCCACTCGCTCCGCCATTCTGCTTCATTCTCCCGCTTCCCTTGCGCAGGTTAAATGCATCCGCACATCGAAAGTTCAAAGTCAGAGGGCAACTTGCATCAATTCACATGGAACGGAGGCTTCAAATGGGCAAAGTCATCAAAGCTGGAGCAACTGCGATACATCCTTGTCCGGTGGTACTAGTCACGTGCGTTGACGGCCATTCGGCGCCCAATATCATCACCCTAGCTTGGGCCGGGGTAGCCTGTTCCGAGCCGCCGATGGTCGGCATCTCCATCCGCCCCCACCGCTATTCGCACGGCTTAATCGTGAAATCGGGCGAGTTTGTGGTGAATGTGCCGACCGAGGACATCCTCCTGCAAACGGATTACTGCGGCAGCGTCTCCGGCAAAGATGTGGACAAGTTTGCGAAGACAGGGCTGACGCCGATCTCCGCAAGCCAGGTGAAGCCGCCCCTGATAAAGGAGTGTCCTGTAAACCTGGAATGCCTGGTAAGCCAGGTCATCAGCCTGGGGGCGCATGACCTCATTCTGGGTCAGGTGCTCGCCACCCACATTGACGAGGAACTGCTCGACGCGAGCGGGGAAATCCGAAGCATCAAGGGCGCAAAACCGATCGCCTTCTCGCCGCTGACGTCGGAATACCTGAGCATGGGAAGCATCATCGGCAGTTACGGATACTCGCAGGAGCAGGGTTTGTAGGGATGAGCCAAACCGGCTCAACAGGAGCTTCGCCCTCCCGTACTCCAATTTGCACCGGGGGTTCCCGGAATTGGTGTAAGAGTGGTTCCCTGGAGCCTTTGACCCCCTTGTCCGCCGTAGCTTCAGCGAAGGCGGATGGACCCCTAAAGAATGTACTTGCTCAGGTCCTCGTTCTTGACGATGCCTTCGAGCTTCTCGCGGACGTAGGCTGCATCCACAGTTACGGCCTGGCCCGAGAGATCGGGCGCGGAGAAGGACAGTTCCTCGAGCATGCACTCCATGATCGTGTGCAGCCGCCGAGCGCCGATATTCTCCATCTGGGAGTTGACTTCCGCCGCCATGCGAGCTATCTCGGCAATGGCATCGTCGGTGAAGGTGACCTGCACGCCCTCAGTCGCGAGCAGCTCCCTGTACTGCTTTATCAGCGCATTTTTCGGCTCCGTCAGGATTCGCTTGAAGTCCTCCTCGCCCAGACTGTCCAGCTCCACGCGGATAGGCAGGCGGCCCTGGAGCTCGGGGATCAGGTCGGATGGTTTGCTCACGTGGAACGCCCCCGCCGCTATGAAGAGAATATGGTGCGTCTGCACCGGGCCGTATTTCGTGATGACGGTCGAGCCCTCGATGATTGGGAGGATATCCCTTTGCACTCCCTCGCGGGAGACTTGCGGTCCGCCTTCGCCGCCTTTCTCGCGGCCTGCGATCTTGTCCAGCTCGTCCACGAATATGATGCCGGTCTGCTCCGTTCGCTCGATTGCCTCGCGGACGATCTGATCCTGATCCAGCAGCCGCCGGGCTTCTTCCTGAAGGAGAATCTCCTTGGCCTCGCGGATGGGCACGGTCTTGACCTTCCGCCGGCGCGGCATCATCGGCCCAAGCATACTCTGCATATCCACGCCCATCTCCTCCATCCCCTGCGGACTGAACACCTGGAGGAACGGCGCGCTGCTCTCCTCGACTTCTATCTCGACCTTCTGGTCGTCCAGGACTCCCTCGACGAGCTGCTTCCGGAGCTTCTCCCGGATCCGAATCATGCGCTCGCTCTCGTCGCGAATCATGTCTTCGGACGCCGGCGGCGATTCCACCTGCTCCTCCGGGCGGGGTCGCTGACCGCCGAACAACTGGCCTATCACCTCATATGCGGCTTCCAGATCCTTCGGGGTCCGCTTCTCAGGCTTCGGCATCGGCTGCATGATATCCAGAATGTGGTCAATGACCAGTTCTCGCGCCCTGTCCTGGACCTCCGCGATCTTCTCGTTTTCCACCATGCGGACGCCAAGCTGGACCAGGTCGCGCACCATGGAGTCTACGTCCCGCCCGACGTAGCCGACCTCGGTGAACTTGGTGGCCTCGACCTTGATGAACGGCGCCTTCGCGATCTGCGCGAGCCTTCTGGCGATCTCCGTCTTCCCGATGCCGGTTGGGCCGATCATGAGGATGTTCTTGGGGATGACTTCCTCGCGCATGTCTTCGCCCAGGAGCCGGCGTCTGTACCGGTTCCGTAGGGCGATCGCCACCGAGCGCTTCGCCCTGTCCTGGCCGATTATGTACTTGTCTAGCTCCGCGACTATTTGTCTTGGTGTGAGGTTTTCCATTGGTTGCCCCTGTTTCATGTTTCAGGTTCGAAGTTCCAGGTTTTACGCTCCAAACGCCCAGACCTCGCCAACGTGAGACCTGAAACCTGAAACTTGAAACCTAGATCACCTCGACGGTGATATTCTCATTAGTATATACGCAAATTGAGGCGGCGATGCGCAGCGCCTCCTCGACGATTTTCTCCGCCGACAGGTCGGAATGGCGCACGAGCGCCCGCGCGGCCGCCAGCGCGAAGCCTCCGCCGGAGCCGATGGCCGCGATGCCGTCATCCGGCTCGATGACTTCCCCGCTGCCCGAGACCACAAGCAGGTGCTCCCCGTCGGCCACGATCATCATCGCCTCCAGGCGCCTCAGTATCCTATCCGTGCGCCATTCCTTCGCAAATTCTCTCACGGCGCGCAATATGTTCCCGTGCGACTCGTCGAGCTTCGCTTCGAATTTGTCCGAGAGCGCGTAGGCGTCCGCGACCGAGCCGGCGATGCCCGCGAGAACCTTGCCCTCGTGCATGCGGCGGACCTTCTTCGCGCCGGCCTTCATTATCTGATTCTCGATGGTTACCTGGCCGTCGCCCGCGATGGCGACCTTATCGCCGCGCTTGACTGCGACTATGGTGGTGGCATGTGATGTCATCTTCAGCCTCCTGATCGCTGGAGTAATGGAGTGGTGGAGTATTGGAGTACTGGACCTACGGCGCATTTAATCTTCAGCCACATAAGCTACATTACTTTCCTTGACAATCAAGTGATCTATCCAATCTCCATTTTCTCGCTTTTGCTCCAGACTTTCTATTAGCTTTAGCAACCCGTTTTCCACTTTATACGCTAACGAGTCGAGGAGTTCAATATCCACCGCAGCAATCTGGCCGGCTTTCGCACATGCATAAATGCCGGAGACCGACTCGCCGAGAGAGCTTAACGCAACATTGAGGAAATTCAGATACTCCAGGATGGAGCGCCTGCAGTAACCCTCGGCGATATTGCGGTGTATGGAGTCACTGGAAGCGATGGCTTGGGACGCGACGCGCTTTAGCTCGTATGGAAAAACTCGAAATACCTTGCAAGTCTGGACGTAATACTCAACCGCGTCATCCCACACCCTAAGCTGCATATACCCTCTGTTCTTATTCTTACGCATCACTCCACCACTCCATTACTCCAATACTCCATGTCTCAGCTCTCCTCCAGCGCCCTTGGGTGTGCGCTTTCATAAACCTGCTTCAGCCGTTCCCTGCTCACGTGCGCGTAAATCTGGGTCGTCGAGATGCTGGCATGGCCGAGCAGTTCCTGTATCGAGCGCAAATCCGCTCCGTGTTCGAGCATGTGCGTGGCAAAGGTGTGGCGCATCACATGCGGGCTGATCTTCATCTCGTCGCTCACCATGCCGAAGTACTTGTCCAGCAGCCGCCGGATGCTTCGAACCGTGAGCCTGCCCCCGTTCCTATTCAGAAAGAGCGCATTCTCCTGCTCGCCATTGCGCCTGTTGGAGAAAAGCCGGCCCCGTCCGAGATTGAGATACAACGCCAATGCCGCCTGCGCCGCGCGGCCCAGAAGCACAATCCGCTCCTTGGATCCCTTGCCCATGACTCTGGCTTCTCCGGTCGGCAGATCCAGATCGCGCAGATCCATGCCGGCGAGCTCGCTCACACGCACGCCGGTAGCATAGAGCGCCTCCAGGATGGCCGCATCCCTCGTCCCGGTCGGCTCCGAAGTATCCGGTTTCTGCATCAGGGCCTCGATTTGCTCGTCGCGCAGGAACTTGGGCAGCCGCTTGTCGAGCTTCGGACTCAGCAGGCCGGCAGTCGGGTCCGCCTCTATTAAGCCCTTCCGAAGCAGATACTTGAAGAACGCCCGAAGCGACGCGAGCTTCCTGGCGGTTGATGCCTTGCTTAGTCCCTGTCTCTGGAGGCGCGCGAGGTACCGGCGCAGCGTCTGGGAATCCAGCTCCCGCGGATCTGCGGAAAGCTCCTCGCCTTGCAGGAAACCCGCGAACTGCACGATATCGGAGGCATACGCGCGCAGCGTATGTTCGGACGCATTCTTCGCCGCCCGCATGTACTCTATGAAGCGATCAATCTCCTGGTGCATGAGAAACACCCCGGTGTCAGGTGGTGCGGATCCCTAACACCCAACACTTCTCACGTCTCGAACGTCGGCAGCCAGCCTTTGTTGGCCTCGAACATCTCATCAACCATTGACCTTATCTCGGCGAGGCTGAGCACGGCGGAGGTCAGCGGATCGTAGTAGATGGCATGGCATATCTTGTCGCGGTTGTCTTCCACGCAGCCCGTCACCGCCAGCTCCTCGCACTGGGCGCTGATGCTGTTCAGGAGAGCGCACTGAGGCGGAAGCGGGCCTACGTGCAGGGGATCGAGCCCGCGCTTCGACGCCACTACCGGGACTTCCACGCAGCAGCCCGGCGGCAGATTGTCTATCAACCCGAAGTTCCTGACATTTCCGTTGAACTCGAACATGGCGCCGTCGCCGACGCAGGCGTTGAAGATGCTCGCGGCGTACTCGTGCCCGCGCCGGAGGTCCACCGGCCGCTCGAGCTGCTCCTTGATGTGATTGCGCCACGTATCGGCGACCTGCTGATACTCATTCAGTATGAACGCATGATGCCCCGGATTCCATCCCGTGCCGTGCGTGCAGTATTTTTCGAGCAAATCCGGCCGCGTCCTGAACCAGGCGGTATACTCGGAGTTATGCCCGCTGGATTCGGTGACGTAGTAGCCCAGATGAAGGAACATCTCGTTCCGCACGTGCTCCGCGTTGTAGATTTCCGGCCGCGTGGTCACGGCCTCCTTGATGAGCGGATACGCGTCCTTGCCGTTCCATTTGAAATCCACGAACCACGCCTGGTGGTTGATGCCCGCGCAGCGATAGGTGACTTCCTGGAATGGCGCGCCGATCCAGTCCGCGAGCATCATCGCCGTGCCCTGGACGCTGTGGCAGAGGCCGGTGGCCCTGGCCTTCGTCTCTCCCTGCATCGCACGGCAGAGCATAGCCATCGGATTGGTGTAGTTCAGGACGATCGCGTCGGGGCAATAGCGCTCCACGTCCCTGCAGATGTCCACCATCACGGGGATGGTCCTGAGCGCCCGGAATATGCCCGACGGCCCTCTCGTGTCCCCGACGTTTATGTCCACCCCGTATTTCGCGGGGATTTCGATGTCGCTCCGGAAGACATTCACGCCGCCCTGTAAGATAGTGGTAACAACCCCATCCGCTCCGTCCAAAGCCCTCTTTCGGTCCATGGTGGAAATGACCTTGGCGGGGTAGTTTCCGGCGGCGATGATTCGATCCACGCCGGCCTTGATGAAGTTCAGCCGCTCCTCGTCAATGTCCATCAGGGCGAGCGTGCTGTCGGCAAGCGCCGGGAACGTCAGGATGTCCCTGACCAAGGCCCTCGTGAATCCAAAACTCCCGGCTCCGATAAACGCGATCTTCTTCGGCATAACCACATTCCCTTCTAGTGAGCTTCTCGTTACTTCGCGGCTGCGGATCACACAGCCGGCGGCACTGCTCCGAACCTGCGCACGCGGCCCTGGTAATCGGCGATCGCCCTGACCAGTTCCGCCTTCGTGAAATCCGGCCACAGGACCGACGTGACCCAAATCTCCGTATATGCCATCTGCCAGAGCAAGAAATTGCTGATTCGAAGCTCGCCCGCCGTCCGGATAAGCAGATCGGGATCCGGCAGGCCGGCAGTGTACAAGAGGCCGGAGAAATACTCCTCCGTGATCTGCTCCGGGTCGAGCCGACCGTCCTTTGCTCGGTGGCATGCCTCCCGGACAGCATCCAATATCTCCACGCGGGCGCCGTAGTTGATCGCCAGGTTGAGTATGAGACCGGTGTTCTTCGCCGTCGCGTTGATGTCCTCCGCCAGCGCCTGCTGAAGGGATTCAGGCAGCTCCGACAAGCGCCCCGAAATCCTCAGCCGAATGTTGCTCTCCTGGAGCCTCGGCAGCTCGACCCTCGTGGCTTCCTCGATGAGCTGCATGAGCATGTCCGTCTCTTCTTTCGGGCGGCGCCAGTTCTCCGTGGAAAACGCATAGAGAGTGAGGACCTCGACGCCAAGGTCGCCGCAGGCGCGGACGATGTCACGGACGGTCTCGTAGCCCTGCTTGTGGCCGATGATGCGCGGGAGGCCGCGCGCGGTCGCCCACCGGCCGTTGCCGTCCATGATAATGGCGACGTGCCGAGGCATCCTCTCGGGATCGAGGGTGATCCCGATTTCCCTCTGCGCCTTTTCGATTTCGGTCAATGTGTGACCCCCTAAATTCAGCGAAACCCCTCCGTCAGCAATGGACGAAAGGGGCTAGGTTTCGAGTTTCAGGTTTCAAGTTTCACGTTTCAGGTTGCCAATCTTCGGCTCCGCCAACCTGGAACTTGTAACCTGCAACTTGAAACCAGAGGTCTCCTAAACCTCCATCAACTCTGCTTCCTTGGCCGCGGTGATCCTGTCTATTTGCTCAACGCACTTATCAGTCAGCTTCTGAATCTGCTCCTGCGCTCTATGGACGTCGTCCTCGGACACCTCGCCCGCCTTTTCCATGCGCTTCAGCTCTTCGTTCGCGTCTCTCCGGACATTGCGGACGGCCACGCGGTGATCCTCGGCCTTCTTGTGCAGTACCTTGATTAGCTCTCTCCGCCGCTCCTCGGTCAATTGCGGGATCGAAAGCCGGATGACGTTCCCGTCGCTGGCAGGCGTGAGGCCGAGGTCCGACTTAGTGATCGCACGCTCGATGTGGGGAATGGCGCTCTTGTCCCAAGGAGCAATCACCAGAAGCCGGGGCTCCGGCACGGAGATCGTCCCAAGCTGGCTAACAGGCATGTTGGTGCCGTAGTACTCCACGGTAACCCGCTCCAGCAGCGCGGGGTTGGCGCGCCCCGTGCGTATCGTCGTGTAGTCGTGCTGTGCAGCCTCCACAGCCTTGGTCATCCTTCGCTCGGCATCGCTCACTGTATCAGAGATCACTTTTATCCCTCCCAATGTACGTACCGATGGGTTCACCGAGAGCCGCACGCTTGATCGCGCCAGGCTCCATAGCATCGAAGACGACCATGGGCAGGTTGTAGTCCTTGCACATGGTGAAAGCTGTCAGGTCCATTATGCCGAGGCCTTGCTTGATCGCATCCATGTAATCCACTCGGTCGAGTTTCTTGGCATCTGGGCAGGTCTTGGGGTCGCGGTCGTAAACACCGTCAACATTGGTGGCCTTCAGCACGATTTCGGCATGGATTTCGAGCGCTCTGAGCACGGCCGCCGTATCCGTTGTGAAGAATGGATTGCCCGTGCCGGCTGCCAGGATTACCACGCGGTCCTTTTCGAGGTGGCGCATAGCTCGCCGACGTATGAACGGCTCCGCCAGCGCAGCCATTTCAACGGCTGTCTGGACTCGCGTGACCACATCCAGCTTCTCCAGAGCATCCTGGAGTGCGAGCGCGTTGATCACCGTAGCCAGCATGCCCATGTAGTCCGCGCTGGCGCGCTCGATGCCCGCCCTGGCGGCCTCGCTGCCGCGTATGTAATTGCCGCCGCCGACTATGACGGCGATCTCGACTCCGGATTTGTGAACGTCCTTGATCTCGGATGCGAGGCGCTTCACCGCCTCGGTATCTACGCCGAATCCCTTGTCGCCTGCGAATGCCTGGCCGCTGAGCTTCAGCAAAACTCGTTTCCACTTGGGTTGCTTAGGTGTCATGTCTTGGTATCCTCATCCAGACTCTCCCTATCCCTCTGGGAGACGGAGTTCAGCCTACGTCTCCTCGCCGACGCGGTAGCGGACGAACCTGCGGATAACGACCTTCTCGCCCAGCCTGCCGGCCTTCTCGCGAATGAGATCGCCGATGGTCACGTCTTCGTTCTTTATGAACGGCTGATCCATCAGCACGACGGTCGAGTAGAATTTCTCCATCCGGCCCTCGACGATCTTTGGAAGCGCCGCCTCCGGCTTCCCCTGGTTCACAGCCCACTGCCGATGGATCTCGCGCTCCTGTTCCAGCCGCGCCTCGGGAATATCCTCCCTGGAGACATACTCAGGCCGACTCCAGGAGATCTGCATGGCGGTATCGCGGGCCAGCTCCTGGAACTCATCTGTCCTGGCGACGAAATCGGTCTCGCAGTCCAATTCGACCATCACGCCGATCTTGCCACCAGTATGAACATAGCAGGCGATCGTGCCCTCGGTGGTAACCCTACTCTCACGCTTCGAGAGCACCGCAGCTCCCTTCTCGCGCAAGATGTTTACAGCCTTCTCCATGTCTCCGCCGGCCTGTTCGAGAGCCCTCTTGCAGTCCATCATGCCGGCGCCGGTTTTCTCTCTCAGTTCTCTGACTTTGTCCGCCGCGACAGCCATCCGTCCTCCTTATTCCTCGCCCTCAGCAGCTTCAATGCCGAGTCTCTTGGGGATGTCGTCGGCGTCTTCGGTCTCGACTTCACCAGATGTGTCGGCCTGCTCCTCGCTCTCCGACGCCATCACCGTATCCTCTTCAGCGATGGCTTCGGATGCTTCAGGCTTTTCCTCTTCTTCCGCCTCGACTTCGACCTCACCCTCAACTCCCTGGGACTCTACCTGCCGCACCTCGACGATCGCATCGGCGATCCTGCTGGTGATGAGCTTGATGGCGCGGATAGCGTCGTCGTTGCCGGGGATGACGTAGTCCACCTCGTCCGGGTCGCAGTTCGTATCAACGATTGCGACGACGGGGATTTCGAGCTTCCTCGCTTCCTGGAGCGCGATCCGCTCCTTCTTCAAGTCTATGATATACACTGCGCCGGGAAGCTTCGGCATGTCCTTGATGCCGCCGAGGAACCGCTCCAGCTTCTCCATCTCGTCCCTGAGCCTGGCGGTTTCCTTCTTCGGAAGCTGCTCGAAGGTGCCGTTCTCCTCCATCTTCCTCAGCTCATTCAGCCGCGCAATTCGGCTCTGGATTGTCTTGAAGTTCGTCAGCATGCCCCCGAGCCAGCGCTGGGTCACCCAGTACATGCCGCAGCGACGCGCGCACTCCTCAACCGTCTCCTGCGCCTGCTTCTTGGTGCCCACGAAGAGGACAACCTCGCCTTGCGACGCTATCTCCTGAATGAATTGCCTTGCTGCCTCGAAGAGCTTGAGGGTCTGGTGGAGGTCAATGATGTAGATCCCGTTCCGGCCACCATAGATGTATCTCTTCATCTTGGGGTTCCACTTGCGTGTCTGGTGGCCGAAGTGAACTCCTGCCTCGAGGAGTTCCTTCATGGTCAACGAAGCCAATCTATGTTGCTCCTTTCTGGTTTTGATCCTCCCCTCTCTTCATCCTCCGGCCCGGCCCGCTCTGGAGATTGGAGGGTGGAGGTCCGAAGTTGCAATCGGCGGGACTAGCACGCCGCTGTAACCTCCGACTTCCAAGTTCCGACTTCCGATCCGGGCACCCGGGCAAGAGTCCGAGAGGGTGTGTACTCCCGATCCGCCTTCGCCAACTCGTGCTACGTCCCGATGAATCGGGACTTCGCAGAGTAGTAGGCTTCGGCGGATCAGTCGTTGGAGTATACCACATCCATCCAGCAAAATCAAGGGTTTGTGGAGATGCGACGGGGGCCACCATGTAGGTTCCCGGCAGCCGCAGCCTTTACGGCTGCGCAGAGCATTGCGAGGCATCCGTGCCGGCCTCGTTGCCTTCCCCATCGTGAATCTGATATACTGGCCCCGCTAGAGTTACGCTTAACAGGCGGTTTCGCAGGAAGTCATGCTTACCTCCACGTTTGTTCACGTTCAGGGCGTCGGCTATGCAACGGAGCGCCGGATCTGGGAAATGGGTGTGCTCTCATGGGAACATTTCCTCGACACGCACCGGGAACTCCCGCTGTCCGAGCGAAAGAAGGCGCTAATCGTGCCGCGCATGGAGGAATCCATCATCAGGCTTGCGCAGAGAGATCACGCTTTCTTTGCAAGAACGCTGCCGGCCAAAGACCAATGGCGGGCGATCAGCGAGTTCGGAAACGAGGTAGCTTATCTCGATATAGAAACCACCGGCTGCGGCTGGGACAATGAGATAACAGTAGTCGGCCTTTACGACGGATACAACATGCATACCTTCATCCGCGGTATCAATCTGGATGAGTTTCCGTCGGCCATCTCGAACTTCAGAATACTGGTGACCTTCTTCGGCAGTGGATTCGATCTTCCATTCATCCGGCGCACGTTTCCGCAGTTGAAACTGGACCAACTGCACGTGGACCTCTGTTTTCTCCTCAGGCGGCTGGGGCTCACCGGGGGACTGAAATACGTCGAAAGGCAGCTTGGAATCGGCCGTCGGCCGGAGGTCGAGGGGCTGGACGGGTTTGACGCAGTTCGGCTCTGGAAAGAATACCGCCGAGGCAGCAGGGAGGCTCTGGACCTACTCCTCACGTACAACAAGGAGGATGTCATGAACATGGAGGCACTCCTGGCGCACGGATGCGCGGAAATGGCCCGGAGGTTGAACCTTCCGGCGCATGGAGGAGTCGCTTCGCCCTAAAGCGCAACGGGCGGTCGAACATCTTTCCATCAATTTTCCCTGAGGTTTGTTGCCCATGATGGCAAACATGATATAATGGCGTCGCAGCAATTCTACCGGGAGGACAATGTATGGCCGATATCGAGAGCGAGGACGCAGGGCCCGAGCCAGGGCGGGAGCAATGGACGTCCACCAGGTACAGCAGCAAGATTGCATGTGGGATCTGCGGGGCTCCTGTGCGAAACGTTCCAGTGATGTACGAAGCCATGAACATAGACTGGCGCTGCGCGAAATGCCTGCGCAGAGACAAACCAGTGCTGGAAGAGCATACCGGGTGATGGGAATATCAGTCGCCTGCTTCTTTGAAGGCCGGAGAGTGCGCCGGCCTTCTTCCTTATTGGGGCTTTTGTCTTCGGGGAACAGCAGAGCTGTGCACGGCGTCTCTGAAGTATAAGCGCCTTTGGTATTGACGCTCCGATTCAAATACAGTATACTTCTCCCGTAGCCGCAAAGGAGGATGACATGGCCAGAAAGCTGACCGCCTGGCTTATCACCATACTTATACTGATACTTGTCCACCCGGCCATCTTTGCGCAGGACGACGCCCTGCCTCCACCCGGACCAACCGACGTAGAAGAGATGCCCGCTGAGCCACCTGAAGAGGTGGAGATGCCCCCTCCGCCGCCGCCCGTTCCAGACACGTGGAGCCCGCCCAGAACGCCCACGCGTGAAGCTCAGCCGACCGAGGAAGCTCCGTTGGTTGAGGAGACTCCTCAGCCGACGGAGAGTCTCGCGCCAGTACTCGCCGGGTCCGGCAGGAACTGGAGCATGTTCATGGGCGACCCAGCCCACAGCGGATACACTGACGAACGCCTCAACTTCCCTTTGAAGCTGGCCTGGAAGCGGATGGCCCTGATGGCTGCGACTGAGATCGGCAAGCAGAATCCGTCGTCCCCTGTCGTGGCGGACGGCGTGGTGTATATCTGCGCGGGGCACCGACTGTATGCGGTAAACGCAGAGACAGGTTCGTTGAAATGGGCATATCCCGCGCAGGAATCTCTCCCAACCGCTATCAAATCAACGCCGCTCGTGGGCGACGACTTGGTCTATTTCGCCGGCGGGGATGGCTGGCTCTACGCCGTCAAAAAGGAGACCGGCACGCTGGCTTGGAACTTCATAACAGCTAGCACTATAACTTCCTCGCCGATACTGGCGGATGGCGTGATCTATGTCGGCTCCGGCGACGATCACCTGTACGCGCTGGATGCGCAATCCGGAAACCCGAAATGGCCCGGAGGTTTTCACACTTTGGATGATGTCGCCGGTTCACCTGCAGTTGTGGACGGGCTGGTGTATTTCCTATCGGGCGACATGGTCCTGTATGCGGCTCTTGTCGGAAGCGGCGACGTCAAATGGGCGGTGCGGATCGGCACGATGGGCCGGACCGCCAGCCCCGTCGTTGCGGAGAACACCGTCTATCTAGCAGCCGGAAACTTCGTTCAGGCATACCAAGCGAAGAGCGGCCGCCTCAAATGGGGAATCCAGCTTCGCACAACGGTCACGTCCACGCCCGCGGTTGCAAACGGCACGCTCTACGTCGGCTGCCGAAACGGTAAACTCTACGCATTCACGACCGCCGGAAAGCTGAAATGGAGCGCACCGGTGGACGTAGGAGCGCCGATCTACGCGTCGCCTGTCATAGCAGGCGACACCGTGATTGTAGCGGCAAACAAGGGCGCCCTGGTGGCCGTCGACGCGGAAACCGGAGCAGTGAAGTGGACGTACACTATCTTCCCATCGTCACTCGACTACAAGCTCAAGTATGCGAACGTTACGGCATCGCCGGCTGTGTCGAACGGCGCTTTGTACGTGCTCGCCGACGACGGCACACTTTACGCTTTCACATATGAGATGCCGGACAACACCCCTCCTCAAGTATCCAGGGTCGTGCCGTCTCGCGACGCGCTGATGCCCGGCATTCCTCCGGTCGAAATAGCGGCGATATTCGCGGACCCCGGGAGCGGCATGAAGACGGACAGCATCTCTCTGCTGCTCGATGGAGAGCCTCAGGAACATAAGCTGATCCCCGAACGCGGGATCGTCTGGTTCAAGACTCCGGTTACCCAGCCAGTGGTGCCGCTGCTGGACGGCTTGCATACGGTGACCCTATCACTCGCGGACTGGGCCGGCAACAAGACGGAGATGTCCTGGTACTTCACTGTGGACAATCGCATGCGCCAGAGAGGCACAACCCAGCCGGCGCCCGGCGCTTCAAGCTCTGGAACATCCACACGATCCGGAACCCGATAGCCACCCGCCGAGCCTCGGCTCGACAGAAATTCCGCGGAGGCGCCCGCGCCTGGATGCCGGATGTCCCACCTTCCGCCCCAATCGCGTATTCCGCCGGTTGACCTGCCACCGATATTTTGCTAGACTCACGCAGGCGGGCAGTTCGCGCATATCCCGCTTCAACATCAGAGTCCCCGGAGGCCTGACTTGTCCGAGATCGAAAACTGGATACGCCTCGCCAAGCTGGAACTGCCGAAGAGAGCGGTCGCCCTGGCGGATCACTTCGGCGGCGCTGATGAGGTCTTCCAGGCGAGCGTGAAAGAGATGGCCTCCGTGGAGGACATCTCCATAAGAACCGCCGAGCGCTTCCATGCGATGGCCGCCGAGCCGGTAGACCGCGAACTCGCAGCCCTGGAGAAGCTGAATGCGAGAGTTGTGACATATAGGGATCCGAACTACCCGGCAAATCTGCGTCAGACCTACGATCCGCCCGTGGTCCTTTTCGTCCTGGGAGAGATACGACTGGAAGATCGTTTCGCGGTCGGCATAGTCGGCACACGCACGCCATCGGAATATGGGCGCTCGATGACGATGAAGATCGGCAGAGACCTGGCACAGCGGGGGCTTTGTATCGTGAGCGGAGCCGCGCGGGGGATTGACACCGTCGCCCACATAGCGGCATTGCAGGGCGGCGGCCGAACGATCGCAGTCCTTGGAAGCGGCCTGGACATCCCCTACCCCTATGAAAACCGGGGGCTGCTGATCAAGATCGCAGAGAACGGCGCGGTGATGTCGGAGTTCGTCCCTGGGACGAAGCCGGATGCGTGGAGATTTCCCGTGCGGAATCGTCTCGTGAGCGGCCTGTCGCTGGGCGTGCTGGTAGTAGAGAGCCGCATAAACGGCGGCGCAATGATTACTGCGACGCTTGCAGCGGAGCAGGGCCGCGACGTGTATGCCATCCCCGGACCGACGGACAACGACACGAGCGAAGGCCCCCACAACCTGATCAAAGAAGGCGCGAAGCTCGTCGAAGGGGCGGAGGACATCCTGGTGGAGCTGGGCATCGAGGTCGAGAGCACGCGACCCGAACGCCCTTCGATCCCCGACAACCTGACCCCGGAGCAGAGGACGGTTATCCAGGTGCTCAATCTCCATCCGAAGCACGTAGACGAGATCATCGCCGAGTGCAAGCTGACCCCGGCGGTGGCGAACAGCACCTTGACCCTCCTCGAAATGCTCGGCCTCGCCCGCCGAGTCCCCGGGAATGCCTACGTCCGGGCGGTGTAAGAGCATCCCCCTCTCGCGCAACCCCGTGTGTAACAGATGTGTGGTAAACGTAGACCTACGCCCTGTAACGGGTCACGATTGTTGATAATGAAATCCCGACCCTTGTCATTCTGAGCGGCAGCGAAGAATCTATCAGGCGTAGGCAAACTGTTTCCTCAGTGCGCGGCTGGAGGCGTGATCTTGATGAGGAGTTGGAGCCGGGCGCATATCTTGCCTCCAACCTCTACCTCGGCCGGAATCCTGAGAAGATTCTGAGGCGCGGACGCGGGAACGTCTATCTGCGAAACCAGGATAGTTCGCTCGCCTGGACTCAGCGAGAAGTCATGCGTGCTGGGGGTGACCCGGTCGGATAGTATGCTGACTTTCCCGGTCATCATCTCCGCGCCTACATTCACAGCTCCTATGCCGACGGAATTTTTCTCGCCCGCCGCCAGAGCAGCCTGCTCCGGCAGGAATTGAAACGGGTTGCCCGGCAGGACGTTCATCTGCTCTATCAGGGCCTGCCGCGTAAGGTAGGACGGCGTCTCGGTCAGCGTGAGAGTGACCATGCCGTTGAGGGGCGTGAGGGCCGCACCCTCTGCGCTGAGTCCATCAACGACTGTCACCTCGTTCGTGCCGACGTCGAAGGTCACGCTGCGGACCCCAGCCGTGCACCAGAGCACCGCGGTGTTCGATTCGCCCTTTGCAAAGACATGCGCGCGTACCGATTCGCCAATATACATCGAGCGTGCGTACGTCGCGCCGTCGAGAACGAGGGCCATCGTCCGGTATGCGGTGTACGCCGGTTTCGGCGAGCCGTCTTCGCCGAACCAGCGCCAGAACACGGTGCTGACACCGGCCGCGATTGCTTCGACAGACGCTCCGATGAGCGCTCTCGCCTCTTTTTCGGGATTCATGCCGTCTGGGGTCGGCAGGCCGACCTCCGTGATCCAGATGGGCACTCGCTTCGCGCCGTGCTCGTCCATCGTCTGCCTGAGCTTGGTCAGCTCCTCGACCATCTTGCTTGGTTCGGAGCCGTCGGGATGGACCGAGAGTGCATCCATGTCTTTCGCGCCCTGCTTCAGCGCCTCTTCGACGAATGCGAGGTCTATCCCGGATGTGCAGACGCCGATGACGGTGCAGGCCGGGTTCCCCTTCTTGCACGCCTTGTAGGCCGCCTTCAACAGACCCGCATAGCCCTTCGGGTCCGGCTTCAGCTTCCAGAATCGCTCTGTATTCGGCTCGTTCCAGACCTCCCAGTACCTGACCTTGCCCTTGAACGTGCGGGCCATGAACTCGCAGTATCGGGCAAACCCGGCAGCGGCCTCTTTCGAGACTGGAGCATTGCCGTCGTCATAAAGCGGGTTGCCGTAACCGAGCACGATCACAGGCTCGATGCCTGCCTTAAGGGTGTTTTCGACGTTCTGAACGATGTCGTCGTCGAGCTTGAGGACGCCCTTCTGCGGCTCGACGCAGTCCCAGAGGATCTCGTCCCTGATCAGCTTCACACCGGCTTGCATGCAGAGGTTCAACGCGGCCTTGTGTGCCTCAACGCCGGCGCTCATCGAGTGGAGCTGCACTCCGAACGGGCAAAGCGCCGCCGGCTTCTGAGCGCCCTCGCCCGGCAGAGCGAGGAGCACGATGATAACGGCAAGGGGATATGCCTTCATTATCGCTAATATTAGCACTTACGCAAGCGCCCTGCAAGCCCCGATTTCAGCACTCAAGCTCGCAGCAGTGGCAGCGTGATCAAGTGGTTTTCCTGAGGAACGGAGCATGAGTCTGTTCGATCCGGGCGAGCGACGCCCTTTCAGGCAGGCTGCTGATTCTTGTGGCTGTAACCCTGCTGAATGTTCGAGCCGGGCTCTTCCGAGGCATCCTCTCTCTGCGCGAGTATGGCGGCACTCGCGAAGGCTGCCACGTACATGCCTACGTAAACGATTATTGCGAAGCGGAGCATTCGATGGACGAATATGGTTCGATACCTGCGGCACCATTCGAGCACGAAAATGGGGAGCACGAACAGCACGGCCTTCATGCCCACGAGGATTCCCCAGCCCTTGCTCATGTAATAGGACATGATGGGGTTGCCCTCGGCCGCTTGTCCGGTGAGGACCAACCATGCGGTCACCGCGAGGTCAATAATATATATTACGAGGAGTACGTAAGTCTCCCTTGCCAGATCCAGTCGCTTGGTAGGTTCCATGGCTATATCTATTATAACCGATTATACCCGTTTTGGCGGCTGCTCTATCAAAGTTTTGCAATTTTTTAGGCTGCTGCCACATCTTCTCTCCTGCGCTTCTTTTGCGCGTACATGTTCACGTCTGCGCGCGCTATGAGTGTGCGCACGTCGTGGCCATCGTCCGGATAGGTCGCAGCCCCAACACTGACTCCGATGCGAACCTTCTTGTCGTCATGTCCATATGGCTTGTGCGCATCCACCGCCGCTTCTATTCGCCGTGCGGTGTCCAGGGCCTCCGACTTATTCGTATCCGGCAGGACGATCACGAACTCGTCGCCGGCGTAGCGGCACACAAGATCATAATCCCTGACCTGGGATAGGAACAGCTTCGCCATCTCTTTGAGTGCCACGTCGCCCTGCTGATGTCCGAACGTGTCGTTTATCGCCTTGAAGCTGTCCAAATCCAGGCCAAGTACTGATACCGGCCGTCTCAGGCGCTTTGCCCGGTTCAACTCCTGCTCCAGTCGTGTGAACAGATACCTCGCATTGTGGAGGCCGGTGAGCACGTCGGTCAGGGCGGACTCTGTAGTCTGCTTGAACAAGAGCGCGTTCTGAACAGCCTTGCTTATCTGGGGCGCTACAGCCGTAAGGAGGTGAAAGTCTTCGTCCGAGAAGGCGTTCGGGTTTGCATGGTAGAGGTTTATCGTGCCTATCACGGTCTCCCCCCAGATTAGCGGCACGACCATCGCGCTCTGAAGCTCGACCCAGTCCTCGGCCTTAACCCACGGCTGGAGGAAGGAAGGCAGGGTGACGTCGCTTGTGTCGTACTGGGCGATCATGCCTTCGCCGGTTTCGGCTGTCGCACCCGTGAGCCCTTGCCCGTGGCCGATCATCGTGCGTCCTCCCTCGAAGTACTGGGCATTCACACCCAAGGCGATCTTCACTGCCAGCTGATCCGAATCCTCATCCCGCAGGAGTATCACGCACGAGGAGCACGAAATCATGCTCTTGATCTTGCTCGTGAGCAGGTACAGCATCTTTTCCAGATCGAGCGAGGTATTGGCCGTCTGCGCGATTTCGAACATCGCGATGAACTGGCTGCTCATGCTCAGGACATCCTCGTCCATGCTGCCCGCGTCCGCGGTCCTGCTTTCCTCCTGCGCTCGCACGGGCCTGCCCTCAGGCCGCTCGTCCGTGCCCTCGATCATGTCGAGGTCAACGCCGGGCAAGTCTCCATCCGCCATCACTTGCTCGAAAGCCTGAACCGCTGCCGGGTCGAAATGGCTTCCCGTAGCGCCTCGTATGTATTTGATCGTCTGTTCGATGGTGTTGCTCGCTCTGTACGAGCGCTTCGAGGTCATGGCATCGTAAACGTCGGCCAGGCATAAGATGCGCGCCCCGAGTGGGATTTGCTCGCCTTTCAGGCGATCCGGGTAGCCGGTGCCGTCCCAGCGCTCATGGTGGCTCCGGATAATCTCACTTATAGGCCAGGGAAAGCTTACCCTGCTGAGTATCTTCTGGCCTAGTGAGGGATGATTCTTGATCTTATCGAACTGTTCCGGGGTCAGCTTTCCAGGCTTTAGCAGAATATGTTCAGGCACCCACAGCTTGCCGATATCGTGCAGCAGAGCTGCGATTCTCAAGCCTTCTATTTCAGTTGCGGGTATGTCCATCTTGCACGCCATGCTGACGGTCAGCCTGGTGACATTCGCTGTATGCAAGCGGGTGAAGCGATCCCTTGCATCAATAGCCGCAACAAGGGAGTGCGCCATCGACTGATATAGGTCGGTTCTCTCCTGGCCGTCTTTGGGAGCGTTGAACCTGCAGGTGGACAGGAGATCGTCCATGGACTGTTTTGCCAGGTAAACGATAGGGATCAGGAGCGGCGCAATCTCCGACGGACACAGGGCATGGAAGCAGGACATAGCCGCGACCAGTGAAACTCCGGCGAAGAACTCAGACGAGACCGGCGAGTTGGCCCTGATCCGTTCGAGCATGGAACGGTAGATGAACTGGCGGCTTTCGACTAGGCCCAAGGCCGCTATGATGGCAAAGCACGCGAGGGCGGCAGGGAGCGCCAATAGTCCCTGAGCTAGCGGCGTGGCGTGCAGGTCGGCCCCGCCTAGGTGAACATAGGTAAAGCCGGCCGCCCATCCAGCGCCCATCCCGGAGGCCAGTCTGGTCAGCAGCTTGCTTCGTGATGTCCCTTTGCTAAGGCCGACGTTGTGTGCGAGCGCCGCGACTGTGCCAGCGATCGCTCCGCCGATCGGGCCGAAGTGCACCGATGCCCCGCATGCGAGAACTCCTACCACGGATCTGCCGTCGCCAGGGCGAACTAGATACGACCTCTGGAAGCCGACGAGCGTCGCGAGCACCGCGTACACCAGGAGACCGGTGACGCTATCCGATCCACGCGAGAAGCCTGTCAGCATAACCAGCCAGAATGCGGCGAATCCGATGGCAGCTAGTCGCGAAGTTCTCATAGTGTTAGACTCCGTATGCGCTGCGGCAGCAGGTTGAGCGCATTCCCTCCCTGTTTAATCGGCGGAATTCCATGCTACCTTTAACCGCTCGTGCTCGCGGGTTTAGGTTCATCGCATGAAGCCGCCGCGCATAGGCCGCGTCGGTTCCCTGGAATGTCCGGCTGTGGTGATGTTAACGCATATTCGCCCACCCAAAAAACAAACCAAGCTGCCACAGCCATCCTCTTCTCCGGATAAACTCGATTGGATAAGCTTGCTTCGGCAGCCTGGCCATCATCCGGACAGGGCGGCCAAGTTGCTGGGCCGCCGCTGCCGGTACAGATCCACGGCTTTGCGCCCCCCGATTTCTCGGGGTTTGCCTTTATCGGAAAGCTCGTTTGCGCTTGTTCCTCAATCACATTATGCCATGCTTCACATGCCGTATGGCCCGCATATTTGCGGGTTTTGCCTGCCAGAAGGGCGTCATCCCCATGTTTTCTGGGGGTATGCCCTGCGTTATGCTGCGGATGATGTGATGGTTTGCTCGGCCCTGCCTGGCTGAAGCAAGTGATTCGGCGGGAGGCGAAACACACCGGATCCGGTTCCCGCCGTCTGTGAGGTGAGCCAAGGGTGATTGTGGCTTGCGGGAGCTGTACAAGTAGAAGAGCCCGGTGCCAGGTGGCACCGGGCGCGCCCGGCGGCTGCCTCGACCACCGAGCCAGCTGGAAGGAGTAGAGTACAATCTCTGAATCTGCAAGAAACATGCCATTGGCTGAGGAGAGTCGGGCCATTTGTGCACTCTATGGGAAGGGCAGGCTGATGGTAAATCGCGTATGTCGGGAGCTATCCGAACCAGCTTCGCGTGCGCCCGGACAGGCGGGTATGGACGTAGATCGAAGCAACATTTCGGGCCGATTCATCGTCAGAATATTGTGGATTGACGCTGTCTACCAGGGGTGACGCACAGGTGCGGAGCATTGGCGGAATCCGGGGCTTTGAGGCGGGGAGGCAAGTCAGGAGTGACCCGACCCGGCGCATAGGCAGCCGGCTGCTATGGCTGTCTATCGGGGCGGCAGCTATTGGACTAGCCTGGTGGTGCCCGTTCCGGATAGGCGTAGTGGTTGGAGCATCAATGCTGCCGGCTCTAAAGCCTGGCCAGCCGCTTCTGCTCGACCGGCGCCATGACAAGACGCACTGCCCGGCGATAGGCGACATCATCGTGTTCAAACAGGACGGGTATCCTTGTATCAAGCGCGTGGCGGCAAAGCCCGGGGACGGCTTATGGCTCTTCGAATACCAGGATGCAGCAGGCCGGCCGACATACAGCATGGTCGTGTATCCTAGTGAATTGGCAAGGGTTCGCCAACTCGCAGGCCGCTACCCGAAGTATTGCAAGCTCGAGCGGATCTCAATACCAGAAGGGCGGCTTTACGTCGTTGGTGATGCCTGGAATGTATCCGTTGACAGTAGGAGCTTCGGCTTGGTGAGGATGGATCAACTTGTCGCGAGAGTAATCGCTCCAAACCCCAAAGCTCCCGCTCGAAACCTTTGGAGCGGCGCTCGCCCCTCGCTTCGCCAAGAACGATCCGCTGGTCGCCGAAGAACCCTGGGGTCGGGCAGATAGCATCGGGATGTGTGGCTGTCCCACGCCGTCGCTTCGAACCACACGGCCGCGTCTAACATAACCCATTGCAAGAGCACCCCGCGCAAGGAGAATTCGATTCCCAACGCTAACATATCCCCGGCATCCAGCTTGTGCGACTGCGTGCTGGCCACGCTGCTAGAATACCATCAATTCGCCACAGGGGACTGCAGGCCGGACACCGCAGACAACGGCAGAACAGGGTCTGCGGTCTAAAGCCTTCCCTCCGTGGTTGACCCGGGAGGAGAACATTGAGAGTCGAACGATATCCTGAGAATCCGCTCATCACGCCGGCTGACGTGCCGCCGTCGCGTCCTGATTTCGAGGTGCTCTGCGCTTTCAACGCCGGGGTGGCGAGGTACAAGGACGAGATTATCCTCCTGCTCCGCGTTGCCGAACGGGCGATCAGCGATGACCTCATCGCGCGGGTGCCCGTTCTGAAGTGCGAGCACGGTGGAGAAGCCTGCCTCGAAATCTGCGAGTTCGAGAGGTCAGACCCGATGATCGAGTTCAACGACCCGAGGGTAATCATCACTCCCGAAGGGGGTTTCCTCACGACCATGTCGCACCTGAGGATCGCCCGCAGCAGGGATGGCCGGAACTTCGTCGTGGACCCGAAGCCGGCAATCTTCCCGGATCGGCCGTCGGAGATGTACGGCGTGGAGGATCCGCGCATCACCGACATCGAGGGCAAATACTACATAACATACAAGGGCGTCGCCCCGACCGGGGTAAGCGCCGCACTGGCCGTCACGACCGATTTCGTGAGTTTTGAGAAGAAGGGGATCATCTTCTGCCCCGAAAATCTGGACGTCTGCATATTCCCGGAGAAGGTAAACGGGCGGTATGTCGCGCTCCACCGGCCGAACCCGCGCACGTTTGGCCGGCCGAACATGTGGATTGCATACTCCCCGGACCTCCTGTCCTGGGGCGACCACCGCTTCGTGATGGGAGTGCAGGCCGATAGCTGGGACAGCGGGCGCATCGGCGGCGGGGCGATTCCCATCAAGACGGAGCATGGCTGGCTGGAGATATACCATGGGGCGACCGCGGGCGATTTCTACTGCCTGGGCGCCGTGCTTCTGGACCTGCACGAGCCGCACAAGCTCATCGCTCGCGGCACGGATGCGATACTCGTGCCCGAAGCGCCCTACGAGACATGCGGCTTCGTGCCGAACGTGGTATTCGCCTGCGGCGCAGTCGCGGACGATGACCGACTGACTCTTTACTACGGTGCCGCGGACATGGTCATCGCCGCCGCAGACATGAGCATCAGCGAAATACTAGACAGCCTGGAGTGCGGCGGCCCGCCGCCGCACTCTATAGACTAGAACGCCCAGTCGAGCCGTGCAGCCGCGAAGTTCTCCGTCAGGTCGGAGCCGGGCCCGGCACCCTCGTCCACCTTTCGATGAGAATACTCGAGCTGGAGCATCAGCGGATGGTCGAGATGCTGCCTCCAGCCGACGGTGATTCGGCTTATGTCGTGATTGTCCGCCGACGGCGTATTCACCCAGTCGTAGCGCAGGAACGCCGCCGATTCCTCCGCAAAGCGGTTTAGCTGGACGAAACCGCCGGAGAACTTGTATCGTTCGCCGGGATTGAAGACGTTGAACGCGCCGCTGTCCCGGCCCTGGATAAGCTGCAGCTCGATATTATACGGCCCGCGGTTCAAGTTCGCATCCAGGCCCAGGCGTCTGAAGCTGTGCCTGGTGCCGAGGACGAGCGCCCGCGCGCGCCCGAAGTACACCGTCGCGCCAAGCCTTTGGCCGGCGGTCTGGCCGAATCCCTGCCCGAATATGTAAGCTCCCCTGAGATAGATATCCGAGGGCGAGTCGTCCTGGTTGTTCCCCCGGGAGCCGTTCGCGATGCCGAGCGCATATTGCCAGGGACAGCGCCCCCAGCCGCTGATCTCGATTCCGTCGGCGGTGTCGGCGAGGGAGAAGGGATTATATGAACCACGGGTGCCGAGGGCCGAGAGATCCGGCGATCCATTGAAGCTGTAAATCTCGTAAGGTGAGAGGGTCATGGACCGCAGTCGGGAGAACGGCAGGTAAGCCGCCTCGAATCGCCCGATGCGGCCATTCAGCCAGGTTGACCTCAGACGGCTGAAGACGACGCTCGCCTGCTCCACTTCGCCCGTCTGAGGCTCCACGCCTGAGCCGCCCTCGATCTGAGGCAGGTATGCCAGGAAGAAGCTCTTGTTGAAGCCCAAAACCCCGCCGGCGAGGACGTCCAAGCCGTTCACCTGGAACTGGTTTGTCTCGGATTCAGCGCCCTCCGGCGAGAAGGAGTCGCTGGTGTAGCCGGCCTTTGTGCGCATAGCAAGTGGAGAACCCCCTAGTTCCAGGATTGTCTTTTCTCTGGCCTCGTCGCCGGGTATTTGGTAGCCGTTCATCCGGTATTTCTGGCCGAAGTCGTTGAGCCTCGGCCACGTGGAATGGCACATGCCGCAGTTGAAGCCGTACTTGCGGGCGAACGCAGGCATCGCCTCGGAACGGCTCGGCCAGATGGTGACCGCTGCTGCGAGTGTCAAGACCAGTAATAGGCGACGCAGGCTGCTCATTTGGCGACTCCTTTCATCATCTCCGCTAGTTTCTGGGCCGTCAGCTCAGGATTCGGCAGTGGAGGCGCTTCCATGATCGGATACGGCCCGGTCAGCGCCTTCATGAATTCCACCAGATCACTCTTCTCCCGCTCGGTCAAGTTCAACGGCACCATAGTCGGGTCCAGTTTCGGATTCGGTATTCCGCCTCGGTTGTAAAGGTCTATTACGCCCTCGATCGTCTGCTCGGAGCCGTCGTGCAAGTAAGGCGGCGTCAGCGCGACATTTCGCAGGCGCTGGGTCAGGAACGCGCCCATGTCCTTGGGATCCTTGGTCACATTGAATCTGCCGACATCCTTGAACTTCCCGTTCGCGTAGCCGACGCCGAGGTTGTGGAAGCGCGAATCGCTGAAGGCCGGCCCGCTGTGGCAGACGTTGCAGTGCCCCTTGCCGCTGAACAGGTGCATGCCGCGCATGGCCGCCTCGCTCATGGCCGACCGGTCGCCCTGGATGTACTCGTCATACGGTGAATCGCCGGTGACCACGGTGCGCTCGAAGGAGGCGATCGCCTTGGCCATGAGGTCTATGCTGGGCCGTGAGCCGAAGACCTCCTGGAATTGAGCGACGTATCCGGGGATATGGTTCAGCCGGAATTCCAGCTCGGCCACAGTCAAATCCATCTCGATGGGGTTCTGCACCGGTCCAACTGCCTGCTTCTCCAGGTGCAAGGCTCTTCCGTCCCAGAACTGCGGTACGACGTATGCCGAGTCAATGATCGAGGGCGAATTGCGGCCTCCCTTCTGATGCGAGACTCCCTCGGAAACGGGCCCGATGTCCGCCCAGGCTTTATCCGGCCGGTGGCAGCTCGCGCAGCTAATGGTGCCGTCGGAAGACAGCCGCTTCTCGAAGTATAGCTGAGCGCCGAGCCTGATCTTGCAGTCGGTCTGAGGATTGTCAGCGGGCACAGGGACAGCAGGCAGCAGCCCATTCGCATATTGTCCCTGGGCCTTTGAAACCTGAACCGAGGAAGCGACGCAGGCCAGAACGACCAACGCGGCGACGAGCAGCACGAGCGCCATCCGCATGCCAATACCTCCCTGCCCTTATGCGATCATGGGCGGTATGCTTTCTAGTTACACAAAAAGGCATTTACCCGCAGGGAGGGTTGGCTAAACATGGGTTATCAACATCATTCTGAGGCTGCTCCACCAGGGGTCAGTCTTGCTGCCACTCGTCCAGCGCGAGCTAGTGCCCGCGCAAGCTGGCGTCGGATCGGCTGGCGCCCTTTGGCTCATATACTGCCGTTTTGCGAGATGCTTCCCAGGGTACACAATGCGCGGGGCCTTGGAATGAAGGGATGCAGAGCCGTTGCTACTATTGTATGTGCGCTGGTCTTGGGCAGCATTGCGCTCGCCCAGCAGAGGCCGGATGCGGACATCCTGGCCGAGCTCCAGAAGCGGATTCAGCCGAGCACGCTTCCCGGCGGGAACGTTACTATCGGGGTGCAGAACGGCGTCGTGACGCTCACAGGGACCGTCCAGAGCCTCGCCCAGAAGCTGACCATTATCAACTTCGCGCGCCGAACCGTCGGCGTGCGCGATGTCGTGGACCGCCTGACCGTCGTGCCGCCTCAGAAGCGGGCCGACGACGAGATTGCCAAGTCCGTGCGCGAGGCGCTCTCGGCCAATCTCAGCAAACAGGAATTTGCCGCGATCGCCATTCGCGTGCAGAACGCGGTGGTCATCCTGACCGGCATACTGCCGAGCAGCTATCCGAAGCAGCTTGCCACCACGGTTACGAGCCTGGCGCCGGGAGTGGTGGACATAAGGAACGATATCGTCGTTCGGCCGCCCCAGCCTCGGACGGACGCCGAAATCCTGGCGGATGTGAAGGCACGCTATTCACGGAACCCGTTTGTCTCCGCGGCCACGATCAACGTGACCGTGACGGGCGCAGTGGTTACACTGACCGGCACGGTGAGCAGCTTCGTCCAGGCGGAGCAGGCGGAGTCGGTGGCGAGATTCACCCCCGGCGTAATTGACGTGCGCAATCTCCTGTTCGTGAGTGCCGGAGTGACCTGAGAGGGAGACCGTAAGAACCTCGAACGTCCAACTTCCAACTTGGAATCCGAAACCTGAAACTTGGAACTTGAAACCCCCGGGCCACTCGCCCTGCGGTGTTACTTTGATACGACCCGCTCCAGGAGGGCCTGCTTCCGCGCCTGATACTTCACCATCAGGTCGTCGAAAATCGTGTAGAGCGTCGGGATGACGACCAGCGTGAGCAGCGCGGATACGATCAGCCCCCCGATGACCGCGATCGCCATCGGGGCGCGCATCTCCGAGCCTCGGCCAAGCTTCAGCGCAGTAGGCAGCATCCCGAAGATCATGGCGAATGTCGTCATCAGGATCGGCCTCAGCCTCGTCGGGCCGGCTTCCAGGATCGCCGCATTGCGTTCCACGCCTCTGCTGCGCAGGGTGTTCGTGTAGTCAACCAGCAGGATGGCGTTTTTCGTCACCAGGCCCATGAGCATAATCATGCCGATCATCGTCACGATGCTCAGGGTCTCTCCGCTCGTCGCCAGCGCCAGGATCGCTCCGATCAGCGCCATCGGGAGGCTGAACATGATGATAAGCGGGCTGACGAGCGACTCAAATAGCGCCGCCATCAGCATATAGACCAGTGCAACGGAAAGCAGCAGCGCCGAGACTAGATAGGCCATGTTTTCGCGCATTTCCTGGGTCTCGCCGCCCCAGTGGAGATTTACGTTTCCGAGCGGCATATCCTTCAGTCCCCGGCTGAGGACACGCTGTACGTTGCCCAGGTGATAACCGGGCGCAAGATCGGCTGTTACGGATACCTTGCGCTGCCGGTTCTTGCGCTCGATCTTTGTCGGGCCTGTAGCCTGCGTAATCCGCGCGAGGTCCTGCAGGAACACCGGTTTGCCGTCAATCGAGCCGATGACTGTATGGCCGACATCGGACACGCTGTAGCGGTCGAACTCGTTCAGGCGCACGCGGATATCATACTCCTTACCGTTGTCGCGGAAGTGCGTGTCCGTGCTGCCTTCGACAGATGTGCGCAGCGCTGAGGCAATCTGGCCCACGCTGAAGCCCATCTCCGCCGCCCGAACTCTGTCCACGCCGGCCTCCAGCTCGGGCTTACCAACCTTCCAGGTCACGTCCGGGTTGATAACGCCTTCAGCGCGCGCCACGACCGCCTTGATCCTGTCGGCCACGGTGGTCAGTTCTTCCATATCGCCGCCGGTCAGCTCTATGTCAATCGGCGAGCCGCCGTGGCCCATGCCACTCTGGATTTGCACGATGATGCGCCCGCCCGGGATGCTGGCAATCTTCCTTCGTACCTCCTGAGCGATCTGCTGGTCCGACCGAATCCGCTTCGGGTGTCTGCGGAAGAATGGCCGCAGGAAACGATCCAACACGCTCTCCTTCTCGCGCAGGCCGCCGTTCACTTGTCCATAGTTCGCGCCGCTTTGGCTGGCGCCCATGATAGCCTGAGTTGAGCCGACGCTCGCGAAAATGCTCTCCACCTCGGGGATCGTTGCGAACACGTCCTCAACCTGGCGCACCACTCTGTCCGTAGCCTGGAGCGACGAGCCGACAGGCATCTCGACGGTGACGCCGACCGCATTCTGGTCTGTTCTCGGGAAGAACTCGAAGCCGAGGACCGGCATGACCATCGGCACGATGATGAGCAATAGTGCGAATCCTGCGACTGCGGCCAGACTCTCGTGCGCGCGCGCCCAGACCGCTATGCGCCGGTAGCGTGTGACGCCGAAAATAAGAACCAGCAGAAGGCCGAGCTTGACGATGGCCGACAGCCATGGGCCCGCTGGAACCTGCGCGAAAGCCGTGTAGCCCATGACAGCGACAACGATGACCAGGAAGAGTCCAACCACCGCGGCAGCCGCGGCCAATCGGTTGCTCGCAGCCCAGGCAATTGCCCTGCGGAGCCCTATGAAGAAGAGCATTATGAGCAGGGAGAAGCCGAATGTCAAGCCAACAGCAAGCCATGGTCGCTGCACAGCCAAAGCTATCATTCCCCGGCCCATCATACCGAAGAGAATCGCGAATAGCACCCCGAAGCCCATGCTGACTACCAGCCGCCGATGCGCGAGCGCCCAGGCCAACACCCGACGGTAGCGAACATCAAGCGCGTGATAGAACCGGTCGAACTTCGCGAAGAACCCGCTCGCTGCCTCGACTGCTTCGCCCTTCCGGTACCACCTGGACGCGAGCATCGGCGTGAGTGTGAAGGACACGAGCAGCGAGAACATTGTCGCAGTGGCAACCGTGATTCCGAACTCGCGGAAGATTCGTCCGACCATGCCGCCCATGAATGCGATCGGCACAAATACCACCACGTCTACCATAGTGATGGTGATCGCTGCCAGCCCGATTTCGGCACGCCCGTTAAACGCCGCCTCAGCCGGTTCTTCCCCTTTCGCAAGGTGTCGGTAGATGTTCTCCAGCACGACGATCGAGTCGTCAACCAGGATACCGACCGCCAGCGCGAGTCCGAGCATGACCATCATGTTCATCGTGAAGTCGGCGAAGTATATCGGGGTGAAGGTGGCAACGATGGACGTCGGGATGGCGATTGCGACGATAAAAGTTCCCCGGATGCTGTGCAGGAAGAGGAAGACTATGAGCACCGCAAGAAACGCTCCCAACCACAGGCTCACATTCACATCCGCCAGGGCCTCTTTGACCCTGTCTGACTGGTCCATGGCAACCGCGATCTTGACATCCGGCGGCAGGATATCCTTCATCGCGGCCAGCTCTTTCTTGACGGCGTCAACCACCTGGACGGTGTTGGCGTCGGATTGCTTCAGAATGAGCAGACCGATGCTGTCCTCTTTCTGGAGGCGGGTTGTCTCTTCGCGCTCGGCGGTGGTGTCCTTCACCTCTGCTATGTCTCGGATGGCGAGCACTCTAGCGCCGTCATCACCTCCGGGGATGTGGACCCTCAGGTCGCGTATCTCATCAACGCTGCCGAACTCACCCACCGCCCTGACTGCGTATTCGCGGCTGCCTTCCGTGATGTGGCCGCTGGGCAGGTTGAGATTGCCCAGCGTCAGCGCCTGGGAGATCTGGCTGATGGAGAGGCCGTGAGCCTCCAGGCGGTGCTTGTCCACATTCACCTGTATCTCGCGCACGTCGCCGCCGGTGACCGTGACCGCCGCCACTCCTTTCAGCTTCCCAAGGCGGACCTTGATCACATCGTCGGCCAGGTCCCTCATTTCTCTCGCCGGACGTTTGCTGGACATGCCGAGCCAGAGCACCGGAAGAGCGCCTATATCTATCTTGTTGACTGCAGGGGTCTCCGCGTCCTGTGGGAGCGACATACGTACCGCGTCAACCTTGGCGCGGACGTCGGCCATCGCCGTGTCGAGGTTCGTTCCAAGCTCGAACTCAATGGCCACTCTGGAAATGCCCTCCTGCGAATAGGACATGATGTTCTTCATGCCGCTGACCGAGCCCACCGCGTCTTCGAGCGGCTTGGAAACGAGCGTCTCGATCTCCTCCGGCCCGGCGCCTGGATATACCGTCGTAATGACTACGTATGGGATGTCAACCTTGGGGAAAAAGTCCAGCGGCATGCCCGATCGGGACTTCAGGCCCAGCACGATCAGGGCGGCGAACACCATCAATATGACTATCGGCCTGCGGATTGCTAGGTTAGTCAGCCACATTTACCTTCACTCCATCTGTGAGCTTGTCCTGGCCGACGACGACGAGTATATCGTCCGCGGATACGCCGGACATGGCTTCTGCTTCCTCATGGGTCTCAAAGCCGGTCGCGACTGGCCTCAACTTCGCCTGTGAGCCGACTACGACGAACACGGCCTGGCTCTTGCCACTCGAGACAAGGGCGTCTTTGGGGATAATCACCGCGTCCTCGTGCCGCGCGACCTCTATGCCGCCGCGGGCAAACATGTACGGCCTGAGGTCGCCCGTGCGATTGAGAACCTTGATCCAAACGGTGAAATGCCTGCTCTCCGGGTCTGCGGTCGGGAGTATCTTCTTCACGGATCCCTTGAACCTCTGACCGGCCAGCGCGTCTGCGGTGATCTTGACCGGCTGGCCGATCTTGATCCTGCCAATATCTATCTCCGAGACGGTGGCCTCGAAGTAAATGCTGTCCAGGTCTACGATCTCGATGAGAGCGACACCTGGGCTGGCCATCTGCCCCGGCTCGGTGAACCGCTTCGAGACGGTGCCGGCGATCGGCGTGCGGATCTGCGCATTGGCGAGCTGCTGCCGGGCATAGGCAAGCACCGCCTCCGCCTGAGCGACGCCGGCCTTCGCGGACTTTATGTCCTCCTCGCGCAGGGCGTTCTGCTCGCGGTTCGCCTCTGCAATCCGGAGGGCCTCCTCAGCTTGATCAGCCTGCTTCTGAGCGGCTTCTATCTCTTCTTCGCGGGCGCCGGCCTTCACCAGGCTGAGCTGCTGCTTGGCAGTGTCGTACTGCGCGGATGCTACGTCGTACTGCATCTGCACCAAGTCCATCTGCTGTTTGGACAGCGCGCCTTGCGCGTAGAGGTCGCGCATCCGCTCCAGGTTGATCTTCGCGTTCTCAAAATTGGCCTTTGCGGAGGCGACGGCATTCTCTGCGGTGGCGAGCTCCTGGCTGCGCGCGCCCTTCTTGATCATCTGGAGACGCGCTTTCGCCGCATCCAATGCCGCAGTCGCCTGTGCCACCTGCGCCTTGGTCTGGGTGTCCGACAGGGTTGCCGATGTCTCAGCCTGCGACAACCGCGACTCTGCAGCGCGCAAGGCGGCGTCGGACTGCCGAGCTTGATCGCCCAGGTCCGAGGTGTCCTGCCGGACGACCATCGCCCCTGCCGACACGCGATCTCCTTCCCGGTAGGGGACCTCGACCACGCGGCCCGGGATTTTCGCCGACAGCGCCGTGGAATTCAGGGCTTTGATGTCTCCCGATACCTCCACGACTGAGGCCATGGCGCCCATGCGCGCATAGGCCACGCGCACGGAGATGCCGGGAGCCTCCTGACTCACCGCCCTTTGCTTGAATATGCGGCTAATCACTGTCTTAGCGGCGAAACCCCCGATCACCAGAATCACTACTGCGAAAAGCGCGTACCTCTTCAAATCAGTTGCCCCTCTCTTCTTTCTCGAATATTGTGTCGCTCAGGCCGATGTTCACCCGGTAGTTCGCGAACTTGATGGTTATGATCGTCGGCTGATCCGGCTCGGCCTTCTTCTCCGGTTCGGCGCCGGGAAATGGTGGAATCGAGACCTGCGCCGCTGTGGTTGACGGCAGCCAGTATCGCCGCGCCACTCGTGTGTACCAGAGCTTTACTTTCACGGAAGGCCCCCACTCCGGATTGGAGTGTATCTGCCTGACCAGCCAGTCCTTCTTGTCTATCCATACGCTAGATTCTACGATGCGTCCCTCGCGGCGAAAAGAGCCCTTTATCACATAGCAGTCCTTCGCCAGAACGCGTTCGGAACGCGCGAGCGAAAGCTCCAGCCCGTTTATCAGATCGCGGAACGGGTTTCCCAGCACGAGTCCCTGCCTCGGAAGCATGGCGAAGCCGTCCTTGCTCTCCAGGTGGAGCTTGTCCGGCTTCTTGTAGTAAATCTTTGCAAGCATTTCGGGCATATGGATTGACGGCGACTCGACCGTGACTCTGGCATCCGCAGTGTAGTCCTCGATTGCCTCATAGTGCGCCGCCGCCTTCTCCAGCACCTGCCGAGCGGTCAACTTCGCAGCCCCCGCAGGGACAGTGCCGAGCATGAGAAGAGCTAGGCCCCACAGTATGGGAGTGTGGGCGTATGGGAGTATGGGCGTATGGGCGTGCGAACAGCGGCTACTCGCCGATCTCATAGTCTGCCTGCTCCTCCCTTAATAGACTGGAAGGCCCGCACCACCTTTCAGCCTCCATCATCATCTTTACCGACCCACCGCTAATGTCCTCATACTCCCCGTTTAGCTTGTTGAACTCCACCTCGGAAAGGTAACCACAACGTAGAGCAAAACCAAGCCATGACTGAGTCTCAGCAGCCTCGCTATCTGCATCACTCAGCTTGCTGACAAAGTGCGCGACATACCGGCGTTTGCGCCACGCCTCTGCGATATTCGCACATACTGAACGCGAGGACCGCCGAATCTGGTCTATCAAAGAATAACGCTCCTCTTTCGGCCAAATAGATGATAAGTCAAAAATGCGCATTGCCGATTCGAACGCCTGTTGGTAAACGCGTAGTTGACGGAAATGCTCAACCATGATTTCGTTGCCCCCCGCAACCCGGCCTGGTACTCCGGCCCCTTACTCCCACACTCCCATACTCCCATACTCCCATACTCCCACTCCCCCATACTCCCACTCCCCCATTCACGATAGAATATCTCTCCGCTCGAAGATGACAATCCCTATCAGGAAGGCAAGCGCCGAGTATATCAATAACGCGGCGACCGATCTGGCGAGAAGTTGCACGTCCAGTGCCCCTGCGAAGAAGTGCTGCCAGTTGTCCAAATGCGTCGTCAGCAGGTAGGGCCTGAGCTTTGCGAAGTAATCTATCTGTCCGATAACTGCTGAGCCGTACATAACGCCGATCGCAACCGCGATCGCTCCATTCGAGTTGCTGAGGAAGGTGGAAATCATAAAGGATATGCTTCCCACGGCCACCATGCCCACAGCGACCAGAGCATATGCCGCCAAGAGTCGCTCAATCGCCGTGTGCTCCGGCAGTATCCAGATGCCCTCTTCATGCAGGACGAGGCTTCCCCGACCCAGGAACACCGATCCCGCCAGGTATGCCGCGAGGCCCGTGCCCAGGACAAGCGCCAGAACGTAGGCAACGCACACGGCGTACTTCGAAGCAGCAACGGTAAACCTCTCGACCGGCCTGCAGAGCAGCGTTCTCAGCGTGCCGTCTGCAGCCTCCGATGCGATCAGATCCCCGCATACCACGCACGTGAACAGTGGAAGGAACATATATACTATGCCATCCAGCAGATACCTGGTCAGGAATGCGGCGTTGACGAACGATCCGCAGATGATGAAGTCCTGCGCGAGCCGTTTCTGCACATTATCGAACGGGTGGCTGTACTTCAGCCCAACAAGCACGGCGGCAATCAGGAGTCCCATCGCCACAGGGCCTACATACGTCCTCGGCTTCCGGAGGACTTTTAGAAGTTCCAGCCGAAGTTCAATCAGCATGTCCGGCCTCCCTGGTAAGTTCGAGGAAGAGATCCTCGAGCGTTCCGGCCTTGGGTATCACGGCGGATACTTCGACACCGGCCGTGACGAGAGCCCGATTCACTTCCGAAATCCGCTCGGCCGGAATGGACATAGCAATACTCCCTCTCCCACTGGGAGAGGGCTGAACCTCTACCCAACTCAGGCCGTCGAGCACTTCCAGTGCTCGATCCACCCTGTTGACGACAAACTCTACAAGGTCCGTGTCGCAGTGCAGGAGCCGCCCTACATCCCCCTCGGCGATCAGTCGCCCTCGGTTGATGATCCCTACGCGGGTGCAGACCTGCTCCACCTCATGGAGCAAGTGGCTGGACAGGAATACCGTCACCTTCTCGTCCCCGGCGAGCCGCGAGATCAACTCTCGAACGTCCTTCATCCCCTGGGGGTCGAGGCCGGATGTCGGTTCGTCGAGTATCACCAGCTTCGGATTTGGGAGGAGAGCCTGCGCGATTCCCAGCCTTTGAAGCATTCCGTGCGAGAAAGTCTTGACCTTGTCGTTCGCCCTGTCCAGCAGGCCGACAATCTCGAGCACCTGGTCAATGCGGCGGGCCTCACAGTTGCCGGACAGCCGGCTGAAAATCTTCAGGTTTTCCCTCGCGGACATGTACTTGTAAAAGGTCGGCGACTCCACGAGCGCTCCCACACTTTGGAGGGCCCGGACGCGCTCCCTGCGCACGTCGTGGGACAGCAAGCGTGCGGTTCCGGAGTTGGGGCGCACCAGCGCGGTCAGCATACGTATCGTAGTGCTCTTCCCGGCGCCGTTCGGACCCAGAAAGCCGTAGACGTCGCCTTCGAACACCTGAAGGCTGAGATCGTCCACCGCCCGCCGCTTCCGGAAGCTCTTCGTCAACCCGATTGTCTCAAGAACAACTTCAGGCATGGCCTAGCATCATCCTGTGTGAAGCCAGATTACACCAGTAGGGAAGGCCAGCAGCTCGGCGAATGCTATTCGGCTGTGGCGAGCGGCTCATTTCCGATCAGCCTCGCCATCTGCGTCGCGCCGCCGACAGCCCGCTCCAGTTTCGCCAGCGCTACCTGGTAATCATACTGCGCATTCACGTAATTCGTTTCGGCGAGCGTCAGCGCGGCCTGCGCGTCCAGCACTTCGATCTGCGTGGAGACACCGCCCTTGTAGCGGGCCTGAGCCAGCCGCATGCTTTCCCTGGCCTGCTCCAGACCTTTCTCCGCGGCGCGAATCCGCTCCTGGCCCTCATTTAGGTTCAGATACGACTGCTTCGCGTCCAGCGTGACTCCATCAATCACTTGCTGGCGCGTGAGTTTCGCGTCGTTCGTATCGGAAATCGCTCTATCCACTTGCGCGCGAGTTGCGCCGCCATCGAAGAGAGATATGCTGCTCGTCAGAAATGCCCGCCACGAGCTCTCGCGCGGGTTGAACATGGTCACATCCAGGTTGCGGTTGTACGCCCAGCGCAGATTGAACCTCGGCTTTCCCAGCAGGCGCGCGATCTTCGTCGTTCTGTGGCTCACTTCGACCACCATGTTCGCCTGGAGGACCTCGGGCCTCAAGCGGCTGGCCGAGTCAGTACACGCTGCGAGTTCGACGTCTACAAACCCCGGCATCTCCGGCTCGAAGAGATCAACGGCGGTATCCAGCGGCCGTCCCAGCACGCTGTTGAAGGCCGCCTTGGCGAGTTCAACTCCGTTCTGCGCGGTGATCAATCCCTGGCGCGCATTCGCCAACTCCGTCTCCGCACGGAGCACATCGAATTTGGCAATAGTACCGGCGGCGTAGTGAGCCTGGGCGTCTTTCAGGTGCGCCTCAAGTTGGGCGATCGTGTCCTCCTCCACCTTCAGGAACTTCTGCGCGCGAAGTACGCTGTAGAAGGCCACTTTGGTATCGAGCGTGGTATCGTTCACCTGCCCGTCGTATCCATGCCGGAATGACGATTTCTGAGCGACCGCGGCCTTCCTGCCGAGGCTGACCACGCCGAATACATCTATCGGCTGGGCAAGCTCTAGATCCGCCGTGCGGGTGTAAAGATTCCCCAATTCGATGCTCCTGTCGCCGATGGTCGCTATGGGAACCTCGTCCACTCTCTCATAGGTGCCCTCCACGGTCAGCTTCGGCATACCTGCAGCGGTGGCTTCGGCTATGGATGCGTCGGCCTTGCGCACGCTCTCCTTTGCGATGAGGACCGCCGGGTTGTTCTTCAGGGCGATGCTGATGCTCTCCGCGAGTGTGAGCTTCTCGGCGTGAGCCGCCCCGGCAGCCAGCAGAAGAACCACACAGCAGGCGCATAGAGCACGCGTCAGTGCACCCCGGTAGATATTGAACAAGCTGCTCATCGTCTTAATCCTCGCCCTCCGCGCCGCCGGCGCTGCGATTGACCTCGAGGGCGTGCGCCAGTTCCGCTTCCTGCCCCTCGGCAATGCTGAGGCCGGCCGCGAGGTGATTCAGGAACTCCCGCATGGCGTCAATCTTGAAGACGACTAGGCCGTCGCCGCTGGGGTGACTCATCATGAACAACTTGTCGCCGGTGTGGATCTCCAGCTTCTTCCTGGCCTCCGCCGGAATGACCACCTGCCCGCGTTCGCCCACGGTGACTGTGCCAAGGAAACACTCTTCCAGGAGGGGCTTTGGTGTCATATGAAACCTCACCTCTTTCTGCGGTGTATGAAAGTTCATATAAATCCTACGTTCCTTCCACGATTATAGCCAGAGCCGCACGGTCTGTCAATAGCCGCTCGCTCTGGGGCGTTGCGAAGGCGCATCCGATATGCTATAATTCTACGATAATCACAACGGGCGCCTGGTGGGAATCGGAGCCGGGCGGTCTGTTTGCTTGCGCCAAGGTGCAAAGCGAAACGAATTGCGTGGCCGATGCGTCTAATTGTGTGCAGAGCGACGGCCACCGTGAACGTGCAGGAGGGTTGGCTGTTTGATAGATACCAGCGATTTCAGGAATGGGTTATCAATCATCTACGATGGTGAAATCTATACAATAGTGGAGTTCCAACACGTAAAGCCGGGCAAGGGAGGCGCGTTCGTCCGCAGCAAACTGAAGAACGTCCGCAGCGGCGCCGTCACAGACAAGACGTGGCGGGCCGGAGAGAAGATGGAGCAGGCCGTCCTGGAGCGCCGACCTATGCAGTATCTGTACAGCATGGATGGCGGGTACTACCTGATGGACATGGAGACCTACGACCAGATCTCCGTGGACAAGTCTGCGTTCGGCGACGCTGTGAAGTACTTGAAGGAAAACCAGGAGGTAGCTGCTCTCATGCACGATGGGAACGTGATCGGTGTGGAGCTGCCCTTCACGGTGGAGCTCGCGGTTACCGATACCGACCCAGGCGTCCGGGGCGATACGGCAGCCGGCGGCTCGAAGCCGGCCACGCTGGAGACCGGCGCAGTCGTGCAAGTGCCTTTCTTCGTCAGCATCGGTGATGTCATCAGGGTAGACACCCGCACCGATGCCTATCTTGAGCGAGTGAAGTAAGACTCCCCCGTTAGGGTCAGAGGATCCGAGAGGAGGGATACAGATGGCTCGAGCTGGTTCGGGCAGCCGCAGGTCAAGAGGAATGCTCATGGACGCGGTGGATACCCTGACGAGGTTGGGCCTGCAACTGGGCGCAGTGGTATTCATCTGTGTATCCGCGTACCTGCTCTGGGGTGTTGTCTCGGGTTCTCTGGCGCGTATATACATGCTGCCGCAGGCCGATCAGGCCCGTGTATGGGCGAACTTGAAGTTCGCGTGGCAAGCTCTCAGCATCAGCGGCATTGCTCTGATATTCAGCGCTGCGATAAGATACTATGCGGACGAGGTCACGGGCTACGCGCTGCTGATCGGCGGCGCTTCGTTCTACTGGGGAATACCCATGTTCGTGGGCACCTCCGCGCAGATGGCGAGGGTGATGGGCGCCGCGGGCTTGCCCCTCGGTTACACCATCACTCAGTTTCGAGTAGTGGGCCTGGTCGCCCTGGTGGTGGCCGCGCCTCTCATGGTCTCGGATTTCTGGTACAAGCTGCGCGGGGTTCGGCGGCCTGCCGCCAGGGGCGCAGTGACCATCCCAAAGGAAGGCGAGGGACCCAGAAGCCGCGTCTACCTATTCTGCTGGCAGATGCCCTACTGTCGGGACTATCTGCGTAGGTTTTGCAGGGCATACGAGCAGCGTAAATCCTGCTGGCGCTTGAAGAGCGGCTGCTACTGCGACGAAGACATGATACTCCGCGTGATGAAGAGAAGCAGCACCAGCAGGGTCGCGGGCTTCGACCAGAGATACTCGGAGGTGCACGGCGGGTCCAAGAACCTCACGGGAGGCCAAAAGCGCCGGAGATGCAGGCAGTGCTTCCTGTACGCCGAGCACCAGAAGCAGAAATATCGGATACTCAGCCCGCTCGTCTTTCCGGCGGCTGTCGGTGTTATGTGGATGTATCTCAAGCCGGCGAAAACGATTCTCCAAATCGCGCTCGACAAGGCCGACGCCCTTATCAAAACCCTGTCCATGCACGCGAGCTCCAATCCGTGGGCGAATGCGCCCGCGGCAACGGAAACGGTGCAGTGGATATTCTTGCTCTGCCTTTGCATGATCCTGATAACGTACATGCTGCGCTTCCTGGAGTACTGCATTTTCGATCTGCAAATCTAAGGAGAGCCCTGATTCATGGAGATTGACGACATAGAACGGTTAATCGGCATCATCCGCGGCGCGAGGATATCCGAGCTGGCGGTATCGTCCGGCGGTGTCAAGATTCGGCTGCGAAAGCAGTTGGGCGGGGTGGCCGCTGCCCATGCGCCTGTTACTCGGGCTGAGGAAGTCCCGCTACCGGCGGTCGAACCACAGCCTGCCGAGGAGCCGGCGCCTGCCGCCGCGTACATCACCGCGCCGATGGTTGGCATATTCCACAGCATGGACGCCGTAGGCGCGGCCGGCGCTCCTGCGAGTGCCGGGCAAGTCGTAGGTGTGATCGAGTCCATGAAGCTGATGAACGACATAGTATCCGAGCACGATGGGACGATCATTGAAGTCCTGGTCGAGGACGGCGCGCCGGTCGAGTACGGACAGCACCTGTTCCGCGTTGAACCGGCGCATCCGGGAGGCGAGGATGCTGGGTAATAATCGCGGGCAGATCTTCACCCTCATCGAGATTCTGGTTGTGATTGCGATAATCGCGGCGGCCGGCCTTTTCCTCGCGCGCGGCTACCTCGGAGGCGGCGCGGGTGACACAGCCCGTGCGCCGAAGGAGCGCGCCGAGGCCGTGGATTGCATGAACAACCTGCGGCAGATTCGGAGCGCAATTGAGATGTATCAGCAGGCAAACGCGGAAAAGCCGCCGACCTCCCTGGCTGCGCTCGAATCGAGCGGCGTCAGCAGCTCGATGACGAAGTGCTCCGTTTCCGGGACGGCGTATATCTACGACCCGGCTTCGGGCAGGGTGTCCTGCACGACACCTGGGCACGAGAGGTTCTAGCCTGTTGGATTTAGCCACACGCGATACTGAAAGGCCGGGAACCAAGCACCAAGCACCCAGCACGAGAGTTTATTTTCGGAGTACTTGATGTTCAAGAAAATACTGATCGCGAACCGCGGTGAGATCGCGGTGCGAGTGATCCGCGCCTGTCGGGAGATGAAGATAGCCACTGTCGCGGTGTACTCCCAGGCCGACGCGGATTCTTTGCATGTCAGGTTGGCTGATGAGGCCGTCTGCATAGGTCCGCCGCCCAACAAGGATAGCTATCTGAATGCGCCAAACATCATAAGCGCCGCCGTCATCACGCGGGCGGAGGCGATCCATCCGGGATACGGGTACTTCTCGGAGGTCCCAAGCTTCGCAGAAGCATGCGAAGCGTGCAAGATCAAGTTCATAGGCCCGAAGCCGCCGTCCATCGAGAAGATGGGTGACAAGGCGAAGGCCCGCGAGATCATGCAGTCTGCGGGCGTTCCGGTGATCCCCGGCACGAAGGGTGTTCTCCAGAACGAGCAGGAGGCATACAGGACGGCGGCGAAGATGGGTTATCCGGTGCTCGTCAAGGCGGCAGCGGGCGGAGGAGGCCGTGGAATACGCCTCGTCCAGAACGAAGAGGAGCTTGGCAGGGTTCTGAAAGTCGCCCAGACGGAAGCCGAGTCGGCGTTCGGCAGCCCTGACCTGTACATGGAGAAGTTCATCGAGGAGCCCCGGCACATCGAGGTGCAAGTCCTGGCGGACGAGCATGGCCACGTGGTTCATCTAGGCGAGCGCGAGTGCTCCATCCAGAACGGCCGCCATCAGAAGATGCTCGAGGAAGCGCCGTCCGTCGCTCTTACCGCGGCTCTACGGTCGAAAATCGGGGAAGCCGCAGTTCGGGCCGCCAAGGCCGCAGATTACGCGAACGCCGGAACAGTCGAATTCCTGCTGGATCCTAAGGGCGACTTCTACTTCATGGAGATGAACACGCGCGTCCAGGTGGAGCATCCGGTCACGGAGGCCGTGACGGGCGTGGATATAGTGAAGGAGCAGATGCGCATTGCGGCGGGCGAGAAGCTGCGCTTCAGCCAGAAGGATGTGAAGATCCAGGGCCACGCCATCGAGTGCCGCATTACCGCCGAAGATCCGGACAAAGGATTCGAGCCGAGCTCGGGTACAATAGATAGATTGGTGCTGCCGGGCGGCTTCGGCGTCCGGGTGGATACTCATATCTACCCCGGCTATGTCGTTCCGCCCTATTACGATTCGCTGCTGGCCAAGCTGATCGTTTGGGGGAGCGACCGGAGCGAGGCCATCAACCGCATGGCGCGCTGCTTGTCGGAGTTCTCGATCGAGGGCCTGAAGACCAATATACCTTTCCATTCGAAGATCATGTCGAATGCCTTCTACCGCCGCGGCGAGCTGTCGACCAGCTTCATCCAGCGGCGCATGGAAGCCGGCGCGGCATAGCGTAACTTGCCGGGCAGCCACTAGGGTCTATCAACTAGCAACCAGGACCTATCAACTAGCATGGGCACTAAGAGTAGACGAGCAGCAAGAGAATTTGCCCTGAATGTTCTTTACCAGGTAGACGTTGCAAAGCTTCCTCCAGAGGAAGCTCTGGAGACCGCTCTCGAATATACCCGCTTGGAGGAGGCGACCGCCGAGTTCGCCACCGCACTTGTCCGCGGCACGCTCGAACACATACGAAGCATTGACGAGACCATCGGAAGGCTGTCTGTGGGTTGGGATACACAGCGCCAGCCGGCCGTGGACAGAAACATCCTGCGCATGGCCATGTACGAGATGCTCCATCTCGACAACATACCCTACAGTGTGACGATAAACGAGGCTGTGGAACTGGCGAAGAAGTTCAGCACCGAGGAATCCGGTCGGTTTGTCAACGGCGTCCTCGGAGCGCTGGCGCGGGAATGCGGACTACATGAAGAGGAGAGGTATGGCGCGGAGATGCTTGATGGTTTGGCGACTGCGAGGCAGATTCGAGAGGAGATCAAGGCCGAGGTGGAGCGGTTCATCGCCCAGACAGGCGTGACGCCGCACCTGGCGGTCATCATAGTGGGCGAGGATCCTGCGTCCCAGGTCTACGTGAACATGAAGAAGAAGGCCTGCCTCGCTGCGGGTATGCTTTCAACCGTACACGAGCTCCCGGAGAATTCGGCCCAGGAGGAGATCATCGAGATCATTAGGCAGTTGAATGCCGACCCCGGCGTCCACGGCATCATGGTGCAGCATCCCGTCCCCAAGCACCTCGACGAGCTGGAGATACTCGCTGCGGTAGCGCGCGAGAAGGACGTGGACGGCATCAGCCGCGAGAGCCTGGGCAGCCTTGTGACTGGCAATCCGCTCTTCATAGCTGCGACGCCCGCGGGCATCATCGAGCTTCTCGATCGCTACAACATCCCCATCGAGGGCAAGCATGCCGTCGTCGTCGGTCGGAGCCTCATCCTGGGGAAGCCGGTGGCTCTGTACCTGCTGAACCGCCATGCCACCGTCACAATCTGCCACACCCGGACGCGCGACTTGGCCGCGATGACCCGCCAGGCGGACATCCTGGTCGCCGCGGCTGGCAAGCCGGAAATGATCACCGGCGACATGCTCAAGGAGGGTGTCGTCGTCATTGACGCGGGCTACAACAAGGTCGAGGGGCGCGACAAAGACATCGGCGATGTGGAATTCGAGTCCGCCGCGCAGAAGGCTTCGTGGATCACACCCGTCCCCGGCGGCGTCGGCCCGATGACGATCGCCATGCTGCTCAAGAACACCCTCAAGGCCGCCAGCCTCCCGTAGGGGCAACCCCCCGGGGCGGATTGCCCTTTTTCGCGGGCAGGTACAGGGACCTGCCCTACCGAGGTTTGCGATTCCCCACCGGGATGATGTACAGCGGCGTCTCGTTGTCCGGCGCGCCCAGTGCCTTCCTGACCTGCTCGTCCTCGAACGCGCCCATCCCCACAGCTCCGAGATTCAAGGCAACCGCCTGCAGGAGCACGTTCTGCCCCGCGTGGCCGACCTCTATGTGCACATATCTGGGCGCCCTTTCGCCGTATTTCCGCGCAGTGATAGAGTAATCGCCCAGTATGGCTATCGAGGCGGGTGCTTCCTTGATCGGCGACTGACTCAGCGAGGCCGCGCAGAGGCTGCCGCGCTGGTCGCCCTTTGCTACCAAAGCCAGCTTGTGCCCCTTCGGCTCGTACCGGTAGACCCCCGGCGACAGGCCCTTCACGTTACCGGCGACGAGGTAGACCTTCAGCGGATAGAGCGCCCCTGCGGATGGCGCCGTCCTGAAACCGCGGGCGGGGTCGCTGATCCCCTGCGCGGCCCAGAGAAGCTGGGAGACCTGCGCCAGCGTGAGCGGTTCGCTCGTGTATGACCTGACCGACCTTCTCTTCTGGAGCGCCGCTTCGAGGCTCGTTTTGCCGTCGAGAGAGGGCGCGGGGAACTTGATGGTGGCTTCCTCACGCGCGGCACTGCTGTTTTCAGTCCGGCATGAGATGGTGGAGAAGATGCACGCCGCCGCGACTGCGCCAACAGCCGCGGAAATCGCTAACACAGATCGCTTCCTCATACTTCCACCTCCGGAGAATGGCGTTTGCACTGGGAATTCAGTTGAGAGGCAAAAGCAAGAAGGGAGGCCGCCAAGGGCCTCCCTTGCGTTGGAGTCCGGTGTTGGCCCGGGCGCGGCTAGAAGCGCGTCTCGAACAGCTTGTATGCCGCGGAGATCGTGAAGGCGCTGAAGTCGAGCCCCTCAAACTTGTCCATCAGCTCATAGCGAGCCTCTATTGACCAGCGGTTCCGGAACATCACGCCGACGGTGGCGTTCGCACCCAGCCCCCAACCGGTCTTGTCCAATCCCATGCTCGGTGCGTTGAGGTTGCAGTAATACGGCCCGACGTTCACCGCTCCGTATGCGCGTCTCTTCTCGCTCTTGCCGAACCCGCGAATGAGCCCCACACTAACTGGGATTATCGTGACATCGTCGTCCTCGTTCGACATCGCGTAGTAACTCACGTCGAACATCACCCGCCATCGCTCCGGGAGTTCGGTCGGCATCGGCCGAATGCCGAATCTGAACCAGTTTTTCCCAAAGACGTCTCTGACAAGCGAGTTGGTGGGGTTGTACAGTCCCGCGGTCAAGCCAAAGCCCAGGCGCGGCCTGTGAATCCTGGTTTCTGGCTCGCCGGGGCGTGCGGGGGCCTGATTCTCTGCGCCGGTCGTTTCCGGCTCAGCAGGAGCGCTCGGCGCCTGAGCTATCAGGGACACGGGTTTCCACTTGTCAACAGCAGGGCCGGCCTGATCTTCGGCATAGCTCGCTCCGGCTATCAGAATTAGCACTATCGGCAGCAACATACACAATCGCTTCATGTCCTGACCACCCTCCCAGTAAATGCAATGTCATACCCAAGCCCTAGTTTACCATCATAGGTGTAAGAAATCAAGCATTTTTGACGGCGGCCGGCGGCCGGGGGAACAACCGAATCCCCATCTAGGGGCAATCCCCCGTGGTTGCCCCTACAGAACGCGGCATCATTGCACGGTTGAAAAGGGCGAGGTCACCTCGCCCCTACCGGGGGCCTTCCGTCGGATGTTCGACGGGTTTTCGGAATCAAACGGCCATTGTACGGGGTTGCCCTCGATGTACTGCCGGATCGCGTCCAGCGATTTCTGGCTGCGGATGATATGTTCGTAGTAGTTGCGCTGCCAGACGCGAAAGCCTGCTGTTCCGCGCAGCCGGTTGATGCGTTTTGCGGATTGATATTTGAAATAGCCGACAATATGTCCTAGCGCAGGTGTCACAATTCTGGTGTAGGGGCCGGGTTCCCCTACCCGGTCATGACGCGCAGATTCATTCGGGCGGGGAGACCCCGCCCCTACACATACGCGGCTTTGGTAAACGTGACCTCGCCCTGGGGGGCGTCTATCTTGATGTGGTCGCCGTCGTGGAACTCCCCCTCCAGGATTCGCATCGCCAGCGGGTCCTGGATGCGCCGCTGGATCGTCCTCTTAAGCGGCCGGGCGCCATAGACCGGATCGAACCCCTCGACCGCCAGCTCGTGCTTCGCCTCGTCGGTCAGCTCGATCGTGATCCGCCTGTCCGCCAGCCGCTTCTTCAGGTGCTCGATCTGGATGTCCACGATGCGCTTGATCTGCTCCGCGCCCAGCGAGTTGAAGATGATGATCTCGTCAACCCGGTTCAGGAACTCAGGCCGGAACTGCGCCCGGAGCGCCTCCATCACACCGCTGCGCATCTCGGAGTCGTTGACGCCAATCAGCTCCTCGATCCACTGCGAGCCGACATTCGACGTCATGATGACGACGGTGTTCTTGAAGTCCACAGTCCGGCCCTGGCCGTCGGTCATGCGCCCTTCATCCAATATCTGGAGCAGGGCGTTGAAGACATCCTGGTGCGCGTTCTCGATCTCGTCGAATAGAATCACGCTGTACGGGCGTCTGCGGACGGCCTCGGTGAGCTGTCCGCCTTCCTCGAAGCCGACATAACCGGGCGGCGCGCCGATCATCCGGGCGACGGAGTGCTTCTCCATGTACTCGGACATGTCGAGCCGAATCATCGCCCGCTCGTCATCAAAGAGAAATTCCGCCAGCGCCCGGGCGAGCTCCGTCTTGCCCACGCCGGTCGGTCCCATGAAGATGAAACTCCCGATCGGCCGGTTCGGATCCTGGAGGCCGGCGCGCGCTCGGCGAACGGCGTTCGAGACGGCCGCGACGGCCTGATCCTGGCCGACTACGCGCACCTTCAGCCGCTCATCCATATGAACCAGCTTCTCAAGCTCGCCTTCGAGCATCCTCGAGACCGGGATGCCCGTCCACTTGCTCACGACCTCGGCGACGTCCTCCTCGTCAACTTCCTCCTTGAGCATCTTGCGGTCCTTCTGGATTTCCGCCAGCTTCGCGGTCTGCTCTTCGAGCTCCTTTTCCAGGTTCAGCAGCGTGCCGTAGCGCAGTTCGGCGGCCTTCTGGAGATCGGCTGCGCGCTCGGCGGTCTGCTCCTCGATCTTCGCCTGCTCGATCTGCTGCTTGATCTGCTGGATTCGCTGGACGACCTCTTTCTCGTTCTGCCAATGGGCCTTCATCTCTGCGCTCTGCTCGCGAAGATCGGCGAGCTCCTTCTCCAGCTTCTCGAGGCGCTCCTTTGCGGCCTTCCCGGTCTTACTTTGCTCGCCTGAGCTTGCCTGCGGTGAGCTTGCCGAGCCTGTCGAAGGCTTCAGGGCCTCGCGCTCGATCTCAAGCTGACGAATCCGGCGCTCGATGCTGTCAATCTCTGTCGGCATGCTGTCAATCTCGATTCGCAGCCTGGACGCGGCCTCGTCTATCAGGTCAATCGCCTTGTCCGGGAGGAACCGGTCGGCGATGTACCTGTTCGACAGGACCGCCGCTGCCACGAGCGCGGAGTCGTTGATCTTCACGCCGTGATGGACCTCGTAACGCTCCTTCAGGCCGCGAAGGATCGCGATCGTGTCGTCAACGTTCGGCTCTCCGACGAGGATCGGCTGGAATCTGCGCTCAAGGGCGGCGTCCTTCTCGATATGCTTGCGGTACTCGTCGAGAGTCGTCGCGCCCACGCATCGGAGCTCGCCGCGCGCGAGCATCGGCTTCAGCATGTTCGACGCGTCCACCGCGCCCTCGGCGGCTCCAGCGCCGACAACTGTGTGCAGCTCGTCTATTAAGAGGATAATCTGCCCTTCGGCCTCGGCGATCTCGCGCAGGACGGCCTTCATGCGGTCCTCGAACTCGCCCCGGTATTTCGTGCCGGCGACCATGCCTCCCAGATCGAGGGCCACTATTCGCTTGTCCTTCAGGGTTTCGGGGATATCGCCGCTCACGATGCGCTGAGCCAGACCTTCCACGATGGCGGTCTTCCCGACGCCCGGCTCGCCGATCAGGACGGGGTTGTTCTTCGTCCTGCGGGAGAGCACCTGCACGACGCGGCGAATCTCGTCATCCCGGCCGATGACCGGGTCGAGCTTGCCCTTTCGTGCAAGTTCGGTGAGATCGCGTCCGTAGCGTTCGAGCGCCTGATACTTGTCCTCGGGGTTCTGGTCGGTCACTCGTGCGCCGCCTCGGACGTCCGCCAGCGCCTTGTGAACCTTGTCCTTGGTCGCGCCGAGATTGCGGAGGATGCTCCCCGCCTCGCCTTGGGATTCCGAGATCGCCAGAACCAGGTGCTCGGTGCTGACGTACTCGTCCTTCAGGCGCTGGGCCTCGTCCCAGGCTTTGTCGAGCACGGTCTTGAAGACGGCCGACATGTAAAGCTGGCCCGTGACGCCGTGAACCTTCGGCATCCGCTCCAGGACGGCTTCCACTTGGGCCTGTACGCTCCTCGGGTTCACGCCCACCTTCTGCAGAACGGGTGTGACGACGCCTTCCTCCTGTCTGAGGAGCGCAAGAAGGAGGTGCTCTGCGCCGATCTCCTGGTGGCCGTTCTCGTCGGCGATGTTCTGCGCCTCCATGACGGCTTCCTGAGCCTTTATCGTAAACTTGTCGAGTCTCATGGGCATCACTCCCAATCGGCTGTTAGCAGTCAGTTGTCAAGTTTCACCACATTGTGAACAGTAGTTCAGCAAGTGGGTAGGCTCTTTGATAAACAGGTTTGGTTGTGCCTGGTAGTACTGGCAGACCTTGGCGTAAGGGGTGATCCTGCCGATTCTTCGGTGCTTTCGGTAGAAG
>DATKXU010000010.1:0-26258 GCA_035528905.1 Armatimonadota bacterium
CAAAGAAGGCTCTGCAGGCCGCGTGGGAGTGCAGCGGATCGAACGACCTGGACGTCATGCTGGCGGAGATTTACATCGAGGAGGGCAAGCAGGCAAAGGCTCTCGATCATCTTGAGATCGCATCCCAGAATGCGATTGATCGCCAGACGCATTTTCGACTCATGGCGGTCCTGGAGGCAATGAAAGGATCGGGGTCGGCAAAGGTGGCTGAGCTGATCGCGCAGGAGCGGCAGTGGCAGGCTGAATACGACCGGCAGGTGCGCGAGCAGCAAGGAATGCTCGGCGAGCCGCCGCCAACGGCCCCAGCACCGAACAAAGACAAGCCCGGCGGGTAAGTCAGAATATAGCCTAGCATCCCTGTTATCACCGGGTTTGTACCCTGGTGATCGCCGATTTACGGATTTGAACTGCGCTCCAGGATTCTTTGGCTATTATGTGGTATAGGCGGCGAGAATGAGCGAAAGGCGCTTGGTACTGAAAACCCAGAAGAACGAAGTGCTTGAACTCATCCGGCAACTGGATCTTGACCCCTCAGAGTTCCTGTGGAGAGAGTGTGATAGCAGAAAGAGTGCAAACCTAGTAATTTCAAAGCTAATTCATCGTCCCACTCGGTTCTACTACGAATTTGACTTTCACAAGGACCAACACTGGGCACGGCATTCGCCTGCAAAAGATTCGGCGGTGGATTATCACTACCCAGGTTCGTGGTCTTGCCAGCGACAGTGCTTTGTCACTTGGCTACAATGCGTGAAACGGGAGACCCAAGCTCCCGATTTGTGGACAACCATATCTGAACAAAAGGCGCTAGTCGAAGCGGCATCAGCGAAGGTCCCAAACACACCATTTTCTACTGGAGAACAAGTATACATCGCGACGCAACTCCAGGAAGTCAAGGCATACCTGCTTGCTTATGTAGAGGACTCGACTTGCCATCAGGCATTTGTGGAGGAGCAGCTTGACTACGTTCTAGAGAATGCAAAGCGCCAGGGCCGCAGAGACTGGGCTTTCATGGTTATTGGAATCCTGTTTTCGATTGCCATACAGATAGGGCTTCCGCCGGACAAGGCACGTGAGTTATTCGCTCTAGCAACAGAATCCCTCAAGCACCTTCTCGGCAATTTACTTGCGCTGCCGTAACCTTGTCTGGTACCGTATGGCGCTCTGGAGGCTCTTGACGGGCTCGTGCTTGTTGTGGTATCCTGCATCCGGGCGAATGCAGATTATACATGTGTTCACATAGAGACTGGGCTTGGTGGTGGACGCGCAGAGTTTGTCCACCGGCCAAGCGGGATTAGCTTGAAAGGGATTGACGGCCGTGGGCAAGCTCTGAATCGTTCGCTCACGGCTTTCTGATTGGGAAAACGAGGGCCAGGGCGAGGCAAAAGCTCCTGGCCCTCGCGCGTGAAGACGTGAAGAGTGGATTCCGGAGGATACTCATGACAAAGGGACGCATACTGACCGGTGACAGGCCGACCGGGCCGCTGCACCTGGGGCACTACATCGGCTCGCTCGCCAACCGGGTGAAGCTGCAAGATGAATGCGAGACCTTCATCATAATCGCCGACGTCCAGGCGCTGACTACGAACTTCGAACATCCTGAGAGGCTGGCGGGCGACGTTCACGAGGTGGCGATGGACAACCTCGCGGTGGGGCTGGACCCGGAGAAGACGACCATCTTCGTCCAGTCTATGGTTCCGCAGATAGCCGAGTTGACCGTCATCTACTCGATGCTTGTGACGGTGAACGTCCTGCGCCACAACCCGACCATCAAGACCGAGGCAAAGCAATACGGCTACCGGGACATGACATACGGGTTCCTCGGCTACCCGGTGAGCCAGGCCGCGGATATCACCTTTTGCAAGGCCAACCTCGTCCCGGTGGGCGCTGACCAGGTGCCCCATCTCGAGCTGACACGCAAGCTGGTGCGGCGGTTCAACGAGCTGTACAAGCCGGTTCTCGTAGAGCCTGAGGCGCTGGTGGGCAAGGTTGGAAGACTGGTCGGCACCGACGGAAACGCGAAAATGAGCAAGAGCCTGGGAAACTGCGTCTATCTGTCTGACAGAGCGCAAGAAGTTGACCGGAAGATAAGCATGGCGGTTACCGATCCGGCCAGAATGCGCAGAGGAGATCCGGGGCATCCGAATGTCTGTGCAGTTTTTGGGTATCATAAGGCGTTCAACTCGGGCTTCGTGCCGGAGCTGCGCAAGGAATGCGAAACCGCCGGCATCGGCTGCGTGGACTGCAAGAAGAAGCTGGCCGGTGTCCTGAACGACCTGCTCGAGCCCATGCGCGAGCGCCGAGCGGAATACGAGGCGAATCCCCACCTGGTGGACGAGATTCTCAGAGCCGGGACTGCGCGCGCCATCGAAGAGGGCCGGAAGACTATGTCCGAAGTCCGCGACGCCATGCATCTGGACTATTTCTAGAACACCTCTTACTCTTGAATCATGCATCTGTCCTATCTCGCTTCATGAAATTCGGCGGTTTTGGCTGTGCCCTCCGCGCGAAATAATGAATCCGGGGCATCGGATTTCATTCCGCGACGGAGGGAAGCCACCCGTGTTGGGACCATGGCTCTCGGGCGAGAAGGTTAACCTGCGTCCCCTGCGCGACGGCGACACGATTCGGCGTGTCGAGTGGCTCAACGACCGCGAGACCGTAAGGCTGTTCACCGGCTCAGAACCAATCCGGGCTTATGAGCGCGTGGATGGTGAGCGATGGCTGCAGACTCTGGAAGCTGATCTCACGGCGTTTGTGTGGGCAGTGGAAACCAGGGAGCATCGCCACATAGGCGACGTGGATCTGCACAACATGGATCGCCAATCCGGATTGGCGAAGTTGACTATCCTGATCGGCGACAAGGCGTTTTGGAATTGCGGCTACGGAACGGATGCTGTCAAGACGCTGCTGCGCTACGCTTTCTCAGAGCTCGCGCTTGAGTCGGTTGGTCTGCGAGTCTATGGGTTCAACAAGAGAGCGATCCGCTGCTATGAGAAATGCGGGTTCATCCAAGTTGGGGCCGCTTCGCGGGATGATCGGACGGCCTCGGGACCGGCCGAGATATGGATGACCATCACGAAAGACCGCTTCTTCGTGGAAAATCCGGATGCCAGCGCTATTCACACTTGATCGGCTAGAAGTCTCATTGGATTCCACGCGAGTCCTAAAGGGGATATCCGAGGAGATTCACAGCGGCGAGTTTCTCGGCATAGTTGGCCCCAATGGATCGGGAAAGTCAACTTTGCTGCGAGCCATGGCCGGTGTCCTGCCGCCGACGTCCGGCTCCGTTCTGCTCGACGGTCGGGAGGTCTTCCGCATCCCGGGCAGCGAGCTGGCGCGCCGGTTGGCCGTCGTCCCGCAGGACAGCCCAGTTGCCTTCGAGTACACAGTCCTCGAAGTTGTCCTCATGGGCAGGTCTCCGCATCTCGGGCGGTTCGAGCTCGAGAGGAACCGGGATCTGGACATAGCCCTCGATGCCCTCAAGAGGACAAACTTGCTGCATTTGGCAGACAGGCGTGTCGGCGCACTGAGCGGCGGCGAGCGCCAGAGGGCGATGATCGCCCGTGCGCTCTCACAGGAAGCCGATATCCTCTTCCTTGACGAGCCCACCGCACACCTCGACATAAGTTACCAGGTTGAAATCCTCCATCTCGTCGGGCGGGAGAATGCTGAGCGTGGCAAAACGGTGGTCGCGGTCCTGCACGACCTGAACCTAGCCGCCGAGTTCTGCGATCGGCTGTTGATGATCCGCGATGGTCAAGTCTTTGCGTCAGGTCGGCCGGAAGACGTGATCACGGCCGAGAACGTGGAGCGCGTGTATGGCGCGGCCGTTTGGGTAAAGCGCCATCCTACCTCCGGCAGGCCATATGTGCTCTCCGTGGTCAGCCGGGCGCTCGCTGCGAGATTCCCGGAGGCGGCAGAGCCGGCGGTGAAGTTCAAGGTCCACGTGATCTGCGGCGGCGGGAGCGGTGGACCCATATTCGCGAGGCTGCTGGAGGTCGGCTGCGAGGTTAGTGCCGGCGTAATAAACATCGGCGATACGGACCAGGAGGCCGCTGAGTCGCTAGGGATCGAATACGTGGAAGATGCGCCGTTCTCTCCCATCTCGGCTGCAGCGGAACGCGCGAACCTGGAGTTTATCGGCCTGGCGGATGCGGTGATAGTCGCGGACGTGCCGTTCGGGTCAGGCAATCTGGCAAACCTGCGCCACGCTGTTCGGGCTTGCGAGATGGGGAAGCATGTGGCGATCATCGGAGCTTTGGATACGTTTGCGGCGCGCGATTTCGCCGATGGGGAGGCGGCCCGCATCCTGAACCTGCTTGTGGAAAGCGGCGCGTCAGTTCTCGAATCGGCCGACGCGGTGCCCGGCTGGATTGCGAAAACCAAGGCGGTGTAGTATAATAGCCCGTCCGGCGTCACGGGTCTTGCGGTCGAACACGGATGCCCCGGACAGACAAATGGCACGGCGGATGGTCGTCCACTTGTCCGTTCGTGCCATTCGTGTTTAGCGTTTCTGATACGCCGAATCTTGCTAGATAGCCTTCGCCACCTTGCCTGCCTTTAGGCATTTGGTGCAGACCTTGATGGTTTTCGTTGTGTCCTTGTGAGCCACGCGAACACTCTGGAGGTTCGGCAGCCACCGGCGCTTGGTTTTGGGTGCCCGAAGGGCCCACGCGCCGGAGTGCTTGTGACGGATATTCTGTCCGAACTGCGGGCCTTTGCCGCAGATATCGCATACGTTCGCCATTACGTCAGACCTCCTCGTTTGGTGCGGCGCACTCCGGGTTGCGCCCGGCACGCGGCTATCATAACACACCCGAGGCGGGTTTGGCAAGAAGCTTGCTGTCATGCGTGACGTACCCATTGGAAACATAATTCGTGCTGTAAGAACCGTCGGTCCTCAGGACACCATCGGCCGGGCCGCTGAGGCGCTTCGCGTGTCAGGGCTGGCCGAGCTGCCTGTCGTGGCCGGCGCACGGGTTGTCGGGATCGTTACCGAGGCGATGGTGCTTGAAGCCCTCACTTCGGGAGATCCGAAAACGGCGATCGAGCAGCCGGTGGCGACGATCTTCTCTGACCAAGTTGTCTCTATCAATCCGTACATGTCGGTAGGTCAGGTCGCTGAGATCATGAGCCACCATGACGTCCAGGTGGTGCCCATCGTGGACGATTACGGCGGCTATCTGGGCGTCGTGACGCGGCAGGACATCGCAGGGGCTCTGTGCCTGACCATGAGGCCGCCGGCGATAGCGGGCCTGGCAACGCCGCTGGGAGTGTATCTCACAACCGGGCATTTGCGCGCAGGCGTGGGCGACCTGGGCCTGTTCCTGGCCGGCGTGGGTCTCATAGCGGTCTATTTCGTCGCCTTCTGGGCCATATTTGGGGCGGCATATCTCGTGGACAAGACTAACCTGTTCGCGCCGTGGTCGCTCTGGTCTATCCTCGTTTCACCGCCAATCGGCGTGTACAACTGGATGGACGCGGTGAAGAGCGTGATGCTTGGGCTGGCGCTGCCGATCTTCTTGCTTCTGCTTCGGCTGCTGCCCACGGCCGGATACCATGCCGCCGAGCACCAGGTCGTGCACGCGATCGAGAACGGCGAGCCGTTGAAACTGGAAAACGTTCGGGCCATGCCGCGCGTGCATCCGAGATGCGGCACGAACATCTTTGCGGGAGTGCTGCTCTTCATGATTATTCGGCAGATACTCTCGGAGGCTATCGCGATAGTGGCCACCGTCTTAGTGCTCATGTTCGGCTGGCGAGTGATAGGTGGCTACCTTCAGCATTACGTGACCACCAAGCCTGCGAGCGCAAAGCAGCTCGAAAGCGGAATTAGGGCGGGCGAGAGCCTGCTCGAGAAATACCGCAGCAATCCGAGCTACCGGGTGACGGGATGGCAGAGGATTTGGAATACCGGCATGGTCCAGGTCTTGATTGGGGCTGCAGCGGTGGCAGCAGTTATACAGAATTTGCATCTGACGCCGCCGGGATTCTTCTAGGGGGACTCACCGTGTCGTCCGATAAACCTATCACGAAGGATACGCCCATCGCTGAAGTCATCAGGATTTGCCCGAGCGCGGGTGAGATCTTCGACAGGTACAACATGGGCTGCTTCGTATGCGTGGCGGCGGCATCCGAGACTATCGAGGAAGGCGCTCTCATGCACGATGTGGATGCGCAGGCGATAGTGGATGAATTGAATGCTGCCTGTGCATCGGACGCCGCGTAGCCCGATGTCGCAGCCCTCTCTGAAGCCGATCAACGGACCGATCCGCTTCGTCTGCAAGGAAAGAGGGTAGACCGACGCACAATGGCCATTCGCCAAGACACTTGCCCGAACTTTCACAGCTCAAACCCCGTCAATACAAAGCGGGAGCGTGGATATATGAGAACCTATCAGCCTTTGGTAATCGTAGTTGCAGTCACGTCCGTGCTGCTGTTCGGCGCCGCGGTCTCCGCCGGCACCTTCAGGGATCGTGACGGTGCAGCCCACGAATGGTCTATCAACGAATCCCACGCCCTGACGTGGGAGGGCGCGCCATACGTTCCATTCGGGGTTGTGTTCGAGCCCAAGTATCTCGCGTCGGGACAGACAGACGAGAATTGGGCGGCCGACGAAGAAAGTGCTGCGGCTTTCAAGCTTGCGGGTGTTATGGACGTTGTCATCAGGCCGGGCAAGGCCATTACCTCCGTCCCCGTCGAGGCATTTCAGCGTATTATTGACTTGCTTGAAACCAGCGGGCTCCGATATGGCATAGAGCTCTTCGATCCTCCGTACGCCCCGATCTCAGGATATGTCATACAGCCTGCGATCAACAGAGTGGAAGGCATACAGAGCTCGGGCCCGGTCACGCGCAGCTTCACCGATACGAAAACCGCTGTCTATGCCATCCGCGATGGCAAGGCCGAGGACGCCAAAGTCACGAGCGTCGGCCGCGAAATAGCGGTGAACGGAGAGGTCACTGTGCCGGTTGTGGTGCAAGCCGCCAGCGATCATGTCGTGCTTTTCTATCCCGAGAAGGTCGTAGCTGACGGAAATCCGGACTGGGGTCTGCCCGACATCTGGAGCGACTATGATCGGCATCGCGATCGCTTGGTCTCGTTCCTGAAGCAGGTTAGATTCGGCAAGTCCCTGCGCTTTTTCATAGATCCGTTCACTGAGAGATTCGGAATACATGGCGATGTACAGAACTTGATTCCAACCTCGACCGCCTTTCGTATTGAGTACGCTGCCTGGCTGTCAAAAAAATACAGGTCGCCCAGAGATGTAGGCACCTCCTGGGGAGTAGTCGGGCGTGCCTTGGCATCGTTTGACGAAGCCGCCCGGTTGGTTCCGCTGTGGAATGCCGGGAGAGGCGCGGCGGTTGTCTACGACGATAGCAGCGCGAAGACCTATTCCATCAATACGACAGCCACAACATTGTGGGCGGACTTTCTGGAGTTCCGCGCCAGTTCCATCGGTGGCTATATGGACGCTGCGGCAGATGTGCTCAAGCGGCTGGTTGCTGATGTGCCAGTGGTCTACACAGCCAGTGGATTGCAGCCGATTTTTCGGCCAACGGGGTCGGTCGGATATGACGGTCTTGCTGTGCCGTCGTCCGGCGACCCGGACGCGTTGGCTGCAGCTGCAGGCCGCGTGTTCTCACTTGCAGATGGCTCATCGAGAAACACGTGGATAATCGCCCGGTTCGGCCCTGCGGGAGCGGCTTTTGCAAAGAAGGAAGAGCTGTTCTTGGCGATAAATGCGCTCCGCGATCCGGGAGCTAAGGGATTCTTCGCCAGCAGCCTGGCAGGAACTGCTGTCGGGACCGCCGACCTCCTGGTCTGGCTGGCCGAGTATTCCTCGGTAAGCGCTCAGGATAAGCAGTTTGTCGGCTACCGGCCGCGGGTGATCTACTATCCGGACACCTTCGCCCGCGGCAGCATCCGGCGGCTATCGAGCGGTGTGTGGTGGCTTCCTACGCTGAAGCCCGGAATGGAGCTGGCTCTTGGCTCCTCGTTTGCGGGGTATGTCCTCGGCGATCCGGCCGGGCCGGGCGCGGAGATCTACGTCTGGTCTCTGAAGGATAAGCGGACGATGACCCTGGTCGCCGACGATCCAGTGACGACCGTCACCGCTGCCGGTGAGACAGCGGAGGTCAAACCCAAGAAGGGACGGGTGCAGTTGTCCGTTGGAGAAGAGCCCATAATCGTCCGTGGAGTCCGCCCTGATGTCTTCCTGCCGGTCGAAGTAGCGGTCGGGGAGTTGGACGCGCTGGAGCAGTTGATTGTAAAGGCGGCGCAGAAGAGGCTGGACGTCGGTTTGTACAAGCGCAACCTGAAGTACGCGAGGGATTTGCTCGCCAAGAACCAGCTTGGCCTGTGCCTCGACCTCGTGAGGGCCAACGCGAGCGATCTCAGGCTTACGTTGAAGGGACTGGAGGCGACCCCGGTCCCTGCGTCTGGGACGCCGCCTGTTGGGAGCTGGGGTGCGCAATGAAATCAGTCGTCTTCCGTGAACCGAACCGCTTTGTGGTGGAGGACAGGCCGGTACCAGACATCGGGGACGGCGATGCTCTTGTGAAGGTGCGTGCCTGCGGAATTTGCGGGACGGACGTTCACATACTGCATGGCGAGCACATAGTGAAGTTTCCCGTCGTGCCCGGCCACGAGTTCTCCGGCGAGGTAGTGAAGGTCGGGAGCAAAGTGTCGGACGTGAGTGTCGGCGACCGGGTGACCATTGATCCGAACATCGTTGATTACACCTGCTATTTCTGCCGCCGAGGGCAAATCCATCTATGCGAGAACCTGACTGCTCTTGGCGTGAACTATGACGGCGGTTTCGCGGAGTTTTGCCGCGTGCCGGCTGTGCAGGCTTACAAGGTTCCGGACAGCGTGAGCCTCGACGAAGCTGCTATGGCCGAGCCGCTCGCCTGCTGTATTCACGGGATTGACCGCGCGAACATCACTCCAGGCGACAGTGTAGTGGTGCTGGGAGCGGGCTCGATAGGGCTGTTGCTGGTTCAGCTTGCGCGAATCGCCGGGGCCAGCCACATAATTGTCAGCGAGCCGGACGAGCGGAAGAGGCATATGGCCGCGCGGTTCGGCTCCGATGCTCAGGTGGATCCGTCGAAGCAGGACGTTACGGCGGAGGTTGCAGAGCTCACCAAGGTTGGCGCGGATGTCGTCATCGAGAGCGCCGGCCGACTCGAGACCGCCCAACTGGCTCTCAAGCTGGCTCGCCGAGGCGGAACGGTCCTCCAGTTCGGCGTCGTAAGCCCCGATCAGCTTGCCGAGGTATCACCTTACGACGTCTACTACAACGAGCTGACGGTGCGTGGATCCTTCGTGAATCCCTATACCCATGCGCGGGCGATCAAGCTTCTGGCATCGAAGCAGGTCGAGGTTATGCCCCTCATTACCCACAGATTTACCCTTGACGAAAGTGCGAAGGCGTTTGAGACGGCGCAGAGCAAGGATGCCGTGAAGGTCCTTCTCGTCCCTGAATAAGTGAGTGCACATGCCCGGATTCCGGAAGATCCTGAAGAAGTGGCTGCTCGACTCCTACGACTACCTCGGCCTCGTACTGGCATCCAGCTTCTTGTGGTTCAGCGTCGTGGTCGGCGGTTTGGCGGCGATCAAGGTCGGCGTCGGCGGCAGCCTCGTACTGCTGCTTGTCTCGGCGGCCCTTTTCTACATATTCCTGATCGCTCCCATGACGACGGGCGTGCATGTGATGGCCAAGAAGATCGTGACGCGCGACGACCCATCGCTCCTTGATGCGCTTTCGGGTTTCAAGGATTATCTGAAGGCGAGCTGGGCGCTCGGCCTCGCGCAGATGTTCGTCACGCTCTTGATCGTCGCCAATGCCTGGTTCTACCTGACCCGCGGCGCCTTTGTCCTGAAACTCCTGGGAATCCTGTTCGTGTATTTGCTGCTTCTCTGGGCGCTCAGCGCGGTGTATCACTTCCCGCTGCTGATCGAGCAGCGGCCGGGTGCGCTGAAGATACTGAGGCGCGGGATTCTCCTCATGTTGGACAACGTCGCCTTTACGGGCGGAGTGTTCTTTGTTATAATCTTGCTTACTTGCTTTTGCGCGATTACGCTCCTCGGGCTGCCGCTCCTGTATGTCGGGATGGTGAGCATCGTTCAGACGCGGGCGCTGCGCGCGCTTTTTGTCAAGTACGGAATCCTCGAGCCGGAGCGGGAATACGTGCCCGAAGCTGGATGATCTCATCTGAAAGGAATTAGGTTCGATGGCGGATGTCACTTGCTTGGGTATCCTCGTTGCTGATCTGGTCGGAAAGCCGGTTGACGAGTATCCGGCGCGGGGGAAACTCGTGCTGGTTGATCAATTGGAGCTGCACAGCGGCGGCTGCGCTTCGAGTACCGGCGTGGCTCTGGCAAAGATAGGCGTCAGCGCCAGTGTCATAGGGAAGGTTGGTAATGACGGCCTCGGCGATTTCATGGTCGGGGTTCTCGAGCGGAACGGCATCGACACCCGCGGCGTAATCCGGGATCCGAACATGGGAACATCGGGCACGATGGTGATGGTTCACTCGGATGGCGAGAGGAGCTTCATCCACTACATAGGCGCGAATGCCAGCCTGACCGAGAGCGACGTGGACTACGGATTACTCAAGGGTTCGCGGATACTCCACGTTGCGGGATCGTTCCTCATGCCGGGGATTGACGGCGAGCCGACCGCGCGCGTGCTCAAGAAGGCCCGTGAAATGGGGATCACCACCACGCTGGACACGGCATGGGATTCGAAGGGTAGGTGGATGAGCCTCTTGAAGCCGTGCCTGCCCCATATTGACTATGCTGTGCCGAGCATTGAGGAAGCGCGAATGGTCACCGGCAAGCACGAGCCGCCGGACGTAGCGAAGGTGCTGATGGATCACGGAGTGAAGGTTGTCGCGCTCAAGATGGGCGAAGGGGGCTGCTATATCCGCTCTGCGAATGAGGAGCACAGAATTCGCAAGTACGACGTGGAAGCCATTGATGCCCTGGGCGCGGGCGACTGCTTCGCAGCCGGTTTCCTGACCGGCATCCTGCAGGGCTGGGATTTGGAGAAGACCGGGCGCTTTGCGAACGCCGTCGGTGCATCCTGCGTCATGGCCCTTGGCGCCACCACCGGCGTCAAGAGCCTCGAAGAGACGCTGGCCTTCATAGAAAATTACGAAGGGGGTTAACCTAACCCCCTGGCCCCCTTCCCGAAACGGGAATGGGGAAGATTCCCTCTCCATCCGGGAGAGGGCCAAGGTGAGGGCTTACCAAGTACAACTCGGCAGATTGCACCCTTCACGGAGAGTAGTCAGTAAATGCACAGTAGAGAGCTTAGAGAGAGATTCCTTCGGTTCTTCGAGGAGAAGGGGCATCTGATCGCTCCGAGCGATTCACTCGTCCCCGATGACCCTACGCTGCTCTTCACGAGCGCGGGGATGGTGCAGTTCAAGCCGTTCTTCATGGGCGAGCGAGTGCCGCCGCGGACCCGGATTGCTACCTCCCAGAAATGCCTCCGCACCGGCGATCTCGATATCGTCGGCACCACTCCGTTTCACCACACATTCTTCGAGATGCTCGGGAATTTCTCGTTCGGCGACTATTTCAAGGACGAAGCCATCACTTGGGCCTGGGAGTTTCTGACCGACGTCCTCAGGCTCCCTCCCGATCAGCTTTGGATCAGCGTATACCTGAAGGACGATGAGGCGGCCGAGATCTGGGAGAAGAAGGTCGGCGTACCGAAGGAGCGGGTCGTCCGGCTCGGCGAGAAGACCAATTACTGGCCGGCGAATGCGCCCAGCGAAGGCCCTAATGGACCCTGCGGCCCGTGCACAGAGATATTCATGGATTTCGGCTTCGAAGTCGGATGCGGGCGCCCCGAATGCGGGCCGGAGTGCGACTGCGGCCGCTTCAGCGAGATATGGAACCTTGTCTTCGCCCAGTACAACCGTGAGGACGGCGGCGTGCTCACTCCGCTGCCCAAGAGGAACATAGATACTGGACTGGGCCTGGAGCGATTGGCGGCGGTCATGCAGGGCACCAAGACCAACTTTGAAACCGACTTGTTTCTGCCCATCATCGAGCGGGCGTGTTCCATCGCCGGAGTCGAGTACGGCCGGGACGAGCAGACGGACGTTGCACTGCGGGTTATCGCCGACCACACCCGGGCGATGACTTTCGCGATCTCGGATGGCGTGATGCCGTCGAACGTCGGCAGGGGTTATGTTCTGCGGCGGATCGTTCGCCGGGCCGTGCTGAGGGGTAAATCGCTCGGCCTGGAGGAACTGTTCCTGGATCAACTGGCACCGGTTGTTGTTGACATGATGGAGGACCCGTATGCGGAGGTCCGGGAGCGGTCGGACCATGTCCGGCGCACCATCCGCGCGGAGGAGGAAAAGTTCCGCCGAACGCTCGATATGGGCCTCCAGAAGCTGGAGGAATCAATCGAGCGGCTGGCGGCCAAACGCGCGGTTGAGTTCCCGGGCATGGAGGCATTTGTGCTGTACGATACGTACGGCTTCCCGTTCGAGCTGACAGAGGAAATCGCGGCGGCACGGGGACTGTCTGTTGACACCCAGGGCTTTGAGAACGCCATGGAGGAACAGCGCCGGAAGGCCCGGGAGGGGAGCGACATTTCCGATGCCGTCTTCGTCGGAAGCCTGGGTGCGCTGGCCGAGATCGAGAAAGTCGAGCCGGAGACCGAGTTCGTCGGCTATGAGGCGTTTAGCTCCGATGCGCGTGTCATCGGCATACTGAGGGGCGGCGAGCTGGTCAACTCGGCTTCCGCTGGCGATAGAGCCGACGTCGTTCTGGAACAGACGCCATTCTATCCGGAGAGCGGCGGCCAGGTCGGCGATGTAGGCACGCTTACCCACGACGGAACCGAAGTGCAGGTTGAGAGCACGGCCAGAGTCGGCTCCCTGATCGTGCATTCGGGATTGGTGAAGGCAGGCCAGCTCAGAACCGGCGACGTGGTGACGGCTTCGGTAAATCAAGCGCGGCGGATGAGCACGATGCGCAATCACACAGCGACGCATCTGCTTCACAAGGCGCTCAGGATTACGCTCGGCGAGCATGTCGTGCAGTCCGGCTCATTGGTGGAGCCCGCTCGGCTGAGATTCGACTTCACCCACGTTGCGCCTGTGACTCCAGGGGAGCTTGAGGAGATAGAGAAGCTGGTCAACGACGAAATCCTCCGTGACGATGACGTCCAGGCGTTTGAGACCACGCTGGAACAGGCAAAGGCCGACGGAGCGATGGCCTTGTTCGGCGAGAAGTACAGCGGCACGGTAAGGGTCATAAAGATCGGCGATTTGAGCATGGAGCTTTGCGGCGGCACTCATGTCGGCCGCACTTCCCAAATAGGCTTGTTCAAGATACTGAGCGAGAGCAGCGTGGGCGCCGGCCTGCGCAGGATCGAAGCGGTGACCGGCTCTGCCGCCTTGGAATACGTTAGCGAGCGCGACCGGCTGCTGCGTGAGGTTGCCGGTGCGTTGAAGGTAAGTCCCGCGGAGGCGCCCGAAGCTGCCGCTCGCCTGGCCGACAATCTGAAGGCGTTGGAGAAGCGGATAGAGGCGGCGCAGAAGAAGACCGCGGTCTCCCTAGCCGATGAACTGGCATCCGGCGCTGTCGAGTACAACGGCGTTCGTCTCGTCGCCGCACGTCTGGAGACGGGCAATCTGGAGCTGATGAGCTCCCTGGCCGACAGCCTTGCGAGCAAACTCGGCTCCGCGGTTATCGTTCTGGGCGGTCCTTCGGATGAGAAGCTTGTGTTTGTGAGCAAGGTTACGGCAGACCTGGTAAAGCGCGGATTTCATGCGGGCAACTTGGTCAGTGAAGTTGCGAAGGTCGCGGGCGGCGGCGGCGGCGGACGCCCGGATTTCGCGCAGGCGGGCGGCAGGGATGTTCAGAAGCTCGACGAGGCGCTGGCGAAGGCAAAGGAACTCGTCAAACAGCAGGCCTAGGAATCCCGAACGCCGATTTGTGGCTTCAGCGTGGGATGGTGCGAACAAGTGAGAATCATGGGCTTGGATGTCGGCGATAAGACGATCGGCGTCGCGGTCAGCGACGAACTCGGCATCACCGCCAATCCTGTGACCGTTATTCAAAGGACGGCCAGCCTCAAGAAGGACATAGGCGAGGTTCGCAGAATTGCAGAGGCGGGCGGCGTCGAGCGGATCGTGGTGGGTATGCCTTTGATGCTCGACGGAACGATGGGTATACAGGCCGAGAAGGTCGCGGGCTTCGTGGAGGCTCTCCGGCGGCGCGTAAGGATTCCTGTGGACGTGTGGGATGAGCGGCTGACGACCGTCGAGGTCGAGCGAGTGCTTGTGGAAATGGATCAGTCGCGCGCTAAGCGGAGGAAGGTGATTGACAAACTGGCGGCCGCGGTGATACTTAAATCGTATCTGGACAGGCAGTCTGCCAAGGCAGGGGAGGCCGATGATGCGCGGTAAAGCCATGCTGTGGGCAGCGCTGGCTGTGGTCGCCTTGGCTGCCTACTGGGCTGTGAGCGGCATGCTGCTGCCTGCTGGCGGTCCTGAGACCATCGCCGTGCAGATACCTAAAGGGGCGTCTGCGGGCGAGATCGGCCGAATCCTGGCGGCGCGCGATGTGATTCGCAGCCCGTTCTGGTTCCGCGTGCTGGCGCGTGCCGCCGGGAAAAGCACCAATCTCATGACCGGCGCGTACAAACTGAGTCCCTCGATGACGCCGCTTGCCGTGCTGGGTAAGATCTCGAGCGGAGAAGCCTACGCACTGTGGATAACTTGCCCCGAGGGGTTCACGATTCGCCAGATCGGCGAGCGCCTCGAGGCGGAGGGAGTTGGTGACGCCGATCGGTTCTACGAGCTAGCGCGGTTCTACGGAGCGTCTTTCCCGACAAGCTTCCCGCATCCGCCGGACAGCCTCGAAGGCTATCTGTTTCCGGATACTTATCTTGCGCCCGTCGGCAAGCCCGAAGAGAAACTCGTCCGCGAAATGCTCGACTGTTTTGAGCGCAAGGTCGTGGCGCCTCTAGCTTCCGACATATCTGCATCCGGCATGAGCTTGCACGAAGTCATAACTCTCGCTTCGTTGATAGAGCGGGAGGCCAAGATTCCAAAGGACAGGCGGCTTGTCTCCGCCGTGCTGCGCAATAGGCTGGCGAGGAACATGCGTCTGGAATGCGATGCCACCGTTCTCTATGCTCTGGGCAGGCATAAGAACAGGCTCTTGTACAAGGACCTGGCGGTTGACTCTCCTTACAACACCTACCTATACGCGGGGCTGCCGCCGGGTCCTATAGCTAATCCGGGCCTAGCCTCGATCAAGGCGGCCCTGCGTCCGGCACACGTGGACTATCTCTACTACGTCGCTCGGGACGATGGTTCGCACATCTTCAGCCGCACATTCGCGGACCATCAACGCGCGAAACGGATCGCCAGAAAGGGTGTCCTCTGAGTTGGTTAATTGGTTGAAGCTGCTGTGCCCGTCTGAGCGCGTCGAGTCGCTGGCCGGCATTGACATTGCGAGGCTCAAGCGGCGGCAGATCGAAGCGATGCTTCTCGATCTGGACAACACGCTGGTTCCGTGGCGGAGCTACGACGTTGCGCCGGAGATAGAGGCGTGGATTCGCGAGGCTGGGAGCCAGGGAATGAAGTTCTGCATCGTCTCAAACACGCGAACTTCAGCGCGGCTGCAGAGCCTTGCGGCCGAGCTGGGCTTGCCGTTTGTCCGTCGCGGCGCGAAGCCGCGTCGCGGAGGCTTCCGCGAAGCTCTGAGGCTGCTCGACGTGCAGCCCGCTCACGCTGCTGTAATCGGCGATCAGATTTTTACCGATATTTTGGGTGGTAACAGACTTGGCTTGTACACCATACTGGTGCGTCCGTTGGATCCCAGGGAGTTTATCGGCACAAGGATAAGCAGGTTCTTCGAGAAGATAGTGCTGAAGCTGCTGGAGCGGCGAGGAATGCTCCACCAGCCGAGCAGCGAGGCCGACGCATCAGGGGAACAAACGGCTGGGACAAACCGTCAGATGAATACGGGGAAGTGACTTGGACAGAGCCATGACGGGGGCGACCCGTGTGACAGGGGTGTTTGGGTATCCCGTGGAACAGAGCCGGTCGCCTGCCATGCACAACGCCGCGTTTCGAGAGCTGGGACTCAACTACATTTACGTTCCATTCAACGTGCACCCTGACAATCTGGAAGCTGCGGTACAAGGAATCCGGGCACTCGATCTCGTCGGAGTGAACGTCACCATCCCTCATAAGGAGCGCGTGATAGAGTTCCTCGACTGGGTGAGTGACGACGCCCTCAGGATCAGATCGGTGAACACCATTCACAACTCAGATGGTGTTCTGAAGGGATACAGCACCGACGGCCCTGGATTCATCAAGGCATTGGAGGAAACGGGGAAGTCGCCGGCAGGCTCCAGAGCTGTTGTCTTGGGGGCAGGTGGCTCAGCGCGGGCGACCGCGTGCGCTCTGATCACGAACGGCGCAAGCGTAACGGTAGCGAACCGAACGTACAGCCGCGCGGTGGAGGTGTCGGAGTCGCTGAATACCGCGCTGGGCACGAGAGCGGTAAAACCTGCCGCTCTCGACAGCGCTGACGCTCGAGAAGCCATCCTGGAGGCCGATCTGCTGGTCAACTGCACGTCTGTAGGGATGCACCCGCACCCGGACTTGCAGCCGATCTCGTCGGAGTGGCTGCACGCAGGGCTGTTTGTGTTCGATCAGATATACAGCCCCTTGGAAACCAGACTATTGCAGGCAGCCAAAGCAGCCGGGGCGCGCGGAGTGAACGGCGTTGGGATGTTGGTTTTCCAGGGGGCGATGTCCTTCGAGATTTGGACAGGGCAGGCCGCGCCTGCGGAGGTCATGAAGCAGGCAGTCTTCGCTGGTGGAAACGAGGGCGCCTTGGCGGATCGGTCGTAGAACGGTTGCGCATGGCAAGGCACGATGCTATAATCCTTTAGGCGAGCCCAGTATTGGAGAGTAGGGGTTCTTGGGAGGCCGCTGAGCAAATGGTGGCGATGAGAAAGGATATTGGAGAGCTGCTTCTTGAGGCGAAGGCAATCACTTCGGAACAGCTCAACGAGGCGAAAGAGACCCAGAAGGTCGCGCCGGGCGACATCGGTCAGATCATACAGGATCTCGGGTTCGCAGACGCGAAACAGGTCTTGCAGGCACGCGCGCGGCAGCTCAATATACCCTTCGTTGACCTGACGACCCAGAAGATAGATCCCGCCGCCGTCAATGTCGTTCCCGAGCATGTGGCCAGGCGCCACAAGGTGATGCCGGTTCGAAAAGAGAGCAACCGGCTGTCAGTCGCAATGTCCGACACGCAAAACATCATGGCGCTGGACGACCTGGGGGCGGTTACCCGAGGCTTGCAGATTGTGCCTGTCTTGGCGATGCCCGATGCCATCGAGGATGCGATCAACCGCCACTACAAGGGCGGCGATGATACAGGCGCGAACCTCCCAGCATCCGTTGGTGGCGCCCCGCTTGGCATGGGTCTCGCGGGTGTTAAGGCGGAGATCGAGGCGTACAAGTCGCGTGAGCTCACGGAGGACGAAGACCCGGACGCCATCGCCCAGATTGCCGACCAGGCTCCCATTATCCGTGTCGCCAATACCATTATCCAGCAGGCTATTCGAGTAGCCGGAAGCGATATTCACATCGAGCCCGATCGGCGGCAGGTGCGCGTCCGCTACCGCGTGGACGGCGTGCTCCATGAGGAGATGACCATCCCGAAATACATTCAGGCGCCGCTTATCTCTCGTTTTAAGATCATGGCTGAGATGAATATCGCGGAGCGGCGCATCCCACAGGACGGGCGCATTCCCGTGCGGTTGGACAATAAGGATTACGACCTCCGCGTGAGCTGCCTGCCCACTATCTACGGTGAGAAGATCGTCTGCCGAATCCTGGACAAGAGCAGCGTCCTGCTCGGTATGACAAAACTCGGCTTCAGCCCGGATTGCCTTGCCCGCCTTGAAGAACTCATTGTTCAGCCGAACGGCATGGTGCTCTCGACTGGCCCGACAGGCAGCGGCAAGACCACTACCCAGTATTCGATTCTCCACAAGATCAACTCCGTGGAGAAGAACATAATCACCATAGAAGATCCAGTTGAGTACCAGCTCTCCGGTATATCTCAGGTCGCGGTTCATGTGAAAGCCGGACTGACCTTCGGAACAGCCCTGCGGTCCTTCCTGCGGCAGGACCCGGATATCATCATGGTTGGCGAAATGCGCGACATGGAGACGGGGGAAATCGCCGTGGAAGCCTCGCTGACCGGACACCTGGTTCTGTCAACACTCCACACGAACGACGCTCCGTCGGCGGTCATTCGTATGGTGGATATGGGCATAGAGCCGTACTTGATATCTGCGACCGTCATCGGCGTGCTGGCCCAGAGGCTTGCACGCAAGGTTTGCCAGAACTGCAAGGAGGAGTACCAGGTGCGCGCGTCGGAGCTGCGCGTCCTGGGCTATCAGGCTCAGGACCGCGATGAGATGGTCACCCTCTGGCGAGGGCGCGGATGCGAAGCCTGCCGGCACACTGGCTTCAAAGGCAGGAGTGGAATTTTCGAGCTGATGGTCACGAACGACGAGATCGCCGAACTGATAGTTCGCCGTGCGCCTCTGGCTGACATACGCGAGGCTGCCAGGGCCAACGGCATGAAGGAACTGCGTGAGGACGGGCTCGACAAAGTACTGGCCGGCGCAACCACGCCGGAAGAGGTAAGGAAAGTCGTCTTCACAGCCGGGCACTAAACTGTTGGAGGTGTCACCTTGCAAGACGGTGCGATCACCACCCAGATGCCGCCGAGGACTCAGGCGAAGCCGCGATCTATCGAGGACATTCACGTTGATGACCTGCTGAGGCTGATCGTCGAGCGCGGCGCGTCGGATCTTCATCTGGCTGTTGGTATACCTCCAATCCTGAGGGTTGACGGTGAGCTCATGCCGACGAGCTATGAGAAACTCGCAGCCCAGCATACTCAGAGGCTGGTCTATGATATTCTGACGGATGAGCAGATCCAGCGGTTCGAAGCAACCTTCGAACTCGATTTTTCCTATGCGCTGGCCAAGGTATCGCGTTTCAGGGTGAACATATATCGCGACAAGGGCTCTGTCGCCGCTGCTTTCAGAGTGATCCCTGCTAGAATCCCCACGATACGCGAGCTGGGCCTGCCCCTCATCCTCGAGGACCTGACAAGGAAGCCGCGGGGCCTGGTTCTCGTTACCGGCCCTACTGGATCGGGAAAGTCCACGACCCTGGCCGCTATGGTTAATCAGATCAACAGCGAGCGCAGCGCGCACATCATCACGATTGAGGACCCAATCGAGTACCTGCACCATCACAAGTTGAGCATTGTGAACCAGCGCGAATTGGGCTTCGACACAAAGTCGTTCGCTAATGCGCTGCGTGCTGCCTTGCGCGAGGACCCTGATGTAATCCTAGTGGGGGAGATGCGAGACCTCGACACGATCTCCACGGCGATAACCTGTGCTGAGACCGGCCACCTAGTCTTCGCAACTCTGCATACCAACAACGCTCCGCAGACGGTGGACCGAATCGTGGACGTGTTCCCTTCCGAGCAGCAGGAGCAGATCAGGTTCATGCTGTCGAACAACCTGGAGGCTGTCCTTTGCCAGCAACTCCTGCCGCGGGCTGGAATGCCGGGCCGAGTTTGCGCGATGGAGATAATGACAGCCACTGCAGCGGTCCGCAACCTGATTCGCGAGTCGAAGGCTCATCAGGTAACATCCATTATCCAGACCAGCTCGAACGTGGGCATGCAGACTATGGACCAGGGCCTGCGTGACCTTTATCAGAAGGGAATGATCTCTTACGACGACGGCCTCTCGCGCGCCATGAATCCAGAAGAGTTCAAGACGATGGTTTCCGCTGTCACGCGCGGGAAGCCAGGGCACGCGAGCAACTCAAACGGGCGATAGCCCATCTGACCGCCTCGCACGAACGCGTGCCGCGGTCTGCAGTCTGAGAAGGTGATTCAAATGGCGACCTATGGGTACACAATCAGAGACGCAGGCGGCGCGATGCGCCAGGGAACCAGGGAAGGCGAGACCGACCGCGCCGTGGTGCGCTGGCTGCAGGAACAGGGATATACCGTCCTGAAAGTCGAGCAGACCAGGGTTGCGAAGCCAAGATCTCCTGGCGGTGGCTTTGGCGGCGTGAAGCTCTCGGACCTCTCGATCTTCTGCCGACAGTTCTCCACGATGGTGGATGCAGGCGTGTCACTCGTCCGGTGCCTCTCTGTATTGGGTGAGCAGACCGCGAGTTCGAAGCTCCGGCGAATCGTCGCGGATGTCGAGGCCGAGGTACAGGCAGGTCAGCCTCTTTCTAAGGCCCTGAGCAAGTATCCGAACGTCTTCAGCAACCTCTTTATCGGTTTGGTTCGAGCCGGTGAGGTAGGCGGCGCCCTGGAGGAAAGCCTTCAGAGGCTGTCTGTCTTCCTTGAGAAGGATATGGAGCTGCGGCGGAAGGTCCGCGGCGCGATGACCTATCCGTGCATCGTCATGGTCGTCGCGTTGGGCATCGTCATCGGCCTGGTTACCTTCATACTGCCGAGATTTATGACGCTATTTACAGAGCTTGGCATGCCGGAAAGTGACATGCCGGTGATGACGGTCATGCTGATGAACTTCAGCAAGTTCCTGACCACTAAATGGTGGGTCGTGCTCCTTATGGTAGTGGCGTTCTCCTTTTCCTTCAGGATGTTCGTGCGCACGCGTGTTGGACGCCGGGCGTACGACCGCGTCAAGCTGAAAGCTCCGGTATTTGGCAAGCTCAACCACAGGATATGCCTGGCGCGGTTCTCGCGGACGCTTAGCACGCTCCTGATCAGTGGCGTCCCGATATTGCAGGCGCTCGAGACAGTGGCCGGTACTGTGGCGAACGAAATCATAGGCGATGCGATCCTTGAAGCGAGATCGAGAATCCGCGAAGGCGATCGAATCGCCGACCCGCTTCAAAAGAGCAAGATGTTTCCGCCGATGGTGGTCCAGATGATCGCAATCGGCGAAGAGTCCGGCGCTCTGGATCAAATGCTTACGAAGGTCGCGGATTTCTATGAGTCCGAGGTGGATGCCTCCCTGCAGAGCCTGACATCGTCTATCGAGCCGGTGATGATCGTATTGATGGGCGGGGCAGTGGGCTTCATAGTCATCTCGATGTTCCTGCCATTGGTGGCAATCATACAGAGCCTCAGCTCCGGCGGCGGCGAATAGCACTTAGGAAGCACATATCACAAGATGCCAGAGTGGCTAGGCATACTGATCGCGTTCATATATGGAACTGTAGTCGGCAGCTTCCTGAACGTTTGTATATGGCGTTTGCCGAGGGACGAGTCGCTCGTCAAGCCCGGCTCGCATTGCCCGCAGTGCAGCGCGCCTCTGCGTGCATGGGACCTCGTGCCGCTCTTCAGCTTTCTGATACAGGCGCGCAGGTGCAGGTACTGCGGGGCGCCGATTAGCTGGCGGTATTTCGGCGTTGAGCTTCTGAGCGGCTTGTACTTCGCTCTTGCGTACTACTGGTTCGGCCCGCGGGCCGGTTATCCGCATTACTGGATCGTGGATTTCCTGGCGTACGCATTGTTCGGTGCGTCGCTGATAGCGATCTTCTTCATAGATCTGGAGCATTGGATCATCCCGGACCAGCTCAGCCTGTTCGGGATAGGAATCGGGCTTGTGCGGGACGGCATAGGGCTTGCTGCCGGGAGCCGTGAGCCGTATTGGATTTGGCGGATTCCGGTGCCCCAATCTATAGCGGGAATTCTGGCGTGCGGAGGAGTCTTCGCTGCCATTGCTTTCGTCAGCTACTATGTATTCAAGAAAGAGGCGATGGGCGGCGGGGACATGAAGCTCGCCGCGGCCGTGGGCGCGAACCTGGCCCTTGGCTCTGCGATGCTCTCCTTCCTGCTCGCGGTCTTTTTGGGCAGCGTTATCGGCATCGCACTCATAGCGACGGGACGCAAGACCAGGAAGGACTACGTGCCCTTCGGGCCTATGATGGTCGCCGGGGCAATTGTGGCCATCTTTTATGGGAACGAGATAATACGGATGTGGCTGGGCTATTGGGGCTTCTGAGCCTTGGTCGAGCCCTAGTGAGTCCGCGCAAGGGGGAATACAAAATGGCTACTAGAGGAAAGCGTGACGGTTTCACCCTTATAGAGATGCTGACGGTCATAGCAATCATCGGTATCCTGGCCAGTCTCATCTTCCCAATCGTGGGGGCGGCGAAGAGGAGAACAAAGCAGGCGCAGTGCATGTCCAATATGCACCAGATCTTCACCGCCCTGAAGCAGTTCCAGCTCGATGAGCACAGATACCCGGATTTCATCGCCGGTCCCGTTCAGTGGGTAGAGAGCGATGGCTCATACGTTCCTTACCAGACCGACATAATAGTGCCTCTCGAAAAGAGCACCGGTATGGTGGGTGGTCAGCTAGTCTCGCTGTTTCCCGAATACGGCAATGCCCCGAGTGCGTACACGTGCCCGGTAGCCAGCTTGAATGCCCTCGGCGCGGAGTTCTCCACGGTTGACTTTGTGGAGGATCCGATGTATTCCCTGCTGAATAACGGCGGTGTCACGCCGAACCGCAATGGCAAGCGCGGGATCGGGCCGACTGAGGGCGAGCCTTACTACCTGTATTGCTACAGCAGCTACGATTACCAGAATCCGAGGGGCGGCGCTGGCAATGAGGCGCACTACTGCCCGACGTGGCTCGATATGAATCTCGCTGCCAATATGCAGCATCCCCAGGTGGAGCGGCAGCTCAGGTGGAGGACTCCGCCGGCGGATACCGTGGTGACCTGGTGCAGCTATCACAGGTATGTAGATGGGTCGGGCATTACCCCCGGCAGCAGGGATCTTGTGCTGTTCCTTGACGGCCGTGTGAGGCTTGTATCCAGCGCTCTGACGGTGACATGGCAAGACGCGTGGCAGGCGGCGGTGCCCGGGCCATGAGAGTCCGCCGCGGGCCTTGAGGTTCTGTGATGCACTCTTAAGAGGATGCAAACCGGAGGGAGTTGAGGGGGTAATTGCGCGTACGCAAGTCCGGGCGATTACCTCGTTTTTGTGTTGAGCGGATTGGAACATTCGCTGTGCGCGTGGAGTCAAAAAAACTGGAAAGTCAGCTTCACTCTTGAGTGTGGTAAGATACGAGTAGAGATGCGCCAGCCGGCTTCGTGATGCTGTACGGTGGATCGTCGGTTCGATGTTCTGGGATAGGCCGATAATCGCTACCGTGAAAGAAGCGGAATCGGGCGCATTGATTTTGTAGCAGAGATGGCTGTTCCGGGTTCCTGCGCCCCTAACCTGAAACTTGGAACCTGAAACCCGAAACCTCTCTGGGGTGGCATGGTCGGTGAAGCTTATGAGGCTTCTTCAGCGTTTAAAGAGTAGGGAAGGTATCTCGCTTGTCGAGGTCCTCGTCGCCATTGCGATATTCGTGGGTGGCATACTGGCTGTGATGCGCATGTTCCCCGGCGGCTTCATGGCCGTGAAACACAGCCAGAATGTCACTCTGGCCGATCGCCTGGCCCAGGCGGAGCTCGAACGTTGGAGGAACAGACCGGCCAATCTCCCCTCCGGAATTCTGCCCTGGGGTTATGACCCGAATACCGGTACGTACACCGTGCTGGCGGACACGGACCCTGAGGACCTCCGTGACCCGACGGAGCCACCAGGCCACTGGCCGGACGGCTTCAACATGTACTACTACACCGATGTGAACAAGTTCCGCCGGGTACACGGCGAGGTCACGAAGATACCGGTTCCGTTGTCCATGGACTGGGGATACGGTTGCGTCTACGTCCTCGGGTTCAGTCCTATCCTTGTAGACCCAGCCCAGAACAGCACGCTCACTGTGTACGGTGGGCCGATGAAGCGTCTGACGCTGCCCCGGAGCCTCGCTGACCTGGAGATAAGCAGTTCCCGCGAGTATGTTATAGATTACGACGACTCCGACGGTGATCGCGAAGCCGCGGTGATATACGTTAGTCCGGCGGCCTATCTGCGGAACTACGTGCTGACCTACTCATACTGGGTGGATGCGCCCCCGCGCCTGGTTTCCGTTGTGAGCCAGGCTATCGAAATCGCAATTGCAACTCAAGCCGAGATTGACCAGGGCTACCAGGGGGTCTACATCCCCGATCCGGAGCCTCCCGGTGGTTTGCTTAAGGACAATACTAGTTTCATCGGCGTTGACCGCGGGAGCGACTCCCTGCACAGGGCGTTCTCCGAACTAGCGCTCGGGGCAGCCTGGGGTCCGAACAATCCCTATCAATACCAGGTGGCAAGCCCCACTGTGGGCGTTCTGCTATTCAATCCCGCCGGCTATGGCTATGAGGAGCTGACCGCGCGGGGCAAAGAGCCTCTCACGGCTTATATAGATTACACTGTCCTTGATTGGCACATTATCAGCGATGAGCGGAAGGTCGCGGATGTCATACAACACCCGGCCGACGGGGCCGTCAAGCTTTCTCTCCGCTTCCTGAAGGAAGCCGGTGTGACGGTCGAACATAATGGGGATACATACGCCGGACTCGCGCCGTCCTACAATCTGCCAAACAGCATACTCGCCGTGGACATGGAAACCGGCGAAGTCTACGATGAGACCTCGACAGTGCCGGCAGGATTGCCAACAGCCGGCGCACCAGTGATGGCCGTGGATTACAAAGAAGGCATCGTCACATTCAACGTGGCATATGCGGCCCACACGTTCCGCATCTACTATCGCGCCGAGGGCGACTGGGCGCTCCAGACCTTCAAGGCGTACGATGTCTATGGGCGAAGTTATGGCGCACCAAGCTCAACGTCCCCGGGTTACGGCCAGTACTACTACGATTCGGCGGCGTTAAATAGTGGAGGCGACTACAGGGTATACTTCCGGCTGTGCCATGCAGGAAGCACCGTAGCCGTAGACTACAAGTATGTGGCTTCGGAGCCCGGTGGGTCTATGGTCGAACACACAGTGTATGGCGACCTCTGCCAGGTGTCCATGGATACAGGGAATCTGGGGCTCTGCTACATAGACCTGCTCCCGAAGATTGAGCGCCTGTATCCAGCCGGCACAGCACTGGCTGTCAAGGAGGTCTCGAAAGTGCGTGGCGTCTCGGTCGGCGCCAGAGTTATATGGCGCGAGTCGGGAACGGGCTTGAGAGCAGGCAAGTGGAGACACAAGGAATTGCAGACCTGCTTGGTTCGAGCAGGTAGCTGATGATTAGTTTGATGTCGGGGCATCACGATGAACCAGCGGATTTCTGACAACAGGGGATTCACGCTCGTTGAAATCCTGGTGGTGCTTGCGCTGACCATGATCATCATGGGTCTCGTGCTTATTCCGTTGGTGCAGAGCTTCAAGCTTACCCGGCGGGCCGAGGTCATGGTCCGCGCGCAGGACGACGCACGCCTCGCCCTTTCGCTGATCAGCAGAGACCTGGCGTATGCTATGTACGTCTACGACAACACCAAGCACCCGATGGACTTCCCTGTAGTGGATCAGGATGGCAACCCGATCACTGTCACTGTACCCTACGCGAGGGTTGATCTCGTCCTGCCGCGCATGCGCGCGTACTGCACGTCTCCGGATCACACGCCGGGTGTCGCAAGGGAGTATCCCACGCACTACGTGGACCCTACCGGCAAGGAGAACGTTCTGCTCGACGAGGCCGCCCCGACATGTCCTGAAGATGGTTCGCCGCTCCAGCTCAGGCCGATCGAGCCTCTGGCGCCGGATACCAAGATCGTGCGCTACTTCGTCGGGCTGAAGGATCCGGCCAAGCCGTACTCCAACGGGTACACGCACAAGCTGACTGCGGCTGAGGAGGACAACTTGTACGTCCTCTACCGTGTCGAGTTCAGCCCATCCGATCCGGACCTGTTTGAAAACACCGGGCCGGGCGACCTGGAGAACAATATCAACGATGGCAGCTTCTTCTATAACTTGAATGTCAGCGGATTTGGCGAAACCTATGCCGAGGCCTGGAGGAAGATCAGCCGGCCGATTGTGACTCTTGACGGTACGGACCTGGTGAGGATCAAATATGTAGACTACGAGGGTGTCGTGGTGACTATTGTGACCCCCACTGTCCGATTCGAGCCCACCGCGATTTATAACGATCCGCTGGTGCCGACCTCCGAAAGCGCCGATGACCCGGAGCACGGCGATACGCCGCCCACTGTGTTCAAGGCCAGCTACGGCCATTGGGTGCTCCCTTACGAGATAAGTGTGAAGCCGGACGAGACCTTGCCGG
>DATKXU010000011.1:0-46644 GCA_035528905.1 Armatimonadota bacterium
GCGCCGGGATAGCTCAGTTGGTAGAGCAGTGGACTGAAAATCCACGTGTCCGCAGTTCGATTCTGCGTCCCGGCACCATTATACTACTTGCAGAGCACTGTTGCGGGTGACTGTTCGTTGTCTCTTGCGCCCGGCAATCTTGAGCCGACGTAGCTCAGCTGGTAGAGCAGGGCATTCGTAATGCCCCGGTCGTCCGTTCGAATCGGATCGTCGGCTCCAATCATTGTTTCCCCGAGGACACACATCGTGATTCAAAGCAGTACGCGCAACCGGCTTTCCTCACCTGCGCAACACGCCCATCTCTCTGCCTGCTGCAGCACCCGAAGATCAAAGACCCCAGGAGGCAGTCCGACTTGGTAACTTCCGATCGCAACCACATTCTCAAAGCAGTCATCCCAGCCGCCGGTCACGGCACCAGGTTGAGGCCGCTGACTTCTATAACCCCCAAGGAGATGCTCCCGCTAGGCCGCAAGCCAGCCGTCGAGTACATCGTGGACGAGTTGCACGCAGCCGGCATAAACGATATTATATTCGTGGTGTCGCCGCTGAAGCCCAGAATCCAGGAGTACTTCGGCGATAGCACCTGTCAGAGCCGGGTGCGCGTAAGGTACGTGATCCAGGAACCCCAGCGGGGCCTGGCTGACGCTATCTTGCAGGCGGAAGAGGCGGTGGGCGGAGAGCACTTCGCGGTTGCGCTGGGCGACTCTGTGATCGTCTCGCGGCAGAAAGTGACTCCTCTAGCAAGACTGATGGCGGCATACGGAACCAAGCTGGCATTCGCGGCCATAACCGTCGAACGCGTGCCGATCGAGGATTCTTACAGGTACGGCATGGTCAAGCCGGCAGCGGGTCGGCCAGCGGGGGATGGAGAGCCGTTTGAAATAGATGGGTTGGTCGAGAAGGCTAAAGCTGAGGAATCTCCCAGCGAGTACGCCATAGCCGGACGCTATATCTTCGCCCCTAAGATATTCGATTTCATTCGCCGAACACGGCCCGGCGCAGGCGGCGAACTACAGATAACGGACTCGATCAGACTCGGCCTGGCCGAGGGTGAGCTTGTCTGGTGCTCTCCTCTGCTGGCCAACGAACGGCGTTACGATATAGGCAACTTCCAGACTTTTTGCGAGGCGTTCACAGCCGTGTGTATGCTCGACGCGGAACTCGCGCCACTGGTTGTAAAGGCCGCGCTGGGAGACCATAGACAATAGACCGTAGACAGCAGATGGAAAAGGTCTGCAGTCATACTTCGGAGGTTAGTACGTGCGGGTACCGATTGCCGATCTGAGGGCGCAGTATCAATCCATCAAGCGCGAAATGGATGACGCCGTCCAAGCTGTGATGGCTGGCAGCGCGTTCATCCTCGGCCCGAGTGTCAAAGCGTTGGAAGAGAGGATCGCCGAATACAGCGGGGCTGCATATGGCGTCGGCGTAAACTCGGGAACCGACGCGCTCCTGCTGGCGCTCGCTGCAATCGGGATCGGCCCAGGCGACGAAGTTATCACCACTCCGTTCACCTTTGTCGCGACGACCGAGGTCATCGCCGTGCTGGGCGCAAGGCCGGTATACGCGGACATCGAGGCCGAAACCTTTAACCTCGACCCAAAACGGATTGAGGAGAAGATCACGCCGCGCACCAACGCCATATTGCCCGTGCATCTCTATGGTCAGGCGGCAGACGTCACCCGCATATCCGAGGTGGCAAAGCGTCATGGACTGCGGGTGATCTACGACGGCGCACAGGCTATCGGGGCAATGGCGCACGGCCGCCCGATCGGCGCATATGGCGACGCTGTGACTCTGAGCTTCTTCCCAACCAAGAACCTGGGAGCAGCCGGCGACGGCGGCATGGTCTTGACGAACGACGCGGAGCTCGCCGAAAAGCTCAGATTCCTCAGGTTCCACGGCAGCGGAGGAGCATACTCATATAAGCATGTCGGCTACTGCAGCAGGCTGGACGAAATCCAGGCCGCGATCTTGCTGGCCAAGCTGCCGCACCTGGATGCGTGGACTGAACTCAGACGCGCCAATGCCGAGACATACCGATGCCTGCTCTCCGACCTTGACATCGTCCTGCCGAAGGAGCAACCTTTCAACAAGCACGTGTATCATCAATACACGATAAGACACCGCGAGCGTGACCAGTTGAGGCAGTTATTGAAATCCAAAGAGATTGACACAGGTGTGTACTATCCAAACCCTTTGCATTTTGAGGAAGCATACCGATACCTTGGATACAAACCCGGAGATTTGCCGGAAGCGGAGCGCGCGTGCCGTGAGGTACTGTCGCTGCCGGTCTTTCCGGGATTGACCGAGCAGCAGCTCGCCCACGTGGCATGCTCGATCCGCTCGTTCTGCGAGCAGACATAGGGAAAGTTCCAAGTTTCAGGTTCCAAGTCTCAGGTTTCAGGTTGGTGCGGTGCGTGAACCTGGAACTTGAAACCTGGAACTTGGAACCTGAAACCCCTTCTTGTTACGAGTAGGAGAAGGGGCAATCGTGTATTAGCGAAGGCGCTGGTGTGCTATGAAAGCAATGATTCTGGCGGCGGGTGTGGGTTCGCGGCTCGATCCGCTGACTCGTAACCTGCCCAAACCGTTGGTCCCAATAGTGAATAAGCCCGTAATGGAGCACATCGTCGAGCTGCTGGCCCGCAACGGCTTCTCGAATATAATGGTGAACCTCCACTACCACAGCGAGCAGATCGAGAACTACTTCGGCGACGGCTCAAAATGGGGGGTCAGGATTCAGTACTCGCGTGAGGACCAGCTTTGGGGAGACGCAGGCAGCGTCAAGAGATGCGAGCAGTTCTTCGACAGCACGTTCCTCGTGATCGGCGGCGATGACCTTGCCGACTTAGACCTGCGCCGCCTCGTGAAACAGCATCGCGACCACAAGGCGATTTGCACCATCGCTCTCTCGCTGGTAGACGACCCCGCCGACTACGGCATCGTTCTCATAAACGAGCGCGGCAAGATCACAAGGTTCCTCGAAAAGCCGAAGGGCGAGGTCATATTCAGCAATATGGCAAACACCGGCGTATATGTGTTCGAGCCGGAAATCTTCGAGCTGATCCCCAAGGGCGTGGTATACGGCTTCGGCAACAACGTCTTTCCCCTACTGCTGGAGCAGAAAAGGCGATTTTACGGCCACCTGACATCAAGCTACTGGCGGGACGTCGGGAATCTGAAGCAGTATCAGGAAACTCACCGCGACGCCCTCGAGGGCAGAGTGAGCATCAAGTTTCCCCTCCCCGAGATCAAGAGATACGTATGGATGGGTGAAAACGTTGATATTGACCCGACAGCCGAGGTTGGGTATCCGGTTGTGATCGGAAACAACTGCCGCATAGGGAAGAACGCGCGCGTTCTCGAAAACTCAGTGCTCGGCGACAACTGCGTTGTGGAGGAGGACGCCGCCGTGCGGGACAGCATCCTCTGGGAAGGTGCCCGGGTGATGAGGCAGACCATGCTGGAGCGATGCGTCGTCGGCACAGGCTGCCAGGTGAAATCCAACGCGGCGGTATTCGATGGGCTCATAGTTGACCCTGTCCGCCGCCAGAACAACAGTCCATAGGAGGTTTCTGGATGGTATCCCACGACGTGAAAGATCTGGGGCTGGCCCCGAAGGGCAAGCTCAGGATAGAGTGGGCGGAGCAGTGGATGCCCGTTCTACGGTTGATCAGAGAGCGGTTCGAGCAGGAAAAGCCCCTGGCGGGCATCACCCTTGTCGCCTGCCTGCACGTCACTACCGAGACAGCGAACCTTATGCGCACGCTCAAGGCCGGCGGGGCTCAGGTGGCCGTCTGCGCTTCGAATCCCCTCTCCACCCAGGACGACGCTGCCGCATCACTGGTTGTGGATTTCGACGTACCCACTTTTGCAATCAAGGGCGAGGACCGGGATACCTATTACAAGCACATTCAAGCCGCGCTGGACTTCAAGCCGAACATCACGATGGACGACGGAGCGGACACAGTGTCGGTCATCCACTCCGAGCGAACCGACCTGGCGAAGAATATCATCGGCGGCACGGAGGAGACTACCACCGGCGTCATCCGACTCCGCGCTATGGAGCGGGACGGAGTGCTCCTCTATCCAATCGTCGCCGTCAACGACGCGGACACCAAGCACTTGTTCGACAACCGATATGGAACCGGCCAGAGCACCGTTGACGGGATAATCCGGGCGACCAACCTGCTGATGGCGGGAGCGGCCTTCGTCGTCGCCGGATACGGCTGGTGCGGCCGTGGAGTTGCGATGCGCGCGAAGGGAATGGGCGCCCGCGTGATCGTCACGGAAGTGAATCCGTTCAAGGCATTGGAGGCCGTCATGGACGGCTATGAGGTCATGCCGATCGCCGAGGCTGCGAAGATCGGAGATGTCTTCTGCACGCTGACCGGCGATATCAACGTGATCCGGCCCGAGCACTTCAAGGCCATGAAGGACCGCGCCATCATGTGCAACTCAGGGCACTTCAACGTGGAGCTGGACTTGGACGGCCTTGCGAAGATGTCCAAGAGCCGGCGGCAGGTCCGCGAGTTCGTGGAGGAATACACTCTCCAAGACGGCAAGCGAATCCACGTGCTCGGCGAGGGGAGGCTTGTGAACCTCGCGGCCGCGGAAGGGCATCCCGCCGTTGTGATGGATATGAGCTTCGCCGATCAGGCGCTCTCGGCGGAGTACGTGGCGAAGCACGCAAAAGAGCTGGAGCGAAGGGTATACCCCGTCCCGAAGGAGATTGATACGCAGGTCGCATACCTGAAGCTGAAGTCGCTTCAAATAGAGATTGATACACTGACGGAAGAGCAGGAGAAGTACCTCAAGTCGTGGGAGCTGGGAACCTAACCGATTTCGGATTGTCCCGCAGTATGCGTGGAGATCCCGCTATGGGTGGGACGGACTTCAGATTCATGGAGAGCAGGGCTATACTGGGCATCAACATTTCCGCAGTTGATACGGCGGCCACGCTGGCGACCATCGAGGAGTTCGTCCGCAGCGGCCGACCTCACATGGTGGTGACTGCGGATTCCTCCGCCGTAGTGCTCGCCCAGAAGGATCGCGAGCTGCGGGAAATAATCAACGCGGCAGACCTCGTAACCCCGGACAGCGTAGGAATCCTCTGGGCTGCGCGGCGATTCGGGACGCCGCTTCCGGAGCGCGTTTCAGGCGTAGACATAGTTGAATTCCTGTGCGACAGGGCCGCGCGGTCGGGCTACAGAGTCTTTCTGCTCGGCGCGGCGCCGGGAACAGCCGAGGCCGCCGCGAAGACACTCCAGCAGAAGTATCCAGGGCTGATAGTCGCAGGCACGCATCACGGATTCTTCCGGCCCGAAGACTCCGCCTCTGTGATCGAAAGGATTCGGGAGGCGAAACCCGATATCCTCTTCGTTGCAATGGGCATCCCGCTGCAGGAGAAATGGATCCACCGCCATCTGGAGGAACTGCAGGTCCCGGTTTCGATGGGTGTGGGCGGAACGTTCGACGTCGTCTCAGGCAGGGTCAAGCGGGCACCGAAATGGATTCGGCAGCACGGCCTCGAATGGTTCTTCAGGCTCGCGAACAACCCCCGGAAGATTCGGAAGTGCCTGACGCTGCCCGTGTTCGTGCTCATGGTGCTCCGGGCAGGGAAGGCGTTGGGGAGCAGGCCTTAGGCGCGAGGCGGCAGGTTCCAAGTTCCAGGTTCCAAGTTCCAGGTTACAGGTTGGCCGCATGTGAGGACTTGGAACGTGAAACTTGAAACTTGAAACCAACACCCGGAGTGCCACTTGACAGGGGATGATAAGGATGATCGAGAAGTCCGCGGCCCAAACTGTCCTGATCGTTGGCAGCGTGGCCCTCGACAACGTGAAGACGCCTTTTGGCGAGGTCAAGGATGCGCTTGGCGGCGCGGCGGTCTACTCGTCCATTGCGGCCAGCTACTTCGCGCCGGTCAGGCTTGTAGCAGTCGTGGGCACGGATTTCCCAAAGAAGCATATGCAGTTCCTCGCCTCGCGCAACATTGACCTGGCGGGCATGCAGATCGTGCCGGGCCTGACGTTCCGCTGGTCGGGCTCCTACGAATTCGACCTGAACCAGGCGCACACCCTGGAAACGAAGCTGAACGTGTTCCAGCATTTCCGCCCGGATATTCCGGAAGCCTACCGGGATTCGAAATACGTCTTCCTGGCGAACATTGATCCCGAGCTTCAGCTTCGGGTCCTCGAACAGGTCAAATCCCCAAAGTTGACCGTCTGCGACACAATGAACTTCTGGATCGAGAACAAGCGGGACTCCCTGCTGGCGGTGCTCCGGAAGGTTGATGTCGCGTTTATGAACGACGCGGAGGCCCGGCAGCTCTGCGGCACCTTCTCCCTGGTCAAGGCTGCCCGTGAGATGCGGAAGCTGGGTCCCCAGATTGTAATTATCAAGAAGGGCGAACACGGCGCGGTCATGATGACGGACAGCGCCTACTTCGCCGCTCCATCCTACCCGCTGGAAGAGGTTATAGACCCCACCGGAGCCGGCGATTCATTCGCTGGAGGCTTCATCGGCTACGTCGCAGCCACGGATGACGTCAGCGAGGCGAATCTCAGGAAGGCGACGATCTACGGGAGCACGCTGGCCTCGTTCAACGTGCAGGGTTTCAGCCTGCGCCGCTTGGCCTCTCTGACCGCGGGAGATATCGCCGACCGATACTGCGAGTTCAAGCAGATCGCTCACTTCGAAGCCCTGGAATGACAGCCCAACCAATCGTAGAAGGTTTACTCGATCTGGTCTACCCGCGCAAATGCTTGGTCTGCGAGACCTTGAACCCCCACTACATCTGCCCGTCGTGCCTGTCGGCGATAGAGCGCATATCGCGGCCATCCGATGCCGCGCGCTCGCTGCTGGGACTGCTGGGGAAGGGTGCGCTCCTTCACGACAGCGAGAGCGGCCGGCGCATACAGCGGAGTCATGCGGGAGGCGATCCACGGGTTCAAGTACGGCGGACGCAGGATTCTGGCTGACCCGCTGGCGCAAACGCTCCACAATTACCTCACGACTGCGGCGGATTTTCCATGGCGCCGAGCAGACTGCATCGTCCCGGTCCCGATACATCCCGCTCGCCAGAGAATCCGGGGGTACAACCAGAGCGAGCTTCTCGCGGAGCGGCTGTGTGAGCTGACCGGGCTGCCGCTCCTACGCGACGCCGTGGTCCGCAGGCGGCACACTCGCCCGCAGGTGGAGCTGTCCGGCGACGAAAGGCGAACGAACGTCAGGGGCGCCTTCCGGGCGGCGAAGCCGTCTGAACTAAGGGGTAAGATCGTCCTGCTTGTGGACGACGTAGCCACAACCTCCAGCACGATCCACGAATGCAGCCTCGCGCTCCTCTCAGCCGGCGCGTTCAAGGTATACGTCGTCTGCCTCGCCTTCGGAGCTTGACGCTTCACCTCGCCTGGAATGACTGGCGCGGCGACACGTCTTGAGCGAATGGTTTGTTCTAAGCCGAGTTGGAAGAGGAAGCTACGGAGCTATACCAATCAGAACAAGGGGAACTGCAGGAACGCCTCGGCCCTGGCGTATCAGGTTATAGAGCTCGCCTTCATAGTAGGCTACGCCGGACGACATCCCGGCCTGAAGCTCCTTCATTGGGAGAATCTCCACACCAACATCAATAACGTCACCCACGTAGAAAGCCATGTGCTTGACGAAGAGATCGTAGGCGACAAAAGAGTACTTTCCGAACTGCACCTCGATCGCAATCCTGTCCTTCACAAAATCCGTTTGGTTATACGAGAAGATCGGCGTCTCTCCGGCACTGCTGATTGCTTGGCGCTGCTCTTCGGGGCTCAACCCTATTGTCTTGCGAATGAGCCTGTGGTCGGACGTCACCCAATATGAGGTCCGCGACTCTTTCCAACCTCGATCGGTCAGTGCTTCTCCAAAGTGCTGATTCATCTGAACAGGGCTGTACAGGAGCTTGCCGCGCATCGTCTTCTCCTTCGATACCTTTGTACGGCAGCTCTCGGCGTTTACCACAGTAATAACTTCCACAATCTGCGCCCATATCTGGGGTTGATGCACTAGAATGTGCTCGTATCCGTTGAGATGGGAGTAATAGTGGACTATTCTCACCTGTGCCCTCCGTTCGGCAAGCTGGGATCGTACACTGGCTTCCACATCGGCCGGGTCCTCAGCCGGCCTGTGCGGAGGTCGCGAATACGCTGCCTGGCAATGTCCACATACTCCTGCACAATGTCACAGCCATAGCCGACACGCCCATGTAACAAAGCCGCGATGACTGCCGATCCTACCCCCATGTAGGGATCGAGGACGCTGTCTCCTTCGTCGGTTATGGACAGTACCAGGCGCTCTATCAACTCGACCGGGAATTGACAAGGATGTATAGTCTTTTCCACATGGTTGCACTTCACGTTCGGGATAATCCAAACATCGCCGGGATTCTTGCCGAGAGGGTTGCAAGACAACTCTCCCGCCTTCGGACCCTTAAAGTGTTTCTTGTTCGGGTACTTGGGGGAAACTCGGATGGGATCGAGATTGAACGTATAGTCATTGCCCTTCGTGAACCACAGGATGGTCTCATATCGGCCTGATAGTCTCCTAGTGCAGTGAAGACCATGCTCGAAGTGCCAGATTATGCGATTTCGAAGGATCAGCCTGTGGCTCTTGAAAGTCGGATAGAGCGCAATGTCCAGAGGTACGACCTCGCCGTCCTGTGCGACATGGTTTCCAATCTGCCAGCAGATAGAACCCTTCGGATGAAGGAGCCTGACGCACTCGGAAACGACTTGCGCCTGGGATGACAGGTAGACATCGAGTGATTTGCGCCGCTCGTAAGCTTTGCCAATGTTATACGGAGGCGAGGTCACTATCAACTTCATGCTTTCATTGGGCAATCCGCGCATGAAGTCGAGGTTGTTCGCGCATTCGATGAAAACATCGGGAATTGTGAAAAGCTCGACAGCTAGCTGACTCATATGCGTTCCCCACCTCTTGTACTCTTGAAACAAGACTAGAATGAACAACCTAACACAGCCCGGCATTCGGCACTGGTCGTCCCCAGCATGGCCTCGAGCTGGGCATGTGCGAGAAGACCACCTGCAACCCCAACTTGGTCAGGGTGTTCAGCCTCGTCCCAATCGACGATGACCACACGGGCGTCCGTGATATTGGTGTACACTTCAACTACTACACCGCCCCTAACCTCGACAACAATATCGTTCATTTCCGCCACTCCCTGTTGCGCAGAGGTTTGGTAATCTGTATTGTTCCTACCTATGTTATCCCTAAGAGCTGACGATACATTATGGATAGGTTATCGCCCTAGTAGGAGCCGGTTTTCGCAATTGTATGTATTCGAGGAAAAACGAGCTTTTTCCTGCCTGGATGACCCACGAGCCACAATTAGCCGAGGAGAAACCTTGCTCTGCTCATCTCCAGCCCTGCTTGACGCCTCACAAGCCCGTCCCCTATACTTAGATGAAGTTCAGGAAGACACATGCGCGAACTGTGGTTTGCCGACTTGGGACTGATAGGCTATCCGGAATGCTTCGAGCTCCAGCGGAAGCTGGCAGCACTCCGGCTTGCAGGTGAGATCGAGGACACGCTGCTCCTCCTCGAGCACACGCCGGTCGTCACCCTGGGCGCCGCGGGCGGCGAAGGGAGCCTGCGCGTCGAGCCGGAGGCGCTGGAGCGGCAGGGCATAGCCCTGTTCCATACAGATCGCGGCGGCAACGCCACTTACCACGGGCCGGGCCAGCTCGTCGGCTACCCGATATTCGACTTGCGCTCGCACGGCAGGGACGTTCACCTGTTCATCAGAAATCTCGAGCGCGCCGTGGTGGATTGCCTTGCCGATTTCGGAGTTGCGGGCGAAGTGATGCCTGGGTATACAGGGGTCTGGGTCTCCGGGGAGAAGATTTGCTCCATCGGGATCGCCGTCCGACGCTGGATTACCTACCACGGCTTTGCTCTCAACGTCAGCCCGAACTTCGAACACTGGTCGCTGATTGATCCCTGCGGGCTGACGGGTCGGCAGGTCACTTCACTGGAGCGGCTGATCGGGCGGTGCCCGGATATGGGCGAGGTGAAAGGCTCCGTGGTGGCCAAGCTCGCGCGGGTATTCGACTTGGAGCCTGTGCGCACGGATGTTGCGGACATTCTTGCTTCTGCGCGGGTGGGCTCTTGATGAAGCGGGACAATGGGGTATAGGGGCAGCCTACTTCTCCCATACTCCCACACGCCCATACACCCATACTCTCTGTTGAGGTAGGGCGGGATTCGCAAGTACGACTAGGAGTACGAGTAGGAGTGTGGAGCGATGAACAGGCGGCTACCGGAATGGCTCACGGTTAAGGCTCCTAAGCGCGGCGCTTATGAGGAGATGGCGGGGTACTTGGAGTCATTGGGGCTTCACACAGTCTGCCAGAGCGCGAGCTGCCCGAATATTGGCGAGTGCTTCTCCAGGCGGACAGCGACCTTCATGATCCTCGGCGACACCTGCACGAGAAGCTGCGGGTTCTGCGGCGTGCGGCACGGAGAGCCGCTTGCTGTGGACCCGGACGAGCCTCGGCGCGTGGCGCAGGCGGCAGCGCAACTCGGACTGAAGTACGTGGTAGTGACCTCGGTCTCCCGCGATGACCTTTCCGACGGCGGCGCGAGCCAGTTCGCTGAGACCATCCGGCAGATAAGAGCGCACATGCCGGATGCCGGAGTGGAGGTACTCGTGCCTGATTTTGGCGGTGACGCGGATGCTCTGAAGGCCGTCCTCGATGCCGGGCCGTTCGTGCTGAACCACAACGTTGAAACCGTGCCGCGCCTGTATGGAACCGTTCGTCCGGCAGCGGATTACGGCAGGTCGCTGAGGCTCCTTGAAACCGCCAAGCAGATCGAGCCGTCTATATATACGAAATCCGGGTTCATGGTTGGGTTGGGCGAGTCGAAGGAAGAGGTAGAAGAAGTCCTGCGGGACCTGCGAAGCGCGGGCTGCGATATTGTCACCATCGGCCAGTACCTTCGGCCTTCGAAGGCAAATCTCCCCGTCGTCGAGTATGTTCTCCCCGCCCGATTTGATGAGTACAAGGTGACCGGCGATGCCCTGGGGTTTCGATATGTGGCTTCAGGCCCCTTCGTCCGAAGCTCGTATCACGCGGAAGACATCGCCGGAGTCTAAGGAATACTAATGCGCAAGGCCAGGCGTCTCACACTGCTGATCGTAGTGCTTCCACTGCTGGCAATAACGGCAGGCTCAGTCGTATTCGTCATGGGCCTCAGCAGGGCAGCCCTGCGCCGCCTCCCGGAAGTACTGAGGGCGGCTGCCGCCGAGCGCATAAACGGCGATGTGAAGATCGGCAAGATCGAGGTGCTTCCCGCCCGCGGGCTGGTGCTCACCGACGTCGCTATCTCAGGAGTGAGCCCGGATAAGCCTATCGTCCGAGTCCCAACTGTCAGGATAGCGTACAGCCTCGCCGACATCGCGCTGAGGAAAAGGGATCCGATAGCGAGCATCAGGCGAATAGAGATTCTGAAGCCGGATGTATTCCTGGAGCGCACGCCGGAAGGGCGGTGGAACATCGCCAACATCCTAAAGCCTCAGCCTCCCAGCCAGCCTCTCAAGCTTCGCGCCGAGATACGCGTGAAGTCCGGCCGGGTGACCATCTGCGACCGGGCGCCGAATCCCGCCCGTCCCGAACAGAACATCCTCAGGAGCATAAACGGCAGGGCGGACCTATCCGGCATACCGGTAGTGAGATGTTCGGTCTCCGGAAAGGGCGATCCCGGAAAGCTGGAACGATTCGCCGCCAAGGGCCGGTATAACCTCACGAATCACTCCTTCAGCGCCGATCTCGACGTGCTTGGGGCGAGCGCATCGGGTTTGTCCGCCTATTCGAAGAAGACCGGCTTGAACGTCTCGTCCGGCACGGCGCGAATCGGCCTAAGAGTATCCAGGCCCGGGGAGGACAAGCCTTTGCAGTACGCGGGCGCGATCCGACTGCGCTCGGTGGAAGCCAGAGTTCCACAACTCCGCAGCCCGGTGCGCGACCTGGATGGAGACATACGCATACGGACCGGCGTGGTCAGCGTGCGCCTCAAGGGCAAGGTCGGCTCCACGCCTTTTGTCCTCTCCGGCCAAGTCCTCGATCCCTCGCATCCTCGCCTGGCGCTGGAGGCCACATCGGACAGCGTCAACTTCCGCGAGGTAGCAAGTCTGACCGGATGGGCGAAGCAGCTTGGTCGGACGACGCTGCCGCAGAATGGCCGCTTCCGAGCGCGGGTCCTCGGCCCCGCAATGTCACCGAAAGTAGACTTCGCGCTGGAGATGCCTTCGCTCTCACATCCCGACTGCGAGTGCCACTCGATCCTCGTAAATGGCACTTATGCTGACCGACGGATCAGCATTCGGCAGGCATCGGCAGGGATGTACGGCGGGCTGATCGAGCTGAGCGGCGACATAGCAGTATCAGGAAGTCCGCGCGGCATGCTCGAGGGCCGCGTTTCGAGTATCCCGCTTGGGCGCATCCCGTTCCTGCGAGAACGCCAGTTTGCAGCAACCAGCACAGGGGAATTGGACGCATCGTGGGGACCGGGAAGCGTGCTTGTGGACTATCAGGGCACGCTGAACGAGGGCCGGATCAAGGGGGTACAGTTCGACGGCGGTAGGCTTTCCGCTGCCTATGGCGATGGCATCATCGTCCTGAAGCAGCTCAGCGTGGAGGCGCTTGGGGGCACTGTTACCGCATCCGGGCAGACGGCGCTGGATGGCGACTTGAAGTTTAAGGCCGCCGGATCGGACATCAATCTGGCATCTGTCAAGGAAATGTACTGGAGCGCCCCAACCGTTGGCCGGCTGAATTTCACCGGCGAGCTCACCGGGACTTTCCAATCGCCTGTCTTCAACGGGGACATCGAGGCTCAGCGCGTGATGGTCTCCGGCATCGGGACCGAGCGAATCGCCGGAAGCCTGTCCGCCAGCCGCGAAGCCATCGAATCGGCGAACATGGTCATCTACGAGTATCCAGGAACAGTCACGCTGACCGGCAGAATCCGAAATCCGCTTGCCGAGACACCGTCCTTAGACCTGCGCATCAGGGCAGACTCGCTCGATACAGACAAATTGACCGGAGCCCTGGGAAGGTCGGCGCTGACCGAGGGCGAGGCTTCAGCGGAATTGATCGTTTCCGGCACGCTTCGCGATCCGAAAGCAGAAGGCACGCTTCACATCGAAGGTGGGTCGTACTGCGACGTGCCGATAGACTCGCTGGACGCGCAAATCGCGTGCGGCCTAAACAGCCTCCAACTCGACGAGCTCACCGTTCGATCCGGCGCATCCTGCCTCACGGCGAGCGGCGAGATTTCCAAGAACCGCCGCATCTCCATGAGATTCAGCGGCGACCAGGTCAGCCTGGATAAATTCGCCAGCCTGTTTCAGCCCTACGCTCTCGCTTCAGGAGACATGACGCTGAGCGGCAGTATCACCGGCGAGGCGGATGCGCCGCACGTTGAGGCGATGGTTGAATGCGAGAAGCCGGTCATCAACGGCCAGGAGTTCCAGCGCCTCAGCGGGCGGATATCATGGCGGGAGCCGGCTCTGGTCTTTTCGGATTTCAGCCTCTCACAGGCAACCGGCAAATGTATGATTCCCAAGCTCACATACGACTCCGTCGCCAGGACGTACACGCTCACAGCGCAGGCACAGGACATACGGGGGAAAACGGTAGTTGCGCTGCTGGACGCCAGTCCAGCCCTGAAGCAATCGTCCGATCATCACACGGTGCTCCGGCGCCTTCTTGACAAGCTGCCGAGACCCCTGGACGGGATGGTCAACGGCAGCGTGACCGGCACTGTCCAGCTAACCAATGAAGATGTGCGGCCGGACCTGCGTGTTGAGGCGACCGGCGCCGATATGACATTCGGCTCCAGCTCGATCAAGTCCGTACGAATGGAAGGCTCGTGGCAGAACGGCATCGCGAAGCTGGAGACCCTCGAGGCCATGGATGGAGATACGAATGTCTCCGCCACAGCAAGCTTCGGACCATCAGACGAGGTGGCCCTGTCCGTTGACGCGCACAGCTTACCGGTGGAACTTCTCAAGCAATGGCTGGACATGCCCCAGAACATCTCGGGCAAAGCCGACGTAACAATAGTTGCCGGCGGCAAGATAGACGCACCGGAGCTGGATGCATCCGTGGAGGTCGTGGAGCTGAAGATCGGCAGGGCTGGATTCGATAGGCTCCGCAGCAGGCTGTCCGCGAACAAAGAGCGCTCCGACACCAATGTTGGCAAGACGCAGACACCGGGCAGAATTGATATAGACGATCTGACCCTGATACTGGGCGATCACGGACTAGGCGCAACCGGATACGTGCCGATGGACTGGCGGCGCCTCACGATCCCGACGGATGGCTCTGTACTCCTTGAGTCACATCTTGACCGCGGAAGCCTGGAGCTGCTGTCAACAGTCGGCGGCATAGATGCGGAGACCGGGCCCAACGGCGCCTTTGAGGGATTGATCAGATTAAGCGGCACCGTGCAGTCTCCGAAGCTTGACGGCGATCTTGCATGGCGTGACGGACGATTCAGGATTCCGAGAATCGCCGAGCCGCTGCAGAATATCAGTGCGCGGCTGCGACTCGCGGGTGACAAACTCTCGATCGAGGAATTCACAGGCGCCTCGGCAGAGGGCGGCAGCTTCAGCATTTCCGGCGAGGTAGCATTGGCAGACCTGAAACCGGTGCTGGACATAGGGCTCAAAACCGACGGTCTCAGGATTTCAGGCGAGAACATGAGCAGTACCTACGGTGAATCAGTGAAGGCCCGCCTGGACAGCGATCTCAAGCTGGCCGGAAAGTGGCAAAGTCCACGGGTAACAGGCAGGGTGGACGTCCCGGAGGGTTCGATTGTGCTGCCGGCCAAGGGCGGCCAGCCCTCTGAACGCGGTGCGCGCCGCGTTGACCCGACATTCGACATCGCGGCATCCCTGGGCCGGGACGTGCAGTTCAGATCCGCGCGGTTAAGAGGGCCGCTGGTAGGTCAACTGGCCGTGAAGGGCTCCATGAGCATGCCCGTGCTGGAAGGCACCTTGGACATCAGCGGGGGCGACATAGTCTTCCCGATGCGTGAGCTCAGGATACTGCCCGGAAGCACCGTCACGCTGCGCACAGGTCCATCCCAGCGTCCAATCGCCCTTCTAGACATGCGGGCACAGACACGATTGACCACGCTGTCCTTCCTAGGACAGCGGAAAAGATATACTGTGACCATGTCGGCCCAAGGCCCTCTCGACAGTCTGAACCCGACGTTCAGCTCATCACCGCCCGGGCTGACCGACCAGATGATTGTGGCTCTATTGACCGGGCAGGGGCAATTGGAGCAGATCCTCGCCCGCAACGGCAGCCGCAGCGTCGGCCAGGAGCTTTCCGGCCTATTCTCAACTGCCATGATGCCAACCGTGTTCAAGCCGATCGAGGAGGCATTGGAAAGCGCACTCGGCTTCGAGGAATTCACACTGGAAATGGGGTACAGGGAGCCCATCCAGTTGACTATTGGAGCGCACCTGTTCGGCGGTTTCTATCTGGATTACACGGCGGCACTGGGGGCGCGGCCGGATTACGCCGACAGCCTCTATGAGCTCAAGCTGTCCTATCGGTTCAAGCACGGCATCGAACTCGGCGTGACCACAGACGAGAACCAGGCGCTCATGATCGGCGTCGAGGGCAAATTGAGGTTGTAGGCGCCGGCTTCGCGCTGGACTGGCGGAGGATAGTTGCCCGGCCGCGAGAAAATGTTATACTATGTGCTCAGCGAGGGCTCCAGGATCGGATGCAGCGGCAACCGGCGGCTGCCCCAGCTTCGAAACGGTAATCGAGCTCTTTCACAAGAGGATATACAACCTTGTCTACCGGCTGCTCGGTGACTTTGATGAGGCAGCCGACCTTGCTCAGGAGACCTTTGTCAAGGCCTACAAGGCGTATTCCCGATTCCGAGGAACATCAGAAGCGGTCTATCCCTGGCTGTGCCAGATAGCGGTCAACGGCTGCAAGAACAAGTTCAAAGAGAAGGGCCGAAGGAACCGTTACGAGATAATGTCGCTGGACGAATCGGTCGAGACGGAAGATTCGAGCTTGCTGTTAGAGATAGGCGACGAGTCGGCAAGCCCGGCAGATATTTGCGAGCGGCGCGAGTTGGAGGCGAAGATTCACGAGGCGATACAAGCGCTTCCGCCGGAGTTCCGGGTAGTCCTCGTCCTTCGCGATATGCAGGGGCTGTCGTACAAGGAGATCGCTGACGCGACAGGGCTTACTATGGAAGCCGTGAAGTCACGCCTGTTCAGGGGACGCGGCGTGCTCCGCCGGCGATTGGCTGCATACGTGGGCAAGCCCGATTAAAGGGCGTCTCGGCGGACGCTATTCTCGCCGAGCGAACGCCGTTCGGCCCCGCGCTAAAGCACGGGGCTGCCCGACAACGAAAAAAGCCCCGTCAACGGGGCTCGTTGTCGCATCAGCGGCGAGCCAGTCCGGTTCTTTAGGACCGAGTGCGAATTTGAGACGTGAAACCTGAGACACCGGCCGGCCGTACTACAGTAGGAGACAACATGCCGGCTTGGCCACAAAAAACATACGGAGAGGAAGGTACATCGGTTATGCTCGCTAGCACGCATGGCGGCAAGGCGCACAAGGGACTAATTGTATTGTTGGCGGTTATTCTGCTGCTGCCGGGAATCGCATTCGCCCAGGGACAGCAGATCGCGGAGATCAAGGTAGTCGGGAATCAGCGCGTCTCGACCGAAGCGATCCTGGCGGCTATTGCTCTCAAGCCGGGGACGCAGTTCTCCGAACAGATCGTGCAGGAAGCTAAGCAGGCAATCGAAAGCATGGGCTACTTCCAACCGGGGGTCACCGTGGGCACGGAATCAGTTGACACCGGCGTCCGAGTCATTTTCAACGTGGCCGAGAACCCAGTGGTAACGGAGATCAAGATTACAGGGAACACTGTAATCAAGACCGAGAAGCTGCTGAGCCTGATGCGGACGTCGCTCGGCACTGTGTTGAATAACAACACCTTGGAAAAGGACCTGGACGCGCTGGAGGCTTACTACTCCGAGCTGCGGTATTTCGCGTCGGTTACAGAGGAGTGGGGCATCAATCCCCAGACAGGCGTCCTGACTATCCCGATCCTGGAGGCCAAAGTCGAGACCATCAAGATCACCGGCAACAAGAAAACGAAGGACTATGTCGTCCTTCGCGAGATGGAGCTGAAACCGGGTGACGTGTATAACGAGCTCGTTCTGACGCGCGACCTTCAGCGAATATATGACCTCGGGATATTCGAGCTTGAGGGCACGATCGCCAATCCGGAGCCTGGAACGACCCTTGGCAACGTGATCGTAGTGATCCCCGTGCAGGAGAAGAAGACCGGGCAGCTATCCATAGCGCTGGGGTACGACCAACGGCGGGGGCTCCTGGGCCAGGCGAAGCTGGCCGAGGGCAACTTCCGAGGACGCGCTGAAACGGTCGACCTTCTCTGGGAGCAAACCGGCTCGCACGGCTCCAGCTACGAGGCAGGCTTCTTCGAGCCGTGGCTGGACAGCAAGCACACGTCGCTGGGAGTTAATATATACAATAAGCTGCTATTCAGGTTTACCAGCAGCTTTCTCGACCGCACAGGAGCCGGGGACACGGATTACGATGAGCGGCGCAAGGGAGGAAGCCTCACGTTCAGCAGGCCTCTTGGCCGTACCAACAGGGGATTCGTAACGCTCAGAAGCGAATCGGTGGGCACCACCCTCGAGGATACCTATTTGCCTGGGACGGACCTGTCGCCGCTCATAGCTGATGGCACCGTCGCCAGCGGGACACTTCGCTTCACGAACGACACCCGTGATTCATCGTTGGATCCGTTCTACGGCGCGTATAGATCGTACGCCGTCGAAATTGGGAACGCAGACTTCAAGATTCAGAAAGAGAACCCCGAGACCACGCTATTCAGCAAGTACAGCATTGATCTGAGGCGCTATTTCAGCAAGGGCGGACCGCGTAAGGAGATCAACGAGAAGCGGCCTCGACTGGCGATGAGAGTGATGGCGGGCAGCTTGACCGGCGATCTGCCGTTCTTCGAGCAGTACTTCGTCGGGGGCGCGGAAACGCTGCGCGGCTTCAAGGAAGACAGATTCTGGGGAAAGAATATGCTCCTGGCGAGCGCCGAGTACCGGCTCCCGCTGGCGCAGAGCCTCACAGGGGTGCTATTCGTTGACTGCGGAGATGCCTGGGGAGCGCCGGAATCTTTCCGCCTGAAGCCTATACCCGAAATGGATGCAGATGGGAATGTCGTGTTTGATCCGATAACGAACGAGGTAGTCTACATGACAGACGCTCAGGGCAACATCATCAAAGGGGATCTCATAGACGACTTTTCGCAGCACGAGAAGCTCAAGCCGAACATTGGGTACGGCATTGGAATCCGTGTAACGACGCCTATCGGGCCGCTGCGCCTGGACTATGGCTTCAGCAAGGAAGGCTCTCGGGCGCATTTCAGCATTGCACACGCATTCTGATGTTTCCTTGCCCTGGAATAAGCCATCTGGTATAATCTAGCGATTGGGCGCAGCCCAAATATCTATTCGAAAAAATCACTGAAAGGGGTTATCGAATAATCATGTCGAAGCTTCCTGGAATCATCGGCGGTGTTATCTTCGCATTGCTTCTGGCCGTCCTCGCAAGCAGCCTAGCTCTCGCGGCCGATGCAAAACCCATGGCCTTCGGCTCCGTGGATGTCGAGAAGGCTTTCAACGGCTGCGAGAAGAAAGTGCAGTTGCAACAGGAGCTCGAAGTTCAGGTCGCACAAGTCCAAAAATGGTTGGAACTCAGGAGTTCCAACAAGCTGCTCACCCCTGAGGAGTTCAAACAGTTGGTGGATTTGAGGGCCAAGCCCAACCCGGAGCAGGCTGACACCAAGAAGATGGAAGAGCTTCTTGCCCTGTCGAAACAGCGCGACGAGGCGTTCCAGGCATTGCAGCAGAAGTCGGTCCTCACCGATGCAGAGAGGACGCAGTTGAATGAGATTCAGGACCGCGTAAAGAAAGTAGAAGCCTCCATGCAGGAGGAACTGAAGAAGAAGGATGGAGAACTCACCGGGAAGCGTATCGAGCTGAGCAAGCAGGTGATGCAGGACGTTGAAGCTGCAGTAGCGGCTGTGGCCAAAGAAAAAGGCTTGGCGATGGTATTTGCCAAGTCCATCGGCGACTATACGCTCGTCATCTACTCGAACGTAGATATTACGGACGACGTGCTCAAGAAGCTGAACAAGAAGTAGCCATGGGTTGACGCTCTTCCTGCGTTCGCCACCTGGCTCGCAGAGGGGAGGGCAAAGGTGTTCCGAGGCCGGATCGCGGTGAGACAGCATGTGGAAATCGCTCAGAGAACTGGCCGAACTGGTCGAGGGCGATCTAGAGGGTGATCCGGAGTTACGGATCTCCGGGGCGGCTGATATCGCAGATGCAGAAGAAGGCGATATCGTATTTGCTGAGACGCCCAGGTTTGTAGAAGAGGCACGGAAATCGCGGGCGTCAGCGATAATCGCTTACAGGGGTGCGCGCAATTCCGGAAAGCCCACCATCTCGGTTGCCAATCCCAGGTACGCGTTTGCCCAGGCGCTGAACGCGTTTTCCCCCGCCAAGACGCGGGAGAGCGGCATCCATCCGACGAGCGTCGTCGGCCCGGGCGCCTCGATCGGCGAGAATCCTTCGATCGGCTTCGACGTGTACATCGGACGGAATGCATCCATCGGCAACAATGCCTGGATTTACCCCTTCGTTTTCATCGGCGACAACGTTCGCTTGGGTGACAATTGCATAATCTACCCGTTTGTTGCGCTGTATGACGGCGTGACGATAGGAAATGACGTGATCGTGCACAGCGGCGCCGTGATCGGGGCTGACGGCTTCGGCTTTACCAAGGTCGGCGGCGAGCACTACAAGATGCCCCAGATCGGAACCGTCGTCGTAGGCGACTATGTGGAAATCGGCGCCAACGTCACCATAGACAGGGCGCGCACCGGAAAGACTGTGATCGGCCGGGGTACGAAGATTGACAATCTCGTTCACATCGCGCACAACGTGAAGATAGGCGAGAACTGCGTTGTGGTTGCTCAGGTTGGGATCTCGGGCAGCGTGGATATCGGCGACCGAGTTGTCCTGGCGGGCCAGGCGGGCTTGAAAGACCATATCACGGTGGGCGACGACGCAGTGATCTGCGCGAGGGCCGGAGTCATAGGCGATATTGGGTCCGGCGAATTCGTATCGGGATTTCCCGCCCGGTCGCACAAGGAGGAAATGAGAATTCATGCCGCCCAGCAGAGGCTGCCTGCCCTGCTGCGACTCGTAAAAGACCTAGAGCGGCGCATCAAGGAACTGGAAGGCCGCTCGAAGGAATGACTCCGACATATCAGCGTACTTTGAAGACCAGCGCAACCGTGAAGGGGCGCGGTCTGCATACAGGCGAGGAGTGTGGCATAAACCTGATCCCTGCCGCTCCTGATACCGGCGTGGTCTTCGTGACGCCCAGGGGCGAAATACGGGCCCTCGTCCAAAATGTTTTGGATACAGAAAGGGCCACGAGCCTGCGCACCGGGGATGCCGAGGTCCACACTGTCGAACACTTGCTGGCAGCACTCGCAGGCTTGGGCATAGACAACGTCCGGGTCGAGGTCTCAGGCCCGGAGATTCCGGCGGGCGACGGCAGCGCACTGCCGTTCGTCGAGCTGATGGAAAGCGCCGGCATAGAAGAGCAGATGGCGGAGGCGAGAATCGTCCGGCCGGAGGGGCCGGTCTGGACAGCCGAGGACGGAAAGTATCTCCTCGCGGTGCCGGCATCACTGTTCAGAGTGACCGCTCTGATAGCATTCCAACACCCGATGATCGGCGAACAAGCAATCAGCGTAGCCATTGATCCTACCGTCTTCAAACGGGAAATCGCACCTGCGCGGACATTCTGTACAGCCGACGAGATCGAGTCAATAGCTTCCCAGGGACTAGGGAAAGGGGGCACTGAGGATAACGTAGTCGTAGTCCACGATGACCGCTACTCAGTCGCACTCCGGTTTCGCGACGAGTTCGTGAGGCACAAAGTGCTTGATTTGATTGGCGATATATCTCTTGTCGGCGGAAGGCTGCACGCCGATGTGGTAGCTGTCAGGACAAGCCACGCGCTGAACGTCGCTCTAGCGGGCAAGATTGTACGAGAAGGCTGGCAAGGAGGGTGATGACATGCTGGATGTGAAGGAAATCCAATCCATACTTCCACATCGGTATCCGTTTCTACTTGTGGATCGGATACTGGAGCTCGAACCTGGAAGGCGTGCGGTTGGATTGAAAAATGTGACGATTAACGAGGCATTCTTTGAGGGGCATTTTCCGGGTCACGCGGTGATGCCGGGTGTTCTGGTGCTGGAAGCGATGGCTCAGGTAGGAGGCGTCCTACTGCTGAGCATGACGGGCAATGAGGGCAAGCTCGCATACTTCGGCGGGATGGACAAGGTGCGCTTCCGCAAGCCGGTCATGCCCGGAGATGTCCTGATCACCGAGGTCGAGTTACTGAAGAACCGAGGAGGAATAGGCAAGGTAAAGGCGACCGGCCGGGTGGGCAGGCAGATTGCCGCAGAGGGTGAATTCATATTCGCCCTGGTTAGCAGAGACATGGAACCCATGGAGGAGCCAGATGAGGTCCTTGCAGAGTCCGGCCGAACTCTCGTTGCAAAATGAAGCGGAGCTTGAGAAGACGGGAGAGGCAATCATCCACGAGACGGCGATTGTGCATCCGGCTGCCGAGCTTGGGGCTGGCGTGCAGATCGGCGCGTTCAGCATTATCGGCCCCGACGCGACAATCGGCGACGGCACGGTGATCGAGCCACACGTGATAATCGAGCCGTGGACGACGATAGGTAACGATTGCCGCATATGTTCGGGTGCGATACTCGGCGGCAGGCCTCAGGATAGTAAGTTCAAGGGCGAGCGCAGCTACCTGACTATCGGCGACCGCAATATCATCCGCGAGTACGTAACCATCCATCGGGCTACCGGCGAAGAGAATGTGACTGTACTAGGCAGCGAGAATATGGTTATGGCCTACTGCCACATTGGTCACAACTGCACGCTGGGCGACGGGATCATGATGGCGAACATGGTGGGCATCAGCGGCCACGTGATCATCGAGGACAAAGTTGTATTCGGCGGCATGGTAGGCGTACACCAGTTCGTGCGGATCGGCAAGCTCGCAATGGTTGGCGGCTATTCCAAGGTTGTGCAGGACATACCGCCCTTCATGATGGCGGATGGGCGGCCGACGAAAGTGTACGACCCGAACGTGATCGGGCTGCGTCGCAACGGGGTTCCACCCAAGACCAGATCGGGGCTCAGGCAGGCATATAAGCTGCTGTATCGCTCGAACCTCAACCTGTCGCAAGCCATCGAGACCATAGAGAGCGAAGTTGAGCCCAGCCCGGAGCGCGACTACCTGCTCGAGTTCGTGCGTAACATCAAGTTCGGGTTCGCCGGCAGACAGCTCGAGCATCGGAGATAAATGACCGAGAATGCGCCGAGCGTGGTCATCGTCGCCGGCGAGGCATCAGGAGACCTGCACGGGGCCTGTCTCGCCGCAAGATTGAAGCAGATGCTTCCGAACGCCGACATTCGTGGAGTCGGCGGCCTTCGGATGCGCGAAGCCGGCGTCGCGCTTCTCTGCGACAGCTCCTCCTGGAGCGCCATCGGGATAACGGAAGCATTGAGGCTGGTCCCCCGCCTGCTGCTCGAACTCCGAAAGCTTCGATCTCACCTGAAAGCCCACCCGCCAGACGCACTCGTACTGATTGATTTCGGTGCATTCAATATCAGGCTCGGCAGAAGCCTCCCTGCGGGTGACACCAAAGTGTTGTACTATTTCCCGCCGGGCTCTTGGAACAGGGGCGAAACTTACGAACGATTGAAAGGTATTCCCAACCGGGTAGTCACGCCGTTTCCGTGGTCCGCAGAGGCGCTGAACAGGCGCGGATTCCGGGCGGAGTTCTTCGGCCACCCTCTGCTCGATATTGTCAAGCCCAGCCTATCGCAAGATGCGTTCTGCAGGCGATTTGGGTTCGACAGCAGCCGACCGATCGTCGGCCTGCTTCCGGGGAGCCGGAGCCAGGAGATAGTCCATAATCTGCCGGCGCTGGCGCTCGCGGCAGCGAGGCTGGCCGAGTCAATGCCGGAGCTGCAGTTCGCGATCCCCCTGGCGCCCTCAATAAGCTCGAGCGCGATCGCGGAGGAACTGGCGCGCACACCGTGGATCGAGGTGGAGCGTCATCACGCGGAAGAAGATCCTGAGTCGAGCATGGGCAGGGCATCGCACCTGTCAATAGCGGACCGAGTGCGGAGTCTGGCTCGCAGGGAGCAATTCGCAGTCCCGGCGTCGCCCGTTGCGATCAAGCTGCTGCCGGGAATGGCATACGACTTGCTGACCAACGCGCGCGCGGCAGCCGTGACGTCGGGCACCGCAACCGTCGAGGCGATGATTCTCGGCTGCCCGATGGTAATCATCTACCGGGGCAGTCGGCTCACTACGTGGGAGTTCAGATTGCGGTGTAAGAATGTCAAATTCATCGGGATGCCGAATATCATCCTGGACAAGGAGATTTGCCCGGAGCTGATAGCCGAGGATGCTTCTCCCAGCCGGATTTCGGACCTTATGCTGACGCTGATCCAGGGCTCTCCGGAGCGCGCGGAGATGCTGCGCGGCCTAGCGGAGGCGAAAGCCGTTCTCGGCAGCCTAGGCGCCGTCGAGAAAACCGCGCGCGTCGTGTTGGAGATGCTGCATCAGCCTGGCAGCACAAGAAACAACCATGACAAGGACACAGAAAACTGAGAGGAAAGAGGCATGCTCCCGTGGGACCGCCAGGCGCGTTGTGGGATATTTTCGCCCTTATTGGAGCCTTTTCGCCCTGGGATTCGCATGCACGACCGTTGTCGCCGGCATTGAGGTATGGTTCATCAAGCTGATCAAAGACGTGGTGGGGGCCACGATCAGCGCGCAGATCAGGTCTGGCGACCCCTCGCGGTTGAACCAGGCAGCGCTTCTGATCGTCGGCGCCCACGTGGTCAAATGGTTCTTCTTATACGGCCAAACATTCTTCTTCTCGTCCGCGACCCAGAAGATCGCTGTGCGCCTCAGGAACGATCTGTACACGCACCTTCAAGCCCTGTCCTTGAGCTTCTTTGAGAGGACCAAGATAGGGCATCTCATGTCCCGCATGACGAACGATGTTTCTCTCATACAAGGCGCAGCGCCGCAGATCACGCAGGTCGTCTCCGCACCGCTGGTTGCTATGGGCAGCGTGGCCATAATCTTCTACTGGAACTGGAAACTCGCCCTGATTTCGATAACCGTTCTGCCGTTCATGTCGTACACGATCACGAGCATCGGTCGAGGCATCAGAGGGCTCTCCGATCTGCTTCAGGTCAAGCTTGCGGACGTTGCAGCTATCGTGCAGGAGACACTCTCCGCCATGCGGATAGTGAAGTCTTTCGGCACGGAGGACTACGAGGCATCGCGGTTTGCAGAGGAGAATCAGCAAACGTATAGATCCGCCATGCGCGCCGTAAGACGAAGCGCGATTATGTCCCCGACTGTAGAGCTGATAGGGGTAGCCGGCATAGCCTTCGTGCTCTGGTATGGCGGCAATCAAGTTGCCTACAACGTCCGCGAGGGCATAACGGGCTTTGGCACTGATGCGCTCATCGGCTTCCTGTTCGCGCTCGAGAGGATTGCAAACTCGGCGAAAAACGCTGCCCGCCTAAACGTCACTTATCACCAGACTATGGCCGGAGCCCAGAGGGTATTCGACGTTTTGGACGAGGTCCCCGAGGTGTGCGACGCCCCCGATGCCGCCCCGATGCCTCCTATTCAGGGCGAAGTCGAGTTCAGGAATGTGTCTTTCGCCTACGACGGCACAAAGCCCGTGCTGGAAAATGTATCTTTCACGGTCGAGCCGGGGCAGCAGGTCGCGCTCGTCGGACCCAGCGGGGCCGGCAAGTCCACGGTTGCCAATCTCATCCCCAGGTTCTACGACGTCACGACCGGCGCCGTATTCGTTGATAGGGTTGATGTGAGGACGGTCACACTGAACTCGCTTCGCTGGCAGATTGCAATCGTGCCGCAGGAGACGATCCTCTTCAGCACCAGCATCAGGGAAAACATCGCGTATGGCCGAATGGATGCCGCTGAGGAGGAGATAATCGAGGCTGCAAAGGCCGCGAACGCCCATGACTTCATTCGAAAACTGCCCGAGGGATACGCTACCCTGGTCGGCGAGCGCGGAACCAGGCTCTCCGGCGGCGAGAGACAGCGTGTCGCCATTGCCCGCGCACTGCTCAAGAACCCGAAGCTGCTGATCCTCGATGAAGCGACATCCTCTCTGGATGTGGCTTCGGAGGCTATCGTGCAGGAAGCGCTCGACCGGCTCATGCGCGGCAGGACTACGCTTGTGATAGCCCATCGTCTCTCAACAATTGTCAATGCGGACAAGATCCTCGTGATGAAACAGGGCCGCATCGTCCAGTCGGGAACGCATCAGGAGCTTCTCGCTTCGGGCGGGCTGTACGCGGAACTCTACGCCGTCCAGAGCAGAGGCGGAGCGGCGGAGTAACTGCAGGCCGAGGTCGGGTATGAAGAAGTTCCGGCAAGAGCTCGAGTACCAGCTTATCTCGTTCCTGGCATGGGCCATGATCCACCTCATCGGCCTCACGTGCCGCCTTCGCGTGACTGGATACGAGCGGGTGCAGGAACTCGTCAGATCCGGGCGCGGGTTCATCATGGCGGTCTGGCATGGGCGCACGCTCCTGCCGGTACATTACTGCCGAGGCATGGGCATCTGGGCGATAACGTCGCTGTCGAGAGACGGCGAGCTCCAGACCCGCATAGTCAGCCGATTTGGATACAGAATAATCAGGGGTTCCACAGGTAGAGGCGGCATAAAGGCCGCGCTCGCCGCCGTCAAGAAGCTGCAGGAGAGCGGGATACTTGCCATCACACCGGATGGGCCAAAGGGGCCGCCGAACAAGGTGCAGGAGGGGATAGTGTTCCTGGCCCAGCGCGCGCGCTGCCCGATCATCCCCATCGGTGTGGGCGCTCGACCCAGGAGACTCATGCGGTCCTGGGACAGCTATGCGCTGCCCATGCCTTTCGCCAGGTGTGCGCTGGCGTTCGGCGAACCCATAGACCTTGCGGAGAGCGCGGTCGGGAACCGCTCGCCTGAGGATGTCATCAAAGCCGCGCTGGACGATGTCCAGCGGCAGGCGCAGCTCGCGGTTGAGGAAGGTTGATAATCCGATTGGCAGGCTTTGTGTACAATCTGCTGCTCCTGCTTTCGCTCCCAGGGGCTTTCGTCTACTACCTATGGCGCATCTTCGTTGCCAGGAAGGCGAACGAGTCCTGGCGCGAGAATCTGGGCGCTCTGCCGCGATTCGCGGATCGAGCGCCTGGGAAGAAGCTGATCTGGCTCCATGCAGTATCGGTTGGCGAAGTTGTCGCGTCGCTGCCGATCCAGGACGAACTCCGGCTGCTGCTGCCGGACGCCATCATCCTGGCGACTACCATCACCCAAACGGGTAATTCCGTGGCACGAAAGTCCGCAAAGTCCGCCGATGCCGTCGCCTATCTGCCGCTGGACTATCCGATGTTCGTACATCGGGCGCTGAATCGCGTGAGGCCGGATATCGTCGTCGTAATGGAAGCCGAGATGTGGCCGAACTTCCTGGCGGCGGCGAAGCGCAGGGGAATACCGACGGTCCTCGCAAACGGCCACGTCTCTGACCGAACCCTGCGCCGGAGCAGGAGATGGCGCTGGCTGCTCTCGTGGGCGATCTCGAATATCGCTCACTGCTGCATGCAGAGCCAGGCGGATGCCGAGCGCATTCGCACACTCGGCGCTCGTCCTGAGTCCATACACGTACTCGGCAACACCAAGTTCGATCAGGAAGGCAACCAACTGTCGGACGATGCAGTCCGAGCGCTGAAAACCGACCTCGGCCTGCCGGATGGCGCGCCTGTATTCATAGCCGGCAGCACCAATCCGAGCGAGGAAGAGCCGGTACTGGATGCATTTCAAGCAATGCGCGCCGCCATAAGCGACCTGAGCCTGATAATCGCTCCACGGCAGATCGAGCGGGCCGACGAGATTCAGACTCTCGTGCAAGACCGCGGGCTTGTCTGCGCCAAGCGTTCGAGGAAAGACGCCGCTCCGGCGGATTACGATGTGCTGATCCTGGATACATTTGGAGAGCTGGCCGGAGCGTATGGAGTCGGCGACCTAGCATTCGTGGGAGGCACGCTGATCCCGAAGGGCGGGCACAGCCTTTTCCAACCTATCCTGCAGGGGAAGCCGGTGCTCTTCGGCCCATATACCTTCAAGACGCGCGACATGGCTCAGATGGCTGTGTCGTCTGGAGTCGGCTTTGAAATCAGGGATGCGGTGGAACTAGCCGAGCGGGGAAAGGCTTTGCTGTCGGACGCCGGGCGCCTCGCCGAAATAGATGCCGCATGCCGCAGGCTGGTCTCAGAGAACCGAGGCGCGTCCCTGCGCAGCGCGGCTCTGATCGCCGGACTGCTCGGGACACGGGCGGAGGTCTAAGGTGGAACCCAGCCCGGCTGTCATCGGCTACCTGGAGTCAATCGTCTACGGCAAGCGGCGAGGCCTGATTGCCGACACCATCAGGTTTCTGTTACTATTACTGTCGGCGGCCTACGAGGCTGCCATCTGGCTGTATGTGCGGCCTTTCGAGATCGGCCTCAGGAAGAGGCGGCGGCTTGGCCGGCCGGTAATCAGCGTGGGAAATATCACCGTCGGCGGCACTGGCAAGACCCCGACGGTGCAATATCTCTGCAGAGGGATGGCAGGCCGCGGCTGGAATCCGGCGGTGCTCAGCTATGGCTATGCGGGTTCGCTGCGCGGGAGATTCGGGATAGTCTCGGACAGGTCGGGCGTGCGATTGACACCGGAGTTTGCCGGGGACGAACCCGTGATGCTCGCAGTCAGCATGCCGGGAATCCCGGTGCTGGTCTGCAAGGACCGAGTGAGAAGCGGCCGGGCGGCGATCAGCGAGCTGGGCGCCGATGTCCTGCTGCTCGACGATGGATTCCAGGTATGGAAGCTGCATCGGGACTTTGACATCGTTCTGGTCAACGTCGCCAACCCGCTCGACAATGGACGCACGTTGCCCGCGGGTCGGCTCCGCGAGCCTCCGAGGGCGGTGAGGCGTGCGGATTGCATTATCGGGATTGGTGACCGCAAGCCGGATTTGCGGGGAAAGGCGCTGGCGAGAATTCGCGAGTATCTGCCTTCGGCGCCGATTTACTTCGGCCGGTTCAGCCCGCATAAGCTGGTTCTCCTGGCGGACGGCTCGGAGCTGCCGGTTGAAGCCATTCGGGGGAAAAAGGTGCTGGCGCTGTCCGCGATCGCCAATCCCGCCTCATTCGAAGAGACGCTGGCAGCGGCTGGCGCCATGATCGTCAGGGAGGAGCGCCTGCCGGATCATCACCTGTATTCCGAAGAAGACGTCCAGCGCATTGACCGGAGCGCGGCCAACGACCGCGCGGAGATCATCGTCACTACAGAGAAAGATGCTGTGAAGCTCGACGGCGGGCGATTTGCAGTGCCGATTGCGGCGCTCCACATACGCCTGGAGCTGGACGATGAAGCGGGCTTTTGGGAGCTCGTCAGCCGCAAGATCGGCAGCCCAAGACGGGATTGATATGTCATCCAGAATCACCGACTGCAAGCGAATACTGATTGTCAAGCTGAGCTCCATCGGGGACGTGGTGATGACCACCCCGGTGGCCAAGGCGCTCAGAAACGCATACCCGGAATCATACATAGCCTGGGTGGTGGAGGATAAGTCACAAGATATACTACACGGCAACCCGTATCTCGATGAGGTACTGGTACTGGAGCGCAGCGCGAACTCGAAGCCGGCGATAGGTTGGGCAACCGGGTTCCTGGTCGGCCTGGCGAAACTGGCGCCGAAGCTGCGTGCTCGGAAGTTCGACCTGGCGATTGACTTCCAGGGCCTGCTCCGGAGCGCGCTCGTCGCTCGGATATCTGGAGCGCGCTGTCGAGTGGGCTATGATAACGCCAGAGAGGGAGCCACACTGTTCTACGACCTTCAGCTGCCGTCGCGCTGTCTCAGGGTGCGAGGGCCTCAGCAGTACCTCAATATGCTACAAATCCTGGACATAGTCTCTGAGGATTTGGAAATGTTTGTGCCGATCGGTGACGATGACCGCGAGTTCGCGCGCGCATGTCTGGCAAGTGCATCTCCGGACTGTGAGCCAGCGAGGCTTGCCTGCCTGTGTCCCGCAACGACCTGGGAACAGAAACACTGGACAGAGGATGGATGGGCGCGATTGGCGGATGCCCTGGCATCAGAGCACGACATGCTGCCGGTTTTCCTCGGGTCCCCGGCGGATGTTCGACTTGTCGAGCGGATCACCGGCTCGATGAGTCGCAAATCGGTCAACGCGGCGGGCAGGACCACATTGAAGCAGGCTGCTGCAATACTTGAAAGCAGCCGCCTGGTAATCGCTGTGGATACGGGACTGCTGCATATAGCGGCGGCCCTGGGACGCCCGACGATTGGATTGTTCGGTCCGACGAGGTGGCGGCACTTCGCCAAGAAGGATAAGTTCATAGTAGTGGCTAAAGATTTTCCCTGTATGCCTTGCTTGCGACACCCTAGTTGCAAGCATTTCGACTGCATGAGAGCCATAGCCGCTGAGGACATACTACAGGCGGCCAACCCGTGGTTGGCCGGAAAAGTCCCGGCGAGGTCTTCCGGCGAGGACGTTTCCTCTGTTGAATAGGAAAGCCGGCTTGCCGGGCAAGGCAACGGTCTGCGCCGCCGCGGATTGGTGAGGAGCTTCGCAGTTGCAATCTATTCGAACGCTACATGTCGAAACGGGCATGCACTCGCTTGGCGGGCCTGCACAGGTCATCTACCTGATCACAGGGCTGAGAGACAGGGGCCACGACGCGCGCCTCGTATGCCCGAAGGGAAGCAGCGTCTCACGACACGCTGCAGAAGCAGGCCTGGACGTTATCACCGTTCCCCTCTGGACTGATCTGGACGCAAGTTTCGTCTTCAGGCTCTACCGGATAATAAAGCGCACGAAGCCGGACATAGTGCATCTTCACAGCAGGCGGGGAGCGGATATCATGGGCGGAGTAGCTGCCCGTCTGGCCCACGCTCCGGCAATAGTACTTTCACGACGAATTGACAACCCCATAAGGCGCGGCCTGCTCTCGAAGCTGAAATACGGCAGCCTGTGCGACCGGATCATCGCAATTTCGGACGCAGTAACAAGCGCCTTGCTTGAAGGAGGCGTAAATCCCACAAAGATCACCCGCGTGCGGAGCGCAGTGGACGCTAAGGCATATGAGCTAAACCCGAACGGCAGGTTCCGAAGAGCATTGGGAATACCGGCTGGAAAGCATGTCATCGGCATCGTCGGCCAACTGATCGAACGCAAGGGGCACAGATACCTCCTGGATGCGATGCCGGCGATACTCGAAAGGTTCCCGGACACCGTGCTAGTCGCGCTCGGCCATGGGCCGCTGCTCGCCCGTCTCAGGCACCACGCCAAGAGTCTTGGGATCGAGCAGGATGTGATGTTCGTGGGCTTCAGAAATGACATGCCGCATATACTGCGCGAACTGGATGTATTGGTGCATCCAGCAACAATGGAGGGTTTGGGCGTAGCGGTGCTTCAAGCCATGGCTGCCGAGCTGCCGGTTGTGACCACAGCCGCAGGAGGGATGCCGGAGGCGGTTCAGGACGGAGTCAGCGGCATACTCGTGCCGCCGCGCGGCGTAGAAGCCCTGAGCGATGCGGTCATCCGTCTCCTTGCCGCGCCTGAGCTTCGCCGCACGATGGGAGCTGCCGGCAGGCGCATTGTCGAAGAGCAATTCAGCGTAGACGGCATGGTGGAAGGCATACTCTCTGTGTACCGCAGTGCGCTTGGGCTTCCTCGCCCATCCGTTCGGGCAGCGCAGTGAATCCGCCAGACTCCGACCCGATGCCCGCGCTTGAATCCTGAGGTATACGCCTTTGGCCACACCGCAGCGAATAGCCTGCTTCCACATGAATCAGGTCGGAGACTTGCTCTTCTCGCTTCCGGCGCTTTACAATCTGCGGACGGCGTTTCCAGAGGCGCACATCACGAGCGTAGCCAGGCCTCACTGCAAGGAACTCCTGCTGCTCTCCGGCCTTGTGGACGAGATTATCGAGCGTCCTCGGCGTCCTATCGGCTCCGGACTTCGGGTCGCTGCTCTCCTGCGTCGGCGGAGGCTTGACCTTATGCTCCTGTTCTCCACCTCACTCGGCACGGCAATGCTGGCACTGCTCTGCAGAGGCCGTATCAGGGCCGGCTTCGCGCATTCGCCGGCAGCGCCATTTTTCACGCACCGCGTAACGTGGACGCCGCCGCCCTCTACCCAGAACAACCTGCGCCTCCTGGAGGCAATCGGCTGTCCTACGACGAAAAGGGACTATGTTGGCTTGATTAAGCCCGGCCGGCACCAGCAGCAAGAGGCCGATGAGAGACTGCGATCCACGGGCATCGCGGCGGGCGAGCAATTCGCCGTCCTCGGCCCAGGCACATCGAGCCGCCGTGACCTCAAATCCTGGCCGGACCAGGGATTTGCTCAAGTCGCAGACCGGCTGGCCGACGACTTCGGCATCAAGTCGCTCGTCGTCGGGCTGAGCGGCGGAGAGCGGATTTGCAGCCTGAGCCGGAATGCCGTGGACCTGACTGGACAGACCTCGCTCTCGGTGCTTGCGGCCGTGCTGGAAAGGGCGAAGCTGTTCGTCGGTGTGGACTCCGGGGTGATGCACCTGGCAGCGGCGGTAGGAACCCCTATTGTTGCGCTCTTTGGGCCAACCGACCCTCGGATAACCGGCCCGCAGGGAGAAGGGCACCGCGTGGTTTCCGTGGATATGCCGTGCCGTCCCTGCCTGCAAAGCGATTGCGATCTGAGCGCACGGTGCATGCTCGACATAACCCCGGATATGGTTTTCGATGCACTGGCTGCGGTTGGCGCCAACAGGAATTGCGGGGCACAAGGTTGACTTCATGGCGTAAGGCAGTTGAGAACTGGACATTTCCCATACTGCGGGGGCGCCTTGCCGGGAAACGGTGGCTGGTCAAGACCTCGACAAGCTACTTTCTCGGAAGATACGAAAGGGAGCAAACGCGCGCCTTCGTCGAGACGATGCGGGAGGGGTTGGTCGTCTTCGATGTAGGGGCGAATATCGGCTATTACACGTTGACCGCGGCGCTGGCCGTCGGTACCAGCGGCGGCGTGTTTGCTTTTGAACCTCTGGAACAGAACTTCAGGCGCCTGGAGCGTCACGTGCAGGCAAACCGCCTACACAATGTAACGATAGTGAAAGCAGCAGTTGGCGACCGCCGGGGCGTCGCGCGGCTTGAGATTCGATCCTCGCCTGGGCTTGCTCGCCTGTCGGAGAACGGCACTGTGGAAGTCCCATTGGTCAGCCTCGACAGCATGATCCAGGGCGGCGAGCTTCCACTGCCGGACGTGATAAAGATAGACGTCGAGGGCGCCGAGATGCTGGTCTTGAAAGGCGCGGTCTCTCTGTTTGCATCGGCCAAGCCTCTGGTCTTCCTCTCGACTCACGGAATCAAGGAGGAAGAGGAGTGCCTGCGTTTCCTGAGCGAGCGCGGATACACGTTCGAGACCCTGAAAGAAAGACCATCGAGCGTAAGGAAGGAGTTCATCGCGAAGCACATCGGGACTCCGTCTCGCTTGCATCGAGAGGCCGGGCATTCGATGTAGGGCGATTCGTCAACTGAGCCTTCGCTGCCCTGCGCAAGTTGCAGGCAATTCGCCGTCCGGTGGCGAACAGGGACTATGTCGGCCTGATTAAGCCCGGCCGGCAGTCCCAGGTAAGTCTCCACGCATGCGCATACTATTCATCACTGACTCAGATATAACCGGGGCAAGCTTCCGATACCGCGTACATCAGTACATAGGGATTCTGGAGGCAGAGGCCTTAGCGTGTGAGGTAGTGCGAGCGCGCGCCATGCCTATCCGCAGTCTTCGTCGCCTTCGCGAATACGACGTCGTCTTCGTGCAGAAGAAGCTCTTTTCGGTCCCCTGGATCCTGGCTGCATCGAGATGCGCCCGGAGGATGATTTTCGACTTCGACGACGCGATATGGACTTGCCCCAAGCACGATTGGAGTCTGCCCACCCGGATGAAGGTGCGTCAGCGGCTCCGCACCATGCTCTCCAAGTCCTCCTGCGTCACCGTCGGTAACGGCTATCTCGCAGATTACGCGCGGAAGTACAACTCGAACGTGGTGGTCATCCCCACATGCCTGGACACACGCTATTACCGGCCGGCGCCGCGGCCTCGCCAGTCCGAGCAGGTACGCATCGGATGGATGGGCAGCAAGCCGAACCTGGTCTACCTCGAACATCTGGAGCCCGTTTTCCGCAGGCTCAGCGCCGATGCCGGGGTCTCGCTGGTGGTCATAAGCAATCACGAGTACCGCAGCCGCAAGCTACCGACGCAATTCATTCCATGGACGCTCGACGGGGAGCTTGCAGCGCTTCACGGGCTTGATATAGGTCTCATGCCGCTCCCCGATGACGACTGGACCCGCGGAAAATGCGGATTCAAGACAATCCTGTATATGGCATGCGGGATTCCGTCGGTTTCGTCGCGCGTCGGATTCAACAACGAGCTCGTGCTAGATGGGCATAACGGCTTTCTAGCAGGAGACGAGCAGGAGTGGGTGGACAAGATTTCGCTGCTCGCGCACGATCCGGAGCTCCGGCGGCGCATCGGGCAGGAGGGGCGGCGCACTGCAGAGGAGAAGTACTCGTTGGAGGTCGGCGCAGCCCTTCTCGTGAACACATTAAGGGGAGTTTGCTCTTCCAGATGACACCAGAATGCAGTCTATGCGGGTCCGCTGATGCCCGAGTCATTCTTTCCGCGGGTGAATGGCGCGTCTTGAAATGCCCGCACTGCGAGTTGGGCTGGCTCGATCCCAGACCCGACGCCCAGCGCCTGGCGGAATTGTACGACGAGGACTACTTCACGCGCCACAGGATCATGACGTCGGACAACGACGAGCAATTGGCGCAGAAGGTAGCGGGCCAGCGGAGTTGGGTCAATTTCATCCGGCGGCAGAAGAAGGCGGGGGCGCTGCTCGACATCGGGTGCGCGTCGGGCTATTTGCTCGCGCGCGCCAGAGAAGCCGGCTACGAAGTGCGCGGTATTGAGGTATCTGAATGGGCCGTTCAGCAGGGCGGAGAGAGACTTGGGCTGGATATCCGGCAGAGCAACATTGAGTCGGCCGATTTCGCGCCTGCGAGCTTCGACGTTATCACTATGCTGCACGTGGTGGAGCATCTCGAGGAACCCGTCAACAATCTAATCAAGGTGCGGGAATGGCTCAAGCCCGACGGCGTGCTCATAGTCGCATGCCCGAACACGAATTCCTTCGACGCGGCCAAGTGTGGCGCGGAATGGACGGGCTGGAGCATACCTTATCACATCTGGCATTTCACCCCTAAGTCGCTCGGCGCGATACTGAACCAGGCCGGATACGAGGTGACCGCGGTGCAGACCTTGCCCTCGAAATGGGTGAAAGACAAGCTGAGGAGAATTCCAGTCGTCGGTCTTACGAGGAATATAGTCTGCCGTTGGTTCTCAGGGCGGGACATGCGGCTGGTAGCCAGACGGAGAGATTGAGCGCAGGCATGGGATACAGGGTTCTTCATACAGAAGCGTCTACCGGCTGGGGCGGCCAGGAAATCCGAATCATCTCCGAATCAGTGGGGATGATCCAGCGCGGCCACAAGGTAATGCTCGCTTGCCAGCCGGGGTCTGTAATCTCGAAGCGTGCGCCTGAGCAGGGCATCGAGACATTCATCATGCGGTTCGGCGGGGCGTTCGACATCGCAGGCATACGGCGTCTCAGGGCCCTGATGCGGAAGCAGAGGGTGGACATAGTCGTCACTCACAGCTCGAAGGACAGTTGGTGCGCAGGCCTTGCAGCGAGGCTCTCCAGCGGAGTAAAGGTCATCCGAACCCGCCATCTCTCCATTCCGATCAGGCAGAGCTTCGAATCAAAGTTTCTCTACGGCACGCTTCCCGATATCGCAGTCACCACCGGTGAGGCCCTTCGCGAGCATATCATCGAGCGAGTGGGCCTCAGCCCCGACAGAGCAGTTTCCATCCCGACTGGAATTGACCTGGACAGGTTCAATCCTTCGAGGGCAAACGGATCGCGCGTGAGAGCCGAGCTGGGAATTTCGCCGGATGCGCTCCTGATCGGCACGGTCGGTATGCTGAGGGGGATGAAGGGACACGGCTATTTCCTGGAGGCGGCGCCGCGCATACTGGAGAAGCATCCGCATGCTGGATTTCTTATCGTGGGCGACATCGCCTTTGCCAGCAACATTAAGGAGCGGCTAGCTGCGCAGATAGCCGAACTCGGCATCGCCGATAAGGTCATCATGGCCGGCTACCGAGAGGACATCCCGGAGATACTGGCGGCGCTGGACGTCTTTGTCCTCTCGTCGGTCAGCAATGAGGGGACCCCGCAGGTCATCACTCAGGCAATGGCGATGAAAAAGGCCGTGGTCGCCACCAACGTAGGCGCAATCCGCGAGCAGGTGATTGACGGCCGGACGGGATTCCTGGTTGAAAAGGCGAACCCGGACCAGCTAGCCGAAGCTGTGCTCGCCATCCTGGAAAACCCGGAACGTGCCAGGCAGATGGGCGCGAACGGTCGGAAGCTGGTCGAAGAAAAGTTCAGCCTCGATGCCATGCTGGACGCAACCGAAGCCGTATACCGCCGACTGCTCGAATCGAAGTGAGCCTGTGCCCCCGGAGGACAGATGAATGTCGCGATAGTGATACAGGACTTCCGCATGCGAGGAGGAGCCGAGCGGCGCACCTCCGAGCTTGTGAAGGAGCTGACGGCCGCCGGGCACGAGGTACACATCTACGCGAACCGCTGGGACCCCCAGTCGAGCGCACATGCGGTATTCCACCGCGTTCCGATGCTGAAGATCCACCGCGCCCTGAAACCGCTCAGCTTCGCCTGGAACTGCTCGCGTCTTCTCCCTCGCGGAAGGCACGACCTGGCGCATACCCAGGCCAGAATATTCAAGTGCGACGTGGTCACGTTCGGAGTCGGATGCCACAGGGCATTCCTCGACGCGTCGGGGATAGACCCAGAGAGATCGCGGGACAAATGGTTTCACCGCGCCGTTCTGCACATCGAGCGGAAGATGTTCACGCCGGGGAACTATCGGCGGATCATAACCAACTCGAACAAGTGCAAGCGCGAATTGGCCGAATACTACGGCGTCCCCGAGGCGGATGTCACGGTGATACACAACGGAGTGGACCAGGAAGCCTTCTCGCCGGGGATACGCGCCGGACTGCGCGCCGATGCCCGCGCGGAGCTCGGTTTGGAAGCCGACGAGACCGCTGTCCTGCTCGTAGGAACCGGCTTCGAGAATAAGGGAGTCGAGACGCTCATCCGGGCGGCGGGCATTATCAATTCGAGCAAACCGACCTCCCGGATACGTATTCTAATCGCCGGCAGGGGGAAAACGGACAAATACCGGGGGATAGCGGAGGATGTTGGGGTGGGAGATCGCCTGGTGTGGGCTGGCAACGTCCCGGATGTCGCCGGGTACTACGCCGCCGCCGATATATTCGCCCTGCCGACGCGGTACGATGCCTTCTCGAATTCCACGATGGAGGCGCTTGCGTGCGGCCTCCCAGTTGTCACGACCCGCACAAACGGCGTCTCCGAAATCCTCAAGGACGGGCAGGATGCGTTCATAATCGAACCGAACGATCCGGCGGGCCTTGCGGAGCGGCTTCGCGAGTTGGCTGAGGATTCCGAACTCCGCGAGCGGCTCGGCTCGGCCGGGCGCAGAGCAATCGAGCCGTATACCTGGCAGAGGACGGCTAAGGAGACCCTGGCCGTCTATCAGGCCGTCCTCGGAGGCGCTGACCAGCCATGACACGTACCTCGATCTCGGCGGTCATCATTACCTTCAACGAAGAAGCGAACATTCGCCGCTGCCTGGAAAGCGTCAAGTGGGCGGACGAAATAGTCGTGGTTGATTCTGGGAGCAGCGACGGCACGCTGAAAATATGCAAGGAATATGGCTGCCGGGTGTTCAACCATGAATGGGAAGGATACGCGCGGCAGAAGAACTTCGCCATCGGGTCCGCCGCGGCGGACGCCTGGATACTGAGCCTCGATGCCGATGAAGAAGTCACGCCGGAGCTTGCTGATGAGATCAGAGCCGCCCTGAATTCCAATGACGCGGCGCACGCCTACTCGATGCCGAGAAGGAATCTGTTCCTGGGAAAGTGGATGCGCCACGGCGGCTGGTATCCGGATCGGCAGGTTCGGCTCTTCAAGCGCGGGGCCGGCGAGTTCAAGGACGTGCCGCTGCACGAGCATATTGTGATGCACGTCGGCTCCGGGCGCACAGGATCACTCGCGAGCCCGATCCTGCATTACACGTATCCGACCGCTCGGGACTTCATCGAGCGAATGAACCTGTATACGAGCATCGAAGTGGCGGCGATGGCGAAAGAAGGCCGGCTGCCCAAACATCTCCTGCTCTCCTTGGCAATCGCCTTTCCGCTCAAATTTGCGGAGACTTACATATACAAGGGCGGCTGGCGCGACGGCTTGCATGGATTCATCGCCGCCGTTCTGATGGCAACCAGGGTGTTTCTCAGGCAAGTAAAAGTTTGGGAGGCGTCCACTTCCACGGGCGAGAGAGATATTGGAACACGGAAGGCTCAGTAGAATCCTGGACTCCATGGTCGGCCGGCGAGTGCTGGTCGTCGGCGACGTCATGTTGGACGAGTACTTGTGGGGCGATGTGAAGCGAATCTCGCCCGAAGCGCCGGTCCTGGTTGTCGAGGTCGAGAGGGACAGCAGGAACCCGGGCGGCGCGGCTAATGTGGCGAAAAACATCCGGGCGCTCGGCGGATGCCCATCCATAGTCGGCGTTGTCGGCGACGACGATGCCGGCCGTGCTCTGGCCTCGCAGCTTTCGGAGATCGGTGTGGATGTGACCGGCCTCGTCACCGACGCTTCGAGGCCGACGACCCGGAAGACGAGAATAATCGCCCACAGCCAGCAGGTAGTCCGCGTTGACCGTGAAAGCCAGGGGAAACTAGCCAGGCGGGCAGTGAGGGAAGTCATATCCCGGCTCGCGGATCTAGTGGCTCCCGCGGACATCGTGGTATTCTCAGATTACGACAAGGGAATGGCGGGGCGCGAGGTCGCGCAGGCCGTGCTCGAACTCGCCAGGGGGCACAAGAAGCGCGTAGTGGTGAACCCGAAACCCAGGAATGTGAAGAGGTTCAAGTCGGCCTCGGTCGTTTCGCTGAATCAATCGGAGGCCGAAGCAGCGACGGGCATATCCATCGCGGATGACAGATGCCTGCACCGAGCGGCGAAGCGGCTGCTCAACGCAATTCGGCCGGAAGCTCTGCTCATCACGCGCGGACCCCTCGGCATGAGCTTATACGACCCAAACGGCCAGGCGGAAACTGTGCCCGCACATCTGGTCGAGGTCTACGACGTAGCCGGCGCGGGCGACACGGTTGTCAGCGCACTCGCGCTTGCACTAGCCGCTGGCGCTACAGCCAGCGAGGCAGCAGCCTTGGCCAATTGTGCAGGCAGCGCGGTTGTGAGGAAAGTCGGCGTCGCCACAGTCAGCCGGGACGAGATCCAGGCAATGATGAGTGAAGAATGACGAGTGAAGAATGAGTCAGCCGGTCACTCATCACTCCTCACTCGTCACAAACGGAGCGTCACTTGAAAACGAAGATTGTCAGGCGGTCGGTGCTGAGAGGCATTGTCGAGGAGCTGAGGCAGAAGGGGAAGACCATTGTCTTCACCAATGGCTGCTTCGACATCCTTCACATCGGGCACCTGCGCTATCTCCAGGAGGCGAAGCGCCTTGGTGACTGCCTGGTCGTCGGGTTGAACACCGACGAATCCGTTCGCCAGCTAAAGGGGCCTGGGCGTCCGTTCGTGCCGGAATTCGAGCGTGCGGAGATGCTGGCCGCATTCGAATGTGTGGACTACGTGAGCCTGTTCTCCGAGGCGACTGCGATAAACCTCATCCGCGAACTGAGGCCGGACATCTACGTGAAAGGCGGGGATTACACCGCGTTGGATCAGATTCCGGAAGCCGAGACGGTGCACTCCTGCGGCGGCAAGATCGTGATTCTACCGAAGGTCGAGGGAAAATCAACCAGCGGGCTGGCGTCGCAGATCAAGGCGATTTCGGACGCCGAGAAGCCCCGCGCGCATCGGCAGGATAAGGCAGTCGGCATCATCCCGGCGCGCCTCGCCGCGACGAGGCTTCCAAACAAGCCGCTGCTCGACATCGCAGGAAAGCCCATGATACAGTGGGTGTACGAGCGCGCCTCCCGCGCTGCTCTACTGAATGACGTTATAGTGGCGACGCCGGATGAGGAGATCCGCCGATGCGTGGAATCGTTCGGCGGAAAGGCAATCATGACATCGCACGAGCATAGCTCCGGCACGGATCGGCTCGCCGAGGTTGCTCGGAGCCTCGACGCTGATGTCGTGCTCAACATCCAGGGTGACGAGCCGCTGGTCGAGCCGGATGCTATTGACGCCCTAGTGAGAGCGATGATTGAAGTGCCGGATGTGCCTATGGGCAGCCTGATGTGTCCGCTTGCTAACAGGCAGGAGGAAGAGGATTCCGCCGTGGTGAAGGTTGTGACGGATCGCCAGGGATTCGCGCTCTACTTCTCGAGGGCCAGGATTCCATATCCCAGGGATCCCGAGGCGGCTTCCGCGCGGAAGCATATAGGGATATACGCCTACCGGCGGCACTTCCTGATCGCGTTCTCGCGCCTGGAGCCGACGCCGCTTGAAAAGGCCGAGTCCCTGGAGCAGCTCAGAACCCTCGAGAACGGCTATCGGATCAAGATGGTGGAGACGTCCTCCTCGCCTGTAAGCGTTGACACCCCCGAGGACCTCGAGCGGGTGAGGAAAATACTGTCGAACGTCGAACGTTGAACGTCGAAACACTTCCTTCGGGCGCTGGAAGTCTGCTGTGGGAGAGTCTGCGATGACGAAGGAAATCCAGATCGGCAGCGTGAAAATCGGCGGGCGGAACCCGCTCGGGCTGATCGCGGGCCCGTGCGTGATCGAGAGCAAGGAGCTCTGCTACCAGGTCGCCAGGGAGGCCAAATCCGTCTGCGACGAGCTGGGAATGCCGTATATCTTCAAGGGTTCCTTCGACAAGGCGAACCGGCTCTCCATCAGCTCGCCCAGGGGTCCAGGCATGGAGGAAGGGCTGGAGATTCTGGCGGAGATGCGGTCGAACCTCGGCATACCGCTGCTGACCGACGTGCATGAGGTATGCCAAGTAAGCGAAGCAGCCCAAGTTGTGGACATCCTGCAGATACCGGCATTCCTCTGCCGGCAGACGGATCTCGTCCTCGCCGCCGCGAACACCGGCAAGCCCGTGAACATCAAGAAGGGTCAGTTCCTGGCTCCTAACGACATGCTGAACATCGTTGAGAAGGCGAAATCCACGGGCAACGAGCAGATACTCCTGACCGAGCGGGGAGTCTCATTCGGCTATGGGAATCTGATCGTTGATATGCGGAGCCTTGCGATCATGCGGGAGTTTGGCTTTCCAGTGGCATTCGATGCGACGCACAGCGTCCAGCGGCCGGGAGGCCTAGGCACGGCCTCAGGCGGGGATCGCGAATACGTGCCGCATCTCGTCCGGGCAGCGTGCGCCGTCGGGATTGACGCGCTTTTCCTCGAGGTCCATCCGAACCCGGCTTCCGCCCTGTCCGATGCCGCAACCATGCTGCCGCTGGACTCGCTGAGGTCAGTCCTAGCCCAGGCACAGGCCATTGACGCCCTAGTGAGAGGTCAGTACATCAGATAAGGGTTTCAAGTTTCAGGTTGGGGGTGGCGAGGACTTGGAACTTGGAACCTGAAACCTAATCGGAAGTGAGAGGAGCAGCAAATGTCAGAGAAGATCAGGATCGGCATGATCGGGTGCGGTGGAATCGCACACCACCACGTGAAGCGGCTTATGGAGATACCAGAGGCCCATATAGTCGCGCTGAACGATACGAGCGATGCCAGCATCGCGCGCATGCACGAGAAGTTTCCCCAAACCAGCGGGCTTCCGGTGTTCACGGATTACCGCGAGATGCTCGACAGCGTGGAACTCGATGCTGTCGAGATCGCCACGCCGCACACACTCCATTTCCAGCAGGCCATGGACTCCATTGACCGCGGGCTGCACGTTCTCCTTGAGAAGCCCATGGTGTGCACCGTTGATCATGCAAAGAAGCTGATCGCCAACGCCAAGGAGAAGGACCGCATCCTCGTACTATCATATCAGAGGCACTATCAGCCCCAGTTCCGCTACATGAAGAAAGCGATCGCGGAAGGCCAGCTCGGCCGGATCACGTACATCTCCGCCCTCCAGTGCCAGGCGTGGAAGAAGATGACCGCAAATAGCTGGCGCCAAAACCCGGCTCTCAGCGGCGGCGGCCAGTTGAACGACTCCGGCAGCCACTTGCTCGATATAATCCTGTGGATCACCGGCCTGGCCGTTGACGAGGTCTATGGATACATTGACAACTGCGGGGTGCCCGTGGACATCAACTCCGCCCTCTCCCTGAAGTTCGCAAATGGGGCTCAGGGTACCGTCAGCGTCGTAGGCGATTCCGTCTGCGGCTGGTACGAAGACTTCACTATCTGGGGCGAGAAAGGCGTTCTATTCTACCGGAACGGCCAGCTAAGCCACTGCGGCCCCGACGGCCAGGTCTTCCAACCGGACGATATGCCGGAAGCCGGAAATCCCGACAAGAACTTGATTGACGCTATTCTGGGGCGCGACATCGTCTGGGCGCCGCCCGTATGCGGCCTCCGAGTTATAGAGCTGACAGAAGCCGCATGGAAGTCGGCCAAGGTCGGCAAGCCGGTGAAGGTCGAGAGCCCATAGTGCGCATTCGCGACAGGGCGACAGGGAGAATGGGGGAATGGGAGACAACGTCGAATCTCCAACCTCCAACCTGGAACTTGAAACCTGCATGCCTTCCCTATACATTCCATCGCCTCGTCACAGTGTCCATATCGTGATCTCCCGGTGAACGAGCCCGTCCTTTGGCGCCGCTCGCATGCCTCATCATCTCAGCGTCCTTGGGAGCAGACGTTAACCGCACGTGATATTTTCTTGATATTTCCTCCGAAGGGTTGACATCTCCCAGCGGTTGCGGTATCATGGCGAGCGGTGCGGCATGGTGAGACGGCGTCCGGCCAGATGGAGCTTCTCGGCATGCAGATACGGTGCATCCTGAGCAGGCCGGAGACGGTTACGAGGACGCTGTCGGCGCCATGAACACCCGGGCTCCAAGCCCGATAGGGAGATGACGTTTTGGAAACAAACGCCTATCGAACCCCGCGGATTGGCTTGGCAGCAGTTGCAGTTCTGTTGTTGTTCGCAGGAGAGTGTTTCGCTGCGCAGACCTACAAGGTCCGCAGGGGAGACACCCTACATTTGATAGCCAAGAGGTTCGGCACCACTATTACCGCCCTTCAGAAGGCGAACCGCTTACGTTCTCCCAACTTAATCCGCGCAGGCCGGATTCTCACGATACCCTCCAAAGTCAGCGTCCCAGCGTCCCGGCCGGTCACGTACGGACATGCAACGACAGACCGCCTGGAAGTCACATCCGATGGCAAGCGAATTGCGACGGTGGCGAAGGGCGAGCGGTTCGTAGTCCTGGGCAGAGACGGCCAGAAGTTCAACATCAAGCTGGCGGATGGGAGGACAGGCTGGGTCCAGGCGGACGCAGCAACTCTAGAGGACAGCGGGCAGGCCCTGCCGGCCGGCGATTCGTCGTGGTCGCGGAGACACGACCTAGTGCGCACCGCCTTGGCCTACCGAGGATCGAGGTACAGGCACGGAGGTTCCTCCGGCCGCGGCTTTGACTGCTCCGGTTTTGTGAAGTTTGTCTATGGCACCAAGGGCATAAAGCTCCCGCACGACTCGCGGGCGCTCTTCAAACACGGAAAGCTGGTCGCCGAGTCCGATCTCCAGCCCGGCGACGTCCTATTCTTCGCCAACACATACCGGCGCGGGATCTCCCACGTAGGCATCTACATTGGGAATGGGAAATTCATCCACGCCTCCACACATCGCCGGGGGGTTCGCGTTGACAATCTAAATACGGACTACTACCGGCGCCACTACGCAGGCGCCAGGCGCATCGAGTAGCTGCGTCCTACCTGACCGTCGAACCCGGAGGAACTTCCTTATCCGGCTCGAGCAGCACTGCTGTCCCGTCAACGTCTGCGGCTAGCAGCATTCCCCTCGATTCGACACCCCGGATTGTGGCCGGCGCAAGGTTCGCTATCACGACGACCTGCTTCCCGACTAGCTCCTCCGGACTGTACCACTGCGCAATCCCTGCCACCATGGGCCTCAGTTCGGCCCCGATGTCCACGGTCAGCTGAAGAAGCTTGCTCGCGCCGGGAACTCTGTCGGCAGCGACGATCTTGCCTACCCTGAGATCGAGCCTCTTGAATTCGTCGAACGATATCTGCTCCACCTGTTCCTCCTCTATCGGCGCTGGTTCGGCAGCCGCGCGCCTTGTGTCTACCCTGGGGAATATCGGCTTCGGCGACCGCGTATGCGTTCCAGGCTTCAGCCGGCCCCAGGTCTCCGCGTCAACCCACTTCTGACTGGCGAGAGGCTCCTCGATGCCCAACTGCTCCCAGATCGCCTCTGCCGCCGACGGCATGAACGGCTGAATCAGAATGGCTATGGCGCGCACTGTCTCAAGCACCGTATAGAGCACCGTGTCCAGCTTGGCGCGGCATGTCTCATCCTTCGCCAGCTTCCATGGCGCCTGCTCCTCCATGTATTTGTTCGCGCGGCCGATCACAGCCCAAATCGCCTGAAGAGCCTCGCTGAATTGCAGACGGTCTATGTGATTGGCGACCTCGTTGGCTGTGGCGGTGACCAGATCGCTGAAGGCCTGCGTCTCTCGATCATCCGGCTGTGGCACGATCCCGCCGCGGTGCTTATGCAGCAGCGGCAGCGTCCTGTTCAGCAGATTGCCCAGATCGTTGGCGAGGTCGGAGTTGAACCTTCCGATGAGGCCGCCCACAGAGAAATCGCCGTCCAGCCCGAAAGTTACCTCGCGCATGAGGTAGTATCGGACGGCATCCACAGCAACATCCACATCGGCTCCGGACATAGCGGCGAGATCCTCCGCCACCGTGACGGGGGAGACCGCATTGCCCTTGGACTTCGACATCTTCTCGCCCTCAACCGTCCAGAAACCGTGGGCGAAGATTCGCCTCGGCTGATCCACACCCAGCGCCATCAACATCGCGGGCCAAAGGGTGGAATGGAAGCGCACAAAGATGTCCTTACCGACGAGCTGCACATCAGCAGGCCACGTCTCCGAAAACTTCTTCTCGTCCGAAAGATAGCCGGCCACGGTCAGGTAGTTCAGGAGGGCGTCGAACCAGACGTAGATCACCTGCTTCAGATCGCCGGGGACGAGTATGCCCCAGCCGTATGCCTTGCGGGTCATGCACGCATCCCTCAGCCCGGCCTTGATGAAGCTGACCACTTCGTTCTTCCTGGACTCAGGGCCGAGGAAGTCGGGGTGTTCGTCTATGTATTGGAGAAGGCGGTCGGCATAGGCGGATAGGCGGAAGAAGTAGTTTTCCTCTTCCACCCAGCGAACGGGCTTCCTGCATTCGGGGTTCGGGCAAAAGCCGTCCGCAACCTCGGCCTCACGAAAGAAGGTCTCGTCCGAGACGCAGTACCAGCCCTTGTACACGTCCTTGTAGATGTCGCCCTGGGCGACCAGCTTCTGGAAGGCGGCTTCGACGACCGCACGATGCCTCGGCTCGGTCGTGCGGATGAAATCGTCGTAGGCGATGTGCATCCGGCCCCAGGCTTCCGTCCATCGCGGAACTATGTTATCCACAAACTCCTGTGTGGGCAAGCCCTGTGCGTCTGCCGCCTCCGCGACCTTAATGGCGTTCTCATCCGTGCCCGTGGCGGAGAGCACCTTATGGCCCTGAAGGCGTTTCAACCTGGCAACTACATCGGCGGCAATGGTAGTGGATGCATTTCCCACGTGCGGGACGTCGGTAAGGTAGTAGATCGGGGTGGTGATATAGAAAACCTTGTCGGACAACGCGCTAGTCCCCCTGTGAGGCAGCACAGACGATAGACCGCAGTCTTCCCTACTTACATCCGGCACAACTGGACTTGCTGCAGGCGCTGCAACCGGATGAGGACGGAGCCGATCCGCCTCCGCTGCTGCTCCTGGAGTAGAACGATGATATCAAACGCTTCACGTCGCTGCTCTGGCAACTGGGGCAGCAGACACCCGCGACACCCGCGCCCATCCCGCACAGCTTCTCAAACCTCGTTCGGCATTTGAGACATTCGAACTCGTATACGGGCATCGCTCTCTCCTACGCCTCCTCCTCTGTCGAGCCACCGTCATCAGCTTTCGGTGGAGACTCGGCCGCCTCGCGCGCATGAGAGCCGGAGACGCTGTCCTCAGCCGCAGCCTCTCGGATGATATCGCTTGCGGCGCACTGCAGAACTATGCCATCCTCAAGCTGTACGGCGGCAGTCTCCTTGATCACATTCACCTCGACAACCTTGCCGCCGCCTTTCGGAGTCATCACGATGGAGCCGACCGCAGGAAGCCTGGACTTCACTTCCTTGTATATCGGATACTCGAACTTCAGACAGCACATCAACTTCCCGCATAATCCTGAGAACTTCAGCGGGTTCAGGAACAGGCTCTGCTCCTTGGCCATCTTCATGGACACCGGATCGAAGCCGCTGAGGAAGCTCGAGCAGCAGAGAGCCCTGCCGCATGAGCCCATTCCGCCGAAGAGCTTGGCCTCGTCGCGCACGCCTACTTGGTGGAGCTGGACTCTCGTCTTGAGCGTGCCCGCTAGATCCTTCACCAGCTCCCTGAAATCCACTCTGGTCTCGGCTGAGAAATAGAAGGTCACTTGAGAGCCGTCGAAGCAGTACTCGGCGTCAATCAGTTTCATCGGAAGGCTGTGGGCCTGTATCTTATCCTGGCAAGTGCCGAACGCCTGCTTCTCCTTCCGCCTGTTCGACTCCTCCTGCTCCATGTCGCCGCCGGTGGCTTTGCGAACGACCTTCTTCAGCGGCGGAACGATCTCCTCATCCGGCACGTCCTTGGGCTCAAGCATTACCTCGCCAAACTCGATGCCCCGGGCCGTCTCCGCAATCACAAAGTCCCCCTCGCGGAGGTCGAGGCCGCCGGGGTCGAAGTAGTAGACCTTGCCAACCTTCTTGAAACTGACGCCCACTACAATAGGCATGATATCCTCATACAAGGGCCAAACGGTTTTTGCCGCCTGCGTAAGTGTCGAACGAATCGTGCCGCAGGTCCAGGGCAGGATTCGCCTGCGCCTCGCCTGACCGCACACGATAGCGTATTCTAACACAATTGCGGCGCGCCTTCAAGGTTGGGGACGGTGGC
>DATKXU010000012.1:0-76538 GCA_035528905.1 Armatimonadota bacterium
CACCGGCCTCTACAGACTGCTTCGGAGGGAAGGTGTCATCCCTCCTCCCACAAAGAAACGCAGGCGCAAACCAAAGCCCTATGAGCCGATCCAGATCCCCGGGGAACGCTTCCAGATAGACGTGAAGTACGTTCCTAAGGAGTGCCTGGTGGGCAGTCTGGCTAAAGCGAATCTCTACCAGTACACCGCGATAGATGAATGCACCAGGTGGAGATATGCTGCTATCTACGACGAGCTCTCCGCCTGGAACTCCACCCACTTTGTCAAGGAACTACGGAAACGGTTTTCGTTCGAGATCAGTTGCATACAGACCGACAACGGACCTGAGTTCACCAGCCGCCTTCAAGGTGCAAAGAAGCTGTCTGCCTTCGAGGTGTACCTGGCCCAGGAAGGCATCCAACACAAGCCGATCGCGGTGGCCACTCCCCGCCACAACGGTAAGGTGGAGAGATCCCACCGGACCGACCAGGAGAGATTCTACAAAGACAGAACGTTCTACTCGCTGCAGTATATCAAAGACCAGTTCAACCGCTACCTTGGAGAATCCAACCGCCAGCCGCTGATGGCCCATGGGTGGCGCTCCGCATCCCAGATGCTCCGTCATTACCAGGAGGTGGTGTAACACATGTTTGACAAACCTACATGGTCACATATATCATGGTGGCATGAGGCACTTATCCAGCCTCTGCTCCTCTCTTCTGCACCCGGACGGATTCGTAGGCGTCGAGCGTGCGGAGCGCCATTTCATACGGCGAAAAACGGCTGGAGCTCTCCACTGCCCGTGCAGAGAAACGCTCCATAAGTTCCCGGTCGGTGAGCAGCCTGTCAATCTTCTCTGTGAAGTCGTCGGCATCGTCTTCGGTCAGCAAGCTGTCCTCGCCGTCCGCCAGCATCTCGGGGCTGCCGCCCGCATTGACTGCGACGCAGGGGATTCCGGCTCCCAGAGCCTCCGCGAGCACCAGCCCCTGGGTTTCGGTCGTGGACGGGAAAGCGAACAGGTCGCCGGCCGAGTAGTACTTCGCCACGAGTTCCCTGGGCAGGTGTCCGGTGAATGCGATGCGTTCCCCGGATTGAAGCTTCGACGCCGCGCTTCTACATGCAGCCTCGTAGGGGCCGCCTCCTACGACGAGGAGATAGACATCGCCGTGTTTGCGGGCGAGACGCTCGAATGCCTCAAAGAGCAGTTCGAGATTCTTCTCCCGCGCGAGCCGGCCTACGTACAGGAGCACCCTCGCGTCGGCTGGGATGCTGCATTCGGCCCGAATCCTGGAGCGCGCTTCCGAATCCCTGCCGGTATCGAGCGAATTCCCTGTTGGGATCACGTGCATAGGCGTATGCACGCCGTAACCCCGGAGCAATTCCGCAATCGGACTCGAAGGCACGACCACCCCGTCGCACTGGTTGTAATAGCGTCGCAGCATCCTTACGATGAACGATCGAGTCACCGCTGTGGGTGAGAGAGGGAAGTAATGCGCGTACTCAGTGTACCAGGTGTGGTTGGTCGAGATAATGGGGATGTTCAGCCGCTTTGCCAGCCGGAGACCGAGCCAGCCGAGCATAAAGGGCGTATGAGTGTGGATGATGTCCAGGTCGAGATCCTTCACCCGCTCAGGAAGGCGAGGGAGGTACGGTATCGCAAGCGGGTAATCGCGGGCTTTGTACGTGCGTAACGATGGGAACCTGAATACCCTGTTCTCGATATCCTTATGGCCGCGATAGCCGGGTGCGAAGACCCAGATATGGTGGCCGAGGCGCTTCAGCTCCTTTGTCAGCGTCAGGATCGAGACTGTGACGCCGTTCAGCACCGGCTCGTAGCTCTCGCTGAATATGCCGATTCTCATTCGACCGCATCCTCAATCGGGACAACGCCGGCGATCCTCGCTCGCATGCCGTTTCACGCCGTGAGCGCTTTAGCTTCGATCCGAAGTCCTCTCACCAGACGTCTGCGATTCCAGAAAGGCCAGCACGTCCGACAATCGAAATCTGCGCTGATTGCCGGCAGTGCGGAAGTGCTTCAGCAGTCCCCGGTTGGTGTAACGTCGAACTGTGGTCGGGCACACGTTCAGAATCCGAGCCGTATCCTCCAGGGTCAGCGAGGGATCGAGCAGCCTCTCCAGCAGTTGCTCGCGGGTCTCCTTGAAGTTCTTGTAGGATCCTTGGGCCGTTTCGCCTTGGGCGACGTCCGCAACGAGCTTCTTCCGCAGTCGGACGGCCGCATGAAGTTCGCTGCGCTCGACGGTGTTCGCCGATCCGCGAGGCGCTTGCTGCCCTTCCTGCCTGGAAGCGCGCTGAGCGCCGTCCGGTCGCGGAGGCTGGCTGGAAGTTGCTCTGGCGGGTTCCCGAATGGGCGGAGATGCGGCCTCTGCCGGCTGCTCGCGGCCCTGTCCTGCCTTATCCGGCGTTGTCTCGCCGCTCAACGTACGTTGCAGATCCTGCTCCTGCTGCTCCAGGTACTTAGTCCACTCTTCAAGGCTGCGCATGGAACTTGTGCCTCCTAAACCGTGCTGTCTCAACGCCCAAGATTAGCTCAGACTGCCGACTCTTGAAACCCATTACTCCGATACTCCACTACTCCATTACTCCCTCACATACTAGGTTCCCCGTCACACGATCAGCATCGCGTCTCCGAAGCTGAGAAACCTGTAATTCTCCTTCTTCGCTTCCTCATATGCCTGCATGACCAAGTCGCGCCCTGCAAACGCCGCTACGAGGATCAGCAGGGTTGACCTCGGCATATGGAAATTGGTCACCAGCGCGTCGAGAACCTTGAACTCGTAGCCGGGCGTAATGAACAAACTCGTCTCGCCGTCAACTGCGGCGATACGGCGCTTGCCGATGGCCGCGCTCTCTAGCGCGCGGGCGGTGGTCGTGCCCACGGCGATTATCCGCGCTTGCGCCGAGTTGACGGCCTCAGCCGCTTCCTGCGGGATTGAGATAACCTCCCTGTGCATCACGTGTTCGCTGATGATCTCCGCACGAACGGGCCTGAAGGTTGCGAGCCCTATGTGCAGGGTGATGGACGCCGTCCCGACGCCCATCGCCCGCAGGTCCGCGAGCAATTCAGGCGTGAAATGCAGTCCCGCCGTCGGCGCTGCCGCGGACCCGGGTTCCAAGGCGTAGACCGTCTGATAGCGGCTCACGTCCCTGAGCGCAGCGTGTATATACGGTGGCAGGGGCACCTCGCCGAGCCGCCTGATCGCCTCCGCGGTTCCGGGCGCATCTCCGAAGTCGAGAATCCTTCCGCCGCCCTCTGTGCGTTCCGTCACACTCGCAGATAGCTCGTTTTGCCCGAACAATATGGTCGCGCCGACGTTGACTCGCCTGCCGGGCCTGACCAGAGCGTCCCACCGGTTTCCTCCGAGCTCGCGGAGGAGCAGGACATCCACCTTCCCGCCGGTGGGTTTCGCTCCCCTCAATCGCAGCGCGGTAACCTCCGTGTCATTCATCACGAGCAGATCGCTGGGACGCAGATATTCGGGAATGTCGTAAAAGCGCCTGTGCTCGATCTTTCCCGAATCGCGGTGCAGGACCAACAGCTTCGACTTGTCCCGTTCCGCCAGAGGTTCCTGGGCGATAAACTCGGGCGGCAGGCTGTAGTCGAACTCGCTAAGGCGCATATGCCGGGAGCCTCATCTTCGGAATGTCACAACGATCCAGGCCAGAAGCGTCAGGATGATGCTCACAACGAGCATGGTGACGATAGGGAAATATATCGTGACGTTGTCCCGGCGAATGACTATGTCGCCCGGCAGCAGCGTGCCTTTTCCTCCCGTCAGCCGCGCCAGCAGCAGGACGATCGCGCCAAGTATCACCACCGCCAGGCCGACGAAGATTATGATCTTCCCCAGTGAGGCGATCTCGTTCATACTCCAGCCTTGCCAAAAGCTGCGCATCCACGTCATGGCTGAGCCAACGCAAATGTCTGCAGGCCTTTCGAACCTCGCAACTCGGTCAGCCGCCCGTTCTGTCGCCCTAGGTCTTGGGCATCGCGGCGGTGAACAGGTTCAGCTCGGTCCTCGCCTCTGCACGGAGCAGACCCGCTTGTTCCGCGTAATACCGCTTCTCTGTTTCCAGGTACGACGCCATGTATCCAGCCGCCTGTGCCAGCAAGCTCACCGCCAACACGCCGTGAGGATACGCTTCCTTGTAATCTTTCGGCACAGTCTGGGTTGACAAGAAGCTCGCCAGTGAGTCTATCCGATTGGTGGCATCCTTGCATTCCTTGTAATAGTCTTCCCTGCCGATCTTATCGTTGGCGTAATCATCGCCGGCCCTTTCCAATCTACCCACGACAGTGCCGAACTCATCCTGGATTATCTGCCCAATGACTTCATACCGCTTCGAGCCGGCTGACTCGGTACCTGCGGCGAGCATCCTTGCCTGCAGCAAGTGTTCCAGCGCCTGTGTGTACATCTTGCGCGCGGCGCAAAGCCTCTGGAGACGCTCGTGTGGGACGGGATTTGCTGGGGCCAGCTTGGATGCCTCTTCGTATGCGCCCGCTGCATCCTCCACCTTGCCCTGATTCCAATAGAGATCTCCTAGGGTCAGGCGGGCCTCCGCGTTGTTCGGTTCCAGTCGAACGATTTCCTGGGTCAGCTCAACTGCCTCTGCCAACGCGCCGCTTGCCGCATAGAACTTGGCCAGCATGTCGCGCACGGCCGCGCTGTCCTTGCTGAAAAGCAGCGCCCGCTTGCATTCATCCGCGGCCTCCGCCGTCATTCCCATCTGCGAGTAAATCTGAGCCAACTGCACTCTTGATGCGGGTTCCTCGGGCTTGAGATTGATCGCTCTCCTCAAGTCCATGACGGCGTTGGGCAGGTCGCTCGCGGCCACGTCTGCCTCAGCCTGCTTCATGAGACTTGCATACTCGGCGGCGGTATCTCTGGTCTGCTCGGTCCTCTTCGGGGCAGGGGCGACATCCGTTGGCCTTGCGGTCGCAGCATTGGTGGCCGCAGCAGCCGCGTCCAGCGCAGCTTTTTCGCCGAAAGCGGCGATTATGAGCTGCGACACCGCCGAACTAGCCGCGGTCATGATCGCGTTGCTGCGGTTCACTTCATATCCAGACCCGCCGGGCGCAATCTCGCCCTCCGAGATGGATGCCCAGCGCTCTCCGCCGGGCGTCTTCACAAGTTGCAGAGAGATGGTGATCTTCGAGCCAAGCACCGATCCTTGGATGCACAGCGCGTATCGGGCGCCTACGGCAGCCGCTATCTGAATCGCTTTCCATGGGTCCGAGCTCTGGTTGAGAGTTTGCTGGCTCAAGCGCCGCTCGATCACGGCGCGGGTGACGATCGGCAAATCGCGGTTAAAGGGAAGGACATCCAGTTGGCCCGCGGCCCTCAAATGCTCGATAACCGCTACGACCACTTCCGGGTCACTCGGAGCTTGGCTGTCGCCGACCGGATTTGCGAACGCGAGCGCGAGCGCGAGCGGTAATACCTCGGCCGGAGGTTTGGCTGCTGACACGGCGGCAGCCGGTGCTAGAACGATGACCGCCGCCAATATGAGGGGCAAGAACCTTTTCATGCACTTTCCCTTCAACGCGCCTGTTTGCGGCTGACCTGGATGCCAGCCTCGCACGATCTGATGTTCCTCTGCACCTCCGCCGGATCCCGCCCGGCCGCTAGTTGATCGCGATATGAGCTGATTGCGCGGTTGTAGTTGTCAACCGCCATGTCATGCTGTCCGGTTCGCTGGTAGCACAGGGCGATCTGCTGATACAACCGGCCGGGATCGCTCGTCCGGTTCAGCGACTCTCGGTATGCGCTAATGGCCTGCTGGTATCTGCCCTCCCGCTGCAGTCTGAGCGCCCTCTCTTCCGGGTCGCCCGCAGACTCCGTCGGAGTGCCTGTCACTGCGGGCGTCTTGGACGCAGAGGGCTTCTCGTTTCCTTCGATTACGGGCACGATTACCGGAGGCTGCTTCCGGGTCGGCATACGCTGTCCACCTGCTGGTGGGCTTGTGACGGGGCGCCGGGTCTCAGGCACCGGTGTCTCCGCGCGCCTTGGCGAAACTGGGCTGCTCGGTTGTCTCGGCGTCCAGCCCCGCTCGCCGGGTTTCACGCCTCCTGGGTAGGGCTGCTGGTAGCCGGGGAATGCCTGCCCCTGCGGATACCGGGGCTGCGCATAAGGCTGGGCGGGTGTCGCCTGCGGGGTACCTGCGCGGGGCGACGTACTCGTCGGTTGCTTTGTGCCTTTTTCTAATGTCTCGGCGGGAGTCCATATCATCGCCAGGCCGAACGCCAGCACGATGCAAAGACCCGCCACCGCAGCCGCATAGGGCAAGTACGGCCTCAGTTCTTTGGCCAGCTTCGCGGAGCCGGAGAGCGGCGGCGCAGCCCGCCCGCCTCTCAACTCTTCGAGCTTCTGGTGATCGGTGTCGCTCCGAGGATTCAGCTCGACGGCCCGCTCGTATTCCCGGATCGCGGCCGGGATGTCGCCCTTCAACTGATATAGCGAGCCGAGAAGCGCGTGGGCCGAGGCACTCCCATCGTTCAGCGCCAGTGCTCCCTGGCACGCGAGAATGGCTTCCTGGATTCTCCCTGCTTCCCTGTGCTTGTATGCGTTGTAGATCAGCTCGCCGATTCTGACGTGTGCGTCAGGGGTCAGCGCCTGCCGCGGCGCAGGCGACTCGAGCTTTCGGCCGCATTCTTTGCAGAACTTGCTATTCGCGTCGTTTACGGTGCCACAATTCTTGCACTGCATCTCAGAGACCCTCAATCAGGTACGCGGCATGACCGCGAACCCTAGTAGACTACCTTGTTCAGCGGGTATTCGACCAACCCTTCGGCCCCCGCGCGTCGCAGCTTAGGGATCAAATCTCTGGACACCTTTTCGTCCACGACTATTTCAACAGCCACCCAGCCTTCGTCGCTCAGGGGCGACAAAGTTGGCTTCTTCAAAGCGGGTAGAGTGGCTATCACGTCCTGCAGCCTCTCCCGAGGTACGTTCATCTTCAATCCAACGAGCTGCTCGGCGTTGAGAGCCCCCTGCAGGAGCATGGCGAGGTTCTCGATCTTGTTGTGCTTCCACTGGTCTTGCCAGGACTTCTTGTTGGCGATAAGCCTGGCGGTGGATTCGAGGATCGTCTCGATCACCCGCAGGTCATGCATTCGGAGCGAGCTGCCCGTCTCGGTGTTTACCACTATGGCATCCGCCAGCTCAGGAACCTTCACCTCGCATGCGCCCCAGGAGAACTCGACCTGCGCGGATACTCCCTTGCTTTCGAGCCACCTTTTCGCAAGGTTGACGTATTCCGTGGATATGCGCTTGCCCTGAAGGTCCTTCGCCTCGCGTATGTCCGAATCTTCCTTGACGGCCACCACCACGCGAAGCGGCCTCAGAGTCGCCTTGTTGTACAACAGGTCGGCCACCTCGATGACGTCTGCGCCGGAATCTACTATCCAATCCTTACCGGTCAGTCCGACATCCAGGATGCCGTCGCCCACATAGCGTGGGATCTCCTGCGGCCTGACCAGCAGGGCATCAATCTCGTCGTCGTCACACGAGGGCATGTATGAACGGCTGTTCACACGGAAATCCCAGCCTGCTTTCTTCAGTATCGCGAATGTCGCATCCTGAAGGCTGCCCTTCGGAAGTCCGATCTTCAGCTTCAATTCGTTCACCTCGGCGGCCAGTTTGCGGGATAGGTGAATGGCCCTGAATGAGTATACAGAAATGGCCGCCTGAAGTCAAGGTTTTTAGCGCAAAACCTACACAGGTCGGCCCAGGGGCCGAATATTTCCATGCCCGTGCATGCTGGTGCCCCGGCGCTAGTGCCCCCGTGGTGCCTACTAATTGGACGGCTCTGGCAAGGGCTTAAGTTCCCGTAGGATTCACGCTGGACAGACTGCTGAACGGAGGGCCGCTGACCGATAATCTAGTTGGTTCACCAGACAAGTTAAGGGAGTGGGTGGCTTAATGGGGCATGAGGATACCGTTGACGTAGCCGTAGAGTGTCTCTTGATAGCGGCAAGCGATCACAACCACGAGGAACAACAGCACTGCCGCCGCGTGGAGATGCTCTGCGCAATGACGGCGAAGGCTATGGGCTGGGAGACAGGCGACGTAGAGGCGCTGAGGCTCGCGGCGCTGCTCCATCACACGGACAGATCGCGGATCCCGGAATCGGCGTTAGCGCTGAACGTGGCGGAGTTCCTCCGTGAGTTCAATCAGCGCGTCGCGGATCCTACCACCAGGGATCAGATGTCCGGCGGCAGACCGGCAGAAGCCGCAAGCATAATCGCGCTCGTAGATGCCTTTGACCGCCTAGTCTCGAACCAGCGGTATAGGCCCTCGCTCTCTGACAGCGCAGCGATCGAAATCCTGCAGCATGATGCCGAAACGCCTGTGGATATCGCGGTACTGGAGGCCTTCCGCCGCGCGTACGCGGGCAAGCACCAAGTCCGGCAGGCCAAGGCTGCCTGACCCCGTCATCCAGTGTACGTATCGCTGTCCGGCAAGACCTTCGGAAGCGCAATGGTGAATGTGCTGCCTGCGCCAACCTGGCTGTCTACCGTGATCCGTCCCCCATGCGCGTCTACGATGTCTCTCACGATGGATAGACCAAGGCCCGTGCCTCCGAGTTGCCTGGACCTGGCTTTATCCACGCGGTAGAAGCGCTCGAAAATGCGGTCGAGGTCTGAAGGCGGGATGCCGACTCCGGTGTCCCTGACGCTCAGCATGACCTCCCCGTCGCTTTCAGCGCCCGTGATGTCCACGGAGCCGCCTTCCCCCGTATACTTGACCGCATTGTCTATCAGATTCTGTAAGACCTGCAGCATCTGCCGTTTGTCCACGTATGCGGTCATATCAGGCGGAATATCCACCGATACGCGCACGGCGTACTGCTTTGCCTTTTCCGACAGACCGGCTGCCGCTTCCTCGGCGATCCGCTTGAGAGGCACGATGGCCCGCTTCGGCTGCGTCTTGCCGGACTCAAGCTCGGAGAGGTTGAGTAGGTCGTTTAGGAGAAGGGATAGTCTTTCGGCCTCCGCATCCAGGCTGTTCAGGAACCGTTCGGCTACGGCGGAGTCTTCCCAGGCGCCGGACTGCAGTGCCTCCACAAGTGCCCTAATGGAAGCGACGGGCGTCCGGAGCTCGTGGCTCACGTTGGCGACGAAGTCCTTTCTGATCCCAGCCTGGCGTCGGACCTCGGTGACATCCGCCAGGATGCACACGCTGCCGGCTATGTCGCCTTTCCGATCGTGGACGGCCGCTGCATGCACGTCGAGAATGCGGTCAGCCGGCACTGCTGTCCTGAGCTCCTTGCGAAGCGGCTTTCCGCCCGAGAGCATGCGGCGAGCCATATCAGCAATCTCCGGCAGGGCTGTCAGCGCCTCTATCTGCTTCCCGATTACCTGGTCCGAACTGAATCCGAAAAGCCTCTCAGCAGCTCGGTTGAAGAGGATAATCGCCCCAGACCTGTCGGTGACGACGATGCCGTCCGCCATTGAGGTCAGGATGGTTTCCATCTTGTCCCTCTCCTGGTCGAGCTGATCCAGGTTGGCTTGCAGATGGTCGGCCATGAGGTTCAGGCTCTCGGCGAGCTGCCCCACCTCGTCTCGCGAGCCGGCCTGCACTCGCTGGCTCAAGTCGCCGGACGCCATGCACCGGGCCATCTCGTTCATATGGCTGACAGGCTCCGCGATGCTGGCTGCGAGCCGCATCGTCACCCCGGCGACAATGAGGCTGGTGACCACGAGGCTGGCGAGGATTATCCGTCGGGTCCTGGCTGCCGCCTGCTTTGCTTCGTAGAGGGAGGCGGAGAGCTTCACGGCGCCCACAGTCTTGCCGCCGCGAATCACTGGAACGGCAACCGTGATCGTCCTGGGGTCTCGCACCTCGCTGTGGCAAATCCGGCAGCCGAATCCTTCTCGAGGCTCCCTTATTGATTCCGGAGTTTCGCTGCCTCCGGCCTCGATCAGGCCGTTCTCGCTGTCGCCGAGCACCGCGCCATCCTTGTCAAGGACTGTGATGCGCGCGCGGATCTTGCTGCTCAGAAGCCGGCATATGCCGTTCAGATCGCCTGGCTTAACGCCCTTTTGAAAGCTCTCCTCAATCCGGCTCCGAAAAATCTGTGCGTGGGCGTTCAAAGCAACGCGAACTTCGTGGACGAATTGGCGCTCAACCAGGTAGGAGAGTATCCAGCCGAGGATGGACATCGCGATGAATATCACGATCAGATATGTGAATGTCAGTCTCCACCTAATCTGGCCCGTCATCGCTGTGTCCTACTAACGTGTAGCCGACGCCGCGGATAGTCATGATTCGCTTCGGGGAGCTGGGGTCATCCTCGATTTTCTCCCTGAGCCACCGGATGTGAACATCCAGAGTCCGTGTATTGTCGTAGGCGTCTTCCGCCCAGACGCTCTCCAGGAGCACTTCTCTGGTCAGCACCCTGTCTTTGTTCTTAGCCAGAACGCGGAGCAGCTCGAATTCCTTCAGGGGCAGATGCAAAGTCTTGTCGCGCACTCGTACCACGCGGCGTCTGCAATCCACGACGAGGTCGCCGGCCTTTATCACGTCGCGCTTCCCGCCGTCGCGTGCCATCTGCGACCGTCGAAGCACCGCCTTTGTCCGGGCGATCAGCTCCCGCATGCTGAACGGCTTTATCACGTAGTCATCTGCGCCCAGTTCGAGCCCGAGGACGCGGTCAACCTCTTCGGTCTTTGCGGTGAGCATGATGATGGGCATGCTGCTCTCGCTCCGGATCGCCCGGCAGACATCGAGTCCGCTCATCACGGGCAGCATGATGTCCAGAATCACCACGTCGGGCTGCTGCTCTCTGGCCATCGCAAGCGCCTGGGCGCCGTCTCGCGCCGTGATTACCTGGAAGCCTTCCTTCCGCAGGGCGTAGTCAACCGAATCGGCTATCAACGCCTCATCGTCTACTATCAAGACCTTCTCATTCATGCGCATGACTCCGCAGTCTGCAGGCACTCCGAATATACCGCCCATGTGCCTGTGTTGTCAAGCTCTGCCCCATGCGGAGCCCGCTGATTTGCCATCGCACGAAGGTGTGCGTCCAAGCTTGGTTGAATTTAGCCATGAGCTGGTGTGGTGGCACCCCGATTTCGCGGTTTTGGATTGACGGCATCTCAGCATGAACGATTCAGTTGACTGCGGTGTTTCCAACAATGGGAGACGTTGACGGTATGGCCTCCGTGATGGCCTGACTCCTGAGGAAATGTACGCGCGCGTTCTCGTGGCGCGGGAGTTGCTCCACCGGACGGCGATTGAGTGCGCACAGGAGGGATACGGCGTGCGCGGGTACAGCCAGCCGAGGATTTAGCCATTCTGGAATCGAGCCTGGCGGGCCTTACGCCCCTGGATGCACGGCCTCCACGGGTTCGCCCTGGACTCTCGCGCATATCGCCGGAGCCAGCCAGCCCGGGCCGCAGTATACGTGGTCGAACCAGGCGTAGTCGCCGCTCTCGAGCCATGCCGGCTCGGCGTAACGTTCCCTGTACTCCGTGGACCACTTCTCGAGGAACGGGAATATCTTCGGGCCGAGCAGCTCCTCTCCGCCCTCCTCGCTTGCCCTAGCGCCCGCGATTTCCACCGCACGCTTGCCATCAGATGGGTTGTCCATGAACTGGCACGGCGTGAGCGGGTTCGACTGGCGCTCCTGCGCCTTTCTAATCTCGGCGAACAGCGGAGAGCGCAGTGCGTCTATCAGCTTCGAGCTGTGGATATTGTGCGTGGTGAACTTGAAGAAGACGCACGGCTCGATGTCGCCCCTGTTGTTGATGTGCAGATACCTGCCGGCGGCGATGCACCCCTTGGACATCGGGCCTGAGTTCCAGAAGTCGGCGATGAACAGCCCCTTATGCCGGAGCATATCCCAGGTGAACTGCCGTATTCTGTCGCGCTGCCAGGGCGTCACCAGCATGTCCAAATCCGGCTCCCTGTCGACGGGTACGTACATGAAATACCAGCCGTAAACACAGCCCTTTTCCATCAAGTGGTTCATGAAGCGCGGGCTGGTTGCCACCTCGAAGTTCTTGCTCGTATAGGTCAGAGAAAAGCCGAAGAGAACGCCCGCCTCGCGCAGGCGGTCCATCGCATCCATGACTTTGTCGTAGACGCCCTTCCCGCGCCGCTCGTCAGTCTCTCTTTCCCAACCTTCTATGCTGATGGCGGGCGACAGATTCCCCAGCTCGATTAGGTCCTGTACTTTGTCGTCATCGAGCAGTGTGCCATTCGTGTACATCATGAACGCGCTGTCGCCGTGCTTGGCGCAAATCTTCTTGACCGTGGGCCATATCAGCGGATGGGTCGGCTCGCCGCCTGTAAACACTATCAGCGACGTGCCGAACGACTTAAGCTCCGTCACTATGCGATCCATCGTCTCGAAATCCAGCCGCTCCTCCTGGCCGCTGGTGACAGCGTTGGCGTAGCAGCCCGTGCACTGGAGATTGCACTGCTTCAGCGGCGAGATTACGGCGAGCTGCGGCGGCTCGAAACCCTCGCGCTTCAGGAACTCCTGGTGCTTCCTACTGTTCTCCCACCACGGCAACCAAAGGTTTCGGAAGAAAGCCTGGAGATACCTGGGATGAGACCGCAGTACGATGCGCCTTGCGACTTCGAGTGCGGGATGGCCTGCCATGAGGGCCTCCCTGAACTGCTCCACTTGAATGCGGTGCTTCTGTTCGGAAGGGATGGCCCGGGCAACAGAGGCGAGCATCACGAGTCCCCGTTCGAGCTTCCCTGATTCCGCCAAGCGAGGCAGGCCCTTCACAATAAGAATGCTTACATACTTTGCCAGCCAGCGACCAACTGATCGTCGGTACGTTGACACCGCCCATCCCTCCTTCACTGGCTTGATCTACCAACGAGTGGAAGTGCGACGGCTATGCCTGGGCATAGTCATACCAAGGCATCGAAGATTATAGTATCACCAGACTAGCTTGTCAAGACTTGCATCTAGTTTCACGTCGCTAGCCAAAAGACTTCTGTGCTAACTCGCTTCCCACAGGGGAGATTTCCAGTTGCTGCGAATAGCTAAACCTCTCGCCAGCACTGAGGCTAAGACGACGAGCCTTGTGCTAACCAGAGCCCGCCTTTCTTTCATTACTTCGACATTGGCTTTGTTTTGCCCTTCCGGTTCTTGCTTGACGGTTGCTAGTTTGATACAGCGGGTAGGCTCCCACAGCGTTCTCCCGTCAGGCCGTTTGCGTGTTTGCAAAGTCGTCGGCTTCCGTGCTATTCTGAAGACCCGGTACAGGGCAGCGAGAGGTCCGGGTACTAGACGAAAGCAGACGGAGGTGGTTTATGGATAAGCGTGCGCGTGTCGTTGGCATGGCCGTCTTCGCGCTGGGTGTGGTTGTGCTGCTATTCGTCTTCGGGGTAGCTTATACCATGTTCACGTCGCCGGCCGATGAGCTTCTCTCCCCGAGAGGAGGACAGAGCCCATCGCTTACCGGTGCGGGATTGGGGAATGCGTTGGCCGCGGCTTTGGTGAGACTAGTCCTGCTGTTCGTGATGACGCTGGCCGGCTCTCTGATAGCGAGCAAGGGCATCCAGCTTTACCTCGGAAGTGGCGAACGTCCGGAGAAGCCTGGGGCCCCGCGGGAAGCCGCACCCGGGGGTTCGAAAACGCGCAGGACTAAGTCCTCGCAAAGGCAGCCGGATGAATCTGCTTAGCGGACATGTTAGCGGACATGGCATAAGACTGTTTTCGAGAGGCGGTCACCTGTTCCGTTGCGCCAAACCGGCCTTTGTGCTAAAATCCAGGAACTATGATGCTGGCGCGGCTAATACCGCGAGGTGAGGACACATGCAAGAGATGCTTTCTATGGGTTTCAAGCTCCTTCTGGCAGGGATACTTGGCGGCTTTGTCGGGTACGAGCGTGAGGTGCATGAGCATCCTGCCGGCCTGCGCACACACATCCTGGTGTGTCTTGGGTCGGCCCTGATTACCCTCGTGTCGCTGTCGTTCTCTTCTACGCGCAGCGATCCGGGCCGCATCGCCGCGCAGATAGTGAGCGGAATCGGGTTCCTCGGCGCCGGCACTATACTGCGCCAGGGCAGCATCGTACGCGGGCTGACAACCGCTGCAAGCCTATGGACTGTGGCTGGGATCGGCATGGCGGTTGCCATCGGCGGAGTTTATTACTGGGTGGCGGTGATTGCCACCGCCATAGTGTTCATAACGCTGTCTATCATGCGGAGTCTCGAGCCCTCGATGGTGAAAAGGACAGGGGGCTCCTTGTATGTCGAGGTGTCGGAGCGTCAATTGCAGACCCTGGCGACTTTGATAAACAAACTTGCGGATATGGGGGTTTCAATTCAATCGGTCAAGAGCCTGGAAGCACCCGCTGAGGGCAAGCGCGCTTTCAAGCTGGAAGTCGCAATCCCGCGGGGAGCGAAGCTCGAAGCCGTCACGCAATTGCTGGTCGGCGAAGCGGGCGTAGATCGGTTCGAATGGGCGTAGCGCATTGCGTGCGCCCAAAAAATGCTTGCATCTGTCTCAGGGTTTGTGCTATACTTATTTCGGGTTAAGCCTAGTGCCTGGTGAAAGAGTGGGTCGCACGCCCACTCTTTTATGTTGTTGTAGCACCGGCCGGGCCGGAAGGTGTGTCATGGACGGAGATTTCATAGAAGCGCTGCGTGCGATCGAAAAAGAGAAAGAGATACCGCTCGAGGTGCTCTTGGAGACCGTGGAGTCGGCGCTTGTTACTGCTTACAAGAAGAACTTCGCAGCCGCGGGCGATGTCAAGTTCCGCGTCGAGACATCGAAGGTGGGCTTCAGGGTCTACTGTGAGAAAACCGTGGTTGACGAAGTAGTGAACGAGCATTCCGAGATTGCGCTTGACGAGGCGTTGAAGGTAGATCCGGGAGCCTCCGTGGAGGGCGTGATCGAGGTCGAGGTCACCCCCGAGGACTTTGGCCGGATTGCCGCCCAAACAGCCAAGCAGGTTGTCATGCAGCGCATACGTGAAGCTGAACGCGAGCACGTTTTCGAAGAGTTCAGCGACAGAATAGGCGAAGTGATCACAGGCACCGTCCAACGCCAGGAGCAGCGTCATGTGTTCGTTAACGTCGGGAAGGTGGAAGCGCTTCTTCCGATCAGCGAGCAAGTGCCTGCGGAGCCCTATAGGTTCAACGACCGCATAAAAGTATATGTCCTGGAGGTCAGGCGCACGCCGAAAGGCCCGCAGGTCATAGTCTCACGCAGCCATCCGAGCTTGATCAGGCGACTTTTCGAGCTGGAAGTGCCGGAGATACACGATGGCATAGTGACCATAAAGTCCGTGGCTCGCGAGGCCGGCGCGCGCTCGAAGATGGCTGTTGTGTCCAGCGACGAGAAGGTTGACCCGGTAGGCGCGTGTGTCGGCCATCGGGGCAGCCGCGTGCAGGCAGTCGTCAATGAACTGTATGACGAGAAGATAGACATCGTCCGCTGGCACGAGGAGGCGAACCGGTTCATCGCGGAAGCTCTGAGTCCTGCCAAAGTGGTCTCGGTGACCACAAATGAAGAGACGAAGAGCGCGTTCGTAATCGTTCCTGACAATCAGCTCTCTCTGGCTATAGGGAAGGCCGGACAGAACGTTCGTCTTGCGGCGCGCTTGACGGGCTGGCGCATTGACATCAGAAGTGAGGCACAGGTGGCAAGAGCCGCGCTCACCGCCGAGGCTGCCGAGGAGATCAGTGCTGCGCAGGAAGAGCCCAAGGCGGAGGCGGCCAAGGATGCGGTAAAGCCGGAGGCCGAGGGTTCTGATGCTGGCTCGGAGAAGAAACCAGCTCGCAAGCGGGCTAAGCGTGTAACTGCGGCGGCCAAGGGCGCGGTAAAACCGGAGGCCGAGGGTTCTGGTGCTGGCTCGGAGAAGAAACCAGCTCGCAAGCGGGCTAAGCGTGTAACTGCGGCGGCCAAGGATGCGGTAAAGCCGGAGGCCGAGGGTTCTAATGCTGGCTCGGAGAAGAGTAAACCAGCTCGCAAGCGGGCTAAGCGCGTAACTGCGGCGGCTAAGGACGCGGTAAAGCCGGAGGCCGAGGGTTCTAATGCTGGCTCGGAGAAGAGTAAACCAGCTCGCAAGCGGGCTAAGCGCGTAACTGCGGCGGCCAAGGACGCGGCAAAGGATGATGAGACACCGAAAAGTGCCGATTAGAACCTGCGTTGCGTGCAGGACAAAGGGGGACAAGAAGAGCCTGGTGCGGGTCGTCAGGACGCCATCAGGAGAGATAGTTGTTGACCCTACGGGGAGGATGCCCGGCAGGGGCGCGTATCTGTGCCCGTCGCCGGAGTGTTTGCGCCGTGCGGTGAGAGAAAAGCGGCTGTCCCGGGGGCTTCGGGCGGAGATCGCCGACGAAGCTGTCCGGCAGCTTGAAAGAGCTATGGGACAAGGGTCGGAAGAGATGTAGGACATAGGGTGTTGGTTCGGCCAGAGTGCGATCGTCGCACGGGGGCATAGTCGCCTCAGAGCATTTGTGGCCCAGATGCCGGATTGAGGCGTACCGACCCGCTTCGAAATATGTGTCTTGCGGATTGGCGCGGCCCTGTGTTCTTGAGTGAGGTGACAGTACGATGGCTAACGTGCGAGTTTACGAATTGGCGAGAGAACTTGATATCAGCAGTCGTGACTTGATGATTGCCCTGGCCGATTTGGGCGTCGAGATCAAGAATCATGCGAGCAGTCTGGACGAGAAGACGGTCGGCATGGTCAAGGAGGCCCTCAGCAAGGACGGCGGACGCGCCGAGGAGAAGAAGCCGGAAGTTGCGCTGCCGGATCAGGTCACGGTGCGGCAGTTGGCGGAACTCCTGGGCGTCGCTACTGTGGACGTCCAGAAGGCCCTTGTGAAGCAGAGGGCGCTCGTCGCCGTCAACCAAGCGGTTGCCCCTGAGCTGGCAAGGAAAGTCACCGAAACCTTCGGGTATTCGGTGGCGGTCCCGGAGCCGGTCAAGGTGGAAAAGCCCGAACCCGAGCCTGAGCCGAAGCAGAAGGCAGCCCCGGCGAAGCCGGAGGTCCCCCTGCCGAAACCCAAGCCTGCTCGCAAGCCGAAGCCCGCTCGTGAGACAGCCCTCGTGCCTCGGCCTCCCATCGTTACCATCCTCGGACACGTTGACCACGGGAAGACCACCTTGCTGGATGCGATCCGAAAGACCAATGTTATTGATCAGGAGTTCGGCGGCATCACGCAGCACATCGGTGCCTATCAGGTGGACGTCAAGGGCAAGAAGATCACGTTTGTGGATACCCCCGGCCATGAGGCGTTCACGGCAATGCGCGCGAGGGGAGCGCAGGTAACGGACGTCGCCGTCCTCGTCGTGGCAGCGGATGACGGTGTAATGCCGCAGACGATAGAAGCGCTGGATCACGCGCGCGCCGCTGCCGTCCAGATTGTTGTGGCTATCAACAAGATAGACAAACCCGAAGCAAACGTGGAGCGCACGAAGCAGCAGCTTGCCGACCTCGGCCTTGTTGTCGAGGAATGGGGCGGCGATACGGTTTCTGTGGACGTCTCGGCCAAGACTCAGCAGAACGTGGATGAGCTGCTCGACATGATTCTCCTCGTCGCCGAGCTGGCTGAGCTCAAAGCAGATCCTACAGGCCACGTGGAGGCGACTGTTGTTGAGGCGCAGCTCGACAAGGGCAAGGGTCCCATTGCCACGGTTCTGGTGCAGTCGGGGACGCTCAAGCAGGGCGAGGCGGTCGTGGTAGGCCAGTCCTACGGGCGTATCAAAGCGATGCTGGACGACCGTGGACATAGAATCCAGAAGGTGGGACCGTCTACGCCGGCGGAGATAGTGGGCTTGTCGAGCGTGCCGCTCGCCGGCGACAAGCTCGAGGTCGCGAAGAGCGAGAAAGAGGCCAGGCAGATCGCCGAGGCCCGCGCGCAGGAGACGCGTTCGGAAAGGCTGGCGTCTGTGCAGCGCGTGACCCTCGCCGATCTGTACAGGCAGCTTCGGGAGGGCACTGTTAAGGAACTCAACGTTATCCTGAAGGGCGACGTGCAGGGATCCGTGGAGGCTATTCGCCAATCCTTGGAGCGGCTCTCTACCGACGAGGTCAGGGTGAACCTCATCCACAGCGGCGTGGGGAACATAGGCGAGTCGGATGTTTTGCTCGCATCCGCATCGAATGCAGTTGTGATAGGCTTCAACGTCAAGGTGGATCCGCAGGCCAAACGCACTGCTGAGGCCGAGCATATTGATGTGCGGACCTACCAGGTAATCTATGGACTTCTCGACGAGATGAAGGCTGCCATGGAGGGCCTCCTCGAGCCGGTACTCGAGGAGTCTGTGATCGGTCATGTCGAGGTGAGGCAGGTCTTCAGACTGCCGCGCAGCGGAGTTGTCGCCGGCAGCTACGTCACCGACGGTAAGGTCCAGAGGAGCGCGGAAGCTCGTGTCATCCGCGATGGCGAGGTTGTCCGCACGGGCAAAGTATCCTCGCTGCGGCATTTGAAGGAAGATGTTCGTGAGATGGCCTCCGGTTTCGAGTGCGGCGTAATGCTGGAGGGATTCAATGACTTCCAGGAGGGCGATACGATCGAGTTCTTCACCGTCGAGGAGATCGCCCGAAGGATCTAACTCGTGTCCCGGCGAGGATGGACAGAGGGAGTGGTGGAGTAATGAGGTACTGGGGGCCGGTCCCATCACTCCAATACTCCATTTGATCCCGTCTCCACGGAGGCATCGGGATGATTGTCGGTGTGCTGACCGTGGACCTTCTGGTCTCGGACAGCAATTCTCTGAAAGACAAGCGGCAGGTGGTCAAGGGCCTGCTCGACAGAATAAAGAACAGATATAACGTATCGGCCGCCGAACTTGACGGCCTCGATACCTGGCGCAGAGCCGTGATCGGTGTGGCCTGTATCAGCAATGACAAGGGCGTGGCGAACGCGGTTCTGAATAAGGTGCTGGCGGGCATCGAGGCGAATCCCCGTGTGACGGTAGACGGCTGCCGGGTTGAATTCCTATAGTGTCAGCGCGATGACTACCAGACAAGAACGCGTGAAAGAGCTTTTGAAAACGGAGATCAGCGACATCCTGATGAGGGAGATCAAAGATCCGCGCCTGGGCTTCGTGACTATCACCGATGCCGAGGTGTCGAAGGACTTGCGGCACGCTAAGGTGTACGTCAGCGTTTTGGGGGACGAACAGGCGAAAAAGGAAAGTCTGGCGGTTCTCCAAAGCGCGGCCGGCTACGTCCGTGGCGAGTTTGGACGGCGGGCACGGATGAAGGTAATCCCCGAAATATCTTTCAAGCTGGATCCCGCCATAGAGCATGGAGCGCGTATCTTCGAACTGTTGCAGCAGGTGAAGCACGATGACGAAAAGTGATCTACAGGATGCTGTCTCCATACTGCGCGAGTGCAGCGATTTCCTGATCGCCGGTCACGTCAGCCCGGACGGCGACTGCCTTGGATGCATGTGCGCTCTTGCCTTGGCCCTGCAAGGCCCGGGCAAATCAGTCGTGCTCGTCAACCCTGATGGCGTGCCCGACCTCTACCGATACCTGCCGGGAAGCGATCGTGTGGTCAGGGAAGTGCCGGCCGGCCGCAGGTTTGATGCAGCGATAGTGGTTGACTGCGAGGGCCTGGACAGGCTGGGCGTCGTCGCGGAGGCTCTGCCCTTATGCCGGAGGGTGCTGGAGATTGACCATCACCCCGGAGGCCGGCCCAGCTCGGACGTGCAGCTTGTTGACCCGTCCGCTGCCTCCTGCGGCGAGATCGTCGTGCAGCTCTTGAACGAGGCCGGGATCAAGATTGAGCACAACGTCGCCGAGTGTCTCCTGACAGCGGTCGTTACGGATACGGGCTCATTCAGATTCAGTAGCGTAAAGCCGTCCACGCTCAGGGCTGCTGCGACTCTGATTGAAGCGGGCGCTTCGATCAGCAAGGTTGCCCGTAGAGTTTACGAGACTCGCTCTCTTTCCAGCGTCAAGCTGCTGGGAATAGCGCTATCCACCCTGCGCACGACGGCAGACGGCCAGATCGTCTATACCTCGATCACACGGGATCAAATGGCCTTATCGAGCGCCGCAGACGCCGAGACCGAGGGCATCGTAAACTATGTCCGGTCGGTGCGAGGCGCGCAGGTAGGAATCCTCTTCCGCGAATGCCAGGACGGAAACACAAAGGTCAGCCTGCGGTCGAGAGACGGGCTTGACATCAGCCAGGTTGCGCGGTTGTTCGGCGGAGGCGGCCACAGGGCAGCCGCCGGGTGTACTGTGGAGCGCCCGCTGTCCGATGCGGTCGGCCTCGTTGTAGATGCTGTCCAAAAATGGATGGGGTCCTGAACGTAAACAAACCTGCCGGGCCGACTTCTCACGACGTGGTTGCCCGGATCCGGCGAACTGTCCGCCCCAGTCGGGTCGGCCATGCAGGCGCGCTCGACCCGATTGCCACTGGTGTCCTTCTGATCTGTCTCAACAACGCTACAAGGATCGTCGAATACCTCATGGATTGGCCGAAGTCCTACCGCGCGATGGCCGTGCTGGGGGTCGAGACGGATACCGAGGACGCAGCCGGCTCCATTTTGCGGGAATCCGACTGCTCGCATATCAGCAGAGAGGATGTAGAAGCCGTCCTGCCTCCATTCATTGGCGAGATCATGCAAATTCCCCCAATGGTCTCGGCGGTGCACCATAAGGGGCGTCGTTTGTACGAGCTCGCTCGCGCCGGCGAAGTGGTCGAAAGGGCCCCGCGGCCCGTCGAGATATTCTCGCTCCGTCTGAGCGACTTCGAGCCGGGTCCTAGGGCGAAGGCGCTACTCGAAGTGGACTGCTCCCGCGGCACATATGTCCGGACGCTCTGCGCAGATATCGGAAGGGCATTGGATTGCGGCGCGCATATGTCGTCGCTCGTCCGTACTGCGGTAGGCCGGTTCCGGCTGGAGGACGCGGTCTCCATCGAGGCCGTCGAGGAGAAGGCCGCCTCAGAGCGGTTGAGCGACATCCTGCACCCGATTGACGAGGTCCTTGCCGACTTTATATCAGTTGGCGTTTCTGATGCGGACACCAGGCTTGTCGCAAACGGGGCGCCGCTCGCGTCGGGCAGGATTAGCTTGCCCGATGGCGAACCCCCGGCACTCGGCGCTCTACTCAGAATCCACGGACCGGATGACCGGCTGCTCGCAATCGGCAGGTTGTGTAGCCTGGCGACCGGTGAAGTCGTCCTGAAACCCGACAAGGTTTTTGCGGAGTGCGCCTAGGTAGGGGTCGGAGAATTGGAAACCTTTCGCAGACTGGAAGATCTGAAGCTCGGCGGCCCATCCGTGGTCGCAGTGGGCGTCTTTGATGGCGTGCATGTGGGGCATCAAGCGATAATGCGCATTGTGAAGGCCGACGCCGCTGAGCTCGGCGCCCGATCGGCTGTTGTCACCTTCGATCGCGACCCGGAGGAGTTGGTGAGTCCGCGAAGGCCCGTTGCATATCTCACGACACTGCGCCAGAAGGTGGATTTGATCGCGGAGCAGGGCATGGACCTGGCTGTCGTGCTGCCACTGGGGAGATGGCTCATAGACATGCCTGCGCAGCAGTTTGTTTCGAGCATCCTCCATGAGAGACTTGGCGCCGTTCAGATAGTGGTCGGAGCCAACTTTGCCTTCGGTAAGGGGCGTGCCGGGAGCGTGGGTCTTCTCCGGGAGATGGGCCCCGACCTCGGCTTCGAAGTCGTTGAGGTCTCGCCGATTAAGGTTGACGGACTCCTGGTGAGCAGCACGTCTATTCGCACGTTGCTGGCAGACGGCAACGTCGAGAAAGCGAACGTGCTGCTGGGACACCCCTTCGCTCTGGAGGGTAGGGTTGTCGCCGGTGAGGGAATCGGACGGTCTATAGGCTACCCGACGGCGAATATCGAGCCGGTTGCGGAGGAAGTAGTCCCGGGCAGGGGCGTCTATGCAGTGTCGGTAAACGTCGGCGGCGCGACATGGACTGGCGTTGCGAATATCGGCATCCGGCCCACGATAGGAACCCGTGGGACCAGCATCGAGGCCTACATCATCGGCTTCTCGGGTGACCTATACGGCCAGGAGTTAGCGATGGTGTTTCACCACCGTCTCAGGGATGAGGTGCAGTTTCCTGACGTAGAAGCGTTGAAACTTCAAGTAGCTCATGATATCGAGCGAGCGTCGCGCCTGGTCGTATGAACGCCCGGCGACCAGCATTTGACACCTGTTTGCCATTGTGGTATACTGCAGCGAGTCAAACCCGGGCCATGCCGGCTGCGCTCGCGGCGGGCGGGTTGCGGTAGACCAAAGCCTGTAGACCGATTGCCGAGTTCCAGGTTTCAAGTTCCGAGTTTCAAGTTAGGCCGAGCGGATCAACCTGGAACTTGAAACCTGGAACCTGGAACCTTTACAGTCTACAGCCTTCAGTCTATTGCCTCCCTTCCGTCTCCACGAGCCGACAGCCTGCATGATGCCTGTTGCGACTAGGAGGATTCACTTCCAAATGACTTTGCAGAAAGGCGATAAGACCTCCATCATCGGCGAGTACAAGATGCACGAGGGTGACACCGGATCGGCTGACGTGCAGATCGCGCTGTTGACTGCCAGAATCAACCAGCTAACAGAGCATCTGAAGCAGCACAAGAAGGATCACCACTCGAGGCGCGGCCTCCTTATGATGGTCGGCCAGCGGCGCAGGCTGCTGAACTACCTCACTACGAAGGATATCGAGAGGTACCGCTCTCTCGTTAACCGTCTTGGCTTGAGGAGATAGGAGAAAACTGAAAAACACATGATACAACAGGTTGAGTTGGACCTAGATGGCCGTACTCTGCGCATAGAAACAGGCAGAGTGGGCAGGCAGGCCGATGGAGCAGTGTTAGTCTCAATGGGTGATACCGTGGTTCTGGCCGCGGCTACCATGAGCCATGAGCGGAGGGAGGGAATAGACTTCTTCCCGCTGGTCTGCGATTACGAAGAACGCAAGTATGCTGTTGGCAAAATCCCCGGCGGTTTTGTGAAACGCGGAGGCAGACCCTCCGAGAGAGCGATACTCGTCTCCAGGCTGATTGACAGACCTCTCCGCCCGCTGTTTCCCCAAGGAATGCGGAATGAAGTCCAAGTCATCGCCATCCCTCTATCACTCGAGCTCGCTAATCCATCCGACGTGCTCGCGATGATCGCCGCTTCAGCCGCACTGAGCATCTCACGCATTCCTTTCGACGGCCCAATCGGGGCCGTGCGAGTCGCCAGAGTTGACGGCAGATTCGTCATAAACCCGTCTTGGGAGGAAGCGGAGTCTTCAGAGCTCAATCTCGTGATGGCCGGCGCTGACGACCGCATTATGATGGTGGATATAGAGTCTCGAGAGGTGGATGAGTCCATTGTCCTTGAGGCGGTCAGCTATGGCCATCAGTACGTGAAGCGGCTGATAGAGATTCAGAACGAGCTGGTTCGCAAAGCCGGCCAACCAAAGACCCAAGTGGAGTTCCATTCTGTGTCCGAGGAGTTTGTGCAGACGATTCGCGCGCGGGCCGGCGAGGACATACTGAACGCCGTTCAGCAGGTCGAAAAGGCGGAGCGTAAGACCGGCATCGCGGAGATCGTTGACAGCCTGGCTGCCGACTTCCCGGAGCAGGAAGTTGAGGTCGCTGAGGCCGTAGAACAGATTTGCAAGCAAGAGGTCAGGAAGCTGATCCTCGAAAAGGGGGTTCGAGCCGACGGCAGAATGCCGGACGAGATTCGCGAGCTTTCCAGCGCGGTCGGGATGCTCCCCAGGGTGCACGGCTCCGGCCTCTTCACCAGGGGACAGACCCAGGTTCTCACGGCGGTAACACTGGGTTCTATCGAGGACGCGCAGATCGTGGACAATCTGGAACAAGATGGCGTCAAGCGGTATATGCATTTCTACAACTTCACGCCGTTCAGCGTGGGCGAGACACGTCCGCTCCGAGGTCCCGGAAGGCGTGAGGTCGGCCACGGCGTTCTTGCCGAGAAGGCTCTGGCGCAGGTCATCCCTTCTCAGGATGAATTCCCTTATGCTATCCTGCTGACCTCCGAGGTTCTGGAATCGAATGGTTCGACCTCGATGGCCAGCGTTTGCTCAAGCAGTCTTGCCCTCATGGACGCCGGTGTCGGTATCAAGGCTCCGGTCGCCGGCGTTGCGATGGGCCTGATGTCCGACGGCGACAAGCATATCGTGCTGAGCGACATCCGGGATATGGAGGACTTCTACGGCGACATGGACTTCAAGATCGCGGGCACGTCGGACGGGATCACTGCAGGCCAATTGGATACCAAGATAAAGGGGATTCCGGTGGCGGTCTTGGGGGACGCCCTGGCGAAGGCGAAATCGGCGCGCCTGCATATCCTCAGCAATATGCTCGAGGCCATTTCCGAGCCGCGGCCCGAGCTGTCGCCTTACGCTCCGAGGGTGCTCATCATCGTGATTCATCCCGATAAGATCGGCGATGTCATCGGCCCCGGCGGCAAGGTGATTAAGAAGCTCGAGGCCGAAACCGGAGCGAACATAAGCATCGAGCAGGATGGCCGCGTCTTCATCACCGCCGTTGATAAAGAGGCTGGCGAGCGCGCGCTCAAGATGGTGGACGACATAACCCGCGACATCGGGGTTGGTGAAACCTATGTGGGCCGTGTCACAAAGACGACGGCCTTCGGAGCGTTTGTGGAGATCCTGCCCGGAAGAGAGGGCCTGGTCCATATATCTCAGCTTGCTCCCAGGCGAGTGGAACGGGTCGAGGACGTGGTCCGCGTAGGCGACGAGATCGTCGTTAAGGTGAACGAGATCACCCCGCAGGGCAAGATCGGTCTGACCCGGAAGGGAGTCACGCAGCCCGGCGAGGAGGCGGCCGCTGGTCCGGAACGCGAGCGAGAGCGGCATGCGCCTACGGAAACGGGTGTTGTGCAAGCAAGGTTCAGACCCAAGCACTAATTCCTAGTACAGACCTTGGATCGCGGCCGGCCGGAGCGACGGTGCTCATCAGCGCTTGTTTCGGCCGGCGCGTGCATCTTGGCGTGCTTATTCTGGATAGGTGATGGTGAGAAAAGACGTTCTTCCTAATGGTGTACGCGTATTAACGGAAACCGTGCCGCACATCGAGTCAGTATCGGTCGGTATCTGGGTGACGTCCGGCGCCCGCGCTGAGAGCGCTTCCCGAAGGGGCATCTCCCACTTCATTGAGCATATGCTCTTCAAAGGCACCGAAACCCGAACCGCCAAGCAGATCGCGGACGAGTTTGACTTCATCGGTGGCCAGCTCAATGCCTTCAGCGAAAAGGAGTATACTTGTTACTTTGCCAGAGTTCTTGCGGAGCATCTGCCCTGTGCCGTGGACGTGCTGACAGATATGTTGTTGAACTCGACTCTCGCGCCTCACGAAATCGAATTGGAGAAGAACGTTGTGTTGGAGGAGATCAAGAGGCACGAGGATACGCCGGATGAACTCGTCCACGATCTGTTCGCCGAGACTGCTTGGGGCGGTCATCCGCTGGGGCATGCGGTTCTTGGAAATCGTGAGTCTGTCGAAAAGCTCACCAGGGACGGCCTGGTAGAGTTCATGCTCACCAAGTATACGCCGGATGGCGTCGTTGTCGCGGCGGCGGGCAATCTTGTCCACGAGGAGCTTGTGGACAAGATATCCTCGCTTTTCGGCGGCATGAAGGGCAAGAAGGCGGATCCGTCGCGCACCGCCCCATCGTTTTCCGGTAAGTCGGTGCTGGCTGACAAGGACACCGAGCAGGTGCACTTTTGCATCGGCGCACCGGGTTTTTCGCAGCTCGATCCCGAGAAGTATACGCTGGTTGTTATTGACGCCACTCTCGGCGGTGGCATGAGCTCCAGGCTGTTCCAGAAGATCCGGGAAGAGCGCGGCCTGGTCTACGCAATAGGCTCCTATTCGCCCGCGTATCGCGAAGGCGGGCTGTTCGCAGTTTACGGTGGCACAAGCCTCAAGAATGTCGAGGAAGTCCTCCGTCTGATCAGGTCTGAGTTTAGTAACGTCCTGACTGGTAATATTACTGCCGAAGAGTTAACCAGGGCAAAAAACCAAATCCGCGGCGCGCTCGTTCTGGCCCAGGAAAGCATGAGCAGCCGCATGATTCGCATGGCCAAGTCGGAACTCTACTTTGGCAGGCCTGTTCCGCTGGAGGAAGTAATTGACGCTGTATTGAAAGTTACACATGACGATATCGCGCAGGTAGCGTCGCAGATTTTCGGCGAGTCAGCCTTTGCAGTCGCCGCCGTTGGTCCGTTCAAGGATCAGGAGGTTGTGATAAGCTGATGGATGAGGCCATACGCGTTGTGGTTTCAGGTGCCGGTGGGCGCATGGGCCGAGAAGTGGTGAACGCCGTTCTGGAGGCCGGACCGGAGCTTGCCCTCGTAGGTGCAGCCGATCCGGCGTTTGCAGGTAACTCCATCTCCGAGGCGTTGGGCGCGGATAGCCCTGTTATCATCGAGAGAAGCCTCGAGTGCGTGCTCGAAAGCACGCCGGCGGATGTCGTGGTGGTATTCAGCGTCCCAGCTGCGGCTATGGGCGATATACGAGCGGCCATGAAAGCGAAGGCAGTGCCCGTCGTCGGCACGACCGGTATCACCGCGGAGAATCTCCAAGAGGTCGGGGCCCTGGCCGCTGGGCACGGCGTGGGAGCGATCATCGCGCCCAACTTTGCCATGGGCGCCGTCCTGATGATGAAGCTCGCCGGGGAGGTCGCGAAGTACCTGCCCGCCGTGGAGATCATTGAGCTGCACCACGACAAGAAGCTCGATGCACCCTCCGGCACGGCCGTCAAGACCGCCGAGATGATCGCGTCAGCGCGACAGGGTATCTGCGGGGCCGCACCTGGCGATGCGTCTGCAGCCAGGGGAGGCGATTTTCACGGCGTGCGGATACACAGCGTTCGGCTTCCAGGGCTGGTGGCCCACCAGGAGGTCATTTTCGGCGGGCTGGGACAGACGCTCACCATCAGGCACGATTCATACGACCGGAAGTCTTTCATGCCCGGTGTCCTTCTCGCGATCAGAAAGGCCCGTGGCCTCACGGACGTGATCTACGGGCTGGAGAATATCATCTAGTTGTCTTCAATCCCGTTAGCCTGACGCTTCAACGTCAGGTGGTCTGAGGTGGCCGCCATGGAGCGCTGCAACGTTGCGGTAGTGGGAGCAGGCGCGGTAGGCGAGGAAATGCTGAATGTTCTTGCCCAACGCGACTTCCCGATCCGCGAATTGAAGGTTCTGGCGAGATCTGCCAGAGAAATAGTCGTCGGCGGCAGAAGCTACGATGTGCGCCAGACCGTCCCTGAGGAATTCGATGGCGTGGACATCATGCTCTTCGCCGGGACGGAAGGCGCAAGCAAGCTGTTCGCATGGGAAGCGGCCGGTCGTGGCGCTGTGGTCATTGACAACTCTTCCACCTATCGCATGGACCCGCGTGTTCCCCTGGTCGTTCCGGAGTGCAATCCGGACGATGTGAGCTGGCACCAGGGAGTGATAGCGAACCCGAACTGCTCTACGATCCAGATGGTCGTTGCGCTGAAGCCGCTTTACGACCGGTCCAGAATCAGCCGAATAGTCGTGAGCACCTACCAGGCGGTCTCCGGAACCGGCCGTGACGCCATCAAGGAGCTGGAAGACCAGTCAGATTTGATCATGCGCGGCGAAGACGTGAAGGCCGGGCCGGTTTACCCTTATCAGATCGGGTTTAACCTTTTTCCGCACATCGGCACCTTCAGGGAGGACGGTTACACGGCCGAAGAATGGAAGATGGTCGAGGAGACCCACAAGATTCTCGGCGACGAAGGGATCAAAATAGTGCCGACGACGGTGCGCGTGCCGGTTTTCATCTCTCACTCCGAGTCTGTCTACATCGAGACGGAGAAGAAGATCAGCGCGGACGAGGCTAGGGAGCTTCTCGCGAAGGCCCCCGGAGTAGTTGTCGTGGACGATCCCGATCCTAGGGAAGGCGACGGATGCCGCCGGACTTATCCGATGCCCATAGATGCGTCCGGGCGCGACGAGGTCTTCGTGGGGCGAATCCGCGGGGATCCGTTTGTCCCCACGGGCTTGAGTATGTGGATCGTCTCGGACAACCTGCGGAAGGGCGCTGCGCTCAACGCCGTGCAGATCGCCGAGCTGCTCGTCTCGAGAGGCATGCTTAAGGGCCGGAAGTCCTAGCGCCCCAGGCGACGGGGAGTAATGCAGAACGTCGAACTTCTCCCGCCTCTGGCGGGATCCCGTCCGTAGGCGGGACAACGCCCGGCATCCAGAATCCAGAATCACGCATCATGGACGACCTTAGAAGTGCAAAAGTAATCCCCCTTGGCGGCGTATGTCAGATCGGCAAGAACATGACCGCGATCGAATACGCCGGGCAGATACTCGTGATTGACTGCGGGCTGATGTTTCCCGATGACGAAATGCTCGGCGTGGATATCGTCATTCCCGATGTCACCTACCTTCTCGAACATGCCGATCAGGTGCAGGGGGTAATACTGACTCACGGCCACGAGGATCACATCGGCGCGCTGCCGTATCTGATCCGCCAACTGAACGTCCCTATCTGGGGCACCAAACTTACATTGGGGCTGGTGAAGGCGAAGCTGGACGAGCACGGCCTCTCACATGACGCAGAACTGCACACGATAGAGCCCGGCGACCGGTTCCACATCGGCCAGTTCGATGTGGAGACGATCCAGATAACCCACAGCATCCCGGACGGCGTGGGCCTCGCAATCAGACTCCCCATCGGTACTATCGTCCACACCGGCGACTTCAAGTTCGACCTCACGCCAATAGACGGCAGGCTTCTGGACGTTTCCCGGTTTGCAGAGCTCGGCGACGAGGGCGTGCTGCTCCTTCTCTGCGATTCCACAAACGTCGAAAAGCCTGGGTATGTTCAGTCCGAGCGAGCGGTCGGCAGCATGTTCGAGGAGGTGTTCGCTCGGGCCGGGGGCAAGATCATTGTTGCCACGTTCGCTTCGAATATCCACCGCATACAGCAGGTCTTCGATACTGCATTGCGGTTCGACCGGAAGGTTGCCGTCGCGGGAAGAAGCATGGCCCAGAACGTCGAGATAGCTCGAGAACTGGGCTATCTGAAGATCCCCGAGGGGACAGGAATCAGGCTTGAGGACATACCCGACTTCCATCCGGTCGAAGTCGTGGTCATGACCACAGGCAGCCAGGGAGAGCCGCTCTCGGCGTTGACCCGAATAGCCATGGACGACCACAAGAAGGTGAAGGTGGAGAAGGGCGACACGGTCATCATATCCGCCACTCCGATCCCTGGGAACGAGGACCTAGTCGCGCGGACTATCAACCACCTGTTCAAGAGGGGCGCCAATGTCATATATGACCCGATAGCGCCGGTGCATGTGTCCGGTCACGGCAATCGGGAAGAGCTGAAGCTGATGCTGAACCTCACCCGCCCGACCTATACAGTTCCTGTTCATGGCGAATACAGGCACGTGGCGAAGTACACCGAGTTGGCGGAGGAGATGGGCATCCCCCGAGAAAATGTGTTCGTCATGGAAGTCGGCGACGTACTGGAGATCGGCGCTTCAGGCGCGAGGCTGGGCGATAAGGTTCCCGCGGGCGATGTATTGGTGGATGGCATCGGTGTGGGTGATGTGGGCGACATCGTCCTGCGCGACAGGCGGCATCTGGCGAGCGACGGCATCTTCATGGTCGTAATCGGCATTGACAGGACGACGGGCAGCGTCGTCGCAGGCCCGGACATTATTTCTCGCGGCTTTGTGTATATGGACGAGGCGGAGGAGCTTGTAGAGGAAGCGAAGAAGCTCGCGCTCGAAACCATAGAAGGCCTGACGATGGACGCCGCGACGGAGTGGTCCACCGTGAAGTCCGATGTTCGCAGTGCCCTGGGAAAGCTGCTGTACTCGCGGACGCGCCGCCGTCCAATGGTGGTTCCGGTGATCATGGAAATTTAGCCGAGGAGGTACTCGCCGCTTGGAGCATGTGCTGCAGATCGTGGCTGGGTGGATAAAGGCGCAGATATGTGCGCTGGGGTATCCGGGCGTCGTGGCAATGATGGCCATCGAAAGCGCGTGCATACCTCTGCCCAGCGAGATCATCATGCCGTTCTCCGGCTTTCTGGTGTACGAGAAGATATTCAATCTCCACCTCGCGTCCCTCTCCGGCGCGCTCGGATGCGCTGTAGGCTCCGCGGTCGCCTATTATGCCGGCCTCCGGGGCGGCAGGCCGTTCCTGGAGCGATATGGCCGCTATGTGCTGATTCGAACGCGCGACATTGACAGGGCGGATCGCTGGTTCGGCAGGTACGGCGAGCCGATCGTGTTCGCCAGCCGCCTGCTTCCGGTAGTTAGGACCTTCATCTCTTTTCCCGCCGGGGTCTCGCGCATGCACTTCGGACGGTTTATGGCCTACTCGTTCCTCGGGTCTGTGCCCTGGTGCTATTTCCTTGCCTATGTCGGCAAAGTCCTGGGCGAGAACTGGGCCTCGGTCCGGTCGTACTTCCACGGCGCCGACGTGGTGATATGCGCCCTGCTGGGGGCGGCTTTTATCTTCTGGCTCTATCATCATCTGAAACCGGAAAGGGAGACGCCGCAGGTTTGAGCTCCGGAGCCAATGGTGGTCGGCTTTGCGCCGGGGAGGTTTGCGCAAATTTCCTTTCTGGGTAGGAAGTCGAGTGCCAGGCTGAGGAAGTCTTGGCACAAAAACCCGTATTTTTCACAGTTCACTAGACTGCCATTTTCAGGTAAACTTATTGGGGAGATGGCGCTTCCGAGAGTACTACCCCGATTCAAAGAGCGCCGTGTAAGTTCTAATGGGTACTGAGAAGCGTTTAGGGCCAAGTCCGGCCTCATCTGCCATTCATCCGCGTGTTATCAGATTTGCGCTGCCGGCTGAGCCGTGCGCCTCCAGCATTCTGCGCAGGTTCATCAGGCACTTGGCTCGCGGCACGAACTTGAGCGCGGACGAGATCACCAGCCTGCAAGTCTTGGTGACAAGTGCATTCAACGATGCCGTGACCCGGCGGAACTCCGCCGGTCGAGGGTATGTGACGCTGAGGATCCTCGCCCATTCGGATGACATCGAAGTCGGCATCGCGTATCGGGAGTTCCCCCTGCGTCCTCAGGAGTTCTTCTCGCGATCCTGATCTTGCGGTTCATCTCAGGTAAGCTGCGTCCCCTCACTCTCCAATCGGAACCCCGACGTTGACTTTTCGTATGCCATAGGGTAGTATTCTTTACAGGCGCCATTATTAGCCTGGAGTCGCTCAGCCAAATGGGTAAGGTTGCTAATCGCTTAGTTCCAACACTCCTGCTCCTGCATCTCTTCGCAAGCCCGCAGTGCACGGCCGGTTACCTGGCGACTGTCAGAGAAGCCGTCTCCAGCATCGAGTCGGGCGCCTACGATAAGGCTGCAGCAACTCTGGAAGGTGTCTCCGCCCTCGACGATATGGATTTGCTCGGACGCAAGGCCCTCGGCGTTATCTACTTGCACACCGAGAGGCTGGATCAGGCGGAGAGCGAGTTCCGAAGAGTGGCAGCCGTCGAGCCCCAGGATTGGCAGGCACACTACGCTCTCGGGTTGATAGACACGGTTCGCAAGCGCGCGGCACAGGCGAAGAAGCAATTCGAACTTGCACGACAACTGGGCGGCCCGGAGGACGAACTCGCCGCGCTGGAACTCTACCTCGAGTTTATCTCCGGCAAGCGTTCGTACCAGGAACTATCAGGAGCGCAGACGCATCCGGTCACACGGCAGACTGCCGCTGTGGCGGCGCTCAAGGCCGGGAAGCGAGACGACGCCCTTGCTTTGATGTCTGACATACTGCGCAGTCCTGCACGTCCGGGCTTCGAGGAGGCTCGCGCTCCGCTCGTGACCTTCGACCCCAAGCAGCCCATCGCGCTCCCCAAGGGCAAGCTGACCTGGAAACCAACCAGCCGGAAGAAGTCCCCGGTTGTCTCGGGCGTTGTGACGCTCAGTGCGGATGCAAGTCGGGCGGTCGGCGTCGAGTTCGTGATGTTCCACATTGATAACGACTTGGTCGGGATCACGAACTGTGAGCCGTTCCAGTTCTCTTGGGATACCACAAGGTGGGAGAATGGCTTGCACCAGGTGACGATCGAGGGCAAGGATCAGTTTGCGGTTCCTGTCAGCAAGAAGTCTGTGTGGGTCCGCGTATCGAACAGTGGGTCGGAGAAAGCCGCGCTGGCGAGCGGCTCGGATGCCGCGGACGTTGACAGGCGGCTCTGGGCCTGCATCAGGCTCACTGAGTCCAGAAAGCTTGCCCACTACCACCTTGCCAAACTGTATCTTGAGTCGGGCGACGCTGAGGGCGCGACCAACCAGCTCGAGTGCGTTGTCGCGTACCAGCCTGGTTTCCTCGACGCACGCAAGCAGCTGAACAAGCTGCGCGGCCGGCAGCCGAAGTACGTCGAAGTCTACCAGGGGCGCGCGGGCTTGAAGAGGATTGCGCTTACGTTCGATGACGGGCCGAATGAGCGCACCGCAGAGACGCTGGAAATGCTGGCAAAGCTTGGCGTGCGGGCGACTTTTTTCGTAGTCGGCTTCCGCGCTGAGGCGCAGCCCGGCCTCGTTAAGGCTATCCAGGCCGCCGGCCACCAAGTCGAGAGCCACACGTACACACATACCAATCTGACCGACTTGACTGCTGACCAGGTCGAGGCCGAGCTGAGCAAGGCATCCGCGGTGGTACGCGCTATCACGGGAAGGCCGTCTTCCTACTTCAGGGCGCCGGGCGGCCATGTAGGGAAAGCTGCAGGTCGCGCGGCAGCCAGACAGGGCTTCACAGGCGTGTTTTGGACTGTCAACTGCAGCCCATACGAGGGAGAAAGCAGTGGCGCCCTCGCCAGCCACGTTATCAGCAGCGCCTCTGACGGCGGAATCGTTCTCATGCATAACGGGGAGCCTGCGGGTACGGCGGCGCTCCCCAGAATCGTCAAAGAGCTGCGCAGACAGGGCTACCAGTTCGTCACGATCTCCGAGCTCCTTGCTTCCGCCTGAGGCCGGGTCGGCCTCACCCGTTGCATCTTCGCATGATTACCACAGAACGGTGGGAGAGCTACCAGGTTGCAGGTGACAGCTGACTCCTCCCTGTGTGCTAGCTTTCCATGCCTCCGTATGCCGTTCCCCTTGCCAGCTTCTTGACGCAGCGCGGCTTGAAGCGCTAGAATGTGCATGGACCCGCGTGTACGCCCGACCCCTGGGAGCATGCCCTTTTCCATCGCCGCTGCTCGGACATGTCGTGGCCTGCGCGACACCGAATCTCACTTGTAGCACCGAGAACCGAATATTGGAGCGATGTACAGCATGGGGTGCTGAAAACCAGGGATACCAAGAAGAGATACTATGCTCGATAGAATACGGAACCTGGGCAGGGGACTCATACGTCCACTTATGGAATCGCATACCACCGGACCGATACTGCTCGCGATTGTGACGGGCATAGGGGCCGGCTTCGGGGCAGTAGTCTTTCGCTGGCTTATTGCCACCGCCCACAATCTTCTCTTTGGAGGCCTAGCGGGCCCGCTTGCCTTCATGGGCAAGTACTATGTGATTCTCGTGCCGGCGGCAGGCGGATTGTTTGTTGGGCCTTTGATCTACCTGTTCGCCAGAGAGGCTAGGGGACATGGGGTTCCGGAAGTCATGCAGGCGGTAGCGTTGCGGGGCGGACGCATCCGCCCGCGCGTGGCCGTTGTGAAATCCTTGGCTTCCGCGGTCAGCATAGGCTCGGGCGGCTCCGTAGGCCGGGAAGGGCCGATTGTGCAGATCGGCAGTACCATCGGCTCTGCGTTGGGGCAACTCTTGCGGCTGCCGGATCAGCGTGTGCGTGTGCTCGTTGCGAGCGGCGCCGCCGGAGGGATAGCCGCCACGTTCAATGCACCTATCGCAGGCGTACTCTTTGCCCTTGAGGTAATCCTCAGCGAGTTCTCTGCAAGAGCATTCGGGCTCGTGGTGCTGGCCTCCGTCAGTGCAAGCATCATCTCGCGTACACTCCTTGGCAATCAACCCGCTTTTGCGATTCCTGCTTACTCATTGAAGAGCCCCTGGGAGATGCCGCTGTATTTCCTCCTGGGAATACTTGCCGCGTTCGTGGCGCTGGGATTCGTGCGAACGCTCTATAAGATGGAGGACGTCTGGGATGGCTGGGGCGCATCGGAGCTCTGGAAACCTGCGATAGGCGGTCTCGCCATCGGGACGATAGGCGTCTGGTTTCCACAGATCTTCGGAGTCGGTTACGAGTCCATAGAATCGGCATTAGGCGGGCGAATGCTTCTCACGGCGATGCTCGCAATCCTGGTTGTGAAGATACTGGCAACCTCCATCACAATCGGTTCCGGGGGGTCGGGAGGCGTCTTTGCTCCGTCGCTGTTCATCGGTGCTATGCTTGGCGGAGCGTTCGGAATCCTTGCCCACGGGCTGTGGCCAGGCATCACGGCGGTGAGCGGAGCTTACGCGCTGGTGGGCATGGCGGCCGTCTTTGCGGGAGCAGCCCACGCTCCGATAACGGCCATCCTGATAGTCTTCGAGATGACCAACGACTACCGTATCATCCTGCCCCTCATGACGGCCGTAGTCACTGCTACGCTCATATCGCAACGGTTGAGCCGGGAGACTATCTATACCCTGAAACTGCGCCGCCGGGGCATAGATATCCACGCCAGGAGGCGAGTCAACCTTATGGAGACAATTCCCGTTTCCGAGGCGATGACCACGGATTTTGAAGCTGTGACAGATCGGACGCCGGTTTCGGAGCTCGTTGAGAAGTTCACCCAAACCGGTCATCATGGTTTCCCCGTTGTTGCCGACAATGGCGACTTGATCGGCATAGTCACGCTCTCCGATTTGGAGGAGACAGTCGTTGATGAGGAAACCGACCTGCTCGTGGAGGATATTATGACCAGATCCCTGCTCCTGGCGTACCCTGATGAGACACTGGAAGAGGCTCTTCGCCGATTCGGCGCGCGTGATGTCGGCAGGCTGCCGGTGGTGGACCGGGCGAATCCGCGCAAGATCGTTGGTATACTCCGGCGCAGTGACATCATTTCTGCTTACAGCAGAGCCTCTCTGCAGCATGCGGAGCTTCTCGCCAGGATAGAGCGTATGAAGGTTGAAACGGGACCAGAGGTCAAGTTCGTGGAGGTCGAAGTCTCTGCCGCGTCGGAATCTGTCAACAAGAAGGTGGCCGAGTTGATCCTGCCTAGAGAGTCTGTACTCGTCTCGATTCGACGAAAGGGGATGACTATCATCCCGCACGGTGATACTGTGATTCGGCCCGGCGACCGCATCATTGCGCTGGTGAAGCGGTCTGACGAGCGGCGTGTCGTACAAGCGTTGCACCGCTAGGATTCTTCTCGAAAGCAGGAGCCATCTGTGCGTTTCCAAGCCGCGGATTCGTATGCCCCCACTGGTTGTTCTCGTGTTCAGCGGCTGCAATGCTATGCTCTTCGTTGACGTCGCTAGTCCCTCTCATGTATTATGCTTCATGTGCCGGCGTGCTTGCGCCGGGTGGAAGCTGTTTAGGGGGAGTGGAAATCGAATGAGTGAGCGACAGGTGTTCGACCAGCCCAAGGAACCTCGTGTGATGGTCGTTGGCTCGAGCAACACAGACATGGTCATAAAGATGGAGCGCCTCCCAGCGCCGGGAGAGACGGTTCTCGGCGGGGAATTCCTGATGGTTCCCGGCGGCAAAGGGGCGAACCAGGCCGTGGCCGCCGCCAGGTTGGGAGCGCGAGTGTCATTCATCGCCAGGCTCGGGATGGACGTGTTTGGGGATACCTCGCTCCGCAACTTCGAGAGGGAAGGCATAGATACCGAGTTCATAGCCCGAGACGCCGAGCATCCGTCGGGCGTCGCCCTGATCTTCGTGGATCGTCACGGGGAGAACGAAATAGCGGTAGCGCCGGGGTCGAACTCCAGGCTCTCCCCGGCGGACGTCGAGCGCGCGTCCGACCGGATGTCTGCCTGCTCGGTATTGGTTCTTCAACTGGAGATACCACTGGCCACCGTCGAGGTCGCAGCGCGCCTGGCTCGGGAAAGGGGACTTAAAGTTATACTGAATCCGGCGCCTGCTTGCGAGAGCGGGCTGCCCAGGAGCCTGCTGGAGCTGGTGGACGTGCTCGTGCCGAATGAATCCGAGGCAAGGTCGCTGCTCGGCCTGGCGACGGGCGCCGATATTGATTCTGCTGCTCACAGGCTGCTTGATCTGGGCATCGGCGCCGCGGTGTTGACGCTCGGCGCGAGAGGGTCTCTCGTCGTCACGCGGGATGGGATAGAAAGTGTGCCTGCTCCGAAAGTCACCGCGGTTGATACCACCGCGGCCGGCGATGCCTTCACGGGCGCAACTGCCGTCGCATTGGCATCCGGCAGGAGCCTGTCCGATGCGGCCCGCTTTGCAAGCCATGCAGCCGCCCTATCGGTGACCCGAATGGGCGCCCAATCTTCGCTGCCAACGGCTGAGGAGCTCGCCCAGTTCCTCAAAGCGTCGTAGACCCAAGACTTCCCACCTCAAACGCAAATCCCTGTTGACCGGGGTATGCTTTTATAGTAACATAGCGGGGTGATTGCACTTTGAAAGGAGTGACCGTACAGTGGCAAAGAAGATTCTAGTGGTCGTGGCCGCTCTGGTATTGCTCTCGGTCGTCCCGGCGCCGGCTGGGACAGCCCTTCCAGACGTGGTCGCGGTTGTCAATGGTGAGAAGATCACAAAGGAGCAGTTGACCTCCACCCTCATAGACTGGCAGGCCCCAGTGGTACTCCAGCAGTTGATAACTATGCGCATGTTCGGCCAGGAAGCCAGGAAGGCCGGCATCAACATCACGGAGGCGCAGATCAAGGCAAAGCTGGAAGAACGAGTGCAAGAGCTGTCGCCGGGACAGGACTTCAACGAGGCGTTGAGGGGCAGGGGGCTGACTCCGGGCTATGCCTTCGCCCTCACTAAGATGCAGATGCAGGCGGAAGGTGTGCTCCGCAAGTCCTTCAAGCTTACGGATGAGGATCTCGACGAATACCGTAGGGCGAGTCACATCCTCATAAAGGTTCCCTATTCGCCGCCGGAAGAGGGCAAGGAGAATCCTCAGGACAAACAGGCCAAGGAGAAAATTGAGAAGATAGCGCAGGAGATCAAAGATGGCCTTCCCTTCGCGGAGGCGGCTAGGAAGTACTCCGAGGACGTAGCGACCAAGGGCAAGGGCGGCGATCTCAACTTCTTCACAAGAGCGGATATGCAGCTCGAGTTTTCCAAGGCAGCCTTCGAGCTCAAGCCGGGCGAAATGAGCGTCCCCGTAAAGACCTTCCACGGTTATCACTTGATCAAGCTGACGGCGATCGGTAAGGAGACAAAAGGCGAGGACAGGAAGCAGCTTGAAGAGTTGATCTTCCAAAAGCAGTTTGCGCAAAGGTCCCAGGATTGGCACTACAGCATCATGAACAAGGCCAAAATAGATAATGCCCTGGAGCCTAAGAAACCTGAGCGCAAGCCGACTGAACGACCTAAGCCCGTCAGGCAGCCGAGTCCGAGGCCAGGGACGACTCCTGCGCCGACGGATGGCGCATCTGAGCCGCAGCCTGATGAGATGCCGCCGCCTCCACCACCTGAGCCGGCGGCTCCAGAGTCCGGCACCTCTACGCCAGCGCCGGCTGAGTAGACACGCATTGCTTATGAAGGCAAATGGACAGATCGGCGGGCTGCGGCCCATCTCGCGGCCTGCAGCCCACGGTCTGCTCTTACATGCGCACGTCTTGCTTGTCCGCCCCGGCGGACCCTGAAATCATAAAAGGAGGAGTTGGCATGGCTGGGAAAAAGGTCAACGTTGGACTTGTCGGCTACATGTTCATGGGCAAGGCTCACAGCGTCGGCTATCGCGATGTGGCGTTCGCCTTCCCCGACGTGAAAGCCGAGCCGGTGATGAAGGAGATCAGCGGGCTGGTCAAGGCGGAGGCCGAGCAGTACGCGAAGCAATACGGCTGGCAGCGTGCGAGCCAGGGCTACAAGCATGTCGTCGAAGCCAAAGATATTGACCTGGTGGACATCGCGACCGGGAACGACACGCACAAGGAGATCGCACTCGCCGCCGCTACGAACGGGAAGCACATCTTCTGCGAAAAGCCGATGGCCATGAATGTGGCCGAGTGCAAGGAGATGATCAAGGCCGTCGAGAAGGCGGGCGTGCTGCACATGGTTGACTTCAACTACCGTGCTGTCCCGGCTGTGGCGCTCGCCAGGCAGATGGTCGAGAAGGGCATGATCGGCACTCCCTACCATTTCCGAGCGGTTTACCTGCAGGACTGGATCGTGGATCCTGAGTTCCCGCTGGTCTGGCGGCTTCAGAAAGACAAGGCCGGTTCAGGCGCGCACGGCGACCTTAACGCCCACATAATTGATCTCGCAAGGTTCCTGTGCGGTGAGTTCGAGTCGGTCTGCGGATTGATGAAGACGTTCATCACGAAGCGCCCGCTTCTCTCGGCGCAGACCGGCGGCCTGACCGCCAAGGGGTCCAAGCAAATGGGCGAGGTCACGGTTGACGACGCGACGCTCTTCCTCGCCAGATTTGACAACGGAGCGGTCGGCACGTTCGAAGCTACCCGATTCGCCGTCGGAAACCGCAACGGAAACCGATTCGAACTGAACGGCAGCGACGGCAGCATCCGGTTCAACCTCGAGAGAATGAACGAGCTGGAGTACTTCAGCCGCAAGGATAAGGATGCGCATCAGGGCTGGAAGACGATCCTGGTCACCGATCCGCCGCACCCATATCTGAAGGGCTGGTGGCCCGCCGGACATATCATCGGCTGGCAGCACACGTTCGTTCACCAAATCTACAATCTCATGAACGGCATCGCAGCCGGCAAGAACCCGACTCCCAATTTCTACGACGGGCTGAAGTGCCAGATGGTGCTCGAGGCCGTGGAAAAATCGGCGGAAACCGGCCAGTGGGTCAAGATAGCATCTATTGGTTAGCCTGATACCGGGCGAATAAACCCGCGTATCCGCCGCGGTGGATCCCATAGCATCAGAGTAGTGGCCGCGGCTCTGTCCCGGCCAGCGGGTATGTCTTGCTGTCGGCGCCCCGATGGCGACTGGGCATGAGTGCCACGGATCTCGCCAATCCGAAGGATGCATCCGTGTGTTTGCTCTTGTGGAGGATGCCCAGGCACCTGCGGCACCATCCTGGAAAAAGCCTTCACTCTAGCTATCCTCAGGGTCCTCCACATACGTTCTACCTCCGGCTTCTGCGCCAGCTGGCAATGTGAAGTCGGTGAGGAGGATGTGATATGTCTAGACTGTGCGGTAGTATAGGGCGGCGTTGTCTACTACCTGGTCTGCTTTACGTGTTTGCTTTGTGTTGCCCAGCCCATGTTGGTGCAGGTACCTACTCTTACTTGAGCCTGCTGGGTCGGCAGGATCCGGTTCAGTACTTCACTTGTCCTGCGGGTGTGTGCGTAGATTCCTCCGGATCCATTTTCGCCGTAGACGCAGCCCGACCCCAATTGCTCAAATTCCATGCGTCGGGCTCTCTGCAATGGCGCCGCAGCTTGGTGGCTGTAGCCAGGAGTGACCTCTGGCTCAACTATCCTTATGACGTGCGCCTTTTACCAAATGGCAACATCGCTATACTCAACGGCCTGCCAGCATTAATAGCTGAGCTGGACAGCGCTGGCCGTTTACTATGGCTGTCAACGTGGCCCGATTCGAACCAGTATGGGAGCCCGGGCGGCATCGGCGTTGACACTGACGGGAACATCTTCGTTTCAGAAGCCAGGAACGTGAAAATCCACAAGTTCGGCCCCAGCGGCGTGTGGCTATCTGCGTTTGGTGTAGCGGGAAGAGACCCTGGGGAATTGATGGCACCCTGCGGTATAGCCTTTGATCCCCAGGGGAATCTGGCAGTGGCAGACAACAACCTCAACAAGGTACAGAAGTACGATGCTTCTGGAGCCTACACCGGGTGGTCGTGTGGCAGCAGCAGCCCCCCTCACGAGGGCGATCCCGATCCGGGTAAGTTCTATGGGCTGACAGCAGTAGCGATTGCTTCAAACGGGATGGTATACGCCCTCGACTCGATGGGCTGTTTCGTCAACAAGTTTGACGCCAACGGAACATACATCGGGAGATTCGGCGGCTATGGGAAGTCAGATCAGCAATTCCTCGACCCAAACCGTATGGCCCTACAATCCCTCTCTTTGCTCTGGATAGCCGACTCGGATAGCTGCATGCTAAAGAAAATGGACACGGATACCGGAAACTGCCTTTTGAAGATAGGTTCACCGGGAATATTGGAAGACCTAGCTCAGGTCGCCTGCGGGTGTCACATTGGACTCAGCCGGGAACTGCTATGTGGTTGACTACGAAAACCAGAAGGTAGTTAAGTTCAACTCTACGGGAGCCTTTGTGCTGAAGTTTGGCACAGGCGGCTCAGGTAACGGCCAGTTCGGCAACCCATGGGGTATCGCACTGGATGAGACAGGGCAGCACGTGTACGTAATCGATTCGCTCAACTGCCGTGTGCAGAAGTTCACACTATCGGGTGAATACGTGTCACAGTTTGGCCAGCGGGGCGATGGCGACGGACAGTTTCAAGCTCCGTGTGGCATTGCGGTAGACTGCCTGGGAAATATCTATGTGACTGATACGCTCAAGGGAAAGGTACAGAAGTTCGATTCAACGGGAGCATTCCGGTCTAAATACGGGGATGGAACTTTAAGTTCTACACAAGGCTGCATAGTCCGCAATGTTGATGGTGTGCCCACGGAGCTATACGTAGCAGACTCAGGAAACTCTTTAGTCAGAAAGTACAATTTGGCGACGGGCGAGCTTGCTCTAAGCTTTGGTGGTAGGGGTGACTATGCCAACGGCAAATTTCGGTACCCGACCGATGTGAAGATTGGACCTAACGGTAACCTATTCGTGCTAGAGTATTTCGCGAACTGCCGAATCCAGGAGTTCGACCTATCCGGCAACTTCATTCGCAAGATCAGAGGCATCAACTGCGGCACTGACGACCTCTACCTGGCAGGCGGAATCGCCTTCGACAATGAGGGTCGGCTATACGTGTCGGATGTTGGCGGGCACCGGGTCGCTAGGTTTGCCCCGTCTACAGGTCCAGCGCTTGATGCAATTGCGGTTACTGATATATCCCCGTCATCGGCCACGGTAAGCTGGATCACAGATGTGCCTTCTACCTCCGCCATTGACTACTGGAAGCCAGGCCAAGCGCCGACGCACATCGGGGATACGAATCCTCTTACGATCCACATGATGGCCTTGTCCGGGCTACAGCCGAATACGCTTTACCGCTTCAAGGTAACGTCGAGGGCTGGAACCGACAGCTCTATCAGCGGCATCTCAGAGTTCTGGACGCTTCCAACGACCAGTACGATCGAGGCTGAGAATTCCGTCGATACGAGACAGTGGGGCACATGGTCCAAGATTGTAGACGCCAATGCCTCATGCCGGGCCTACCTCAAGAGCGATGACACCGCAACCCCGGCCCATTTCTTTGTCAACTTTGTGGGCACAGGTGTGAATATCAGGTACATCGCGCTTCCCGAGGGAGGAAAGGCGAACTACTATCTGGACAAATCTGGGAGTCCGGCGGGAACGATTGACTTTTACGCCCCGACCGCCAGCTATGACCAGTCTCTGGAGATCTCTGGTCTCCCGTTCAAATCGCATGAGCTATTAATCGAGTGGGCTGGAGGCTCGAGTGGCGGCGGTAACACGCTCGCGTTGGATAGATTCGAGATTATGCGATAGACTTATCGTCGGCTCGTATCTCCTCGGCGGCAAGCGTGTAGATTACGGGGCACAAGCACCTTCCCATGTCCGGGCAGTACAGTGGTACACTGTGCCACGTCGGGCTGGCCCTCCAGCGGCCAAGCGTACGCGCGACCCTCTTCAGACGTCCGGCTTGCTGCCGGGAACAGCCCGGCCTGCGTCAAAGTCAAACTACTGGCGGAGGCGAATCCTGTTGACTTTTGCCTCCGCCGTGTGCTACGATTCTACTGGAGAGATTGCCCCCGAAGGGCTTGTTCGCAGCTTGGGATTGGACTGGGCAGCGAGTTCCGGGGGCCGGGAGGATATCGCCCATGTCGAGAGGCAGGTTGGTAGTCGCGGCTGTAGTTGCCAGCTTGGTCGCCCCAGCTTTGCTGGCCTCCATCGTCTCCGCTGAGACCGAAATCCGGATAACCAGGCCGCTTGACGGGTCAACTGTCCGCGAAACCGTGAACGTTCTTGTCCCGGTTTCGAGCGTTCCTGGGAACGGCTTTATCTCGTGCATGGTAGATGACAAGTTCAGGTGTGCGGCGGCCAGCAAGTCGGCTAATGGAGTGTCCTTCGTATTCCGGTGGGATACTAAGGCCATGAATCCGGATACGAGTATCCCGTTGGCGGAACGAATGCCTCGGGATGGCAAGCATACCATCACTGTCCAGGCCTACGACGCGGACGGCATGAAGTACGGGAAGCCGAAGCAGATTACCGTCTACGTCAGCAACAGTGCCACCAAGTTCATGCCGGCCGGAGGGCTGAAGCTCCGATACACCCATAAGGTCGGCCGCGCGAGTACGTACGAGTTTAAGTACACACTCGATCTGAAGAGGATCGAGAGCGGAGCGAACGTATCTGCAGCGGTCGGCGAGGCGGTCGAGGGTGCCGGCGGCGTAGTCAAGAGAAGCGTCGAAGATGTCATGCCGGACAACACGGTGCTTATTCGGCAGAAGCTTGTCGGCGCACTGGAATACTACCAGAAGGGGCAGCCGGTCCCGGCGCTCGGCCTTGCGACCAGAGCAGTCTATCATACAGAGGATGCGATGGGCCGGATCACCTACACGCTGAAATCTTCATCCCGCGCCGCGAGAGTAGCTGTGGACTTGCCGAATCTGCCCGCGCATCGAGTAAGGATCGGTGACACCTGGACGCAGCCCGATAGAATATTCCGAGACGCCATTACGGGGAATTCTGCGGCGGTAGTCTCGACTAGCACGCTGGAAGGAATGGAGTGGGAAGGCGGGCAGCCATGCGCCAAGATAAAGTCGTCCTTTTCCGCAACGATGACTATACCGTTTTCTAGGGCTTTCATGGGGCCGCTGAGCGTTAATGGCGAGACCATAATGTATTTCGGCTGTGAGGTAGGGGAAGTCGTCTCCTCTGTGACTACGGCTGCCGCGAGAGGGCGGGTTGATCGCAACGCACTGAACGTCTTGGCCCAATCTCTAGGGGCACAGGGCGCAGGCGTGCCTTCGCCGGCATTCGCACCGGCCATACCTATGGGTCCAGGCGGCCCGCCGGGCATGGAGGAGGGTGAAGCGTATCCTCCGCCCGCGTACATGCCTGCGCCGTCCGGATATGGGCCTGTGCCCGGCAGCCTTGAGGCCGCCCAGGGCGCCGTGGACCTCGTTGATGTGGAGTTGGTCGTTCACCAAACCCTGAGCCTGGTGCGCTGAGGGAGATGGTTCAGGCTTGTCGAAGCAGACTACTGCGAAGGCGGGAAAAAGATTTCCCGCCTATCGTTTCTTCTAGGGGATGGTTGCTGCCGTTTGCCGGCCAGCTCCGGGAATCTGCGAATGGTTGATGTGGTGAGTAGAGAAGTTGACAAGGAGAGCTCGGAGAAGCAGCTCGAGCTGGTAGACCATCTGGCGGAGCTCCGCAACAGGATCATACGCTGCATAGTCTATGTCGGCCTGGGCATGGTTGTCGGCTGGGTGTTCTACGGTTCGTTCTTCAAGCTGTTGAGCGCCCCCGTAATGCGGTTCCTCGAGCGGAGCGGGAGCTCATTTCTACTCACCGGAGTCGCCGAGGGGTTCACGATCAAGGTTCAGATATCCCTGCTCGTCGGCATAATAATCGCCCTGCCGCTGATTACGATGGAAGGATGGGGGTTTATCGCTCCCGGACTCACGAAGTCGGAGAGGCGCGCGGTCAAATTGGTTATGCCTCTCTCGATCCTCCTTTTTGTCTCCGGCGTCGTTCTCGGCTATTTCGTCATGCCTGCGGGCATCAAGTGGCTCATCAGCCAGAACCCGCCGAGCGCAAAGTTTATGCCCCAAGTTGCCTCGACGCTCCTGTTCATCCTGAAGATGTATCTGGCCTTCGGTCTGGTGTTCCAGATGCCCGTGGTTCTGATGTTCCTGGCGAAGGCGGGCCTCATAAGCTCCAGAACGCTGAAGTCGTACTGGCGGCAGGCAGTCGTGGCCCTATTCATAATAGCCGCGGCGGTGACCCCCTCCGGGGACGCCTTCACGATGATGATGCTGTGCGTTCCCATGGTCGTCCTCTATGTTCTCAGCATTGGATTGGTGAAGCTCGTCGAGAGATCGCGCTGAGGCCGGTGAGGCATCACACGACGAACGTAGGTTTGGTTCTTCTCCTGTGGACTTGGAAGGGTTCCTGCAAGAGCTGCGGAGTGCAGAGGATTACCGCGGCCAGATTGAGCACATCGCGAAGATCCCAGCGCGCGAGGCCAGGTATAGCGAGCTGACGGTGCCGCTCCATCCTCGGCTCCGGGAACGGCTTGAGGCGCTAGGCATCAAACGGCTCTATTCGCATCAGGCCGAGGCGGTCAACAAGGCGCTTGATGGCAGCCATATCGCTGTCGTGACCTCTACAGCAAGTGGGAAGACCCTCTGCTACAACCTGCCGGTTCTGCACACGCAGCTTACCTTGCCCGGCAAGACGGCCCTCTACATGTTTCCGACCAAAGCCCTCGCTCAGGATCAGTTGAGAAAGCTGCGGGAGTTCGGCCTTTCCGACGGGCCGCGATTCGGCGTCTACGACGGAGACACGCCCGCTGCGGATAAGCGAGCCATCCGCAGAAACTGCCATACCATTCTCACAAATCCCGATATGCTCCACACAGGTATACTCCCGAACCACATGAACTGGGCCGAGTTCTTCCGGAACCTCGCCTTCGTCGTGATAGATGAGATGCATGTCTACCGGGGGATATTCGGCGCGCACATGGCGAACATCGTCAGGCGTCTCAGGCGCGTATGCCGCCACTACGGGTCGGTGCCACAATTCATAGCCTGCTCGGCCACGATCGGGAGCCCCGAGGAGCTGATGCGCGTCCTTACCGGCGTCAAGGCCGAGGTCGTTGACGATGATGGCTCCCCGGCCGGAGAGAAGCGGCTGGTCTTCTGGAATCCACCGTACATAGGTGAGGGCGAGCGAAAGAGCGCGAACTCAGAAGCCGCCTCTCTCTTCGTCTGGCTGGTGCGAAATGGCATTCGGAACATAACTTTCACCAAAGCCCGCGTTGTTGCGGAGTTGATCTATCGCTATGCGAGAGAAAGCCTGAGTGACAGTCCCGACCTGGCGTGTCGGATCATGTCGTATCGCGGCGGATACACGCCGGAGCAGAGGCGCGAGATCGAGCGCGGCTTGTTCGACGGGTCTCTCGTAGGGGTGACAGCCACGACCGCCCTGGAACTCGGAGTGGACATTGGCGATCTGGAAGCCTGCGTATTGACCGGGTACCCGGGGACTATTGCCAGTACGTGGCAGCAGATAGGCCGAGCCGGGAGAGGACGCCGCTCCTCATTGGCCATTCTGGTGGCGCTGGACAATCCGCTGGACCAGTTCCTGGTGAACAACCCCGGATATGTCCTGGACGCCGCCAACGAGCGAGTGATCGTGGATCCGCACAATCCCTACATTCTCTCGGAGCACCTGCTATGCGCGGCATACGAGATTCCGATTACGGAGTTGGACTTCTCGCTCTTCGGAGGCGATGTCGAGCGGATCGTTCGCGAGGCTGAGGAGTCCGGCCGGGTCAGCGCGGGCGAGCGAATGTGGTTCTGGTCGGGATGGGGCTATCCGGCCTCAGGTGTGAATATACGCTCCGCCGGAGGGACCGGCTTCGCGGTGTATGACCTTGCCAACCCTGACGAAGTGCTGGGTACAGTGGAGGAAGCCAGCGCGTTTTCGATGCTGCATGAGGGCGCGGTGTATCTGCACCAGGGAGAGTCATACGTGGTGCAGCGGCTCGATATCGCAGAACGCCGGGCATTCGTGTCGCAGCGCGAAGTCGGCTACTACACCACTCCTCGGACTTTCACACAGATCGAGATCAAGTCAGAGTCGGCGAGTCGTCCGCAGGGCTCGGGGAGCGTCCATTTCGGGGAGATCAGCGTCACCACTCAGGTGACCGGCTTCTGGAAGAAGCGAATTCTCACCGAGGCGTGCCTTGAAGTGGTTGATCTGGACTTGCCGTGCCAATCATTCCATACCAAGGGACTGTGGTTTACCCTCGACGCGCCTGTAGGCGTGGACGTGCTAAGCCGTCCGCTGGGCCTTGAAGGCGGCACCCATGCTCTGGAGCACGCGTTCATAGGCATTATGCCCCTCTGCGCGATGTGCGACACCCTCGACATAGGCGGCGCTTCGCATCCTCTACATCCGCAGTCGGGTCTTCCAACCATTTTCATCTACGACTCCCATCCCGGAGGGGTCGGTATCAGCGAGGCTGCATATGCCAGGGCTGACGAGCTCCTGCAGTACACACTCCAAGTCGTCTCACAATGCCCGTGTGCGGACGGGTGCCCCGCTTGCATCCAATCCGCCAAATGCGGCGACAACAACTTCCCTCTCGACAAACAGTCGGCGCTCTCTACCCTCAGGTACTTGATGGGATGAGTGCGAAGCAGGCCCTCGTCTATCCGTTGCGATACCTCGGCGGGGGCTGCGTTCAGTTTCGGCCGCGTTCCGCATCGGGTAAAACGCGATTGGAATCCGCACGCGAATTCACTCGCGCGGATTGCACGCGGTCCACCGGCGTCATGGGCGTTGGGTGCCCCAAGGGAGGTGACACCGGATGACGATTGGCGGCTTTCTCATCCTGCTCATAGTTGCGGCTGTCCTCGGCGCGCTTTCTGAAGCCCTTGCTGGCTGGCGGGCCGGCTATGGATGGATTGGCACCATGATTGTGGCGTTAATCGGCGCATGGATCGGAAGCGCCCTGTTCAAGATAGGGCCGCCCATCATGGGAACCTACCTGATCTCCGCGATTCTCGGGGCGGTTGTCCTGATCGTGCTGCTGAAGCTCGTAACTGGCCGCAGGACGGCCTAGTGGTCGTAGGTGCTGGGGATGATTCTCTGCAGTGCAGCCTGCCTCATGTTGTGTAGGGGCGGCCTAAGCATAGACACGAATGGGGGTAAAGCTTGTATTGCGTTGGTAGAAAGGAGGATTTATCCTGATGTCCGGAGAACAAGACGAGCGATTGGCAGCAGGCGCGGAAGACGGTGAAGCGGGGAGCCGCATCTCTGCGGGCGAAAGGCAGTGTCCGGAGGGCGGCGAGCCGGCGGAAGAGGCGAGAAAAGTTGCGGCCAGCAGTACGTTCGGCTTTTACCTCCTGTTCGGCCTCCTGATCGCCCTGCTGGTCGTCGGCGTGGCCTGGCTTGTCGTTTCGCTTAGGCGGGAGAGCATCACGATAATCAGGCCGGGGATGCTTGTCCTGGCTTGTTCGAGTCTCCGTGCGAAGTTGCTGGAGCGCAGCGACGCCAACACTAACACTTGTACCAGGGGGTGAGAGCCTGCACATCAACTCTTAAAGGCATGCTGCGGCTGAACTGGGCGCAGCGCGGTTCGCTTCACATTCATCATGCTCTGAGAAAGGAGTTAGAACTAGTGAAAAAGCAGATTCATTTCCTAATCGTAGCCGCAGCGGTGACTTGTTTATTTTCGAGTATGGCCGCTGCTGGCCCTTCGTTCCTGGGCACGACGGGAAACATCCTCACGCCGGACGACCGGCTCCTGGGGCCGGGTGATTTCAGCGCAAGTTTCCACAACCTCGAACTTACCGACAGCATGAGCATTATCGGCGCGTCTATCGGGGTCACGGATAGCCTTGAGCTGGGTATTGCTCGCTTCGATCCAGATCGGGCCGGCGCTGATAGGAAAACTGTGATCAGCGGTAAGTATTCCCTGCTGGCGGAGACGGCAGCGGTTCCGTCGTTAGTGGTTGGTCTGGTTGATACTAATGGTGACCTCGATCCCAACGACGACCCCAGCTTCTACGTCGTGCTGGGAAAGAACCTAACCCCGGCGGCCACGGGTCTGACTGGCGAGCCGGTGCCGCCCATTAGAGGCTTCGTGGGTATTGGAGGAGGCATCTACAACGGCATATTCGCCGGGCTGGACTGGACGATCAGCCCCAGGGCCAAGGTGATGGCGGAGTTCATCAACGAGCTGGACATCAAGGACGCTATCTCGGAAGATTCCGTCTTCAACGTGGGTATCAGACTTGCGCTGACGGAAACCCTCCGCGTGGATTTCGCGATGATCAACACCGAGGACTTCGCTTTCGGTATCAGCTACACGAAGTTTGTTCCGTAGCCATATCCGAACTCCTAATGAAGCGGCCCATCGGGGCCGCTTTTTCCATTTATGCACAGGCTGTCACCACGCCGGCGTGTGTCGCAGCAGGCAGGTTGCGAACCAATCTGCCGCGTGCTATAATTCCTCCTGCGTGTCAACCTGTGGGACTGGCAGTTGCTTGTGAGGGCGACCATCGTGAAGCTTACCAAAGAGGAAGTCGAGCACGTAGCGTGGCTGGCCAGGCTGGAGCTGACGGATGAGGAGAAGGAGCGGCTCACCGGCCACCTGAACCAGATCATGGCTCATTTCGAGAAGCTGCAGGAGCTGGACACTGCAGACGTCGAGCCGACTTCGCATTCCATACCTGTGCAGAATGTGTTCAGAGAGGACGTCGTAGGCCCGTGTCTGCCGATCGAGGATGTGCTCTCCGCTGCGCCTGAGACAGCGGATGATTGCTTTGTCGTCCCGCAAGTCGTGGAGATGTGAGTCCGAGATGCTTGGGGAGAAGAAGTGGCTCTCGTTGCACTGACAGCACATGAACTTTGCAGCATGTTGAAGGCCCGGCAGGTGAGTTGCCTGGAGGTCACGCAGGCTGTTCTGGAGCGCATTTCGGCGGTTGACGGCGAGGTGCGCGCATACGTCACTGTCACGGCGGACCAGGCCCTCGAAACAGCGCGGGCCGTGGATGAGCAGATCGCTCGGGGCGATGAGCCGGGACCGCTGACGGGCATCCCCGTGGCCGTCAAGGACAACATGTGCACGCAGGGCATCCTGACCACATGCTCGTCGAGAATCCTTTACAACTTCGTGCCTCCCTACGATGCCACCGTCGTGGAGCGGCTGGCAAAGGCCGGCTCTGTTATGGTCGGGAAGACGAACCTCGACGAGTTCGCGATGGGCTCATCTACCGAAAACTCCGGGCTCTTCACAACGCATAATCCGTGGAACTTGACTCGCGTTCCGGGCGGGTCGAGCGGAGGCTCGGCGGCTGCGGTGGCGGCGGATGAAGCAATTGTTGCCCTGGGATCGGATACCGGCGGCTCGATTCGCCAGCCGGCGTCGTTCTGCGGAGTCGTCGGGCTGAAGCCCACCTATGGACGTGTGTCGCGCTATGGTCTGGTGGCGTTCGCCTCTTCCTTGGACCAGATCGGGCCGATAACGAAGGATGTCACGGATGCGGCGCTGCTGCTTCAGGCCATCGCTGGTAAAGACCCGCTGGATTCCACTTCGGTTGACGTACCCGTTCCGGATTACCTTTCGAGCCTGCAGAACGATGTCAAGGGCCTGAGAATCGGCGTGCCGAAGGAGTTCTTCGCCCAGGGCGTTCAGCCGGAGATCGCTGACGCAGTGTGGAAGTCCATCGAGCTTCTGGGATCGCTGGGGGCGGATTACAGGGAAATCCCCATGCCGATCATGGAGTACACGCTTCCCACGTATTACATCCTGGCCCCCGCAGAGGCGAGCTCGAACCTTGCCCGGTATGACGGTGTCCGGTACGGGCTTCGCAGCAAGCATTCGCCGGATGTTGTCACGATGCTCGTAAAGACGAGAGGCGAAGGTTTTGGCGCCGAAGTAAAGCAGAGGATCATGATCGGCACCTACGCTCTCAGCGCCGGGTACTACGATGCCTATTACCTGAAGGCGCAGAAGGTGCGGACCCTGGTTCGCCAGGCATACGATGAGGCGTTCAAGGAGTTCGACGTCCTGATAAGCCCGACCTCGCCGACTGTAGCGTTCGGGATCGGAGAGAGGGTGGACGATCCATTCCAGATGAAGCTGGCGGACGTGTGCACGATCCCGGTCAACCTGGCGGGCATCCCTGCGATTTCTCTCACCTGTGGGTTCCACGATGGCCTCCCCATCGGAATGCAGATAATGGGCAAGCCGTTCGACGAGGAGGCCCTCCTGCGGGTTGCGTACACATTCGAGCAGAATACCGATTATCGCAAGAGGAAACCAGCCCTCTGACACGTGCTGGTAATGCGTATAGGAGATTCTTCACTCGTCACTCATCACTCATCACGGCGGGTGAAGGTTCGACATGGCAGAGTACGAACCGGTAATAGGAATAGAGGTCCATGCGGAATTGCTCACAGAGAGCAAGATGTTCTGCGATTGCAGCGCGGATTTCGGCGGGGCTCCGAACAGCCGCACGTGCCCGGTCTGCCTCGGCCTGCCCGGATCCCTGCCCGTCGCCAACAAGAAAGCGGTGGAATACGTGGTACGAACCGCGCTTGCCCTGAATTGTGAGATCTCCGAACAAAGCATCTTCCATAGGAAGAATTACTTCTATCCTGACCTCCCCAAGAACTATCAGATTTCCCAGTACGATAACCCGATCGGAAGGAACGGCTGGATAGACATCACGGTTAATGGCGAAACGAAGAGAATCGGAATCCGCCGTGTGCACCTAGAGGAAGATACGGCGAAGCTGATTCATGTGGGCGGTGACCAGAGCTTCATTGATTACAACAGGAGTGGAGTTCCGCTCATGGAAATAGTCAGCGAGGCCGATATTCGCTCTGCCGATGAATCGAGAGAGTACCTGATCCGCCTGCGCGCCATCCTTACCTACCTTGCGGTCAACGACGGCAAGATGGAGGAGGGGAGCCTTCGCGCCGAGCCGAACATCTCGCTCCGCCCGAAGGGAACTGAGAAGTTCGGTACGAAGACCGAGCTGAAGAACCTGAACTCCTTCCGCGCCGTCTATCGCGGCCTGGATTATGAGATCGAGCGCCAGAAGCATGTGCTCGAGGAAGGCGGCAAGATCGTTCAGGAGACCCGGCGCTGGGACGACACCCATGGAGTGACCGCTTCGATGAGGAGCAAGGAGTTCGAGCAGGAGTACCGCTACTTCCCGGATCCCGACCTGGTGCCGATGCATTTCACCAGAGAGTTCGTCGAGGAGCAGCACCGCGCCTTGCCTGAGCTGCCCGAAGCGAAGAAGGAGCGCCTCATCCGCGACTACGGGCTGCCTCCGTACGACGCCGAAATCCTGACGAATACCCGCGCCTTCGCGGACTTCTATGAGGAAGCCGTGAAAGCTTTCAACGAGCCGAAAACCGTCAGCAACTGGATGATGGGTGACTTTACTCGTTTGCTGAACGCCGCGGGAATGGACATTGCCGAGTCGAAAGTGAAGCCGGCGGACCTGGCGAGTATGCTGAAGATGATATCCGAGGGCACGATCAGCGGCAAGATCGCGAAGTCGGTCTTCGAGGAAATGTTCGAGACCGGTAAACCGCCTGAGGAGATCGTCAAGGCCAAGGGCCTGACCCAGATAACCTCCGAGGCCGAGTTGCATCCGATAGTTGACCGGGTGATAGCGGAGAACCCGAGGATTGTCGAGGACTTCCTGGGCGGCAAGGAGAAGTCATTCGGCTTCCTGGTCGGGCAGGTCATGAAATACACTCAGGGACGGGCTAGCCCGGAGGTCGTGAACCGCCTGCTCCGCGAACGCCTCGCATCATCGGCGAAATAGAGCGACCCCGAAGCAACTTTCCCATCGTGCAAATCCCACTCGTACTCGTAGATCGTGATGCGTGATGAGTGATGAGTGAAAAGAGTTGAGTGTTGTCCCGCCGCTGGCGGGATCCCGTCCGAAGGCGGGAAGTGATGAGTGTTGAGTGAGGCTGGATGCTGGATATTGGATGGCGGGTTAGGCGCTCTCCCATCCCCCGTTCTCCCTTTCTCCCATACCCCCACACACCCATACCCCCACACTCCCATACTGTTACCGTCCCCGCGACTCAGTCCGCGAACTCGAACAACTTCCCCGCCACCAGATCGCCGCTTGTTTCGTCCCGCTTGAGCGGCGTGCCTCCGTCATCATCCTGGTCAGGCCCGAAGCTGTAGAGCAGATACCCGTCCGGCGCGAGCTTGTACGCCAGCGGCTTGCCGGTATGGGGATCCATGAGCGTTTTCGGCAGGAACTCGGGCACTACGTCCTCAAGCTTCTTCGGGAGATGGCCGTACTTCGATCGGAACGCCTGGATCGCGAGCATGCCCTTCACAACCTCACGCTGCGCATCGGTCCGGTCGAACGCTCTGAAGGTGCGTGCGTATACCGCGGCAAGCATCCGTACTGCGATATGCTTGGGCTCCGGCAGAGCAGTCCGTTTGTAATACGGCAGGCTTGCCTGCCGCGCCTGCTCTGCCACATAGCTGTCGAACTGGGCCATAAACTCCCGCTTGGACGTGAAGAGCGCTCTGGCCCAATCGCCGACGCTGTAAGCGCCGAACCTGGGGAAGTGCGTCGGCGTCGGGGACCACGGTTGCTTTGAAATCAGGTAAGTAGCATTTCTACGCTCATTGTTCAGTATCTGTCCGTTGGATGACGCCCGCCGCTCGATCTCGCGCAGTCGCAACAAGGCTAGCTTGCAGTCACCGGAGCTCAGGTGAGGAACGATGCCCTCAAGGGGTCTCAACCCTATAGACCCGATAGCGCATGCCACCAGGCCGTGTATGGTCAGGCCGTCTCGAGAGGTTTCCGCTCCAAGCCTCATGGCATCCAGGTAGCTGTCCGCCGCTGAGGCGTAATCCCCCCTGTGTTCGGCGGCTCGCCCTTCGATCCAGAATGCCTGTGCCAGGTGACGCAATGACGCGACCTCCGGAAATGGAGCCTGGACGCCCGGCTTCCACGGGACCGCGCAGTCCTTCTTAAAAGCCTGTCGTGCGGCGGCCAGAGCTTCGGAATTCTCCCGTGCGGCGGCCTCCGCCGTAGCCGGATCATCCAGTTCGTCGCGAGAGTAGTCGTAGGCGCGTGCCAACTTGGCCGCCTTGACATAGTCATTGTACGCATTATCCGCAGGCAGGCGCCTCACGAACGGCTCGAGGTGGATCGGCTGGCGTGCGAGACGCCACGCCACTCCTCCTGCAACGATGGCGAAAGCGATGACAACCAAGACCAAATACTTCAGCAGCCTCATGGCTTCACCCCTTTTAGTGAGACGAGTTTCTGCAAAGAAAGTTGCGCTCTTGGGCACTTGCGCCGCCGCTCTCAAACAACTATGATTGAAAGGGGCGACAATGTCAATATCTCCGTCAACAATCTCTCTACTAGTGAAGCCGGCCGGGCCGGACTGCAATCTCCGGTGTACGTACTGCTTCTACCGCCAGAAAGCAGGGATGTTTCCCGGGGGCAAGCAGCACCGGATGAGCGATTCCACGCTGGAGCGGCTCATCACCCAGGCCCTCGATGCCGGGTGTGACATCGCGATGTTTTCCTGGCAGGGCGGAGAGCCGGCTTTGATGGGGCTGGACTTTTTCCGAAGGGTCGTCGAGCTCCAGGCGGCCCATATGCATCCCGGCCAGGCGGTGAGCAACGCCCTCCAGACGAACGCCACGCTCCTCGACCGGAGATGGGCGGAGTTCCTGCGGGAGCACAACTTCCTCGTCGGGGTCAGCCTGGACGGGCCTCAAAGCCTTCACAATCACTACCGCCGCGACGAGAAGAGGGTCGGGAGCCACGCGCGCGTCATGCAAAGCCTGCGCATGCTCGTTGATATGGGCGCTGAGGTCAACATCCTGACGCTCGTGAACGAGAGGAATGTGCGCGAGCCGGATCGGGTATACGATTTCCTGCTCGAAACCGGAGTCAAGTATTTCCAGTTCGTGCCGTGCGTCGAGCCGGGACCCGGCGGCAAGCCGGCGTCCTACTCGATATCGCCGGAGGACTTCGGCGACTTCCTGTGCCGCCTGTTCGATCGCTGGATGGACAGCCCGATGGACGTATCCATCCGGGATTTCGACGACCTGCTGGCGATGCACCAGGGACGGTCGCCGACGACGTGCATCTACCAGCCTCGATGCGGCGGCTACCTGCTCATCGAGCACAACGGGGACGTCTTCCCGTGCGACTTCTTCGTGCTGCCGAAATGGCGCCTCGGAAACCTGAACGAGACGCCGCTCGCCGAGCTGAGGGCGTCTGGGAAGCTCGCTGAGTTCGGCGGGCAGAAGGCGATGCTCTCCGACGAATGCCTAAATTGCCCGTGGGTCAACTTCTGCTATGGCGGCTGTCTCAAATACCGCACGGTGCTCGGCGGCCCGGTCTCCCAGCCGACATACCTGTGCGAGGCATACAAACGCCTCTTCGGCCACGCCTCTTCCGTCCTTGCCGAGCTGATTGGCAGCCCCCAACGTCACTCCTGAGCCGATTTCTGACCGATTTCGAGTTCTTTCATCACCGCTTTGGCATCTTCTTGCAGCAGTTCCCTCAGCTCGGGCGGAATCAACTGACTCGCCTGCATCTGCATTCGCATCAGAGCACGACGGTCCTCCGGAGACATGGAGAACATGATGTTCATGTTGGATTGCATCATCTGGCCCATCATCTCCGGGCTCATCTTCAAGGCGTTTCTTGTCATCTCCGCCATGAAGCTTGGATCGAGGCTCTGAACGAACTGCGCGCCGCTCGCCATGGCCTGCTCCCGTTCCTCGGGCGTCATCTCCATGAAGAGCTTCATGGATTCCTTCATGAACTTGATGTACTTCTCGGCTCGGGAATCGGCTTTCTCTTCGGCTACTTTCGCCGCTTCGTCATTGGTGATCAGATACACTGTCACCATGCCCATGTCCTTGCGAAGTTTGGTCGGAATGGCATCAACTGCCGCCTTTGGCCGAAGGTAAACGAGATTCTCCTGCGTTGACGCTTGCTCTATGAGCAGGTCCGGGAACTGCAAGCCGGCCATGAGCCTCACAGTGGCAGCTAGGGTATCCGGCTTCTTGAGCAATGGGGAGTCTACTCTGAGGTAGATCTTGCGCCATTGCAGTTTGCCTGCCTTGCAGATGGCATTCAGAGCGTCCTCGACTTTGATGTCCTCTACGGATGCGGTGACCTTGACATCCGCTGTCTTCTCGATAGCGATCCGTGCGCTGACTTGCTTGCAGATCTGCTTGGCGATCTCGCTGACCTTTTCGTCGGTTGCGGAGAAGGTCACGACTGTGGAGTTCCTTTCGCTTGAATCCTTCTTCGGCGCGTCCGCGTAGCACATGGAAGATGCGACCAGCGCGCACAGCACTACAACTGCAACCTTTCTCATTCGTTCTTACCTCCTTGTGATTCCGCGATAAGTCATAGTCATAGACGCACAACACGGCGTAAAGGTTCCCCAGACGTCTACCATGGCACCGCCTGCAGCCTCAGAAACCTACCAGCCTCAGCCGCGCCTCTTCAGTCCTCTCCGAACTAACGGGCCCTGCGGAAAGGCAGTGATGCTGGATGCTGGATGCTGGATGCCGGGCGAGCGGAATCGCCCTTAGCGGGGGTCTGATCCCTTCTCCCATTATTGGGAGAAGGGTCGGGGATGAGGGCCGCATTCGAACCTAACCCCCCGACCCCCTTCCCGAAGCGGTAAGGGGGGAACTCAAAATCCCCTCTCCCGCTCGCGAGTGAGGGCACGGAGCCCCAGACCTTCTGAGCTTGCCCTTTGGCCATCTGTGTCCTGTATGCTGCGGTCTGCGGTCAGCAGTCTGCCGTCTGCCGCCTCAGAAACCTACTAGCCTCAGCCGTGCCTTTTCCGATATAATATCCCCGGAGGATGTGGCATGGCGCTGGCTAATCTCTACGTCCAGTTCAAGCAAGACCCCGAGGCCGAGAACCTTCTCAAGCACCTGAAGGGCCTCAACTACCGCCTCGATGGCCTGCGCATCGAGCGCGTTATCCGTCTGGAGGGCGATGCCGGCCCGGAGAAGCTGCTGCCGCTGTTTGTGAACCCGCTTTATCAGTCCGTTTCCCGCCAATCCGCGCTGTCTCCATCCGACGGCCCGATCGTCGAGATCGGCTACCAGCGGGCGGTCACGGATCCGGAGACTCCTTCGATATTCGACGGCGCGCATGCGCTCGATGTGAACAGCCTCGAGTGGGCGCGCCTCAGCCACCGCTACCAGTTCATCGGCGCGACGCCCGAAGAGGCGCGGCGGATCGTCCGCGGGAACCTTTTCAACCCCATCGTCCAGGCCGTGATCGAGCAGGAGCATCCCTGGGATTCGCTGAGACCTCACGGCACCCCCGATCCGGTTCGGCAAATCCCGCTGGCCGGTCTCTCGGACGGGGAACTGCTAAAGTTGAGCGCGGATAACTCCTGGTACGCGCCGCTCTCCCAGTTGAAGGCGCTCCAGGAATACGAGGCCGGGCTGGGACGGCCGCTGACCGACGCCGAGATCGAGATAGTCGTCCAATCCTGGTCGGACCACTGCTATCACACGACCTGGCGCAGCCTGAGGCTCCTCGAGCGGCTTCAGGCGGCCACCGCGCGCATCAATCATCCGCTGGTAGTTTCCGTCTTCAAGGACAACGCCGGCGGGATGAGGTTCTACGACGGCTGGGTCGTGCTCATCAAGGGCGAGACGCACAACTTCCCGTCCTCTATCGCCACATTCGGCGGAATTGCCACAAAGCACGGCGGCGTGATTCGTGATGCGATAGGCTTCGGGCGCGGCGGATATCCCATCGGCGGCTCGACAATTATGGGAACGATGGATCCTCGAATCCCGGATTCCGAAGTCCCCGGCGGCGCGCTTCACCCCCGCGTCATCCTGCTGGAATCCATCCGGGCCACCGCGTACTACTGCAACCCGATGGGCATCCCTATGATGCACCCGGTATATCGGATTCACCCCGGCTATCCGAAGTGCTTCGCCCTGGGTCACACGCTCGGCATCATCCCTGAGGAGTACGCGCTCAAGGAGGATCCAAAGCCCGGCGACGCCGTGGTGCTCTTCGGCGGAAGGACGGGGCGCGACGGCATCCACGGCGCGACCGCGAGTTCCGCCGAGATGACCGGCGAGACGATCCACAAGGACGCCGCCGCCGTCCAGATCGGCCATCCAATCACCGAGCGGAAGTTCATGACCGCCGTGCCGATCCTCCGCGATAGAGGCTGCCTGCGCTCCGTGACGGACCTCGGCGCCGGTGGGATTTCGTGCGCGGCCGGCGAAATGGGCTCGAAGACCGGCGTGCGGATTGATCTTGCCAAAGTCCCCCTTAAGGATGAGAGCCTCGCGCCCTGGGAAATCCTGCTTTCGGAGTCCCAGGAGCGCATGATGGCCGCCGTGCCGCCCGATGAGGTTGACGAGGCGCTCGACATCCTCAGCAGGTATGACATCGAGTACGCGGTCGTAGGCGAGTTCACGGATACGCACAAGTTGACCGCTTACCATGGCGACACGAAAGTCGCCGACATAGATATGCGGTTCCTCTGGCGGGCCTGCCCGATTGACCGGATCGAGGTCAGGGAGCCGGTCCGCGATCTCAAGCCGGCACGAAAGGCCGTTCCTTCGACCAGCGAGGAATGGCGCGAGGCCGTCGAGCGAGTGCTGTCCCACTTCCACTGCTGCGACCAGTCTTCGGCGGGCACTCAGTTCGATTCGACCGTGCAGGGGCGCACGGTGATCGGCCCATACGGCGGCAGAAACGGCCGCATGCCGACGGACGTCTTCGTCTCCGCGCCCATCCGGGCGAAGCCATACGGAGTGGTGACTACCCTGGCGTTCAATCCATTCTACGGCGAGCTCGATCCGGCCGGCATGGCGAGGCTTTCGGTCATCGAGGCCGTTGCGAAGGCGGTTGCGGTCGGCGTCGGCCTCGATGACATCGCCCTGTGCGATAACTTCTACACCCCGAAGATTCGCCCGGAGGTCGCCTGGGATTTGAAGGCGATGGTGGAGACGATCGCGGAGCTCTCGGAGATATTCGGCGCTCCATTCGTCTCGGGCAAGGACTCCAGCTCTGGAACGTTCAAGTCCGACACCGGCGAGCTGATTGACGTCCCGTATACGCTGGTAGTCTCTACGATGAGCCGGATGTCCGATGTGCGGAAGGCCGTTACGAAGGAGTTCAAGCGTCCTGGGAACAGGCTGATCCTGCTGGGCACGCTCGATCCCGACAGGCTGGGCGGCTCGGTCTATCTGGATGCGTTCGGCGAGCGCGGCGATGGACTCTCCGACTGGGGCAATGAATGGGCGAAGGATTTGGTGGTCATGTACCGGCGGCTCCATGATCTCTACTGGAACGAGAATCCGGTGAAGTCGGCTTCCGCAGTTGCTGAGGGTGGGGTTCTGCTGCGCCTGTTCGAGGCGGCGATGGGTTCCGGCCTTGGCGCCGCCATTGATCTCAGCGCATTCCCGGCAGGACGCAGGGACGGCGCGCTCTTCAGTGAGGCGGTCGGCGCGCTCCTTCTTGAGATGGATGGCTCATCCGATCCCGCCGACCTCTTCTGCGGCCTCCCTTGGATCGAGATCGGCCGGGTGACCGACTCGCCGGAACTCGCGATCAAGGATGGAAACGAGGAGGTCTTGACCGTACTGGTCGAAGATCTCATCAAGGTTTGGGGAAAGCCCTTCGCGGAGGTGGTGCGATGAGGCCTGCGGTCGCTGTGCTCTATGCTCCGGGGATAAATTGCCACGAGGAGACAGCCTTCGCACTCGAGCTGGCGGGCCTCGAGGGGCACATCGTCAACTTTCACGATGTCTTGAGCGGCGGCGATACGCTGACCAGATACGAGGCCGTGGTCGTGCCGGGTGGCTTCTCCTGGGGCGACCACCTCGGCGCGGGGCGCATCTTCGGCGTGCACCTGATCGCCCGCATGGCCGATCAACTGGGGGAGTTGGTAGATGCGGGAAAGCCCGTGCTCGGAATATGCAACGGCTTTCAGGTGCTCGTTGAAACCGGCCTGCTCCCTGACCGGACTATCGGCAAGAGAGGCGCGGCGCTTCTCCAGAACAGGTCGGCGACGTTTGAGAGTCGGTGGGTGGAGCTGGTTGTCACCGATACCGCCAGCATCTGGACGAAGGGGCTGGAAGGACGAATACTCCGTATGCCCGTGGCTCACGGTGAAGGCAGGCTGTACTGGGAAGACGGTCACGCGATCCGCCCGGCGGTCTGCTATGCGAAGGGCGGCCGCCCCACCGAGGAGTATCCCGCCAACCCGAACGGCTCGCCCGGCGGAGTCGCGGGGATTTGCGATTCAACCGGCCTGATCTTCGGCCTGATGCCGCATCCCGAGCGCGCAGCCCTCGATTGGCACGGCTCAACAGACGGAATGGAGCTGTTCAGGAATCTAGCGCGGTATCTGGCGGGGTAGGGGCGAGGTTACCTCGCCCCTTGCGGCGTGTGGCTCAAGGTACAAATTACTTCAGGGGAATACCATGGCAAGCGAACAGAAATTCCTGGCATTCGATCTCGGAGCGGAAAGTGGCAGAGCGGTCATGGGGCTGCTGGGCGGCGGGAAGCTCCGCCTGGCCGACGTTCACCGGTTTGCAAACGGCGGTGTCTCCATCGGTGACAGCATGTACTGGGACGTTCTCAGGCTATTCGACGAGATGAAGCGCGGGCTGCGGCTCGCGGTCGAGGCCCACGGAAAGGGTATCGCCGGACTGGGCGTGGATACATGGGGCGTAGACTTCGCGCTTCTCGGGCCGAACGACGTGCTTCTGGAGAATCCGCACTGCTACCGCGATTCGCGCATTGACGGCATGATGGCGGAGGCGGAGAAGATCGTGCCGCCAAGCGAGATCTACGAGCAGACCGGAATACAGTTCATGCCCATCAATACTCTGTACCACATGTTGGCGATCACCAGGAGCAACAGATGGATGCTGGAGACCGCACGCACGATGCTGATGATGGCGGACCTCTTTAACTTCTTCTTCACCGGCGAGAAGGCATGCGAGTTTACGAACGCCACAACGACGCAGTTCTACAACCCGCGAGCTGGAGATTGGGCGAGGTCGCTTCTGGAGCGGCTGGAGATACCCAGCCATTTTCTCCCGGACATCTGCCAGCCCGGCACGGTACTGGGCAAAGTCACGGCTTCCATAGCTGAAGAGACCGGAGCCGGACAGATTCCGGTCATCGCTCCGGCGACCCATGATACCGGCTCTGCGGTGGCGGCTGTTCCTGCAGTCGGCCGCGGGCACGTTTACATCAGCTCCGGCACGTGGTCCCTGATGGGCGTGGAGTCGAAGGAGCCGATCGTCAACGAGAAGGCACTCGAACTTAACTTCACGAACGAGGGCGGCGTGGAGAACACCTTCCGCGTGCTCAGGAACATCATGGGCCTTTGGCTCGTGCAGGAGTCCCGTCGGACCTGGGCACAATCCGGCAGGGATTATTCATATTCGGAGCTGACCGAAATGGCCGAGGCCGCCGAGCCCTTCCGAGCCATCATAGACCCGGATGATCCGGTATTCCTGAAGCCGGGCGACATGCCCGCGAGAATCCGCGAATTCTGCAGGCAAACGAATCAGCCGATTCCGGAGGATGAGGGTGCTGTTGTCAGAACCGCGCTGGACAGCCTTGCCCTGAAATACCGGTGGGTGCTCGAGCGGCTTGAGATGCTGATGGAGAGCAGGCTGGAGCCGATACACATCGTGGGCGGCGGCAGCCGGAACCGCTTGCTTTCGCAGCTCACGGCGAACGTCGCTGGCCGGCAGGTCGTCGCAGGCCCGGTTGAGGCCACCGCGATTGGGAACCTGCTCGTCCAGGCGATTGCGCTCGGACAAATCGGTTCGTTGGAAGAGGCGCGCGAGATCGTTCGGAAGTCATTCGATGTCCTAACATACGATCCCCGGCCCGACAGCCGCATCGAGGACGCGTACAGCAAGTTGGAAGCGCTGATGGGCGGCTAGCCCTCCCCTCCTCGATCCCCCTCTCCCAATACTGGGCGATCCGCCTCAGGCGGACTTCTCCCAGTATTGGGAGAAGGGCGGGGATGAGGGCCAGCGACCTAATCCTGCTCCCTCGTCAGCAGCGTCCCCGTGTACTTCGGCTGAATCTTCGAGATGTCAACGCCCATCTCGGTGAGAATGGTGGGCACGATGTCGCGCTGGTCGCCGTTCTTCGACAGGCTCGTGACGTCGCTTGCCAGGAAGACGCTCGGCGCATTGTTATGGCTCGTCTTGCCTTCGTCGAGCCCGTGGTCAGCGGTGACGAAGATCATCGTCTTGTCGTAAACGCCGAGGTCTTTGAGCTTCTTCACTGCTCTGCCCAGCCACATGTCGCACGCGATGATGGCGTCGTTGTACTCGCTCGAATTCTCGCCGTACTTGTGTCCTACGTGATCGGGATCGCTGAAGTGGAAGAACGCAAACAATCGCTGCTTCCCGAACTGATGCAGGTAGCTTATCATGAGCCGGCCTACAGCGGTGTGGATCCGCGACTTATCCCCATCCCAGAAGTCGAAATTGTGCTTCACAAGATACCACGGCTCTCCGTCGGTGTTCAGGATAATGGTGTTCAACCCCTGCCTGGAAGCCTCCAGCTTCTTCGGCTCGCTATCCTTCTGGGCCTGCAGGGCCTTCAGCTCTTCCTTCGCCTCCTCGATCACTTCCGGCGCGGCTGGAAGCGCGGAGCCGATGTGATGGTCTTTGCCTGTCAGCATAATGGTGACGATGTTCTCATCGCCGAATGCCTTTTCAAGCCGCTCGAAGATCGTCAGTCCCTCCGGGATGGCTTTGAACCGGTTGTTCCCATAGACCCCGGTAATCGCCGGGTCGTAGCCGGTCAACATCTGCGTGTGGCCGGACTTCGTGTCGGTGACGTGGCCGATGATGTCAATGTTGACCATCTTCCCCTCAGCGATGAGCGCCGCCAGGTTCGGGAGCTCGTTTCGGGCCAGGCACTCGTTCACGTGTTCCCTCTGAGCAGCATCCCAGGAGAAGAGGATGGCGTTTCTCTCTGCTGCAGGCACAGAGGGGTCGAAGCAGAATGCGGGGACGCACAGGGCGGCGAGCAGCCCGAGGGTCAATAGAGCAAGAAGTAGCTTTCTCAAGGTATTTCCTCCTCATGTGTTTCAGGACATCTGCGCTACTAGACGCAGGAAGCCGCCGGAAAGTTCAGTGTGCAGTCAAGCCCAAGTTTCGCGCCCCTTTATGGTTCGCCGGGGCCAAGGATAATCCTTCGGCTGTTCCAAGGCGGGTTTCTCCCGTTGCATAGAGTGACATGGCTGGGATCTGCCGGGACTACGCACGCAGGGAATTCCCTCCCTGGGTGCGAACATAGTATAGACCCTCGGATAACCTCGGAGCGGCGTATGGCGGACAAGCAAGAGACAAGCCCGCAGATGAAGGCCGGGGCGTCCCAGGCCCGGCGTAATTCCCTCTTGGCAAGGCGTGCCCTGCATGCGCTCGGCAACTTCAGGGGAATTGCTGCGCTGGCGGCGGTTCTCCTGCTGGGAGTGATCTTCTCGCCTCGCTCCGGAGCCACCGGCAAGCTGATGTTCCTGACCAGCCGTCTCCACAGCGACACACTGTTCGAGAACGCCGAGTATGGCATACTGGCCGTCGGCATGACACTGGTGATCCTCACCGGCGGGATTGACCTGTCTGTGGGATCGGTTCTCGGCTTTGCGGCGACGCTGTCCTCGCTGCTCATGATTGCCTATGGTTGGGCTCCTGTTCCGGCCATTGCTGTGACGGTGATGGCCGGTGCGCTCGCTGGGTCCATCAACGGCTTCCTCATATCCAGGTTCCGCGTACAGCCGTTTGTCGCCACTCTTGCGATGATGGTCGCTGCCAGAGGTGCGGCGAAATGGATTTCGGGTGGCATCAAGGTACAGCCCGGCGCAAGGGAGACCTACGTGCTCCAGGGCGACTCTCCGCACTTCTACACGTGGATGACGAGCAAGGTGGGCGGAATCGGCCTTGAACCGGCAACCCTCCTTTTCATCATCAGCATCATTGTCATGCTGCTCGTCGTGCGCTATACTGGGTTCGGCAGGCGGCTGTACGCGGTCGGCGGCAACGAAGAGGCTGCCAGGCTGTCCGGCATTCGTGTTGCATCGGTGAAGATTGCCGCCTATGTGCTGTGCGGCATCACAGCGGCGCTGGCGGGAGTCTCGAACGCCGCGCGTCTGCAGCTCGGCGATCCTGAGGCCGGCTTCACCTACGAATTGGATGCCATCGCAGCGGTGGTGATCGGCGGCACCAGCTTGGTGGGCGGCCAAGGAGGCATGTTCTTCACCCTCGTGGGCACGCTAATCATCGGATATGTCAACAAGATCCTCAGCATCAACGCTGTAGCGGAGCACTTTCGTCTGCTGGCGAAGGGCGGCATCATTGTGCTGGCCGTTCTGATCCAGCAGAGAAAGAAGACTTAGGTAGGGGGAGTCGAAATGCGCAAAGCGAGTACCTGCATCAGTCTAGTCATTGTGCTGGTTATGTGCGTCGCGGGCTGCGCCAGGCAGGCCGGCAAAGCCAAATCCGCACGCACATCATCCCGGCGGAACAATAACCAGTGTGCCTATGTCATCGGGATGTCGCAGTGCAATAGAGGTGAGCCCTGGCGGGTACAGATGGACGCCGACATCGGAGCAGCGGCATCGAAGCACCCGGAGCTGAAAGTGCTGTTCAAGGACGCCCAGAACAACACCGCTACCCAGCAGGCTCAGGTTCGCGAGTTCGTCGCTCAGGGCGTCAATCTTATCATCATAAGTCCAAAGGAAGCTCTCCCGCTCACGAAGCCCGTTACGGAGGCGGTTGCCGCTGGAATCCCCGTCATAGTTCTCGACCGGAAGGTGCAGGGCGACAAGTACACGTGCTTCATCGGCGCGGATAACGTGCTGATCGGCCGCAAGGCCGGCGAGTACCTGGTGAAGGTGCTTCATGGCAAGGGCAAGGTGGTGGAGCTCAAAGGCTTGATGACCTCTACCCCTGGCCAGGAGCGGCATAAGGGCTTCATGCAGGGCATCAAGGGTTCCGACTTGGAAATCATCTTCGACGCTGACTGCCATTGGCTCGAACCGGATGCCCAGTGTGAGATGCAATCGGCGCTGGCCCGCTTCCCGCAGATAGACGCGGTGTACGGCCACAACGACCCGAGCGCCCACGGCGCCTGGGTTGCCGCAAAGCGGGAGGGCGAAGGCCGCGAGAAGACGATCAAGTTCATCGGCATAGACTCGCTGCCACGCGAAGGCATCCGCTATGTGAGAGACGGCATCCTGAGCGCGACCTTCGAATACCCGACCGGCGGCAAGCAGGCCATAGACGTAGCTCTGAAGATCCTGAGAGGTAGGGAGGCGCCGAAGAACATCACCCTCGGCACACGCATCTTCACTAACGGGAATGTGGACAAGGGCGGCGAGGTGCTCTAGAAGGAGATCACTGTGCGTTGGCGATTTACCTGTGCTCTTTCGCCCTTTCTGATCCTTTTCACCTGCGTTCTGCTGATGGCGCAAAATCCCTGTGTGGCGGGGGTAAAGTTCGATTTCGAAGATGGCACGCTGCAGGGCTGGACCGTCGTATATGGCAGCGCGGGAAAGCAGCCTGTGGACGCAGATGACGACCGCTACGGCGGCAATTTCAACAAGCAGGGGAAGTACTTCATCGGCACTTACGAGAATCTCCAGGATGGCGCTGAGATCGAGCTGCGATCCCCCAAGTTTAGGCTCACCGCTCAGACAATGGCCCTTCTGGAGATGACCCCCGAAGATTGGGGGGACCTGGAGTCCGAGCGGAGGGAAGAGAAGTTGACAAACGAGCAGTGGTTAGCCCGCGTTATGTCGCCGACGAAGCGCAAGGTCTATCGGGGTAATGAACTGGCCGACCTCGCCATGCCGATGGGCGGCGTCGGCGCGGGAAACATCGCCATCTGCGGCGACGGCGCGCTCCGCGAGTGGCAGATATTCAACAAGGTGAACAGCTCCTGCATCGTGCCTGGGCAATTCTTCGCGATCTGGGCTAAGGCCGGCGATGGTGAGCCTGTTGCGCGGCTGCTCCGGACGGCTCCCGTGGAGGACTTCCCGCTCGTGAAGGAGACCGAGTTCGTCGGCGAGTTCCCAATCGCCGAATTGCGCTATAAGGACCCGGCGCTTCCAGTGGACGTCAGGATGGAGGCGTTCTCGCCATTCATCCCGATGAACTCCAAGGATTCAGGCATACCGGGCATCTTCTTTGTTTTCAAGGTTAGGAACCCGGGGCAGCAGGAAGCTTCCGTTTCCCTGGCTGCGTCTCTTCAAAACGCGGTCAACTACGACGGTCGCTCCACGATCGAGGGCGTGCGGTTCAAGGGCTATGGTGGGAATGCGAACACCGTCATCGGCAGGCGAGGGCTCACGATGCTCCAGATGTCGAGTCCCGGCTTATCGCCGGAGGAGCGGCAGTATGGGACGATGACGCTCGGCGCTCTGTCGGGTTCGGCGTCGGCTCTTGCGCAGTGGGATGTCCCGGCCGTCGTCTGGGCGGATTTCTCCAAGGATGGCAGGTTCGATCGCGAGGGCGCTGCCGAGCCGAGCCGAAAGGGACGCACCTGGAACGCTGCTCTGGCGGTTCCTCTGACTCTCAAGCCGGGGGAAGAAAAGTCGGTCGTCTTCTTCATTGCGTGGCACTTCCCGAACTATTGTGTGGACTGGCGCGGCAGCTCGATAGGAGATCGTCTCGGCCGCATGTACAACAACTGGTTCAAGGATTCCCAGGCCGTCGGCGAATACCTAGCGGCGAACTTCAATCGGCTGTCGAAAGAGACCAGGCTCTTCCGCGATTCCTTCTACGACAGCACCCTTCCGTACTGGTTCCTCGACAGAATCTCTTCGCAGGCGAGCACTTTGACCAGCCAGGTATGCATGTGGATCGAGGATGGGACGTTCCATGCGTATGAGGGCGCCGGCTGCTGCCCGATGAACTGCACACACGTGTTCAACTACGAGCAGACGCTGGCGCATCTGTTCCCGGACCTCGAGCGCAGCATGCGTCATACAGACCTGAAGGTTCAGCAGAAGCCGTCCGGCGCTATATTACACCGAACGGCTCTGCCGCTTTCCGCGCCACGGCAAAGTCCTGAGGGGAAACAGCCTTTCGTTGACGGGCATCTGGGCACCATACTGAAAAGCTATCGGGAGTACCGCCTTTCCACGGACGCTAAGTGGCTCGACGAAATGTGGCCGCACATCAAGCTGGCGATGGATTTCGCAATACGAGACTTGGATGGCAACGCCGACGGTGTGCTGGTCAATGAGCAGTGGAATACGTACGATGCGGCCATGTATGGGCCGAACACGTTCATCGGCACGCTCTACCTTGCGGCTCTGCGCGCTGCTGAGGAAATGGCTGAAGTTGAGGGCGCCGCCGAATCCGCCGCCCGATACCGCTCGATCTTCGAAACGGGCAAAAAGCGGCTGAATTCCGTTCTGTGGGACGGCGAGTACTACATCCACATAGATGAGAAGAAGGAGGCGGCAGAGATAAAGGGTGCCCCGTGGCTTACCGAGAATTGGCCGACCGAGGACACTTCCGCTAAGGTGAATCGGCCCTACGGGGCCGGCTGCCATGCGGACCAGTTGCTCGGCCAATGGTGGGCGCACATCCTCGGCCTCGGCTACCTGCTGCCCCAGGATATGGTGCAAACGACACTTGACTCGATCCTGAAGTACGACTGGCGCTGGGATTTCGCGACAGTTGACCAGCAGCGAGCGTTTGCCGGCGCCGGGGATAAGGGGCTGCTGAACTGCACTTGGCCCAACGGCGGTCGGCCTCCTAATGCGACTCTGTATTCGGACGAAGCATGGACCGGCATCGAGTACGAGGTCGCCGGCCTCATGATCTATGAAGGCAAGATCAAGGAGGCCTACCAGATCGTGAAGGCGGCCAGCGAGCGGTACAACGGAGTTCCCCGGCCGCCTTTCAAGCGAAATCCGTGGAGCGAGATCGAGTGCGGCGAGCATTACGCGCGGGCGATGAGCAGTTGGGCGATGCTTCGCGCGGCTCAGGGAGTGTCGTACTGCGGGCCGGACGCTTCGATAGGCTTCGATCCCCGCATTCAGCCGGAGAACCACCGTTCCTTCTTCACCACTGCAGAAGGGTGGGCGACATTCGGCCAGAAGCGGACCAGCACGAGCCAGGTGGACGCTCTCGATCTGAAGTACGGGCGCTTGCTCCTCAGGACACTGACTGTCCGGCTGCCCGAGGGCGTCCAGCCGAAGTCGGTCATAGTTGCGGTGGGGCATAGGTCGCTTGCCTTCGATGGCTCGCGTGACCGCAGCAGTCTGGTCATCCGGCTGAAAGAACCTGCAACCTTGGGCGCCGGCCAGAGGCTGTCTCTGGAGATTGAGTGGTAGCCGGGGAGCACGCTGGACCCATTGGCACGATGATGAAAACCATTTCGATAGCCTCGAGAAGCGAAAAGGGTCGCCGCCCAACGAACGAGGACGCATGCCTGGTGCTGAGCTCCGATAATCTCGGCGGTAGGCTCGACGGACTTCTGGTAGTGGCCGACGGAATGGGCGGCAGGGCATCGGGGGCCGTTGCGAGCGGCATGGCCGTGAATGCAATTCGGGATGTTTTTGTGTCCGATGTAGAGAGCGAGGCGCTGAATCCTCAAGAGCTCCTGTCCCGCGGTTTCCATGCGGCGAACGAGGCTGTCTACCAAGGCGCGAGCTCGAAGCCGGAGCTGAGTGGGATGGCAACGACATGCGTGGCGGCCGCCGTGCAGGGCGGAAAAGCGTTGATCGCCCACATGGGAGACAGCCGCGCTTATCTGCTGCGCGACGGCCAGCTTCGCCGCCTGACAGAGGATCACTCATTTGTGGCCGAGAAGGTCAAGAACGGCGAGATCACCGAGGAACAGGCGCGCAGAAGCCGGTTCAGGAACGTCATCACCAGGGCTGTCGGCTTGGCGCCTGAGGCGAAGCCGGAGATCGGCGGCGTGGACCTGCAGTCGGGCGACGTGCTTCTGCTCTGCACGGATGGGCTGACAATCCCCGTCTCGGATGGCGACATCGCCGACATCTTGTGCTCATCCTCTGACGCCGAGGAAGCCTGCAGTCGTTTGATTAAGACCGCGCTGCGAAATGGCGGCCGCGACAACGTCAGTGCGGTAGTCGCGGCTTATGGTCCGCCAAGCCAGCCAGGCGTCCGAGCCCCTGCAGCGAGAAGAAGGGTGTTCTGGGTGCTGCCCGCCTTGGTAGGGTTGATCCTGGGCATTGCCATCGGTTTGTCTCCTGTGCGCACGCTCTTGTTCGGTACGCCGAAACCCTCCGTCAGGGTTGAGCGGCCTCACCCGCGCGACCTGGCTCATCTGACGTATGAAGATCCGATCTCGCTGCTCTACGTGCCCGTCCAGGGCGGAATCCTGTCCCTGGATCGGCGGGGCTGTCTGCACGTCGCGGATCAGCAGGGGCGGCTCATTCGGCTGGATAGGTCCGGCCGGATAATTTACACATTTCCCGCCAGGGACAGCCTTAAGTCGTCGTCCAGAGCGCGTTCCCCGGCGGTGGCAACGGACCGTCAGGGCAACCTGTATATATCCGACCCGACGGGCGGTCGGATCATGAAGTTCGGGCGCGATGGCTTATTCCTGGGGAGCATAGGGAAGGGGAAGCTGTCCGCCCCGGAGGCGCTGGCCATTGACGACGACGGCGGCATCTACGTGATAGACGGCGGCCGCCTGAAGGCAATCCGTCCGAAGAGCAGCTAGCGGCTAGTATCCCGCATCACGCATCACGCATCAGTTGCCGCAGTCTGCCGTCTGAGGTCTGTGTTACACTATGTCACTTGGCAAGATCGGAAAATATGAGAAGTTGGACGTGCTCGGCCATGGCGTATCCGGGATCGTCTACCTGGCGTGGGATACGCTTCTGGGCAGACACGTGGCCCTGAAGGAGGTCAACCTTCAGGCCGAGGATGAGCAGAGATTCATCGAGGAAGCCCGCGTGCTGGATCGCCTGCGCCACCCGAACATCGTCCGCGTGAACAGCGTTGACAAGATTGATGGTCAGTTGATCATTGACATGGAATACGTCAAGGGCGCGAACCTCCAGAAATACATGCGCCAGCGCGGGAGGCTTTCGGTCCGAGAGGCGCTGAGCATTGCTGTCCAGATCTGTGATGCCCTCGATTTCGCCCACGGCAGCCGCACTGTTCACCGTGACATCAAGCCCGCTAATATCCTCATCTCGCGCGAGGGCGTCGCGAAGATAGGTGATTTCGGCCTTGCGGAGATTCTGGCGAGCGGCTCATACGCCGGCGGAGCAGGAACGTATGCCTATATGGCGCCCGAGGACTTTGCGGAGGAGGAAGGGTCCGACCACCGCTCGGATATATGGTCCGTCGGCGTCACTGTCCATGAGATGCTGACCGGTCGGCGGCCGTTCCAGGCCGTGAAGCCGAAGGACCCGTTCTCATGGAAGCGCGCCGTTGAGGAGGACGAAATCCCGCCGCTCTCCGAGATTGATCCTCCGCTTTCGTCGCGCTTGGAGCAGGTTATCTCGAGGGCGCTGGCGAAGAATAAGCGTGAGCGGTATCAGTCTGCAGCCGGACTGCGGAGCGATCTGGAGAACATTCTGGCATCTGTCGGCGGCTTGGTTGCGCTCGGCGGAGCGATGGACCAGCGGGCGACGGCGGAACCCGCTCTATCCGTTGTGTCAAGCCCTAACGCGGATGAAGAATACGATGCCGCTGTCTACCCCGCAGGAATCAGCATCCGACCGGAGCGGCTCGATTTCGGCAGGGTTCGAAGGGGTGAGACCGGCAGCCTGAAAGTCACCGTACGAGTGCCCGGGCTCGGCAGGATCGCCGGGCGTGTGGCCTCTCAGCCGGGATGGCTTTCGGTGTCGCCGCAAGCGTTTCACCGGCGGAAGCAGGTGCTGTCTCTGACCGCAGACACGGAGAGCATCTGGGAGCCTGGCGCCTATAATGAGCGGCTGGTTCTCGATGTGGGCGGCGAGGAGATTTCCATACCGGTCTCGGTGACTGTTCTTGCGCCCAGGAAGCAGTTCTACGAGATTGCCTGGTGGTACTTGCCCCTGTTTGTGCTCTGCCTCGTGCCGCTCGCGGCGGGCCTGTTTGGTGGCGGTGAGGGCGCGCGCACGCCGGCACTCGTCGCAACCGGGCTGCTATCTGTGATGGTTTTCATAATCAGTGTAGTTGCCGACCTCGGCATCCTGGAGAAGCTGCTCCCCGGGGCCGTGGGTGCAATCGGGCTGGGAGCGGTTATCGGCGCCATTGCGCAGATAACCTTGGAGCAGGCGGCGCCGAGTACCGAGGAAATTCTCCTGACATCCATCGTAGGAACGCCGCTCAGTCTCCTTGTGGCGCTGCAGTTGCTCACTGCTTCAAGGTGGCGCTTGTGGGTGGTTGTCACGGCGATTTCCGCTATCTGCGCTGCGGTTGCCATGATGGAGTAACTTCGGGTCGGGCGACGTCAAACAAGGAGCGAGGAAGATTTGAACAAGAGCAAATGGATATGGCGTGGAGTAATCGGGCTGGTCGTGTTGTACGCGGTCTTTGCAGGCGTCAGCCGCCACATGTATATGAGCGGGCTGGCGCGTGATTTGCGCTTCGGCTCGCGCAGCGAGAAGATAAAAGCCGCGAAAGAGCTGATGAAAAGAGACCGCCTGTACGACAAGGTCCAGGAGATGCCGAAAGCCGGGCGGATCGAGGTGATGGACGCCGTCGAGGACATTCCAGGCGCACTTACGGTCAAGCAGTGCCTTCTGCTCCTGAAGGACACGGAGGCGGACGTGCGCGCACGTGTGGCGAAGGCGTTAAGCCTGCTCGGTGAGCACCAGATCGAGCTCCTGGTGCCTGCCATGAGGGATTCCGATGAGAATGTCCGCAACGGAGCCAAGGATGCCTTGGTGGCCATCGGCCCGAAGATCATCCCTGATGTCCAGCGCGCGGCTGAGGAGCCGGAGTTGCGCGGGGCTGCTCTTGACGTCCTGGTGCGCATCGGCGAACCAAGCGTCCCCGCGTTGATCGTGCTGCTGAGCGCGGACGATCAGGACCTGCGGGTGGCTGCTGCCGATTCCCTGGGCAAGATAGGCAGTAAGGGAGCAACGCCCGCCTTGTTGAAAGCCGCAGATGATATACCAGCGGTTCGCCGAGTTGCGATAAGCTCGCTCTGTACGATACGCGATCCGCGCTCTGCCGATCTGCTCGTGGAGGTGCTGAACCACACAAAGGATGACGGCGAGGTGCGTGCTCGCGCGGCCCATGCGCTCAGCGTGATCGGCGGGCCCAGAGCCGTTGCCGCTCTCACCGGGGCTCTTGCTGATTGGGATCTGAAAGTCAGGACATCGGTGATCACGGGTCTGCAAACGATGAATGCTTCGGCGGTGAAGCCGGTCACGGCTGTCATATCGAGGGGGTCTCCGGAAGTCCGCCGCGCAGGCGCCGCTGTGCTGGAGAAGATAGATTCGCCGGAGGCAGTTCCGGCGCTGTTGCAGCTCGCTCGAGACGGTGATCCGGCGGTGAGGGCATCCGCTGCTCGCGGGTTGGGCGCGCAGACCGCAGGTGTCGGGGTGGACGTGCTGATTTCGCTTCTCGCGGATAAGGACGGCAGAGCTGCCGACGCCGCTCTGGACTCGCTTGTCCGCTTGGGGAGTCGCGGCGCCGTCGTGATCCCGAGCTTAGCCTCAGTGCTGCGATCCTCGGCCAGCGATGTGGTCAAATACAGGGCGGCCGATGTGCTCGGCCGAATAGGTGCAAGCGCCGTGGACTCGCTGCTCGCCGTGCTGAATACGGGCGGGGATGCTGCTAAGTTTGCGGCCTATGCTCTGGGACGGACTGGAGATCCCGACGCAAAGCCGGCGCTGGAAAAGCTCGCAGGAGCGCGTGATCCCGACCTGGCCTGGATTGCGAAGAGGGCGCTGGCTCACATGTAGTACGCTTGCCCAAGCCCGGTCCGCGAACATGCCGCCGCACTGGTCTTCTCAGCGTACAGCGCCTGGACAACTGGTCGGCGGTCGGTTCGAGATTACTTCAGACTGCGATTGTTGTTGGGCGCGTCAGGCGCAGCGGCGGTTACTTCTGGAGTGGCGGCAGCCTCGGCATTCTCCGCGGCCCCTTGCTCCAGTAGTTCCTTTCGGTGCACAGCAATGCTGCGGGGGGCCTCAATCCCGAGTCGGACTTGATCGCCCCTGATGTCTAGGACTGTGATCTCGATCTCGCCGCCAATCACTATACGTTGGCCTGTCTTCCTAGCTAGAACGAGCATTTTGCATCCTCCTGTCAGCCGGCCTTGGCGGCTGCTTCGAGGCTGGTACAAGTACTTGCTTTCCCAGCGACTGTATGTGTTGTTCCATATCCCGTCTTGAAGCACAACTAGTTTCGCATGTAAATTCTCGGAATCTATCCCAAGTGGCTTTAGGAACCCAGGTGTCACTCGCGCTTCCTGCCTGCAGTCACCAAGTTGGTCTCCGTTGCATATCGGTTGTCCCGCCTTGGAAGGGAGAACCCTGATCCGCGAGAGGCGCTTTGTTCCAAACGCACCGGTGTGATATAATATGTCAGCCGTATCAATCTCCTCTCACACAACCGGGCGAGTGGCGGAATGGCATACGCAGAGGACTTAAAATCCTCCGGGGAAACCCGTGTGAGTTCGACTCTCACCTCGCCCACCATGATCTCAAATGCCTTTCCACGTTTACGCTGCGAAGTGACCGCTCCGTTGACAAGCCGGTGCAAATTCTGGTAGAGTTGGTGAGCATTCGTACTCTATTCTCCCAGCGGAAATGACCCGCCTCAGGCGGGTCATAGTGTCACCTGGAGCCGCAGATCGTGGGGTGACCGACATGAAGAAGCGTTTCCCGAAGCATGAGAGTGAGCCTTCATCGGGTACTATAGTTCGTGAGCCCTTAACGGAGGTTCCTCCTGTAACGATGTCCGACCTTCGGGTGGAAACCGAGGACCGAGCGCGGCTGATGGAGCAGGTGGAGGCGATGATGAGCCAAGTGAGTCCGACGGCGGCGGATGTGATAATCATCGGCGGCGGGCCTGGCGGCTACGTGGCTGCCATCCGCGCGGCCCAGCTTGGCGGCAGGGTGATTCTCGTAGAGAAGGACGAGCTTGGAGGCGTCTGCCTGAACCGGGGGTGTATACCGACGAAGGTCATGCTTTCGAGCGCGGATGTCTACGATACCATCGCCCGGCGCAGTGGGGAGTTCGGAGTAAACGTCGGGGACGTCTCGCTGGATTATGCGAAGGTTCTCGACCGCCGGGACAAAGTCGTGAAGCAGCTAGTCTCGGGCGTCCATTTCCTGATGAAGAAGCACAATATCCAGGTGCTCAGGGGAACCGCGCGCCTGGCTTCGAGGACCGCCGTCGAGGTGACGCTGCCCGACGGGAAAAAGGAGACCATCGCCGGCAGGAACATCATAATCGCGACCGGCTCCGAGCCTGTGGCGCTTCCAATCCCCGGCCTGGAAGGCGAGAACGTCTGGGACAGCGACGGCGCCCTCAAGGCGACCGAGGTGCCGAAGACGCTGCTGATAATCGGCGGAGGCTACATCGGCGTCGAATGGGGCTACATGTTCCAGAAGTTCGGCTCCCAGGTGACCATCGTCGAGCTTATGCCCGAAATTCTCCTGCAGACCGACTCGGAGGTAGCAGCAGAGCTTCGAAAGATTCTCGAAAAGCACGGAATTCGCATACTCACCGGGGCGCAGGTCACCAAAGTCGCGCACAAGAAAGGCCAGGAGACTGCGACCATCCGTGCATCGGGCGACTCCGAGCGGCAGATCACCGCCGACAAGATCCTCGTCGCGGTCGGCAGGCGTCCGGTTTCGGCTGATCTGGGCCTCGAAGAGCTGGGAATTGCAGCCGACCGCGGGAAGATCCTCGTGAACGAGCGAATGCACACGAATGTTGCCAATACCTACGCGATCGGCGATGTCGTCGGCGGTATGCTCCTGGCCCATAAGGCATCCGAGGAAGGCGTTGTCGCCGCCGAGAACTGCATGGGCCAGAGCAGCACAATGGCTTACGACTCGGTTCCCGGCGCCATCTACACGACTCCCGAGGTCGCCACCGTCGGGATGACCGAAGAAGCCGCGAAGAAGCAGGGGATGGACTACAAGGTTGGCAAGTTCTACTTCCGCGCAAACGGGAAGGCACTGGGCCTCGGCGAGCGCGAGGGGTTCGTCAAGTTCATCACCGGTGCGAGGTATGGAGAAATCCTCGGCTGCCACATGATCGGCCCGCACGTCACGGACCTCATTCACGAAGTCGTCGTCGGCATGGACGCGGAGGCCACCATAGAAGTCATCGGGCGCGCGGTTCACGCGCACCCGACCCTCTCCGAAGTCGTCAAAGAAGCCGCCCTGGACACGCTCGGCGAATCGCTTCACAAAGGGTAACGCTCACACGCCTATGGAGCGCCCAGGCGGGTTTCGGGCGTTCGGGCCGGCGCCTCTGTAGGGGCAGGTCTGAGACCTGACCCTACTTTGCCAGCACTCGCTCGTCACCAACACGCCGGGTGACCTTCTTCGAGTCGAAGTATTCCAGCAGCGGAAGGGCGAACTTCCGTGTCGAGCCTGTCAGATCGCGGAACTGGCTGACGGTTATGCTCCCGTGTTTCTCAAAGTGAGCTCGGAGCATCTGCTCGGCCTTTTCTACGGCTGCGGCGTGGAAGTACAAGTCCTCGGCTGCCTTCACGACCTCCCCTCGATGAATCAGCACATCAAGAACGTCCTTTGCGATAGCGGGCGGCAGGCCCGTTTTCTGTAAGAGGTCCTCCTGAGACGGCACGTTGAATCCGCACTTTTGCAGCTCTTGCAAAATCTTGTCGGCCGCCTTCTGCTGCTCGGCATCGAGGCTGACCTGGTGTTCCGGAAGCGAGACAATCGTATCGGTAGCGGCGATCTGGCCGGCCTCCTCCATACGCGCCAGCAGGGCCGCGAAACTCCGGCTGTCGAACGCCTTTGCGGCGGTGTGCCGAAGCTCCTCCTTGGGCATGCCGGGCTTGAGCGGATTCCTCGCGTGGAACCGCGTTAGAACTTCTCTCATCCCGGATAGGAGCCCGGCGAATATCGAGGCATGCAGCAGCCGGCCGCCGTCAAGCTCGATCACACTCCCCTTTTCCTTCAATAGCGTGAGCAGTTGCTGCGTGTCGGCAAGGCCCGTGGCCTTCTTCAGCTCTGCAGCGGTCGTTCCTGCGGCTGCATGTTTCAGAGCTTGCTCAAGGAGTTCCTCCGGGGAGCCTTGGCTGCTGGTTTCCAGGCTGGAGAGCGCCGCCGCGTCGAAGCGCCGGTGCTTCCTTGGCGTCGGGTCTACGACCACGCCTCCTCCGATTGTGACCATGGGCGAGTACGACCGGATGACGAATCGGTCGCCCCGCGCGCCAGATGCCGGAGTCTCGGATCTGAATTGGACGAATGTCTGCTCGCCCGGCCTAAGCTCCTCCCGATCGAGAAGCACGACTCGCCCAAGCAGCTCGGCCGCTCCGATGTGTAACCTGACTCTGTTTCTGTTTTTGAGCGGGTGGGGTGCGCTGCGCAGCAGAGAGAGCTTGAGATCCAGCATAGAGGAGGCTTGCAGCGTGCCCGGGCTGGCGCAGATGTCGCCTCGAACGATATCTGCAACATCCAATCCGGCAAGATTGAGCCCGACGCGCGTCCCTGCCCCGGCGCTCTCGACCTTTTGACCGTAGACGTGGATGCCCCGTATGCGGGAACTCAGCCCTCGCGGCATTACCTCGACCGCGTCTCCAACCGTGACCGTTCCGGATACGAGTGTGCCGGTTACTATCGTCCCGAAGCCGGTCAGCGTGAACACCCGATCTACGGGCAGTCGAAAGGCGCCCGACGAGTCTCTGCCTTCGGCCGAGTTACATGCCTCCTGAATCGCGGCCAGCAGTTCCGGCAGCCCCGCTCCGGTCGTGGACGCAACCGGGATCATGGTCGAGTCCGCCAGGAATGTCCCGGAGAGCGCCTGGCGAACGTCTTCCTTGACAAACTCGATCCAGTCCGAATCCACGAGATCAGCCTTCGTGAGGGCTACCACTCCCCGCTTCACCTCAAGGAGCTGGAGGATCTCCAGGTGCTCGGTCGTCTGCGGCATCACAGATTCGTCGGCTGCGACGACGAGCAGGGCCACGTCAACGCCGCCTGCTCCCGCCAGCATATTCTTTATGAAACGCTCGTGGCCCGGAACGTCCACGATCCCGACGACCTGTCCGTTCGGAAGCGTGAGATACGCGAAGCCGAGGTCAATCGTCATCGCGCGCTCTTTCTCCTCTTTCAGGCGGTCGGTGTCAATCCCTGTCAGCGCTTTGATGAGTGTTGTCTTGCCGTGGTCAACGTGGCCGGCGGTGCCGACGATTATGTTCTTCATTGATGGTGCCCTTATAGCCTCTGCTCGCGTGGACAAACTGCCTGAAACTCCGGTATAATACAGCCACTCGTATCCGAAGCGGCCCGGCGGAATGCACGCATAATAATACCACCCCGCGGCACGTTAGTCGAGAGGAGCGCGTGAATTGGCAGCCGTATTCCTGGGCCTTGGGTCGAACCTGGGCGACAGAGGGGCGAATATCCGCGAGGCTCTCGACCGTCTCGCCCGGGATCCCGATATCCATGTGAAGCGGGTGTCGTCCCTCT
>DATKXU010000013.1:0-38751 GCA_035528905.1 Armatimonadota bacterium
CATGTGAGGGAGATTCTGCCTTCCAGCCAACGTATTCGCTGGACATGCCGATCAAGGAGAAGGTGCTGGCAATCGCGCGCGACTTCTACGGCGCGGACGGCGCGGCCTTCAGCCCGGCCGCCGAGGAGCAAATCGGCCAGATCGAGTCGCTCGGATTCGGGAGGCTGCCGATCTGCATCGCCAAGACGCAGAAGTCGCTATCCGACGCCCCGAAGCTCTTCGGCCGTCCGAGGGGCTACCAGATCAGTGTACGAGAGGCGAGGGTCAGCGCTGGAGCGGGATTTGTGGTCGTCTATGCGGGCAATATCATGACGATGCCCGGCCTGCCGAAAGTGCCCGCCGCCACCAGGATCAGCCTCTCCCCCACCGGCGAAATCTACGGGTTGTTCTGAGCAGTCCCCGACGTGGAGGCGTCTCCGAACGCCCACCTGACAACCTGGCGTGTAGAGACAATCGGCGCTTGGAAGCGCCTCCTACAAGGGGAGGGTAAAGGCCACGTGGCAGCGGCGGCCGGCCTCACTCTTTCGAGAAGACGTAGCCGAAAGGTATGGCGATCAGGTCTCCGATGATGTAGGTTGCGAATACCACCGCGAGCGGTATCCCGTAGGCCGGCAGCCGTCCTGCCACCAACAGAGGCAGAATGACGCCGACGAGCCACACCGACTTGTAGGCGAGCTGCAGTAGCAGCACAGGCGCGAACTTGAGCGGGGACCGCAGGCCTAATACCGACAGAATCGCGAATGCGACGTAAACGCTGCCGTTGATCCCGAATACGATCGGATCTTCGCGGGGAAACCCAAGCACCGATTGCACCAGCTTGGGGACGAAAACCATCCCCAGTCCCAAAGCTCCCGCTCCGATGATGGTGTAGAAGTACATGAACCTCAGCCAACCCCAGCGAACTTTGATGGCTTCACGCATTGGCTTGCCTCCTCCAGATCGGTCGTCTTTCCCTCTCAGTCGGCAAGGGCGCAGGCGAGCCCAAGAATCACGCCTTGGGTGTGCGTGCCTCCGTGTTTCACCGATGCAATTGAGAGGCCGACCGTCCGATGCTTTCTGCTGCGGTGCCTAAGCGGAGCCCTTCGGCCCACCTTTTTCCCGCATCGCGGCGAGGCGACCGTTCGCCCAGCTGACTATCGGTATCAGCGCGATGAAGAACAGGGACACCGCAGCGTAAAGCAGGATTTCATACAATGGTGGCGAAACTACGCGGGCAATCAGCAGCACAAACAGCACCATTACCATTAGAATGAGGACTGCCACCATGCCGGTTCCCAGCCTTACGACGAACTTTCGTGCAGCGGGCGTCGTCGCCGCGCCGCCGAGCGCGATCATTATGACTGCGACGCTCACTACACTGGGTACCACGTCAATGGTATGCATGATTCTTCTCCTTTCGGCCTGTAGGCTTGCCTGCCCTCAAAGCAGGCTGCCAACATTATTATACTACAAAACAGAAGGGCTGTTCCGTTTGCCAACGGCCAAAATAGTGCAATCAGCCGCCGATACGCCGCAGGAGATCGCGGCCGAACGGGACCATTTCCCCGTTGGGAAAGCGCCGTTCCATTTCGCAGAGGCAGGATCGAGCGGTCGCGGCGTCCTTGAACACGTTCCAGGAGCAGAGCGCCATGCGGTATAGGGCAGCCTCTGTCTCAGGGGCCGTTGGCTGCTTGTCCGATATCAGCCGGTACAGGTGAATCGCCCTATCCGGGTCGCCTGAGCGTTCCATTAGCCCGGCCAGACGCAGGAGATGCACCGGCTGGTAGATGCCGGAGTTCCCGTGAAGATCAACCAGGTAGTAGGCGACAAGCCCAGGATCCTTATCAATCAACGCCTGACCGGCCTGCGACATCACCGTGTGTATCGCAGAGTGTTGACAGAGCCGGAGAGCGGGGGAGATCATTGCGCGAATCAGTTCTGGATTGCACGGGTCTGCCTCCGCCATGGCTTGGAGCGCGTGCAGAGGCATATTTGAGAGGTCTCCCGCATCCGCTTGGATGGCTTTGGCTTCGGAAAGGGCCTCGGTGTCCCTCTTGGTTCGCATCGCCAGGCACATCAGCGCGCCCGCGAAGCCTCCTCCAACGTGAGCAAAGTTCGCCACTCCGCCGCTGATCCCCGCTGAGCCGTACAGAACGCCCTCCGCCAGGTCCATCAGCAAGTACAGGCCGACGATCCAGATGGCCTTAACTTCCCATACCCCGCGCAGGTACCAGTAGATGCAATAGTAGACGCAAACCGTGCTCCAGGAGTAGAGATACCAGTAGGCTCCTACAACGCCCATGATGCATCCCGATGCGCCGATGCCGGGCCGTGGACCGCCCATGAAGACGGAGTCTAGTCCCCCTTGCAGCACGTCGCCGACCAGACCGGCGGCGAAGTACACGCCCAGATAGCGGGGGATGCGCAGTCTATCCTCCACCGGTCGGCCGAACACCCATAGAAACAGCATATTACCGATGATATGGAACGGGTCCCCGTGCAGGAATGCCGCCGTGATGAAGTTGATAAACGGAGATACGCCGAATGTGTACGCGTAGCGCCTTACCACGTCTTCCCGGATTGCTAAGAACGAATCGGTCGTGAGTGCGTACACGATGACGTTGGCGATGATGATGCCTAAGGTGGCGAACGGGAAGTGCTTAGTCGGATTCTTCACACGGTATGGAATGAGCATGGAGATATGCCCCTCGGCTCTTCCGAAACACCTGCTCAATACCTTTGATGCGCCATCTATTCTAAGATTTCCTTCGCAATGATTGATGGATCGTCCATGGCAATTGATTCAGGGCTTGCCTGGAGTGCCTATCAGGCCATAAAGCATCTCGCCGATGGTATCGGTTCGGTGGGTCAGGAGCTTGAACGGAGGATTTCGGCCAGGGCGCGGATGTGGTCGGGAACCGTCGAGAAGGACCGCCTTGCTGCGTTAGGTGAAGCTCAGAAAATCCAAGATTCCGGCCTTTCGCGTCCGTCCTTTGACTGTGCCGGCGGCTAGAACATCGGCTTGCCGTTTACCTTGAGCTCCAGGATATTGAACTCGGTGCTGTGTACGGAGGTGAGCTGCATCTTGAAGCCGGGGGCGAATTGGGTCGCTCTGAAAATGTATTCTGTCTTGTCCGGCCGCATCATCTCCCGCGCGCCGGGCGTGGAGATATCGCCCCGTGGTAGCCACAGACGAGTGCCCCAGGGTAACCTGCAGCAGGCAGCCCTACGCGCCACCAGGATCGATTCTGACACGAGTAGCCCGCCCAAGCGGAACCCTCTTCCGCAAGATATCGAGCACTCTGAGTGCTTAGATCCTTGACCTGAGCGCGCTGCGGCCGACGCGTATCTTATGGCGGATGTTGTTTGTGGGCCGAAGATAGGATGCTCAAAAAAAAGGCTTGACATCCGTCTTAGAACTGGTAGAATAAGAAAAACTGGGATTATCAAGTAGTGGATGTGGTTACCAGGCACTTACTCTTAGCCTTCGGGCATACCGCACTATCTTCCAATAAGGATGTGCGACGCATGGGGAGAAGGTCTTGGTTACGGGAAGCTCTGGAAAGCGCCAGTGTCCTATCCGGCACGGCGCACGCGCACGTCACCCCTTTACTTTGGTTTACTCTCCTATGAAAACATGAGGGCCATACACGCTCAGAGGAGATCAGGGGATATCGCGATGAGACGTTTACACACTAGAATGCTTGCAAGATCACTTCTTGTGGCTACGCTCCTTGTCTTGGGCTGCGGTCTTGCAGGCAGTCAAACACGCCCGCAGGGCCAGAAGGCGCCTTCGCAAAAGGGACACGAGGCACTGCGGAAAGTCATACAGAGCGCGAGGAAGAACCTGTCAAGCGCCTACGTTTTGGGAGACCTCATCCGGTACGAGTGCATCCTTGTGCGGGCCATCGCCTGCGCTTCGGGGTACGGCGCAGCCGTAGAGGAGGCCGAGAAGCTGCGAGAATCAGCAGAGCAGGCTCGGCCTGAGAGCAAAGAGGAGCTGGCGGCCCTGGACAAGCTGATCGCCGAGATGAAGGATGCCCGGGCCGGGTCTCCACAGGCAGCATCTGAGCAGAGGGAGATCATCCGGAAAAACTATGAAGAGATTATCCACAAGAGCCCAGGCACTGACAAGGCGGCGGAGGCCGCCTTGCAGATCGCCAGGTTGACGGAGGAGTATGGCGGTCGCCAGGAAGCACTCACCGCGTACCGGCAGGTGGTCAAAGAGTATACGAAGAGCACCGTAGACTTCAAGGCCAGGGGCGCAGTTGCCAGAATATACGAAAGGTCCGGTGAACGGGAGAACGCGAAAGGGGTATGGGCTCGGGCAGCGCTTGCCTTCGCGCATAAGGATCATGGCAGGAGTGCGGTAGCCCGCCTAAAGAAGCTCTACGCCGAGGACAAGGAGTACACCACGGGAGCAAAAGTCCTGAGTGACCTGGCGCGAGCCTGTCCTCACATACCTTCTCAAACGGCAGCAGAGGCGATGCTTGCGGCGGGCCAGCTTCTTGAAAGGCAGGAAGAGTTTGACGGAGCGCTCGCTGCATACCGTGAGGCGATCAGGCGTGAGCCCAGCGAAAACAGCATCCAGGGGGTGCGGGCGATCAAGAACATGTGCGTTGCTGGCAATAAGCCGGAGCAGGCGATCCGAGAGCTGGTAAAGATAGTGACACTGTATCCAAACACCGAGGCAGCGGCACGCGCTGAACTCTACATGGGCGAAGTCTACCAGAGCCAGGGGAAGTTGGACCTGGCGGAAAAGGCGTTTCTGGCGGTCATACGTAAGTGCTACTCAAGCAAAGAGCGCAAGAAAGCTGCCTTCAAGCTGACCGCCATATTCTATGCGAGAGCAGATGTCTGTCGGGCAAAGATGGATCGGCTCGGCGAGCTTGCGGCGTTGCGGGCGGCATACCCACTTGATCCTGACGAAGCCAAGAAAGGGGTGAGGCTGCTCAGAACCGTCTCCATCCTGACGAGTCTGGGCCGTTACAGCGATGCCCAGGCATGCCTGCGCTCGATACTGAATAATCCCTCCGATGAGCTTGATCCGCTTCGGGAGGCCGCCCAGTACAAGGAAGCGCAGATCTACTGCAGATCCGGCGATCGCAAGACGGCCCTTCAGCTTCTGAAGAACATAGTATCGACTTGTCAGAGTGGTAGCGTCAGGGACAAAGCGGAGCGCCTGACAAAGGAGATAGAGTTGGAAGCCGCTGCCTCTACCAATAGGTAGGAAGCGTCGCGTGTAAAATATGGCCGATTTCGACAGTAATCCCCTCACCTCTACACTGGGGAGAGGGGCTGAATGGCGCAAGAAAACTTGGAGGTGCCCGTGCTTCACCATACTCCTCTCCAAGCGTACAAGGTGTGTCTATGTATACCCTGGAGGAAAAACTCAGTGTTATTCCGGGAACAGCTGAGAGCATCGGGAAGAATGGAAGAAGCTGGGATGGATGCAAGGTAAGATCTTGACGGGCAACGAAGTTGCAGCCGAAAGGGGGGTCATTTCCTAACAGACTTGTCCAAAATCGAATTTTGAAAGGGATTCCCAAATCCGACAGGGGGATCCTGTGCTAGACACGCGATGGTGGTATCCAAGAAATGATCGGGAAAAGGAGGTCTGCAATGACGTACTTTCGAACCTACAGCGTGAGGCCCGCAAGTTTGCTCACAGGGGTGCTGGTACTCGCCTCATTGGCGATGAGCACGAAGCCTGCTGCTACTTGCGTCGGGGTAGTGTTGGAAATGCTCGTTCCTCCAGAGGATGAGACAACTCAATACGTGGGTAGCACAAGTGGGACCGAGGAAAACCGATGGTTTTATAAGGCCTTTGTCGTAGGGACCACTCCTTCGACTGATGGCCTGACCGTTACGGTGCATTTGAACGCCGAGACGGCTACTGCTTCTGGGTTGGGATCCGGAACCTATACGACCGGTAACTGGGACGTTACGAAGAAGCGTAGCCCGGGAACAGTATACGCGACAGCGCCGGGTGCGGAAGCCTCGGGGGACGCGACGATCCATTGGAAGAAAAACCGCCAGCTCATCACATGTGCGCCCGATTTCATCGGCCATCCTTATGTATGGAACGCAAACGGTCCTGACGCTTTCGACTGCTCTGGATTTCAATACTGGTTGTACAAGTTCGTCGGCGTCGACAACACCGACAGGACCGCCCAGGGATTCTATGATGCCTCCGACCACCCCAGCGAAGCAAATCTCCTCCCAGGGGACTGGATATTCTTCGATTGGGGCAGCAGTCCTCCTAGTAGCTCGTCAATCGATCACACCGGAGTGTACGAAACGACCTCGGGAGGCTGGAAGGTCATGATACATGCTGCGAATCCTGATGATGATGTCGAGCGAAGGACTTTCACCCAGTACTATGAGGATCATAGCGATGGTCTCTACGGAGAGCTTTATGGCACAAACGAACGCTTCTAACAAATTGGTTTACTGCGCCACTATTGGTGGGATGTAAGGATCGGGAACCGGAAATATGACGATAGTACATGCTAATCAGCCTAGAGAATAAAGTTAGCATCTACTGTGCTTGTGAGTGTCTTGGCATACCCATACAAGGAGGATAACCATGGCAAACAGAGGATCGAAAAGAGCGTTGGCGGTGCTGTTCGTGGTTGGCATAGCGGTCATTGTTATGCTTTCCATGCTGACTGCAGCCGACATGAATGTGGCTCGGCTGGCTGACCAGCCGCGAGTGGATGTAGTACTCGACCTGCCTTACGGCAGCGGATCTGGTTCAGTGGGGGCAACGAAAGTAGGGGAACCGGACACCAGTGCTCCGCCCTATTGTCCTGAGATGTTTCAGATGACGAGCGATGGGACACTCTGGGTGCTCGACACCGTCAACTCGCGCGTTCTTGCGTTCAAGGACGGCAAACAGTCGGCTGAGATATCCACACTTGAGTTAAAGAAACGCCCATCACTCTTCGGGGTCACTCGTGATGCCGTCTGGATCAAAAAAGCCGCTAATCTCAAAGAGAAAGGTCCAGTGTTTTCTCTACTGCGTTATGATCGAATCAGCTTAGCATGGGAGACGGTCAAGCTTGAACTACCGGGCGGGGCGCAGCTTGACCCTCTGAGGATCATGCCACTCGGGGCGCAGGAGACCGCGCTTCTGATCACTGGGATGCAGTATCCGGCTGATATTCCTGGCAGCGCTGTGAACGCCAGCATCGTGCTGGATCAGAAAGGCAACGTGGTTGCAGTTCAGCAAGACGGTACTTCCATCCCAGCAGCGGACGCCAGCGTTTGGCGTTTCAGGGCGACTGACACCACGCTACCGGCCGAGCTCCCGTTTGTCCTCGACAAATACAACTCGCAGAGCGAGAAGTGGGAAACCGTTGCTCAAGGAGCTTTGCCCCGGCGTGCAGAGCTATCTCGGTTGAGAGAAAAAGCGCTTACTCTACCAGTAGGGATGGATGAGCAGGGCAGAGCTGTAGTAATACTCTTTGAGGGAAAGCCACTTTCCCAACGGTTCATCCGTATAGCACCTTCAGGAGCGGTAGCTAATGCTGTGACATTGGAGGAACTCGGTTACGATTCCGCTCCGCTTGGCAAGTACTTCGCTGCGTCGCACTATCAGGTTTTGCCCGACGGCAGCGTCCTGGCGCAGTATGCAAACCCGGAGCGCTACCGCATAATACGTATCTACTTTTAGGGATACTGCAGCTCGCTTCTCCTGCAAGCAAGTGAAAGATGCAGTTGGTAGCCGCAGGCTGAAGCCCGGCCTTTCGTGCCCGTCCTTTGGCTGTGCCGGCAGCTAGAACATGGGCTTGCCGTTTACCTTGAGCCCCAGGATATTGAACTCAGTGCTGTGTACGGGGGTGAGCTGCATCTTGAAGCCGGGGGCGAATTGGGTCGCTCTGAAAATGTATTCTGTCTTGTCCGGCCGCATTATCTCCCGGACACCGGGCGGAGGCCCGCCGGCGCCATACTTAACGCGGATTGCCTCGATGCCCCTGTCGAACTTGAGGTGTATCACCGGGGCGGGAATCGCGCGTGTGCCGGCGGCCTCGACGATGAGTATCTCGGCGCACTTCCCTTCGCCTGTCTTCTGTGGGTCTCTGAGCGAGAGGACGAGCTTCGCGTCGGTCCCGAACTCGCGGGTGTACGTCTTACTGCCGAGCACAGGGATGCGAGCGCGCACGAGCGCGGGCTTCCTAATCGCAACAGTCGGCAGGCGCGGCTCGGGACTCTTGGCAGGCTCTTCTCTTGCCGGAGTGGTCTTCTCCTCCTTGGGCGGTTGCTGGATCACCTGACTGCTACTAGGGCCGCTGGGAGACATCGTCGGCGGTTGAACGCTCACGTTTACCCTTACGGTTTTCTCGGGCTTCCGGCTGGCTGGGCTTCGCGGTCGTCACCTGGGCGGGGCTGCTAGCTGGAAGCGGCTTCGTCTCGGGCTTCTTAGCAAGCTGGATAACGGTGATCGTAATGGGCACGAGAGCGCCGAGGATAATACCGATCTTGGTCCATCGGAGCGCGGCTTTATCCATCTCTTTCATGGCCTGCACCTCCTCTTGGGCTTCATAGTCCTGGATGGCCCCTCACACCCAAGATGAATTTCGCCTTCCAATACCGGTTTACCTGCAAGGAAGTGAGTGCTGATGTCTGGCGGCTCCCGGGCACAATGGAGTGCCGTTTGATCGCCAGGTGGGTATAATACCGATGCATCCAACCGCCATCAGGTCGGAGAGCACCATCAACACATTTCATAACGGGAGGGAATTCCATGGCCAGGTATGTGATGTTGTTCAATTTCACGCGAAAGGGCATAGAGAATGTCAAGGAGAGCCCTGCCAGGGTCGAGGAACTGAAAGACGCGTTCCGAGAGGCCGGCGCTGAAATAAAGGAGTTCTACGCGCTGCTGGGCCGGTACGACACGATGTTCATCGCCGAAGCGCCGGACGACGAGACGATAGCCGGGCTCGCTCTCGCCATCGCCTCGAAGGGGAACGTCCGCACCGAGACCCTGCGCGCATTCACGATGGACGAATTCCGCAAGATGGTCGCCGCGATTCCCTGAGCACCTGCTTCGCGCTCCTGCCGGCCGGGCGTCTTGTTGACGGCACGCCGTGCCGGTGATAGACTGGCGGAGGAGCAGGTCGTCTGCGAATCAGCCCGTCGGCAGGTCATCCGCGATGCAGGAGTTCATCGTAGAGAGAATCGAAGTAGAGAAGGACGACAGGTATCCGCGCCCGGTAAGCTTCAAATGGCGCGGGAAGGTCCACACCGTGGCCGAGGTGCTCAAGGAGTGGGTGGATACCGGCTTCGGCACTGCGCCTCCCCGCAGCCGGCGGTGGTTCAACCGAAGGCACCGCCGGTACTACGTCGTCCGGGACTCCTCAGGCGACGTCTTCGAGATGTACCTCGACTACGCGAACCGGAGCAAGCAGACCTGGTGGCTGACGAAGGCGATGGGAGAGAGCAGCTAGCGGCTAGCGGCCAGCAGCCATCCCCACAGCTTCCCTTCAGAAAACGACTACATCCGCCGATGTCCTGGGTCGGAATATCGAGACGACCTTGCCCGCCGAATTCTTCGCGGCGGAGATTCCCGTGACCTTCACGTAGCTGTCCTGGGCCGGGATGGCGATGGTGTTTCCGCTCGCAAGGGCGCTGCAGCTTACCTTCACGCCTGCGTAGCCTGACCCGTCGTTCCTTCCGGAGCCGTCGTCTACATAGAAGTACTTGGCAGTGGCGTCCGAACGGGTCACCCTCCCGCAGATGGTGATGAGAAGCCCCACGTTATAGACGCCGAAACTCTGATATACGGATTGGGTGTATGCGTTAGACGACTCGCCCCCGAGAGCTGTGCAGCATAGGTAGAGCGGCTTGGGGAGTGGAAGGCCTGTTGCAAGGATCGTTACGACGGGATAGGTGATCGTCCGCTCGTCGGACTGCGACTGTATCGTGCCGGAAATAGAGACCAGGTCCCCCAACTGCATGCACGCTGCGCCAGTGTAGACCTTTATCCCGCTCGATCTATCCAGGGCCTGGACGTAGTACGTGCTGCTAAGCTGGTCGTTCGCAGCGGTCACGATGGCGCAGGGGATCTGAACGATCGTCCCATCCGGGTTGTTGTGCACCGCTCCCATATTCAGCGGCAAGGCCACCGAGTAGGTGACCGGAGACTCGATCCAGCCGGAGTTGGTATTCCCTCCGTCGTGGACGAATGCCCGAAGTTTCTGCCCGACCGCGGGCGCCCAGGCAACCTTCGCCGTGAAAGTGAAGGTCACCGTTCGCCGATTGCCGCTCGTCGTGGTGCATGCGGATATCGGGGTGACATACGTATTGCTTCCCCAGTCGGCATTGTTCCACGACCATCGGCCTCCGCCGGCCGCATCCGCCGAGGCCGTCCAAGATCCGCCGAAATGCGTGATGTCGTAATCATTCTGGCCCCAAACCAGGTAGCCTCTCCCGTTTGCCGACTCCCAGGCGCCTCCGGTATGGAAGATGATCCGGATATCGCGGATGTCCTTGATGCCGTTTGCATCCTCTGCGGTGACCGACACCGTGTACTGGGTCTTGCTATCGGCCACGAGCAAGTCTGAGCTGATCCCGCTGCTGACGACTGTCGGCTTGACGTTAGGCTCCTTCGGATGGTTCGCGTATGCCCGGCCGAGCGGGCGCATGTCGAACGTGTCGCCGTTGTACAGCGCACAGTGCGCCCAGGACGGCTCGGTGTTGTGCACGAACCACGCCCACCGCTGGACCAATCGGCCCTCATCGCTCGGCATGCCATTCGCATACCCTTTGGAGAGCAGGATCTCGAACGATCCCAGCATGTAGTCAATCATCCACTGTTCTTCGTGATACTCCAGCAGGCCGTACTCCGTGATGATCAAAGGCTTATCCTGCTCGCCGACCGATTTCATCCAGTCGCGAAACTGGTTTAGCTGGAGCTTGAAGTCGTCGAGCTCCAGCTGAACTGACGACTTCTTCCAAACGTAGGGGTGGATGTTCCAGACATCAACCGGCATGGGTACGCCGTACTCCGACTGGTATGCGGCCCGGATCGCATTTAGCAGTTCATAGGGCGTCCCGGTGAATCCCGGCCTGTTGTACTGCACCGAGGTGATGATCGATCCGATGGCGATTTTGAACGTCGAATTGATCCCCTTGAGCCCATGGTAGTAATAATGGTAATCCTTCGCGTATTGCAGAGGCGTGCGCCCGTCGTCCCAGATGATCTCGTTGCCGATCAGCCAGGTCGTGCCGTTGGGGTAGAGCGACGGGTTTGCGTTGATGTGATTTTGGATAGTCGCTATAGTGTCGGGGGCCCAACCGGCCAGCGGCATGTACTCGATGCACTCTCCCGTGACGGGATCGCAGACGATGCCGTGAATCCACTGCCAGTTGAAATACCACCCTATCCCGAGCGGGTTCCAGGGCTGGTCGCCTGGCTTGTACCCTTCGAAGTCATCGAGGTGGGTCATAAGCTGCGGATCCAGGGTCTGTACCGCGACGCCGACGCCGAATCGCGACGTTTGCGGCTGAGCTTCCCCGCTCCGGCACGCCGACAACATACACATTATGGCGAGGACCAGACATATTGCCGCTTTCGGCGCCCGTCGGCGAGCGGCTGGATCGGATTGGCGGGCCAGCCGCCGAATAGCCGTGAGAGAATTGCTTCGCATCGCGTTGCCTCATTTCTCGGAAGCCGGGGGTAGGTTATGAGCATACCTGATATCAAATCCAGGTTAACGGAAACCAGCTTCCCTTCAGAAAACCACTACATCCGCCGATATCCTGGGTCGGAATATTGAGATGACCTTGCCCGCCGAATTCTTCGCGGCGGAGATTCCTGTGACCTTCACGTAGCTGTCCTGGGCCGGGATGGCGATGGTGTTTCCGCTCGCAAGGGCGCTGCAGCTTACCTTCACGCCTGCGTAGCCTGACCCGTCGTTCCTTCCGGAGCCGTCGTCTACATAGAAGTACTTGGCGGTGGCATCCGAACGGGTCACCCTCCCGCAGATGGTGATGAGAAGCCCCACGTTGTAGACGCCGAAACTCTGATATACGGATTGGGTGTATGCGTTAGACGACTCGCCCCCGAGAGCTGTGCAGCATAGGTAGAGCGGCTTGGGGAGTGGAAGGCCTGTTGCAAGGATCGTTACGACGGGGTAGGTGATCGTCCGCTCGTCGGACTGCGACTCTATCGTGCCGGAAATGGCGACCATGTCTCCCAGCTGCATGATCGGTGTGCCAGTGTAGACCTTTATCCCGCTCGATCTATCCAGGGCCTGGACGTAGTACGTGCTGCTAAGTTGGTCGTTCGCAGCGGTCACGATGGCGCAGGGGATCTGAACAGTCGTCCCGTCCGGGTTGTTGTGCACCGCTCCCATACCCAGCGACGAGGTCACCGAGTAGGTGACCGGAGACTCGATCCAGCCGGAGTTCGTATTCCCTCCGTCGTGGACGAATGCGCGAAGTTTCTGCCCGACCGCGGGCGCCCAGGCGACCTTCGCCGTGAAAGTGAAGGTCACCGTTCGCCGATTGCCGCTCGTCGTGGTGCATGCGGATATTGGGGTGATATACGTATTGCTTCCCCAGTCGGCATTGTTCCACGACCAGCGGCCTCCGCCAGCCGCATCCGCCGAGGCCGCCCAAGACCCGCCGAAATGGTTGATGTCGTAATCATTCTGGCCCCAGACCAGGTAGCCTCTCCCATTTGCCGGCTCCCAGGTGCCTCCGTTATGGAAGATGATCCGGATATCGCGGATGTCCTTGATGCCGTTTGCATCCTCTGCGGTGGCCGACACCGTGTACTGGGTCTGGTCATCGGCCATGAGCAAGTTTGAGCTGACCCCGCTGCTGACGACTGTCGGCTTGATGTTAGGCTCCTTCGGATGGTTCGCGTATGCCCGGCCGAGCGGGCGCATGTCGAACGTGTCGCCGTTGTACAGCGCACAGTTCGTCCACTCCACCTGACCTCCTGGTCCATAGATGGCGTTGTTGTTCGCGAACCACGCCCACCGCTGGACCAATCGGCCCTCATCGCTCGGCATGCCGTTCGTATACCCTTTGGTGAGCAGGATCTCGAACGATCCCAGCAAGTAGTCAATCATCCACTGCTCTTCGTGATACTCCAGCAGGCCGTATTCCGTGATGATCAAAGGCTTATCCTGCTCGCCGACCGATTTCATCCAGTCGCGAAACTGGTTTAGCTGGAGCTTGAAGTCGTCGAGCTCCAGCTGCACTGACGACTTCTTCCAAACGTAGGGGTGGATGTTCCACACATCGACCGGCATTGGTACCCCGTACTCCGACTGGTACGCGGCCCGGATCGCATTTAGCAGTTCATAGGGCGTCCCGGTGAATCCCGTCTTGCTGTAGTACACCGAGGTGATGATTGATCCGATGGCGATTTTGAACGTTGGGTTGATTCCCTTGAGTCCATGATAGAAGTCATGGTAGTCCTTCGCGTATTGCAGAGGCGTCCGCTTGTCGTCCCAGATGATCTCGTTGCCGATCAGCCAGGTCATGCCGTTGGGGTAGAGCGATGGGTTTGCGTTGACGCGATCTTGGATGGTTGCTATAGTGGGATGTACCCCGGCGCCCCACCCTCCGACCAGCGGCATGTACTCGATGCACTGTCCCGTGACGGGATCGCAGACGGCGCCGTGAAGCTGAATCCAGTGCCAGTTGAAATACCACCCTATGCCGAGCGGGTTCCAGGGCTGGTCGCCCGGCTTGTACCCTTCGAAGAGATTCAGGTCGGTCGTAACCTGCCCGTCCACCATGTTCTGCGGTACGACGCCGACGCCGAATCGCGACGTCTGCGGCTGAGCCTCCGCGCTCCGGCACGCCGATAACATCCACATCGCGGCGACGACCAGACATGTTGCCGCTTTCGCCGCCCGCCGAATGGCCGTGAGAGAATTGCTTCGCATAGTCTCCTCTCGTCTCTCGGGGGTCTGCGACAATGCCCCCTGCGAGCGTGACTCCTCTCGCATTATACCCCATCAAGGCAGGGCTGGTCAATCGTTATCGCAGGTTGCGGGCGAAAAACCGGCACAATTACCAGGAGCGGCTAGCAGCTGACGGCTCATCTCATCCCCACAGCTTCCTGTCCAGGCTCCGATATTGCACCGCCTCGGCGACGTGAGCCAGCGTAATGTCCTCGACGCCTTCGATGTCTGCGATGGTGCGGGCCAGCTTCAGGATGCGGTCGTAGGCGCGGGCGGAGAAACCACGGTCTCACCTTTTCCCCCGAACAAGATGCTGATACATCTGACTGCTTCGTACCGGGTTGAACATCATGGTCAGCCTTTTCCCGACGAGGATTGGGTCCAGCTCTCCTCCTTCGATCTTCCTTCTTATTGATGCCATGGCCTTCACGAGTCGGTCGATCAGCTTATCGAGGTCTATCATCACCCAGCCCTCCACATTGTGGGTCTGCTTCACATGACCGTACTTGTATACAAGCTTCATGACCTGAGGCTTCTCTCTGCTTAGTCTGCTCTCAGCCGCGTAACAATGCAATAGGCCGCACCTTGCTGCCCACAATTCATCTGCTGTGGCTCCGACTGAGGGTCCTATGTGCTGTGACGCTATGCGGCGAAAATCCGCCCCCGTAGCCTCTCTTTGCCTCTTGTCCATAGTTAAGCACCCTAGACTATCGATCGCAATGTATGCGAGGGCGACCGCTGATGTGCAGCACTCATGCTCTCTACATAGCGTAATGCCAGCGATTACTCCCCGATCGGAGCAGAAGACATCGTCATATTTCTTCAGAACGGAAGCAACGTTGCTCATGGTATTCACCACTCCCATAGGGCTTACTCTCCGCGACGTGCGCTAGGCTGATGTCCTCCATGCCTTCGAGGTCGGCGATGGTTCAGGCACAGCTTGAGTTAGACAGCAAGTACTAGACATTACTGCGACCATCAACCCATTGATAGGTTAGTTTCATTTGCAGGGCCCCTGATAGGTGCTACACAAATGGTGGGCCACATATATGGACAATGAGCAATTCAAGGCGAGGACGGGCACAAGTGCGCCTACCGGGAGCATGGAAACCGCAGGCGTGTGGAATAAAGGGGCTAGAAGGCTATAAACATTATATGATATGGCCGGCAGCGCTGATAGCAGGAAGAAAAGTACTAACAGTGAGTAAAGATAAAACCGTGGGCGTGGGTTCTTGCTGGCAGTTTGCTGCCAGCAATGCTGCCAAGCCATCCATAGGTTCCTATAGTCGGCTGCTTGATACTGCCCATCACCCATTGTGGCAACTAGATTCGGGATTTTCTTGCCCTCTATCTCCTCGCGAATATACGCGCTTATCTCTACGATCGCCCTTTGTTCCCAGAGAACTCTCAGTACCAGGCCAAAGGAGAAAACCGGGATCAGCATTACCAGGTCATACAATTCATGGGCAAACATCCACCCATAGAAAATCAATAGACCTGGTGTATAGATCGAATAGATCTGAAGATGAAAAGCGAACTTATCCCGCATCTCATCCCGTAATGCTTGATATTCTGCAAGAACAACGGCTAATATGCCATCGGTGTCCATCCTAGCTTCCCCCTCACCAATAATGATTTCAAAACTGGCCTTCGGTGAACCCATCCTGACCGAACTTAGAGTCGCCTTGCTACCGACCTCCGATAACCAACGACCTGCTACCCCCACAATTTCCTGTCCAGACTCCGGTACTGCACCGCCTCGGCGACGTGAGCCAGCGGTTCGCAGCCAGCCGTCAGCAATCAGCGCTCAGCGGACCGATTCATGGGTCTTTGCAATAAGCCCGTTCAGCATCTTGCCGGTCTCGCAGGTCCGCATGAACACAGGTTCGAGCAAGTCTCTTCTCACGTAACCAAGCTGCTCGCATAGGTGCAGATACGTCTCCACCTCTGCCAGCGAGCCTGATGAGATGTAGAGGAACTGGCAGAGTTCCTTATCATGCTGACGTTGGTATCCCTCTGCGATGTTTGCGGGTACACTTGCTGCAGCACGGCGCATCTGAGAAGCTAGACCGAATTGCTCGCTCTTCGGCAAGCCTTCTGTAAGGCGGTAGACGTCAACACAGAGCCGGATGCCCGCTTGCCAAACCTTCAAATCTTTGTAACTTCTGACGCCCATGGCGTATCTCCCATCCAGTCTTTTCTTGTTTTTGTATTCGCTGGCCGCCGGCTGCTGGTGGCTGGCGACTCTCTTACCCCCACAACTTCCTATCCAGGCTCCGATACTGCACCGCCTCCGCGACGTGGGCGAGGATGATGTCCTCCACGCCCTCCAAGTCCGCGATCGTGCGTGCGAGCTTGAGAATGCGGTCATAAGCTCGGGCGGAGAGGCCGAGCTGGTTGATGGCCGTGCGAAGGAGGTCCTTCACGTCGTCCTTCGGGGCGCAGAACTTCCGTATCTGCTTCGCGTTCATATGCGCGTTGCAGAAGATGCCCGCTCCGTCGTTTCCGAATCTCCCGCGCTGAACCTCCCTGGCGCGCTCGACCCTCGCCCGGATCGCTCCGGAGGCCTCCCCGGACGGCTGGTTCACGAGTTCCTGGTCCTTCAGGCGCGGCACCTCGATATGGATGTCTATCCGGTCGAGCAGAGGCCCAGAGATGCGCCTCAGGTACTTGTGGATCATCCAAGGCGTGCACGTGCAGTTCCGCGTCGGATCCGTATAGAACCCGCAGGGACAGGGGTTCATCGCGGCTATCATCATGAACCGAGCGGGGTAGGTGAGCGAGCCTGCTACGCGGCTGATGGTGACATGCCCGTCTTCCAGGGGCTGTCGGAGGATTTCCAGCACGTCCCGATGGAACTCCGGCAGCTCGTCGAGGAATAGGACGCCGTGGTGCGCGAGGCTGACTTCACCGGGCTGGGGGAATGCGCCGCCGCCGCTCAGGCCGGCGTTCGATATCGTGTGATGCGGCGCGCGGAATGGCCGAATGGTGACAAGCGCCGTGCTGGAGTCCAGACGGCCGCTCACGCTGAACAGCTTGGTCGTCTCCAACGCCTCGTCCACAGTCAGCGGCGGAAGGATAGTCGGAATCCTGCGGGCGAGCATCGTCTTTCCGCTCCCCGGCGGCCCGATCATAATGACATTGTGTCCCCCGGCAGCGGCGACTTCCAGCGCACGCTTGACGTGCTCCTGGCCCTTCACATCGGAGAAGTCCACGTCGTACTCCGGCCGATCGAGCATGAACTCCGTGGCGTCCAGCTTCACCGGGCCTGTTGACTGGATGTCCTCCATCAGTTTGAGCACGTCGGTCAGGCAATTGACCGGATAGACATCTATGCCCTCGACGACCGCCGCCTCGCGGGTGTTCGACTCAGGCACGATCAGGCATTTCTTGCCCGCCTGCCTCGCCGCGAGGGCCATCGGCAGGACTCCGTGCACGGAGCGAACCGCCCCATCTAGCGATAGCTCCCCAACGATCATCATGTCCGGCAGGAACTCCCTGGAGACTTGGCCGCTCGCGCCGAGGATGCCGATCGCGATGGGCAGATCGTATATCGGGCCGACCTTCTTGATGTCCGCTGGCGCGAGGTTGATCGTGATGCGCTTATTCCACGGGAAGTCGTAGCCCGTATTGCGGATAGCGGCGCGGACGCGTTCGCGCGATTCCTGCACGGCCGTGTCCGGCAGGCCGACTATCGTGAATAAGGCAGCACCACCGGCGACATCAACCTCCACTTCCACGATATATGCATCCACGCCCAGAACGGCGCTGGAATCTACTCGCACGAGCATGGGTGTACCTCCGGGGACGCGCGTAGCCGTATTATAGCAATATATCGTCAGGAGGGCAAACGAGCAACCATTGGGCATGTTCATGGCAGGAAGAACATACGGGTTCAGAAGGAAGCTGAAGACTCAGGGGCGGCCTTTGAAGCCGGCGCAGTTCCCGTGAGCTCCGTCAGCCGCATTGCGTTCCGGACTGCGTGGCCTTCGATATCGTTGTTGAAGCGTACATAAGCATCTGTGCCGTATTCGGTGCGACTGAGCGAGACCAGTGCGCACATGAAGAGCCGGAAGTCCCGATCCAGATGCCCATGCCCGTCAGCCCCTCTGCAGGAGGGACTTTCGACCCGCGGGGAAAGTCCTGCCGCCCTGAGCGGGCTGTGTGGGCTGCTACGTGGTGCTCTGGTCGAAGAGCGTTCGCATTCGTGTCCGGCCGTAGGCAATCAGAAGCAGGTCTGGCGGCGCGAATGAGTACTCGGGATCACGGTGTTAGCGGCGGGAGCGGAGGACCAACCTGGACCTGTGCAATGGCGCTCTTCGTCGGATCGGCCTGGCTGGTCGCAACAACCTCAAAGGTGCCGAAACTAGACGGCTTGTAGTTAGCAGTGTTGGGCGGTGTAGATATGATGCTTCCGGCGGTAGTCCCCGTGATGATTCGGACGCTCCAAGACACGTTGGTATTGCTGGTTCCGGTAACCGTGGCTGTGAATGTCGCGCTCTCTCCCGGGACATCCAATTGAACTTCCAGAGGGCTGATGTCTATCGTCACAGGGCCGGTGTCTTCCCCATTGCCTCCGCCTCCACCGCCTCCTCCGCAGCCGGCAAGGGCCAGAACAAGCAGGGGGATGAGGGCCAGCAGCGTATGAGTGTGTTTCATAAGTTCCTCCGCACTTTTCCCAGTCATAGTATATCGCGAGCCGACACTCGATTTCAACAAGCCTGTATCGCCGGGCGCCATACACTTTATGGGACGCTGATTCAGCGCTCAAAGTTCCTGGTCTGCTCAGGTCCAAGGTGGAAGCGCTGCTTTAGAAGGGCTGGTGTGGCCGAGCGGTGATCGTTGGGGCAAGCGCGCACAACCTGCGGCGAATACATGGCGGAGGGGGTGGGATTCGAACCCACGGCGGCACATGCCACGACGGTTTTCAAGACCGTTCCGATAAACCGCTCCGGCACCCCTCCGGCTCAATATCATTATACTTCGCCTTGGCTCTCCGGTCAATCCGCCGACCTGGGTATTGGAGTGCTGGGGTACCGGAGTGATGGAGTACTGGAACTCCCGTACTCCGACACCCCGTTCTCCGATTCCCTTTTTCCCGCTCGTTCCATCGCCCGGTCGCTATCTGGGTCTGCCTTGGCGGAGCGGCGCCTGGCACGCCGTGCCTGCGTTTACTTTGGGCGTCGTGCAGGGTAACTAACCAGATAGCAGATTCCCCGGTCGGTGCATCCGTGTTTCGCGGTTTAGCGTCAACAAGGGCCGGGTAAACACGAAGTCGAGCTCGGCGGCATCGGATTTGCTTAACTCATACAGAAAGCTCCGGGAGCCCGGGATTCGGCCTGGCTGTGCCTTGCGCATCCTGGCAGTGGGAGGGACCTGATTTGAAACAGTTTTCGATTCTCGTATCGCTCCTTGTTGGCTTGGTCATTCCGCTTGCGCCTCTTGGGGCGGAGGACTACCTTATCAAGCCCGGCGATAGTCTGGCGGTGACCGTGCTGGCCGAGCCTGATCTCACGAGACATGTTGTCGTCGGTCCTCAGGGCAGCATCGTTCTCCCGCTCGTGAACGAGGTGAAAGTTGCCGGCCTGACAACCACTCAGGCGGCCGAGCAAGTTACCAGGCAGCTCAAGCAGTTCATGAAGAACCCGCAGGTGACCGTCGAGCTGCTCGAACCTGCGAAGACGCAGGTGAGTGTATCGGGCGAGGTTCAGAAGCCGGGCGTGTACCTGGTGACGGCCGGCGCCAGAGTGATGGACGTGATCGCAGCGGCGGGCGGCTACACACCGAATGCCGACCTGTCCAGCATCAAGATCTCCCATGCGGGAAGCTCGGGCGCCGCCGCTGTTGTTGACCTGAGCAAGTTCCTGCTGTCCGGAGATACGAGCGTAAACGCGGCTGTCGCCGCAGGAGATACTATCTGGATTCCCACGCGGACAACGGCGGCGATGGGGATGGTGATGGTTCTTGGGGCCGTGCGCCAATCGGGGGAGTATGCCGTCACGCAGGGCATGACGCTCCGTGAGGCGGTTATGCTTGCAGGTGGGCCTACTGAGTTCGCCGATCTGAGCAGCGTGACGTTGAGGCGCCAGGGCTCGTCCCAGACGATCACGATTGACTATGCGAAAGCGGCGGCCGGAGACCCGTCTGCGAATCCGGAGCTGAAGCCGGGCGACGTGATCTACGTTGCGGCGCGAGAGCAGGTTGGCTTCTACACGATCCAGGGCGCTGTTACAAGCCCGGGTAGATACGATCTGAGGGGAAAGACTCCCATCACGGAAGCGATTGCCATAGCCGGCGGTGTCCGAGACCGGGCCAAGCTGAACGATGTCCGAATCCTCAGGGCTTCGGATGGGGCTGCGCGTACCATCCAGGCGAACATCAGCGACATCATGGCCGGGAAGGCCGAAAACCTCACGATCGAGAATGGCGACAGCATCTTCGTGCCCACCGGTAGTTCGAGGACGGACTACCTGCGGATTGCCTCGCTTCTGATCAGCCTTGCATGGCTTATACACCAGCGTTGAGACAACGTGAGCACCATTTGGTGTAAGGAGGAGCCTCGTGAAGTTCTGGGAGCTTTATAGAATCGTGAGCCGGCGCAAGCGGCTTGTGGCGGCCCTGGTTGGCGCGGCGCTCGTCTCGATATACGCGACCACGGCCACTAATACCCCGTACTACAAGGCGGCTGCGCACATCATGCCTTCGAATGCCGCGCTCTATCGCCCGATATTGCCTTCTCCCAGCCTGGGTGTGGCTGGCCCCGTTGGAGAGCGCCAGACGGATAGCCAGCTCCCGAATCTCATGAGCCTCGTGACGAGCAGGGAGGTGGCCGACAGGGCTGTCAGAGCCGCCGGGCTGGATGATGATCCGGACAGCCTTCGTGATAGGATAGAAGTGCGGACTGCGCCGAATCCCGGAGCACGCAGCCGCCAGGATGCAGGAACCGACATTATCGAGATTCTGGTAAAGGACCGTGAGCCGATGCGGGCTGTCCGCACTGTGAATTGCCTGGCCCGCGTGTTTGCGGATTTCTACCAGGAGATCAGCCATCAGGAGGCCGCGGAGAATAGGAGGTTCCTCGAATCCGAGCTTGTTCACGCCGAGGGCCGGCTTGATGAGGCGGGAGAGCGGCTGAAGTCTTTCAAGAGGGCCAATCGAATCGCCTCGGTTAACGATACCACGGATGCGGCGATGGCGGGCTTGAGGCAGGCAGTGGCGGCCCGCGATGCCGCGCGCGCCGACCTTGCCGACGCTCAGGCAAAACTGCGTGAGATTGACAGCCAGATGCGAAAGGTCGGCGCTACACGCACCATCGAGGAGGGCACATCCAATACACCCATGGTGCAGGAGCTCGAAACGCAATTGGCACAGCTTACCAGGCAGCTCAACGATGCCAAGGGGAAGTACGAGGATGTCCACCCACAAGTAGTCGCGCTCAAGGATTCGATAGACCAGGTTCGTCGCAGGCTTCAGGAGGAGCGGGGCAAGCTGAAAACAAGCGTCAGCGTAGTGCGCAACCCCGTGTATGAGAGTCTCCTCGGGGAGCGATCCAGGTTGGCCTATGAGAGAAACGGCCTCGCGGCGAGGGTTGCTCAACTGGAAACGGCCGTCGCGAGGGCATCCGGCCAGGTGAAGCCCGGAGCGGACGTGGACCTTCTGGCCCTGGAAAACGAGTTTCAGGCCGCTCGAACCGCCTACACCGACCTCACAACCCAATTGAATAACGCCCGCGTCAATGAGAAGGAGACCACGGCGACGGGGGCAATCCGGATAGTGGACGAAGCAATGCGCGCGGAAGGTCCTATGGGGGTTAGCAGGTGGGCGTATTTGCTCCTTGGTGCCGTGCTCAGCCTGATCGTGGGGACCGGGCTGGCGATCACGCTCGAATCGCTCGACAACAGGATCAAGACGAACCTCGATGTTGAGAGGCTGCTGGGGCTGCCGGTCACGGCGCTGATCCCGAAGTCCATCGGCTCGACGGATTCCGGCCTGGCGCGGACGGTGTATGCCAACCCACTCTCGCCGGTTGCCGAGGCATACCGGTTTCTCAGGACGGATTTTCTGCTTTCCGCGAGGGCGGTAGGGGCGAAGGCAGTCATGGTAGCCACAGCGAAGCCGGGGCAGGGCGGCACCTCTACCATTGCCAATCTAGGTATCTCGCTCGCCCAGGACGGAAAGCGGGTGATACTCGTAGATGCGGACATGAGGCGGCCGTCGCTCCACCGCATCTTCAAGGTCGAAAACGATTTCGGCCTCAGCGATGTGCTTTCAAATGAAAAAGACCTCGACGACGTGATTCTCAGCACGGAAGTGGACAACCTGCTCATAATCCCATCGGGTTCGTCTCCCAGCAATCCGTCGGAGCTTCTCGGTTCCGGGCGGATGAGGATGCTGGTGCAGAAGCTGACCGAGCACGCAGACTACGTGCTGTTCGACACTCCGTCGGCGATAGCCTTCACGGATGCGGCAGTGCTATCGCAGGTGGTGGACGGCGTCATACTAGTCGTCAGGGCGCAGCAGGTGCCGCGTGGGGCGGAGTTGCAGGTTCGAAACCTGCTCAACAAAGCCAATGCAACCATTCTTGGGGTGGTTTTGAACGACGTTCAACCGGAGGCGGTGGACAGCTACTATTTCTACTCTCACTACTATCCGGACACGGGCGGCAAGCGGCAGATACTGCTGCCGGGTGCGGCTGACAATCGCTCGCTGCCGCCTAAAGAGGGGCCGGGCTAACGCTCCGCGATGGCAGATCGCTGGCTTCGGGCGGTTGAGGAGAGCCGTTGGCTATCTGCGAGCCGAGCTGCGCGAGCGATCTCAGCTTCTCGATCTCCTGCTCGATGTCAATCTCCTCGATCTGACGGCCGTCGAGGGCATTGATGATACGCTCTGCCAGGCGGATGGCACCGAGGACGAGAGTTTCATTCTCATAATCCACGTAGACGTGGAAGCGCCCCCTCGGGTCAATGCGCCAGTTCCACTGGGTTTCTCCCCTCAGTATCCGGGTTTTCTGGACCTGCCCTTGAAGTTCGATAATCAGGTGCTCGAACAGGTGAGGGATTTCCGTGGCACGCGATTCCTTCCTGAAGGTGAAGCCGTTCTCATTGTCACACCGGTGTCTGGCGAGATGGGGGAAGAGCTTGAAGAGCAAGCGCGGGATATGCGGTGCGTGTTCTGTCGAGTACTTGCTGGGATCCCGCATCTCGACAACCAGCTTAACCTTGTTTCTGTCGTAGAAGAGGATTTCGACGACTTTCAACGGGAACACGTACCCTTTCGGCCAGTCTGAAAGCAAAAACCCCGTGGTCCATGACTAGCGAGGCACCCCGTCTGGTCAGGGCGAATGACGTCTGAGACCGCCCAATCTGGTGTAGCTACCTTATCTCGGACTAGTCTAGCACGGGGTGGTGCCATTGTAAAGAGAAGATGTGAAAAAATTGCGAGTTCCTTTTTCCGGGGACAGCTGTGAGCCTCATCCCGGCGGACGCTGGTTGTAGAACCCGCAGAGGACGGGTATGCTCTCACCGGCAGGCGCGAGACGACTCCTGTGCCGGCGTTGAGGCCGGCGTCGCGCGGGAACCTGGAACCTGAAACTTGGAACCTGAAACTTGGAACTTGAAACCCAGAATCTCGCATGGGGAGAAGAATCGGGAACATGCATGGCATCAAGCGCAGAGCGGCTATTTCACTGCTAAGCTCATATGCGTCGCAATTCGCTACTACCGGCGCGAATCTGCTGACGAAGCTCATTCTTGCGAGGCTGATCGCCCCGGAGGACCTGGGCCTGTACGCCTTGGCGCTGCTTGTTCTGCTCGGCGGCGACGTGTTGGTGGACCTCGGAATCTCTCAGCATATCATTAGGGAGAAGCATCGCCCATACGGGAACTTTCTCGGCCTTCGGCTTGCCATATCGGTCGGCCTTTTCGCGACTATCCAATTCGCTGCGCCTGCGCTGAAGTTCTGGGGCGGCGAGTTTCCCGCCGTAGTCCGGCTGATGGCAATCACGCTGGTCATCAAAGCCGCGTCAGGCGTGCCGCTCCTGTTCCTGGACAGGGAGCTGCTCATCCACCGATCGGTGGCGCCGCAGATCGCGCGCATCACCATCATGGGTTTGGTCAGCATCGGTCTGGCGTACTTCGGATATGGCGTCTGGGCGCTGGCATGGGGAACGGTGGCGTCGGAAGCTGCATTCGCTGTGCTCATCTGGAATGCGGCGAGAGGCAGGATGCCGCTGGAGTTCACCTGGAAGCACACGGGCAGCCTGATCTGGGGCAGCAAGTTCCTCTTCTTCATCGGCGTTATGGGGTTTGCGCTCCAGCAGGGCGATGTAGGCATACTCGGCTCGTTGCTTCCCGCCAGGGAAATCGGCTTTTACACAATGGCCATCATGCTGATCATGCTGGTCTCCAAAGTGGTCGAATCTGCGGTATTCCGCGTCATATATCCCATGTTCTGCGAGTACAGCGACGATTTGCCGAACCTTGGCAGGGCCTACCGCTGTGCGACCCTTGCGATTTACGTCATCGAGGTGCCCATATACTTCTTCTTGCTGTTCAATTCGCCTGCGGTCGTGTCTGTTCTTCTGGGAAGGAAATGGCTGCCCGCGGCTGTCTTGATGCAGGCGCTCAGCGTCTTCGGAATGCTCAATCCCTTCAGCACGTTCGGCAACGAGGTGCTCAGGGCCAGGAAGCGTGACAGCATCCTGACGATGTCCACGGCCATTGGGGCGGTGACCCTGATGACTACCGGATACCTCCTGACATTGCGGTTTGGCACGATGGGAATGGTGGCCGCGCACTACATCATGATCGGCAGCATACCGACGATAGTCACCGTGTTCAAAATGCTGCGGACGGAGTTCACGAGACTTGCTGTGCAGCTTGCGGTTATCTACTCCGGCTCGTTCGCTGTCATTGGGGCTGTCAGCATGAGCCTGTCGTTTGCGCCGTACTTCCAGGCGCTCGCGGCGGGTTTGCTTGTTCCCGTCTCCTGGTATACCTATTACAGAATCTTCGGAAACGGCGCAGGCCGAGCGGCGCTGGATACTATCCTGGCACGGCAGCCTGCGCCAAGGACGGAAGCCGCAGGCTAGGATAAACCTGCAGAGAGGAGTTCCAGGTTACAAATTCCAGGTTGGTGATGGGCGGCAACTTGGAACCCGAAACCTGAAACCCGTTGCTGCGTGCGTGTCCCAGGGGAGGCGAGGGCTGTTTATTGAACGAGCGAGACTTGAGGATCGCCATATTGTGCCCCGGTTATGGGTGTGTCACCCGAGGAGTTGAGATATTCACGGGCGAGCTCGCTCGTCGTCTGCTTGAGAGCCGGCCGGGATGGCGGGTTGACATCTTCTGCCGCGGCCCGAATGCAGAGCCGTCGAGCGGGATCAGGCAGATACACGTTCCGGCGGTGGACAGGGACGGCCGCGCCGCAACGTTTTATGCCCAAATAGGCCACCGGCTCGGAATCTTCCTGCGGACCAGGATTGACGCCGAATGTCTCTCGTTCGCGCTTGCTCTCGGGCCGCGCCTGCTGCGTGCGAGGTATGACCTGGTTTTCAACCAGGCCGGGCCGTTCGCCGGGCGCCTGCTCCAGCTCAAACGCAGGCTTGACGGAACGCCCTTCGTTCACAAGACGGCGTCCGGCCACGGCGAGCTGGAGCTAATCATGGCCAGACAACGTCCGGATGCGATTATCGCCACGTCGCCGTTTGTCAGGAATTGGCTGCAAGAAGAGATACGGGGCCTCTATACGGAATGCATCCCGAATGCGGTTGATCATTCTGCGTTCCGGCCATACTCAGTGGAGGAGCTTCGGGCGGCCAGGAACGGCCAGGCGCTCTTCGACCTGGGGCGGCCGATCGTGCTGTTCGTCGGAGCCATGGATCCGATGAAGAGGCCGGAGCTGCTCATCTCCGCGATGGCGGGAGTGCCCGATGCCAGCCTGGTCATGGTGGGGAATGGGCGCTTGACCGAATCCGTGGCACGGCTGGGCGCTCAGCAGCTTGGAAACGGATTCCTGCATGTCCCCTATGTGCCCAGGGAGCAAATGGCGCTTTACTACAACGCCTGCGACCTGTTTACACTGCCGTCGGACGAGCCTTTCGGCATCGCCTTCCTGGAGGCAATGGCCTGCAACAAGCCGGTTCTCGGCCAGCGCAGCCCCGTGCAGGAGTGGATTTTCGCGGACGCTGGGATGACGTGCGACTGCACGGATGATGCCGAATATGCGCGCGCCATCCAGCGGGCGTTGGTGACGGACTTCGGCAGCCGGCCACTGGAGCGCAGCAGAGAGTTCGACTGGCGGAGGATAGTGCCTCGATATGCGGCCCTGTTCTCGCGGGCTGTATCTCAGCGAGGGAGTTCCTGATGGCGGTCGAGGTGTCGGTAATCATAGCCGCGTACAACGAAGCTGAGTGCATCGGCGAATGCCTGGACAGCCTGCGCCGCCAGACGCATCCTTCATTCGAGGTAGTCGTAGTGGATGACGGCTCGACGGACGGGACGGGTGGGATTGCCCGGCAGCATGGAGTCCGAGTGCTCACGGGCCCGCACCTGGGTCCGGGCCTCGCGCGAAACAGCGCTGTTTCGCACACGTCTGGCAACATACTGGTGTTCGTGGATGCCGACATGAGCTTCCATCCCGAATTCCTTTCCGGGCTGACCGAGCCGATCAAGCGTTTCGGCGTGCTGGGTACATTCACGAAGGAAGAGTACGTGGCGAATTGGGACAATCCGTGGGCGAGGTGCTGGACGATCAACTGCGGACTGCCCGACGGGAGGCGCCATCCAGCCGACCACCCAGACACCGACAGTGTGTTCAGGGCGATCCGGCGAGAGGATTTCCTTGCCGTCGGCGGCTACGAAGACATGGGCTACTCGGAGGATCACAGCCTCGCTCGCAAGCTGGGCCGCGATGCGGTTCATGCGCCGGGAGCCGTCTGCTGCCACAAAAACCCTGCGTCTTTGAAGGACGTGTACCTGTCCGCACGCTGGTTCGGACGAGGCGACCAGATCCGGCGGGATTTCGCGACGATGCTCAGGCATTCCCTGCCTTTCAGCCTGAAAAACGGCCTTGTCCGAGGAGTGCGGCGGCGGAGTATTCACTACCCAGTGTTCCACATAGTTTACGATTTCGGAGTCTTGATTGGCATGGCGCAGCGGGCTTTGCGCCCGGAAGCGCACGCGAAGTAGTGAGGCCCAAACATGCCACAACGCGGTGAGCAACTCACAAGCGACCTCGAGAGAGCGCGGAAACTGGCGATACAGGGCTTATTCATCGCCATAGTCCTGTTCGTCCTCTTCGAGGCGCTGAGGGGCCAGCACTTCTGGAACAAGATCAAGGGCGAGGGCAATCTTTGGAATTACGGCTCGTCGCTTCTGTACTTCGTCGCGGCCGAGATGGCAATCGTGAACGCTGCTCTGCTTGCCTATTGCGAGAAGCTCGGTCTGCATAGTAGGCGCTCGTGGATTTGGGTGCTTTGGGGAATGGTCGGCTTGGCGTTCGTGTACTTTGCATGCGACGAGATGCTGGAGGTTCATGAGAAGATGGGTCTCGCGATCGAGCGCGCAGTGCCGGCGCTGAAGCATTACTATTCGGGTCGTGCGGACAACCTAATCATTGCGGGCTATGCACTGGGCGCGGTGCTCTTCGGATTCGCCTTTCTTAGAAGGATGGCGGCGAGCCGGGAGGCCAGGGCGTATTTCATCTCGGGGTTTGTGGTAATCGCTCTCACCTCGGCATTAGACGTAGTCCCAAGGGGGCTGTACATTCGCTATCTGCCGTTCCGCGAGACCGAGGAGCTGCTGGAGGTATTGGCAGGATTCCTGTTCGCTGCTGCATTCATCTCCTCGGCGGCGGTTATGCTGGCAGAGATAGTCAGAGCGTCGTTCGGTGCAGAAAGCAGCGCCGTCAAAGCGGGAGGGCCGGGCATTGGCACGAGAACCTGATGTCGGCGGCAAATCGTTTTCCGGGCATAAGCCGCTCGTCGGCGTCTTGATAGTCACGCGCAACCGCAAGGCGGACGTGCTGGAGTGCGTCGAGGCGGTTATGCGATCTTCCTATCGCCATCGGGCTGTCTACGTGGTTGACAATGCCTCGACGGATGGTTCGTCTCAGGCAATCGCAGAGCAGTACCCGGATGTGCGTGTGATTCGGTCCGGGGAGAATCTCGGATTTGCCGGCGGGAATAACCTTGGTATGGCGGGGATGTTGGACGACGGCGTAGACGCGGTGTTTCTTATCAACGATGACGCCGTTGTCGCCCAAGACGGCCTCGAAAAGCTGGTGGACGGCCTTCGGGATTCTACTGTGGCGGTAGTGTCCCCCAAGGTGCTGCTGCACGGGGAGCCGGGAGTGATATGGTCGGCCGGCGGCAGGGTTGATCCGAGAACCGGCGTATCGGTCCAGAGGCACTATGGCGAAGCAGACCGTGGTCAGGCCGATGAAGTCGCCGAGATAGACTACGCCATCGGGTGCGCAATGCTCGTGAGTGCAGACGTCATCCGGCGGGTTGGCCTCATGGATTCGCGCTACTTTATGTACTACGAAGAGGCGGACTGGTGCCGCCGGATTCGGCACGCTGACTACCGGATAATGTACGTTCCGCAAAGCCGGGTCTGGCACAAGGTGATTCGCGGAGGGGACGGACGCAATCACGCCGCCTACTACTTCTGCAGAAACAGGCTTCTGTACCTGAGGTCTGCCGGCGTGCCTGCGAGCAGAATCGCGTGGGTTGCCCTATCCGATATCCTGCGCAGCGCGGCAGTCCATGCAGTGAAGGGCCGGGCGCACCAAAGCCGGCTGATGATTCAGGGCGTCATGGATTACTACACCGGAACCTTCGGCGAGTTCAGGGATGGCTCATGAGAATACTGGCGCTCTCCACGTGGTTTCCTTTCCCGCCGGATAACGGCTCGAAGGCCCGCGCGTACAACCTGCTGAGCCGCCTGGGGGAGAAGCATACTCTCGATCTGATCGCTCTGTCGCAGTCCGGCCGCGACGCGGAGCATCTTGGCGAGGTGCAGAGGTTCTGCCGGCGGGTGGAAGTGTTCCCCGAGCCGCGATTTCATCCGAAGGACGTGCGTTCGTGGCTGGGCTTCTTCTCGCCGGTCCCGCGCTATTTCAGGGCGCACCACTGCCCTGAGATGGAAGCTCTCTCGATGCAGTGGGCGCAGGAGGAGAACTACGACGCCGCGCTGGCCGTCACCTTGGGGGCAGCTCCGTGTGCCGCGAAGCTGAATGTGCGCTTCAAGGTTTTGGATCAGCACAACGTGGAGAGCCAGGTGATTAAGCGCCGGTGGCAGAACGAGCGGTCTCTTCGCCGCCGGCTGAGATACGCCCCTACCTGGATGAAGGCCGAACGGTTCGAGCGCGCAGTCGCCCGAAAGTTTGACGCCGTCATGGTTGTTTCAGAGCCTGAGCTTCACATGATGGAGCATCTGCTGGGAAATGGGCACAGGGCGAAGATACACGTGATCCCGAACGGAGTGGATTCGTCTTTCCTGGAATACCGCGCACCCGCGAGAGAGCACAGGGTTCTGGTCTTCACGGGAGCGCTCGCGTATCAGCCGAATTACGACGCCGCTGTGCGCCTCTGCCGACGGATTCTCCCGGCCGTGCGGTCTGAGTTCCCTGATGCGCGTCTCCGCATAACGGGGCGGTTGGACGGCGTTGACATCGAGGGCCTCATGCGCATCGCGGGGGTGGAGTTCACCGGATACGTGGAGGACATCCGTCCGGTGGTGGCCTCAGCGTCGGCGCTCGTGGTTCCACTCCGGTATGGAGGCGGGACCCGGCTGAAGATTCTGGAGGCGATGGCGCTGGGCACGCCTGTCGTCTCAACTCCAGTCGGTGCAGAGGGGCTGCAGGCGCAGGATGGAGTCCACATCCTGATCGCGGAATCGGACGCGGCGCTGGCCGAGCAGATTTCGAGAGTCCTGGCTGATACTGGCCTCGCCGCTCGAATCGCACAGAACGCGCATGCGCTGGTTCAGAAGCGCTACCGGTGGGACGCTATCGCAGCGGAGTTCGAGTGCATACTTGTGGCACATGAAGAAGGGACGGCTGGAACATGCACAGGCGTGAAATAGCAGCAGGCAGGCCGGTCATTCACGGTTTGCTGCAGACGTTCTCCGTAATCGCCGCGGGGCTGCTGATCGCGTTGTTCGTTACCAGGCTTTCTGCGTACTACATCGCGGCCGGAACTGCGGCGCTGATTCTGGGATTCATGCTGGTCAGGAACCTGCAATTTGGGCTGCTCGCCTATTTCTGTCTCGCGGCATTTGCGTTCGGGGAGTCGCCGGGAGTTCAGAGCCCGCACAGCGAATACAGCGCAGGCCTGATGCCGTCGCAGGTGCTTCTTGTGTTCTTGGGTGTATTGTGGCTTGGCCGGGCGATATTTGTGGACGGTTTCAGGCTGGTCAAGTCGGAGCTGAATCTGCCGCTGGCCGTGCTTGGCGCGGTTGCTCTAACTTCTCTGGTGGTCAACAATGTACTGCGCGGCCCGCGGGAATTGCTCTTCCATCAAATGCTGATCACCCAGGCGGCGGAAGTGGGCCTTCTCGGCTTCTCCATATGCGCGTTCTTTCTGGCCGCGAATGCACTGCGGGATCGGAAGTGGATTGGCCGCGTCTTCGCGCCTGTCGTGCTGCTTGGACTGTACTACTCGGCGCACCGGATATTCGGGTTCGGGCTGCCTATACCCGTGATGTGGGGGGGGTTCCTCTTGGCCGCGGCGATTGCCTTTGTCTACGCGCGTCTGCTTTTCGACAAGCCTGCGAGGCCTCGGGCGGTCGGCTTGTCCCTGCTTCTCGCCATCATGGTGTGCGCGGCATACAGCAACCTCGCCTGGGTTTCCGGATGGGTAGCCGTCACAGGTGCGATCCTGGTGGTGAGCTGGTACCGGTCGAAGGCGCTTGCGGCATTCCTGCTCGCCCTTACCTTGCTTGCGATCTTCGTGTATCCGGGCGTCTACCCTTCCGTGCATGAGGAGTCCGAAATCGGAGGGGATTTCGACAGACTCATCATCTGGCAGGATGCCTTCCGCATGTTGATGGTGGTGAACCCGCTCCTCGGCATCGGGCCGGGCAATTACCAGCCCTACGTGTACCACTACAACACGCTCTGGTTCGGAAAACAGACTTACACCACCGCCCACAGCAACTACGTCCAGGTGGCCTCGGAGCTTGGGCTGATGGGACTCGGCGCATTCATATGGGTCGTCATATCCGGGATCAGAGCTGGAAGCAGGTCCGCCCGGGCTTCTCCACCGGATATGCGATGGCTCGGAGTCGCAGCAACGGCGCTCCTTGCGTCCATGGCCGTCGCGAGCCTATTCGGTGATTATCTCTTCCCGAGCCGAGGGAACAATGGCATTGTGACCTTTGGCACAACGGTCTACACGTGGCTGATAATGGGCGCAGCAGTGGCCGCCGCGAACCTGGCGGACGAACCATAAGCCTACGCCTGGCTAGCAACTTGTGGGGCCCGCTGCAGCCCGGATTCCTGCCGGCGCACGGAAGGGGACAATGCACAGCGGGCCATCGAAGGACTTGTCAATCGCCATAGCGAGCTGGAACACCAGGGACCTTCTGGATCGGTGCCTGGAGTCAGTCTACGCGGCGTCCGCCGGTTTGGCTTTCGAGACCATAGTCGTTGACAACGCCTCGGATGACGGCAGCGCCGAAATGGTGGCCTCCAAGTACCCCGATGTGAAGCTGATACAGAACAAGCTGAACCTGGGCTTCGCCGCGGCGTGCAATCTCGCTTTCAAGCACAGTGTCGGCCGCTACTTTCTCCTGTTGAACTCGGATACGGTCGTCCTCGATGGCGCTTTGAGAGCCATGGTTGGGTTCATGCACAGTCACCCGGATGCAGGCGCGGCCGGATGCCGGCTGCTGAATCCTGATGGCTCGCTCCAGAGGTCGTGCAGCCGGTTTCCCAGCCTGATGACGGAGTTCTTTGACGCTCTGTATCTGAGCAAGCTGTTCCCGACGAGCAGGCTCTTCGGCAGCTACTCCATGTCATACTGGGATTTCGATGAGGTACGCGAGGTGGACTTTGCCGGCGGGAGCTGCCTCATCGTGCGGAGGGAAGCTGTTGAGGAAGTGGGCCTTCTCGACGAGAGCTTCTTCATGTACGTCGAGGAAGCCGATTGGTGCTATCGCATGTGGGAAAACGGCTGGAAGGTTTACTATTTCCCCGATGCGCGGGTAATCCATCTCGGCGGCGAGAGCGCCCGACGATACGGCGGCGACATCCTGCTTCATCTCTACGTGAGCAGAAACAAGTTCATTCGTAAGCATCGCGGGAGAACCGCGGCGGTTGCGCATCGCATGATCGTGGGCTTAGGCGCTGTGAGCAGGTTGTGCTTTTTCGGAATTCGGCGGCTGCGCCGTCATGAGTTGGCGGAGGCAGTCTGCTTCCAGTGGCGGCTTCTGAAATGGACTGTAACGGCACCGTCCGAGGCGATATCGCAGCCAGCCCAAGAGGTGAACGATGATAGTCGGCCTTGACGCGAGGTTTCTGACCCATCCCCAGCATGGGGGCTTCAAGACATATACGCGTTCGGTGGTCTCGTCTCTGGCGGCCGTGGATGGCGAGAACCGCTACTTGATATATACCGACCGGCCCGATCCGACGCTTCAACTGCCGGCTAACTTCGTGGTGAGGCCGGTATCCGCTCCGAATGCCGTCATGCGGGAGCAAGTCTTTCTTCCCATCGCGATGTGGCGTGATGGGGTAGATATCGCCCATTTTCCCTGCAATACGGCACCGATTCTTTTCGGCCCCAGGATGGTGGTGACTATCCACGACGCGATACCTATGCGCCGCAGAGTGGGCACTGCGGGCAACCAGAGCATTAAGCAGCGGCTCCTGCATCGGTATTGGCGGGCGGTCATGCCTCGGAGCGCGCAGCGAGCCGACATCGTGATCACCGACTCCAATCACTCGCTGGCTGATGTCCGGGCACATCTGAACGTGCCCGCGGACAAGATTCGCGTAGTGCTGCCGACGATAGATCCGCTGTTCACCGGAGAGCGGCCCGGAATCCCGCCGGCAGAGATGCGTTCAGCAGAGTCGTTCGTCCTCGCATTCGCCTCGACTGACGGGCGCAAGAACCATGCGGGTGCGATAAGCGCCTACCGCGCGGTTGCGACGGATCACCCTGGGCTGAAACTGGCGCTGGTCTGCTCGCACCCGAGCGTCCGCGCGAGAGTGGCAAGCGAGGCGGGCAACGGCGTCATTCCGCTCGGGCCTGTGTCTGCCGAGGAGCTTCTGTGGCTGTACAGGAACGCCCTGGCTCTGGTCTTCCCTTCCTTCGATGAGGGCTTGGGCCTTCCGCCGTTGGAGGCGATGGCCTGCGGGACGCCGGTAGTCGCGTCCGAGGGCGGCTCCCTCCGCGAGATGCTCGAGGGGCGTGCGGTATTCGTTGATCCTCACAATCCGGACAGCATAGCCGGCGGGATGAAACAGGTTCTGGAAGATCGAGCACCGCGCGCCGGCCTGTCCAGCAAAGGGCGGGATTACGCGTCCCTGGTCAGCCGCGAACGAATGGGCCGCGAGCTCATTGCCGCATACATGGAGGCAATGCACCAAGGGCGCGGAGTGATGGAGTGATGGAGTGACGGAGTACTGGGGTAATGGGACCCAACACTCCAGTACTCCAATACTCCAGTTCTGCGGAGGTCTGCGCTATCAAGATAGTGTTCTTGACCCAGCTCTGCCCATATCCGCCGTCGAGCGGGAGCGCCATCAAGAGCTACAACGTCCTGAAGCACCTCGGCGCGCGCCACGACGTCAGCCTGCTCACTTTCATCAGGAGTGAGCGCGAAGCCTCGTCTCTCTCGCATCTCTCGCCATATTGCCGCGAAGTAGACTTCTGCGTCGTCCGGCGCTCGAAGGCGCTGAATCTGCGCGATGCCTTGAAGTCTTTGCTGACAGGCACATCCTTCATCGTGACGAGGGATTGGCAGCCTGCGATGCACGCCAAGGCGCAGAAGCTCCTGAACAGGCGGCCGGACCTGATCTACGTGGATCACTTGCAGATGTTCCAGTTTGTGCCCGATCCGCTTCCTTGCCCGGTTGTGCTCGACGATCACAATATCGAGTGGCGCATCGTGGAGCGCTTTGCGTCGGCCGGCGGTCCGCCGCTGCAGCGGCTGTTTGCCTCGCTCGAGTGGCACAAGCTGCGGTCGTATGAGCTGGACGCCTCCCGCAAGGCCGATCTGGTGTTCACCGTAACAGCCCAAGACAAGGACGTGCTGGTGGCGAGCGGCATATCGCCGGAGAAGATTGCCGCGCTGCCCGTCGGTGTTGACACAGAGCGCTTCAAGCCGATTCGTCTTGCTGCCGACGACAAGAAGGTGCTGACATTCGGCACGATGTCGTGGCCTCCAAATGCCGATGCTGTTGCCTATTTTGTCAAGGCAGTCTATCCGCTCGTCAAGGGCAGGGTGCACGATGTGCGGTTCAGCATCGTCGGGGCGAATCCGCCGCGAGAAATCAAGGCGCTGGCAGAGCGGGATCGTACGATCAGTGTTACCGGATTTGTAGACGACATTCAGGCTGCCGCCCAGGGCACCGCCGCCTTTGTCGTTCCACTGCGCATAGGAAGCGGCATACGAGTCAAGATCCTCGATGCCATGGCGATGGGGCTGCCCGTGGTCACCACTTCCGTGGGCTGCGAGGGCATCCTCCTGCGGCCAGGTGAACACGCATTCGTGGCCGACACGCCTGGCGAATTCGCGAATGCCGTGGTGCATCTTCTCCTGAACCCAGACGAGCGCATGCGTCTCGGTTCCGCGGGCCGGAATCTGGTGGCGAGCCACTACTCCTGGCCGCCCATTCTGCACCAGCTCGATCAAGCCCTCTCCAGGTTTGCGACGAGCTAGCAACCTGCCTCCATTCTGCCATGCAACCTCATGGGCACCGTGCGTGCCGGTCTCAGCAAGTAAGCCTACTAATCCCTAGCTCGTAGTGGCACTAAACGCTAGGCATAGCATATGAGGTATATAGTAGGTTTTATCTTATACTGCTCCGGGTACGTTGTCCTGGGCGGCGTGGCACATACGGCAGTGAGCCGCTCAGTTCGAACGGGCACCGAGCGCTGGCCGAGCCGTTTTGCTGTGACCACCACTCTATTTGTGGGACGTTTGCGAGCTTTCATGCTTCCAGACGCCCAGTAGGCGCTGAGACCATCGGGAGGCTGTTCGATGCGCATACTCTTCGTGACCCCCTATGTGCCGTCTTTGATCAGGGTCAGGCCCTTCAACTTCATCAGGCAGCTTTCGAGGCGTCACGAGGTGTCCCTGATTTGCTTGGCGCAGGACGACTCGGCTGACGCCGATGCAATTGAGCAGTTGCGGTGCTGCTGCGAGAAAGTGTATGCGCTTCCATTGGCGAAGGGGCGGTCGCTCATCCGATGCTTCCGTCGGCTGCTAAGCAGGGCGCCTCTCCAGGCGGTGTACAGCGATCTTCCCGGCGGAAGGGCTTTGGTTTCCCAAGCTGCCGAGAGCGGCAGCTTCGATCTGGTGCATGTCGAGCACGTCCGTGGAGCGCATCTGGCTGAGGATGTGAGTCACCTCCCCAGGGTGTACGACTCGGTGGACTGCATCACGCGCCTGCTGAAGCAGAGGCTCGCGGACGGATGCAGCGCCTTCCAGCGCGCACTCGGTTACGAGGAATTGCTGAAGATGCGCTCGTACGAGCCGCGGGTGGCCGCTGCGTTCGACAGCATAGTCATTACATCCGAGCACGACAGACGGGCGCTCGCATATCTCATCCGGCGTTTTGCTGCTTGGCCCAATCCGTCTGGTGCTGCCGGCGTTGGCACTTCGCCGATAGCCGTGATCCGAAACGGCGTTGACAGCGAGTACTTCCGGCCTATAGACGTGCAGGCTCAGCCGGCCACCATAGTCTTCAGCGGCAAGATGGGCTATTTCGCAAATGCGTCTGCCGCGCTCCACTTCTACGGCCAGGTATTCCCTCGTATCAGGCGAGAGAGGCCGGATGCCAGGTTCAGGATCGTCGGAAGCGATCCGCCGGATGCCGTTCGGAGGCTGGCCAGGGACCCAGCCGTGGAGGTCACCGGCTACGTGCCGGATATGCGGCCGCATCTTGCATCGGCGGGGGTAGTTGTCTGCCCGTTGACGGTCGGCGTCGGGGTTCAGAACAAGGTCCTGGAGGCCATGGCGATGGCCAAGCCGGTCGTGGCGACTTCGATCGCGTGTAAAGGGATACGCGACGTAGTGGATGGCCTGCACCTGATTCGCGTTGATAGCTCGGAGCGAATGGCCGACGCCGTACTTGGCGTCATGGACAGCGAGGAGTATGGGTATAAGCTGGGTGAACGCGCTCGACGATTCGTTGTGGCGAACTACAGTTGGGAAACGGCTGTGGAGCGGCTGGAGGAAGTCTACGCGATGACCATCGATGTGCGCCGAAATCGTCTTCCCGCCGCCGCCTAGAGATCGGAGCAGGGAACCTGGAGGATACATTCGAGTGGGAGCGATAAACCGCGCGGTTTACTTGGAATCAGGCGAGAGGACCAGGATAAGCCCCTGGTATGAGCCGACAAAGCGCGCGCTGGATATGCTCATATCGGGTCTGCTCCTCTTGCTTGCGATCCCGCTGCTGATTCCGGTTTGCACAGCTATCGTGCTGGACAGCCGTGGGCCTGTGCTCTTTCGGCGTCGGGTCGTCGGAAAGGGCGGCCGCGCTTTCTACGCCTTGAAGTTCCGGACCATGATCGAGAACGGCGATCTGGAGGTTTCGAGCGACAGCCAGCTCGCAGAGGAATACGGCAACAATCACAAACTGCGACGTGACCCTCGGGTCACGCGAGTCGGCAAGGTACTTCGGAAGACCAGCATTGACGAATTGCCCCAGCTCATCAACGTTTTCCTCGGCCAGATGAGCCTGGTCGGGCCGCGGATGATTTCCTTTCCTGAGCTGGAGAAGTTCGGCCCCTGGCAGGACAAGATCCTCGCGGTCAAGCCGGGCATAACGGGTCTCTGGCAGGTGAACGGCAGGAGCGACCTCCCCTATGAGGATCGAGTCAGGCTGAATGTGTACTACGTTAGCCACCGCTCCCTGCCGCTGGACCTGAAAATCCTGGCGAAGACGATCCCGGCCGTCATCACCGGCCGGGGGGCGTACTGACGGCGCGTTTCATGATCCACAGCCGCTCATTGTCGGAATTGCTGGCTAATGTGAGTGAATTTCCAGGGCAATTCGGCGTGGCGTGGAGCCCCTAAACGCGAGACCGGTTACGTGAGCGCTCGCTTCACCGCCGAGCAAATGTCGCCGGTGATCTCTTCAAGTTCCGCCAAATCAGGGCCTTCGGCCATCACGCGAATCAATCGCTCGGTGCCAGATGCCCGGACGAAGACCCTTCCCCGTCCGGATAGGCGTTCCTCGCCGGCTTTGACGGCTGAGACTATCTCGGGAACGGCATCCCAGCCGTCCTTCTTCTTTACGGGCACGTTGATGAGGAGTTGCGGGAACTCCTCCATCTGCGCCGCCAGCTCGGAAAGCGGCTTGCCCGTTTCGAGCATGATATCGAGTATCTGGAGCGCGGTCACCATGCCGTCGCCAGTCGTGGCGTGCTCGGCGAATATGATGTGGCCGGACTTCTCGCCGCCGATCGCAGCTCCCGTCCGCCGCATCTCGTCCGAGACATATCGGTCGCCAACCTGCGTGCGCAGAAGGGCTATGTCGTCCCGGGCAAGAGCCAGCTCCAGGCCGATGTTGCTCATGACGGTGGCGACGACGGCCCTGCCGGGAAGGCGGCCCTTGCCGGCGAGCTGTCTGGCGCATATGAGCATGACGTGGTCGCCGTCCACCAGCTTGCCCTTTTCGTCAACGAGGATCGCGCGGTCGCCGTCTCCATCAAACGCCATGCCGATCTGGGCGCTCTTCTTCAGAACCAATTCCTGAAGCGCCTCGGGGTGCAGCGAGCCGCAATTCGCATTTATGTTCAAGCCATCGGGCTGGTTGTTAGTGGCCGTGACCTGGGCGCCGAGCTCCGAGAACAGCCTGGGGGCCAGGTCGTACACTGCTCCGTTGGCACAATCGAGGACTATCTTCATCCCGCCCAGGCGGCGCGGGAGCATTTGCCTGAGGTGGTCCAGATAGCTGTCCACAAGCTCGTGCGCGCGGTACATTCTCCCGACGCCGGCGCCTTCAGGGCGCGGAAGTTTATCGAACTTCTCAACCTGATCTTCTATCTCTGCCTCGACCTCGTCGGGGAGTTTGCAGCCATCGCTGCCGAAGAACTTGATGCCGTTGTCCCGCATTGGGTTATGCGAAGCCGAGATCACAATGCCCGCATCCGCGTGCATCATCTGGCTGAGGAAGGCCACTCCGGGAGTTGGAACGACCCCCGCAAGGTATACATCCACGCCCAGAGAGCATATCCCTGAGGCCATTGCGCTTTCAAGGATGTCGCCGGAGATTCGGGGGTCGCGTCCGATCAGCATCTTTGCGCCCTCGTGCTTCTGACGCAGTACGTATGCGGAAGCAGACCCCAGTTTCAAGGCCAGGAGGGCGCTCAGCTCGGTATTCGCGATCCCTCGTACACCGTCAGTGCCAAACAGTTTGTCCATGCGTTCCACCTTGGAGATTAAGTCTGTAGGCCTGTCGGATGACGAGGCACACGAGAAACTGTACCGCTTCTCTGGGGCGCTTGTCAACTTCCTACAAAGCAGGTGTGAATGCAACGCGATTATGTCCCCTGGTATCTGCAGAGCGATAATGTCCCCATGGAGAGAGGAGTAATCGCGATCACACAGAAGGAAGCGACGCGCTACGATGTGTTGAGGAGAGCGCTTGATGGGACGATCAGCCT
>DATKXU010000014.1:0-3172 GCA_035528905.1 Armatimonadota bacterium
GGGGAAGACGGTGAACCCGTCGGTCATGTCGACCATGAAGCAGTCGAAGCCGAAATCGGGGTTGAAGATGCACATTGGCGCGAAGGGGTTGGTCATCGCGTAATCGATGCCGGCCTTGTCGAACACCGTCCGAGTGAACCCCGGCTTGATCTGCTTGCGCATCGAATCGGTGAGAGCGTCGACGGTGTTTTCGGCGAGATCGTCGACCCCGTACAGGTCGCGGAAGGCGATGCGGAGCGTTTCGAGGTAGACGGAGTTCCACGCCTTGCGCCAGTACGGCGCGATCAGCTTCCAGCGGTCTTTCGGGCTGAGCTTCGGATCAGACTGCACGCGAGCGAGGTCGGCCGGCGGCAGGCCAGCGCTCACCAGGTCGCAGCTCGCGTAGTGCGCGAAGAACCGCCCGATGTGGACGTTCTCGCCCTGCGGCAGCTCGCGCTCCCGCTGCAAGTGCTCGTGGCAGTCGATCATCGGAACCTTGCGAAGCTCGGAATGTATGCGGGTGAAGAGGTCGGTGTGGTAGACTGGTGGCATAGCGGCAGAACCTTTCGCTTGTGATGTGGTAGCGATCCTGTCGGGCCTGTTCTCTCAGGTCAGGCCTCTTCTATCAGATTGCGGAGCGTTACGAATAGCCGTTCGCAGTGGCGAGCTCTCGGGAGCACTTGCGAATGTCTGATACATTTGAGCAGCCGAGGCGCGTGGCGTGTCTTGCTGTACTGGCCTTGTTGCGTGGACCTCGTTGCCTCCCCCAGTGCCGTCAGCACCCGGTCCTTGCCGATCGCTTCCACGTCGTTGGTCCTGGGGATTTGGCCCTCCCGAAAATCAGGGCCATAGAAGCTGCTCAGGGCCGGAAGGTCCGCGAGGAACCAGGACTCCATCAACTGGACCATCAGATGGCAGTTGTCGTCAGTGAAAACCGACCGCTCCCAGCGGTTGGAATTGCAGACGTGATCCTTCGGGGAGCCGACGACCACGCCCTCGGCGTCAACCAGGAGGACATTGATGATCTGCGGCCGCTGCTGGCAGGCGGCACGGAATGCCTGGTAAGCATCATTGCGCGAGCCTGCCGGAATCACGCTCCATTCCATGCGCTTGCGGCGTGCGCGATCGCGCAACTCGCCGAGGAATACGCAGAACCCTTCGCGCAAAGCCGCTCTCGCCATGCCTTCGCCGCCGCCTTCCACATAAACGTGGATTCCCTTCCTCATGGGTTTCCCCCGATCGCGCCCATCATCCATACCTCGCCCAGCGTATATTTTTCCAGCCAGAACGCCAAGTCCTCTTTCTTGAGGCGTTGCATGCTGCTACGATCGGGGAACCTTGTGCACACCAGCACGCTCTCAGGAACGTCGGTCAATGCCGAAATCAGGACATCCGAGTGGGTGGTCACCAGCAGTTGCGTCCGCTGTGAAGCTGCGATGAGCAACTCGCCCAGATGGCGATGGACATCCGGATGAAATCCCAGTTCCGGCTCCTCGATGCAGATCAGCGGAGGCGGCTGCGGATGGCACAGGATCGCGAGGAGGCAGAGGTAGCGGAGCGTCCCGTCGGACAGCCTCATGGCAGGCGTCAGGCCTCGCAGCCCTTCGTCTATGCACACCATAACAGTCCCTCCCGCTGTCCTGGTATGAATACGCTCGATATCGAGATGGACGTCCTTCATCCTCTTGGCGAGCATCTCGCCCATTCCCATGCCGATCAGCTCATTGATGACGAGGCCAAGGTTTCGAGCGTCCTCCAGCAAGAAATCGTTGGGCAGATCAGCGCGCTGAGGCATTCGCACCGGTGAGCCCGGACCGAGGTTCCACTTTCGATAGAACGCCATCCGCCTGAATCGATCTCCCACAAGAGTAATCTCAGGATAGTAATCCCACGATCGGCAATGGTTCAGGATAGATTGCTCCGCCTGGCACCATTCTATCTTTCTCTCACGCCTGGTAGCAGACGGCTCAGTCGTTCTGATCTGCGTCAACACATCGGCTTCATTTCCGTTTCGACGGCAGTAGCACTCGGGCGCCCGGCCATCCGGCGGATTCGCGTCCTCCACGATCTCCTGCGCGATCCCGGTCTGCTGCCGCTCCGAGCGTAGCGCGATCCGGTAGCGCAACGCGCCATGGTCATTGTGCTCCAGCACCGCCTCCACCTCTCCTTTGCTCGCGTGCGGCTCGCCTCTCCATATCCACTCGTCGATCCCGCCGCTCTCTCGGATCGGTTCCGCTATGCTGGATTCCGGTGCCATGTGAAGAACGTTCAGGCATTCGATGACATTCGACTTCCCTGAGCCGTTGGGCCCTATCAGCACGTTCAACGGCTGCAGCTCGATGTCCACGCCATCAGGCCCGAACGACAGGATGTTCTGCAGCCGAATCGAGCGGATCAACCTCTTGCCTTCCATGTTCTTCTCCATTGAGTACCCGATTGGGGATGAGGGCAAGATAAGACAAGTACAATCATTGCCACAATTCTATGCTTTTCGCTGGCGTTAGTCAAGGAGAAGCGCGAAGGCGTCTACCTCCCCGCCTCCGCCACGCGCAGCATCACGCGTGCTTCGCTTGCGTTTCCGGTGGTGTCGCTGGCCACGGCGCGGATGCGGTGCCACACGTCCGGCTTCAGCTCAGTGGTGTTGCAGCGGATGGCGCAGCGGCACCGCGTCCGGCCAGTTCGGTACGGGGCACGCTCGGCCTTGCCCGCGGGCGAGCCGTTGATGAAAAACTCGACGCTGCGAATCCTGGTGTCATCTTCGGCCACGGCTGTCAGCTCCACCTCGCCGGTCAGGGTGGAATCCGGCAGCGGCGACATGATCGCCACCGTTGGCGGAACGATGTCCTCCGGCCCATCATTCGTCTTCCGGGCGAACAGCCACACGATGGCCTCGCCGGGCGCGAAGAAGACGGCATCCTGTCCATTCGCGGGTGCGCGCTCAACTCGAGCGGTCGCGCCCGCCACGCGGTATCGCATCACCGGCGTGCCCTCGGCGGGCGGAAGGCGATACGCATCGAGACCCACGTTCGCCTGCTGCGATTCCGAGAAGTTCACCGCCAGCAGCACGCGGCTCATCCCGCCGTCACGGGCGCCGGTCACGATGTCCGGCCCGAGATCGAGCGCGCTCGCCTGCCTCTGCAGCAGGTGCGGTTCCAGCCGCTGCACCAGGTTGAACGCGGCCGACAGCCCGGCC
>DATKXU010000015.1:0-31970 GCA_035528905.1 Armatimonadota bacterium
CAGTATATCAAAGACCAGTTCAACCGCTACCTTGGAGAATCCAACCGCCAGCCGCTGATGGCCCATGGGTGGCGCTCCGCATCCCAGATGCTCCGTCATTACCAGGAGGTGGTGTAACACATGTTTGACAAACCTACAATCCGGCTGGGAAAGGGCGGCTGGCTCATATGCAACCTGAGGCTGTGCGAAATAAGCCGACGCAGGGGGGACTTGTGTACAAGGAAATCGTGATCGCGCCGTCGAAATTGCCAGAGAGCAAACTCGGCGGCAGGGCGTCAAGAACGCCCGCCGGGCGGGGAATAAGAGGAGGAACGTATGACAAGACGCTTGACAGCGCTGTGCATCGCTTTGGTCGCGCTATCATCCATAGCGATTTCGGCAGGCGCCACACCCCTGAACACACTCACTCCAGCGGAAAAGGCGGCCGGATGGAGACTTCTGTTCGACGGCAAGACTTTGAACGGCTGGAAGGTAACTGGCAATCCAGAAGGCTGGGCTGTGCAAGACGGAGTTATCGCGAATCTCGCCGAGGCTGGCCACATGCTCATCAGCGAGGAGGAATTCGGTGACTTCATACTCTCCGTCGAGTACAAACTCGAGGAGCGCACAAACAGTGGGATATTCTTCCGCATAGCTGACTTGCGCGACTCAGTCCAGACCGGCATCGAACTGCAGCTCATAGATTCCAAAAAACCCAATGTGATCAACCAGTTTAGCTGCGGCTCCATCTACAATTGTCAGGCGCCGATGAAGCATGTCTGCAAGCCCGCCGGGGAATGGAACAAGGTCGTCCTAACTTGCCGCGACAACTTGATATGGATAGACGTGAACGGTAAGCGCACCCTCTATATGAACTTGGACAGGTGGACCACACCCAAGATGAACCCCGATGGCACGCCCAACAAGTTCAAGACGGCATACAAGGATATGGCGCGGAAGGGCTACATCGGCTTCCAGGACCACGGCCGCAAAGTGTGGTTCCGCAATATCAAAATCAAGCTGCTGCCGAAGCGGTGTAACTGAGGATAGATAGCCATTTCAACGAGGAGACGGGAGACAATGGGAAACGAGGAGACCAGCAGGCTGAGCAGACGGGATTTCCTCAAGACCACCTCGGCGGCGGCTGTCGCGGCCGGAATAGGCATGTCCATCGGCGTCGCCGGGGCGCAGGCGATCGAGAAGCCGGTATCGGCGAACGAAAAGATCACGCTCGGCATCATCGGTCTCGGCGGCCGCGGCAGGGCTTTGCTGGCAGGCTTCTTCAAGCAACCGGATGTGCAGATCGGCGCGGTATGCGATGTGTACGACCTGCCTATTCAGGCTGTGCAGGACCTACTGGAACTGGAGGGCCGCAAGGCGAGGGCCTACAAAGACTTCCGTAAACTCCTCGAGCAGAAAGACATTGACGCGGTGGTAGTCGCCACGCCTCCCCACTGGCATCCGCTCATCTCGATATACGCATCCCAGGCAGGCAAGGATGTCTACTGCGAAAAGCCGATGTCCCGGTATCCCGCCGAAGCAATCGCCATGGCGAAGGCCGCCCGCGATAACAAGCGAGTGACCCAGGTGGGAACGCAGATTCACGCAGGCGAGAACTTCCGCCGGGCCGTGGAGATCGTTCGCTCAGGGATGCTCGGCAAGATCATGTCGGTGCGCGTGATCTTCACTACCAACGAATATCCAGGCGGGATAGGCCGGCCTGAAGATACCGAGCCGCCCGAAGGGCTCGACTGGGATATGTGGTGCGGCCCCTGCTCGAAGGTCCCCTTCAATACCGCCCGGTTCGAACTCGGACAGCATCGGTACTTCAAGGAGTATGTGGGGAGCTGGCTCGGCGAGCTCGGCCCGCATATCGCAGACCTGCCGTTCTGGGCGATGGATCCGGGCCAGCCGCTTGCGGCGTCGGCATCCGGCGGCCGGTTCGTGGCGGACGACATAGGCGACATACCGGACACTCTCGACGTGCTGTGGGAGTTTCCCGGCTTCACCATGACCTGGATGCATACCGCGGGGAACAGCTACAATTTCGGTTTCGGTCGCCCGCCCGATCACGGACGCAGGCTCGGCGTGATGTTCCACGGGGCGAAAGGCACCCTGCTCGCCGACTATGGTACGCACACCGTAGTCTCTGAGGGCGATGCCTTGAAAGATGTCCCGCCGCCGGAGCCGAGCATTCCGCCGTCACCGGGGCACGATCGCGAGTTCCTCGATGCGATCAAGACGCGCGAGCAGCCGCCGTGCAACTTCGACTACCATCTGCCGCTTGCGATTGCGCTGAACCTGGGGCACATATCGCTCGACGCCGGACGCAAGGTGCATTGGGATGCGGAGAAGGGCGAAATCGTCGGCGACAAGGAAGCCAACGCCCTCGTGAAGCCCAAGTACCGAAAGCCCTGGACGTTCCCGAAGGTGTGATACCGGGATGGGGAGACCAGAGTGTGGGAGTGTGGGAGAAAGGTTGTGTGGGAGTATGGGGGTGTGGGCGTGGGAGAAAGGGAGGCTGGGAGAAAGGGAGAATGGGAGAGACAACGTCGAACGTCCAACTTGGAACCTGAAACCTGGAACCTGAAACCTGGAACTTGAAACCCCGATCCCTTACGCAACACGCTCTACGAAAGGGTGCTTCCATGAACAGACGTGAGTTTCTCGGACAGGCGGCGAAGACGGCGGGCGTGTTGGGGCTTGCCGCCAGCCCGTTACAAGTTGAGGCGGACGATCCAAGGAGTCAGAGGATGCAGAGGAAACCTGAGTTGAAGAAGGCGCTGATTCTCTCCATGCTCCCGGCGGACCTCAGTGTAGAGGATAAGTTCCCGCTTGCCGCGGATGTCGGCTTCCAGGGCATGGAGGTCGCGCCTGTAAGCGATCCGGCGGAGATAGAGGCTCTGCGCAAGGCATCGGAGAAATCCGGGATTCCGATTCACTCGATCATCTTCGGCGGATGGCGCTCGCCGCTTTCCAGCGGGGACCCTGAGGTCGCCGAGAGGGGACTGAACGAGGCGAAAGCGGCTCTCCAGTGCGCGAAGGAGCTCGGCGCGGACTCCTTGCTGCTAGTGCCGGCGCTCGTGAATGCCCAGACCCGATACAAGGACGCTTACGAGCGCTCGCAAGAACGGATCAAGGGCCTGATTCCCCTCGCCGAGAAGCTGGGCGTAGTGATAACCATCGAAAACGTCTGGAACAACTTTCTCTACAGCCCGCTGGAGTTCGCCCGATACGTGGATTATTTCAAGAGCCGATACGTCCAGGCATACTTCGATGTCGGAAACATCGTGGCATTCGGCTGGCCGGAGGATTGGATACGAACCCTCGGCAAGCGCATCCGCAAGGTTCACCTGAAGGACTTCAAGCGCGAAGGCAGGCAGTGGACGAATCTGCGCGATGGCGATGTGAACTGGCCGGAAGTCCGCGGGGCGCTCGACGAAGTGGGCTATTCGGGCTACTTGACGGCTGAGCTTCCCGGCGGCGACGAGAAGTACCTCCGCGACCTCTCCTCCCGCATAGACAAGATCATCGCGGGGGAGTAGGCGCTTGCGAGCAGGCTAAGCCGCATGTCGTCACCCACTAGTTGTACGGGTCCTGCCCTGCATTGACTTCCCATCGCTCCGGCAGATATACTAGCCGTGTGATGGCTGCCTGCACTGGAAGGCCGTACGTCCGAATTCCAGGCCGTGAGGCACAGCCGTCTTCATGGCCTGTTTGCTGCGAGAATGACTTCGTGGAAACACCGAGCCGCGATGCTCTGCAAGAGAAATACGAACGCTTGAAAGATGCACTCCGGCAGATGGGAAGCGCACTGGTCGCGTACTCAGGCGGAGCGGATAGCACTTTCCTGATGAAGGTCGCGCGCGATGTCCTTGGCAACCGGGCCGTCGCTGTCCTGGCCGATTCGGAGATACATCCGCCTAGTGAGACCGAGGCAGCGAGAGAGCTTGCCCGCGCGTTGGGTTTTCGGCTGATAGACATCCATACCGACGAGCTCAGCAATCCAGCATTTGCGCGGAACGACCCTGACCGCTGCTATCACTGCAAGATCGAGCTACTCCGAAAGCTGAAGCAGATCGCCGCGGAGGAAGGGCTGGGCTGGGTGGCGCACGGTGCGAACGCCGATGACCTGCATGATTACCGGCCAGGCCAGAAGGCGGCGGAGGAATTGGCCGTCCGGGCGCCGCTCCAGGAAGCAGGGCTGACAAAGGCGGAAATCCGATCGCTCTCGAAGCAGCTCGGCCTGCCGACGTGGGATAAGGCGTCGTCTGCGTGCCTCGCGTCGCGGCTGCCTTATGGGATGCAGATCACGCCCCAAGCCCTACGGCAGATTGACGAGGCGGAGAAGCTGCTGAGAAGCCTCGGATTCCAGCAGGTCAGAGTCCGCCACCACGGAACAGTCGCGCGGATCGAAATCGAGGCTGAGGAGCTGCCGAGGCTGTTATCGCCCGATCTTCGGAAGTTGGTCGCAGATCGCCTGAAGGGGTTGGGCTACCTCTACGTTACGGTGGACATCGAGGGCTACCGAACCGGCAGCATGAACGCGGTTTTGCAGACTCAGGAACGTCACGGCGAGGGCCCGGGAGAACGTTGAGCGTTCCTCTTTGGCGTCCTAATGGATCAAATGGAGAAGATTGATTCGCTGAACGAAATACTGAAGCGCGTGAAGTCAGGCGAGATTTCGGTTGACGAAGCAGTTGCCAGGCTGCGGAACCTGCCGTATGAGGATCTCGGCTACGTCAAGATTGACCACCACCGCTGCCTGCGCACCGGGTTTCCCGAGGTCGTCTTCTGCCAAGGCAAGACCGGCGACCAGATCGTGGAAATCCTGAAGCGTATGGCCGCGCGGAATCCCATCGTCCTCGCTACGAAGGCAAGCGAAGATATCTACGAAGCCGTGCGCCGTGAGCTGCCGCACGCAACGTATCACAACGCAGCGCGCATGATAGTCGTCCGCAGTCCCGAGTCCGCTCCTGAGAGTAAGGCGGACGACGAGAAGTACATCCTCGTCATCACCGCGGGAACCGCGGACATTCCCGTGGCCGAGGAAGCCGCCGTAACCGCGGAAGCGATGGGAAGCAGGGTCGAGCGGGTCTACGACATCGGAGTCGCCGGCCTGCACCGGCTGCTGGACCAAAAAGGCAAGCTGGACAACGCGAATGTGATCGTAGTAGTCGCCGGGATGGAAGGCGCGCTCGCCAGCGTCGTCGGCGGATTGGTAAGCAAGCCCGTGATCGCGGTGCCAACTAGCGTGGGATACGGCTCAAGTTTCGAGGGGCTGGCGGCGCTGCTGACGATGCTCAACACGTGCGCCGAAGGCATCGCAGTGGTGAACATAGACAACGGCTTCGGCGCCGGCTACTTCGCACATTTGATTAACAAGTAGAACACAGAAGCACAGAAGGGCTGTGAGGAAGTCAGTGAGAATCGCCTACTTCGACTGCTTTGCCGGGATCAGCGGTGACATGACGCTTGGGGCGCTGCTTGATGCCGGCGTGGACGAGGCGCAGTTCCGCCGGGAGCTTGGCAAAATCGAGGGGATCGAATTCGATCTCCGAGTCTCCAAGGTCCTCAAGAAGTGCATACAGGCCACCAATGTTCAAGTTCTGACTAGAAACGAACGCGGTCATCGGAAGCTGAAGGACGTCTCGGACATCATCAACTCGAGCGAGCTGTCCGAGACGGTCAAGGCCCGCGCCGTTGATGCCTTCCGCCGTTTGGCCGAAGCCGAGGCCGCCGTCCACGGAAGCACCCCTGAAGAAGTTATGTTCCACGAGGTCGGCGCGGTAGATGCAATCGTTGACATCGCCGGCACGGCTGTCGGGACCGAGCTCCTGGGCATCGAGCGCATCGTCTGCTCCCCGCTCCCGATGGGCCGGGGCTTCGTCGAGACGGCGCACGGCAAGATTCCCCTGCCCGCTCCGGCGACTGTCGAATTGCTGAAGGGCGTTCCGGTCTACTCTGCAGGAATCGAGGGCGAGCTCGTAACACCCACCGGGGCGGCGCTAGTCCGCACGCTCGCATCGGACTTCGGCGAGATGCCCGCCATGACCGTCCAGGCCATAGGCTGCGGAGCAGGTAAGGCCGAATTCCCGTTCCCGAACGTGCTTCGGATATTGGTCGGCGAGGCATCTGCTGAAATGGCCCTGCCGAGAACCGATAGGGTCTCGGTCGTCGAAACCAATATTGACGACATGAACCCGGAGTTCTACGACTTGATCTTCGACAGGCTGTTCAAGGCCGGGGCGCTCGACGTCTACCTCACCCCTGTCTACATGAAGAAGAGCCGGCCTGCGACTCTCCTCAGCGCGGTTTGCCCGATTGACCGGACGGAGGACATCATACATGTCATGCTGGCGGAGACGACGACGTTCGGCGTGCGGATTTCGAGCGCGTACAGGCGATGCCTCGAGCGGAAATGGGAAACCGTGACCACCAGGTTCGGCGAGGTGAGGATGAAGGTCGGCATTATGGGAGGCGCGCAGATCACCGCTTCGCCGGAATATGAGGATTGCAGAAAGGCGGCGGAGGTCCACGGCGTCCCAGTACGTCTGGTATACGACGAGGCAGTTGCACGCTACTACAACGGCAGATAAGGGCGGCGGACTTCGTAAAAGGAGAAAGGCTAATGATAGTTACCACCACACCCAGCATCGAAGGCAAGAGGATTACGAGTTACCTGGGCATCGTGACCGGGGAAGCGATTCTGGGCGCGAATATCATGAAGGACCTGTTCGCCAGCATCACCGACATCGTCGGCGGCAGGTCGGCAGCCTATGAAGAGGAGCTTTCCCGTGCCCGGCAGATGGCGCTCGACGAGATGGCAGACAGGGCCGCTGCGATGGGCGGCAACGCCGTCATAGGCGTAGACCTCGACTACGAGATCATCCGCCAAGGTATGCTCATGGTAAGCGCAAGCGGCACGGCGGCGCTCGTCGAGTAGCGCTCCTTGCCCCACTTACGCTCACATGCTATAACCCGGATAGATAGTCCCTTCCATCGCAGATTTATGAAACAATCTCCGGTCCAAAGCGTTTTATAAAGGGGGAGCCTCGCCGCATACGCTTGTCTGCGCCGGTAGGCGCGAATCGGCGGATGGTGGGCTTCCGTCGGATAGGGTCTGTAGCGTACCCGCTACTTCGTTGCAGACCGGGTGGGCTAAGGCCTTCCGTCCCAGTATTCCAATCCCACACGCGACCGGGTATAATGAGGCAACTAACTTGAATTGGGGGTAGTGATGTCAATGGGTTATCATTCATTTCCTGGCAGGGTCTGCATAGCTCTGTGCTGTCTTGCTTTCTTGGCCTGCGCTGTCGGTGCTCCGGCCAGCGCCGCCGGGGCAAAAAAGCAGGTGTTGGTGATCTCGGTTACAAAGGGGCACCACCACAGCACAATCCCTCTCGGAGAAGAGATCATCAAGGACCTGGGCGATAAGTCGGGCCTGTGGAAAACCACATACGCTCGCACGGACGAGGAGCTGCAGAGGCTGACTACGGCAGAAGCGCTCAAGAACTTCGATCTACTTTTTTTCAACAACACGAGCGGCGATATTCCTCTCGCAGACAGGCAGGTCTTCATTGATTGGGTAAGAGCCGGCGGCAACGTCGCAGGCATCCACGGCGCCACGGACACATTCCACGGCTGGCCGGAGTTCGTTGACATGATGGGCGGGGAGTTCATAGGACATGGCAACCAGTCGGAGGTCGAATTCCTAATCCAAGATCCAAAGCATCCTGCAACGAAGGACCTGCCGAGAAGCTTCAGTGCCGCAGAGGAGGTCTACCGGTTCGGGCGGTTCTCGAGGTACAAAGTACGCGTGCTGGTGGCGCTCGATAGGCATCCGAACACATACAAGCCGGGCTTCTATCCCGTCTCCTGGGTGCGTATGTACGGCAAGGGGCGAGTCTTCTACACCTCAATCGGCCACCGGGAAGACCTGCTGGGGAGCGATCCGGTAAGGAAGCACATCCTGGGTGGAATGCGCTGGGCACTCGGTTTGGCGCCCGGCGAGGCAAGGCCATTGCCCTCGACCGCAGCTTTATCCAGCAACCAAGACCAGGTCTTGGTTGTCTCGGTGACGAAGGGAGCCCGCCATACCGCAATCCCGCTTGGAGAAGAGATCATCGCGAACTTGGGCTATCAGTCGGGCCTCTGGCGAACAACTTTTGCTCGCACAGACGAGGACTTACAGAGGCTCACCACCGCCGAAGCCCTTAAACAGTTCGATGTGCTACTTTTCAACAACACGACCGGCGATCTTCCTCTGGCGGACCGGCAGGCTTTCCTCGATTGGGTAAGGGCCGGCGGCAATGTCGTAGGCATTCACGCTGCCACAGACACATTCCACACCTGGCCGGAGTACATGGACCTGATCGGCGGGGAGTTTGAGGGCCACGGCTCTCAGTTGGAGGTCGAATTCCTGGTCCAGGATCTCCAGCACCCGGCTACGAAGGATATCCCGAGCCGCTTCGAGGCCAAGGAGGAGGTCTACCTGTTCAAGAACTTCCACCCGGACCGGGTACGCCTCTTGCTGGCACTCGATAAGCATCCTACCACGTTCCTGCCGGGCTTCTATCCCATCTCCTGGGTGCGGATGTACGGCAAGGGCCGCGTGTTCTACACTGCGTTAGGGCATCGTGAGGAGGTGGTCCTCAGCGACACCTTCCAGAAGCACATCTTGGGCGGGATACGCTGGGCACTCGGACTGGCACAGGGTGATGCCGAGCCGTTGTCTCCGCCGCCGCCACTATCCGATGCTGACAAAGCAGAAGGATTCCGCGCGCTGCTCAACGCAAAGGACCTGACGGGCTGGCACGTACGCGATGAGAATCGGAAGCCGTGGACTGTGCAGAACGGCATGCTGGTGATCGGCTCTGGCGGCACGGACCTCATCAGCGACGAGAAATTCCGGGACTTCATCATCCGCTATGAGTACATGATCCCGAAAGACGGAAACAGCGGCGTCTACCTCCGGGGCAGGTATGAGATACAAGCCGTGGACGACACTGGTGGAAAGAAGAATGAGCCAACCCCGTATGGAAACGGCTCCATTTACGGGAAGATAGCCCCGAAGTACTTCGTCAGCCGTTCGCCCGGCGAGTGGCAGAGCGTCGAGGCCAAAATCGTCGAAAACCGGGTGACCGTTATCCTGAACGGGGTGAAGATATTCGAGGACCAGCCGATAGACAGCCCTACAAGGGAGCCGCTGGATGACAAAGTAGACGAGCCGGGGCCGATCAGGCTCCAGGGAGACCATAGCCCGGTGGCATATCGCAACATCAGGATCAAGCTCTTGTAACGACTATCGGGTGTAGGGGCGGGGCATGCCTCGCCCCTACCCAGATTTCGACCAGAGGAGTAAAGCATGTCTAACGTAATCATTGACCGTCGTGATTTTCTGAAAGGCGCTGTGGCGACCGCGGCGCTGCTTGTTACTGCGGACGAACTGCTGGCGGCTGAGGCGACCGCTGAGGCGGCTATCCCAGGCCCGCCGGTGAAATTCGGAGTAGTAGGCGTCGGAGAGTGGGCAAGGAAGAGTATACTTCCCACGCTGGCCAGGCTGCCGTCCGCGCAGATCACAGCCATCTGCGACACCTACGAGCCTTGCCTGAACAGGGCCAAGGAGATAGCCCCATCCGCGACGACGTTCTCCGATTACCGCAAACTGCTGGAATCGCCGGACGTCGAGGCCGTGGTGGTAGCCACGCCATCCCACCTGCACAAGGACATCGCCCTCGCTGCTATCCAGGCCGGGAAGCACTTGTACTGCGAGGCGCCGCTTGCGACAACCATCGAGGATGCCAAAACCATAGCCCTTGCCGGGCAGGGGTCGAAGCAGGTCTTTCAGGCAGGCCTCCAGGGGCGCTCGAACGCCATGTACAGGCAGGGGTTGAAGTCTATGAAAGCCGGAGAACTGGGCGATATCGCGCAGGTCTATACGCAGGCAAACAACAGGGACAGCCTGCGGCGGGTGGCGCCCACGCCGGAACGCGAGCAGGAGTTGAACTGGAGAGTGTCGAGAGCAACCTCCCCGGGGCTGCTCGGCGAAATCGGGATTCACAACCTCGACCTGGTTAGCTGGTACCTGGACGGGCTGCCGACGGCGGCGATCGGCTCCGGGGCGATCACGGGCTGGAAAGACGGCCGGGATGTGCCGGATACCGTGCAGTGCATCTTCGAGTATCCGAACAACATCAGGGCGGTTTTTCTCTCGACTGTCGCGAACTCGTTCGGCGGCAGCTACACGGCCGTCCAGGGCAGCAAGTGCAGTCTGGTGATGCGGGAAAAGCGGGGTTGGATCACAAGAGAAACGGATTCCAAAGAAGATCCTGGCTGGTTGGGTTACGCGAAACATGAGGACTGCTTTGGCGAGACCGGCTACTGCATAATAGCGGGTTCCACGGCACTCCTCAAGGCGGGCAAGGAACCCTCCAAGGAGGGTTCGCTCGAGCCTGAGCATGAAGCTATATACCTGGCGCTGGAGAACTTCATCTGCAATATCAAGCAAGCGCCCAGGTCCGGGGAAGACGAAGTCCCGAAGATTCCAGGTCCCCTCGAAGGCTACCAGGCCGCGGTAGTGGCGCTGAAAGCCAACGAAGCGGTGCTGTCTGGATCGAAGGTAGCCTACCAGAGCGCATGGTTCGATCTAAAATAGGCATAAGGAGCGCATCGTATGGAAGACAAGCAATACAGGAAAGGCTTATCCCGGCGTGAGTTCATCAAAGGAGCCGGGGCGACCGCCGCAGGAGTAGTGGCCGGATCGTTGATCGGGCGCGCCGCAGATGCGGCTCTCGCATCCCCTAACGTAATCGGGGCGAACGACCGGATCAACATCGGCATTATCGGCGTCGGCGGCATGGGAGGCAATCACCTCCGTGTGCTCCAAGGCCTGGCGCAGGAGCAGAATATCAAGATAGTGGCGGTGTGCGACGTGTGGGAAAAGCGCAGAGAGATTGCAAGGAAGGCTCTGCGCCTACCCCATTCCTGGAGTTACGCCGACTATCGCAAGCTGCTCGAGCGGAGCGACATTGACGAAGTGGTCATCGCGACGCCCGACCACTGGCACGGCCCGATTTCGGTGGATGCGATGCAGGCGGGCAAGCACGTTTACGTCGAAAAGCCGATGACCAGGCACTTCGACGAAGCTCTCAGCGTGCTCGACACGTCAAAGCGTACAAATCGCCTCGTTCAAGTTGGCTCCCAAGTCTGCAGTCTCCAGAAGTGGCACAAGGCCGGCCAGCTCGTCAAGGCCGGAGCTATTGGGACAGTCATCTGGGCGCAGGGCGGCTATTGCCGGAACAACCCCGAGGGCGAGTGGAACTACAAGATAGAGTCCGGCCTGACCGAGCAAACGTGCGATTGGAATGCCTGGCTGGGCTCCGCCCCGAAGCGGCCGTTCAGCCCGGAGCGCTATTTCCGATGGCGGAAGTACTGGGACTACGGAACGGGCATTATCGGCGACCTTTGGCCGCACCGCCTTCATCCGCTGATGATAGCGACGGGGATCGAGGATTATCCGAAGCGCGCCTCGTGCGTCGGGAGCATACCGTGTAATACCGATGAAGGACACGGCGAGCCGAGAGACGTCGCCGAGGCAACACTGCTCCAGGCGGAGTTCCCGAACGGCGCAATGGTTTTCTTGGCCGGCAGCACCGTAAACGAGCTGGGACCCGAGCATCTCGTCCGGGGTCAGAAGGGTAACATGTTCCTCGAAGGCAGCGAGGTACAGATTAGGCCTGAGCGCGCGTTCTCCGATGAAGTCGAGCGTTTGGACGAGCCGGTCCCGGAGCCCGATAGCGATCAGAACGAGCATCACAGGAACTTCTTCTCCTGCATCAGGAACGGCGGCACGCCGAACTGCCCGGTCGAGCTGGGAACCCAGGTTATGGCAATCGTCGCCATGGCGGAGGAATCGTACCGCAAGAGCAAAATGGCCCAGTACGACCCTGTCAAGAGGAGGATCTTCTGAGACGGCAGACCTTAGGCCCTAGACGATAGACTGCTTGATGGGTAGGGATTTCCGAATGCCTACCCAAACCCTGGGGTGGCGATCCGGAAATCGCCACCCATCGGTCTGACGTCTCTTTTCCGCCATCTCCAGTGGTGCCCTGAATTTGCAATTTGCAATCCAAAGCAATGACTAATCCTACACCCGTCATCCTCTCGCTCGATGCTATGGCTACCCGTTTCGAGCTTATGCTCTACGGCGATGACCCGATTCGCCTTCGGGCCGCAGGTGAGGAAGCTCTTGCTGAGGTCGAGAGGCTGGAAACCCAACTGAGTCTTTACCGCCCCGAGAGCGAGCTGACCTGGATCAACTCGCGCGGCAGCCGGGGACCGGTCAAGGTCGAGCCTCGCCTGTTCCGTTTGCTTCAACGCTGTGCGGACATCACAGCGCGCACGGATGGAACATTTGACGTCACGATCACGCCTCTGATACGCGCCTGGGGATTCGCGGGCGGCCCCGGCGAAGTCCCACAGCCCGAACAGCTCGACGCCGCACGGCGCGTTGTCGGGATGCGCCATGTCCAGTTGAATGCGGAAGACTTCACCATTCGATTCGACCAGCCCGGCATCGAGCTCGACCTGGGAGGAGTTGGGAAGGGCTACGCGATAGAATGCGCGGCCAATCTCCTGCGCGAGAACGGCATCACCAGCGCCTTCCTCCACGGCGGCACGAGCACGGCTAGCGCAATCGGCACACCCCCAAATCAGCCTGCCTGGCGCGTGGCGATCCGCCGCCCAACCGAGGATGACAATCCCCTCGAAGTAGTCGGCCTCCGGGACAGCTCCCTGTCCGTGTCGGCGGTCCAAGGCAAGCTGTTCTCCGACGGAATCAAGGAATACGGACACGTCATAGACCCAAGAACCGGCATGCCCGTCGAGGGCGCCCTTGCCGCCGCCGCGATCGGCCCATCCCCCACGGACTGCGATGCCCTCTCCACGGCGCTCCTGGTCCTCGGCGAGCCAGGACTTCCGATGCTGGCGGAGCGGTTTCCAGGCTACTCGGGCGTCGTGGCAGTGCAAGAACCGGATGGAACCGTACAAGCAGTGAAAAGCCCATAGGGTTATTGCCCTCACCCGCTACCCCTCTCCCAAATTTGGGAGAGGGGTTCAGCCTTGTGCGCAACCTACTCTCCCTTCCCCCAGAATTGGGAGAAGGGCTGGGGATGAGGGCCAGCATAACACCGGCGGCTTGGGAAAACGGCTTTGCCCGGCGCCCATTTGGTACACCAGCCATGCCAGCATCGGGTATAATAGCGGCTGCGATGGGCTGAAGGAGATACCGAGGTGAACTGGCTCGACCTGGCCGTACTGCTTGTACTCGCATATTTCGTCTACACAGGGCTGAGGCATGGATTCCTGGTGGGCCTGCTGGAGCTCGTCGGCATTGTCGTCTCGATCGGCGTTCCGTTTCTCTCATACATACCCGGAGGCCGCGTACTGGGGAGGCTTGGAGTGTCTCAGGCGTACTCCGGCGCGCTCGCCTTCCTGATCATCTGGTTCGTCACGCTTAATGTATACTTCCTCGCAGCGCGGCGGCTCTACCGCCGAATCCCCAGGGGCATCCGCCTGTCCCGAGCGAACAAGGCTCTGGGCATCCTTCCAGCACTGGCCAGGGGTGTGATCCTGGTTGCCATCGTACTGGCCATCTTAGCCGCCCTGCCGACTCCTCTCGCGACCCAGGAAGCGCTCGAAGTATCCGCCCTTGCTCCTCCACTGCTCGACGCGGCTACCATAGCCACTTCCTACGCTGCGGACATCTTCGGCGAGGCGATCCAGACCGCCCTCGGATTCCTGACCATCGAGCCGGAAGCTAAGGAAAGCGTGGACCTCCGATTCCGCGTGCGGTACCCCAAGATTGACCCGCGCTCGGAGCAGGAGATGCTCCGGCTGATGAACAGGGAGCGTATGCAGAGGGGACTTCGCCCGCTGGTCATGAACGAAACACTGCGCAAGGCCGCGCGAGATCACTCGATGGATATGTTCCGGCGCGGATACTTCGCGCACGTGGACCTCGATGGGCGCACACCGTTTCAGAGGATTAGGCGAAGCGGAATTCGCTTCACCACTGCCGGCGAGAACCTGGCTCTCGCTCCGACGGTCCACATCGCCCATCACGGCTTGATGAGAAGCCCCGGCCACAGGGAGAACATACTGAGACCCGAGTTCCGGCGGGTCGGAATCGGCGCGGCCCGCGGAGGCAGGTACGGGATAATGTTCACCCAGGACTTCGCTGACTGAGCGCCGCCCCTCTGAGCGCATGCCTTTGACAATCCGGCTTCGCCGTGGTAACATTATGTGCGTGTAAAGACGTATTAAGCATCGGATACTGCGATTTTCCCGTGGCAGGTGAGACTTTAACAATGGCCCCAGACGCATGGGGAACAACGGTGAGTCGCCTGCCACTTGTTGCTGTCATGGCTGGAGAGTTCCAAGTTTCAGGTTTCAAGTTCACACACAAGTCAACCTGAAACTTGGAACTTGAGACCTCAGCCCAGTGATGGCGAGGTGTGACTTATGGGATTCGTAAGCTGGCTGCTCGATGGAAACGAGCGCGAAATCGCTGGGATGAGGAAGACCGTCGAGGTGATGAACAGCTTCGAGCCGGAGCTGGAACGCCTCTCGGACGAACAGCTTCGGGCGAAGACGGACGAGTTCAAGGATCGGCTCGCAAACGGCGAGACGCTCGACGACATTCTGCCTGAGGCATTCGCCGTCGTTCGTGAGGCAGGCAAGCGCACGATCGGCCTGCGGCACTTCGACGTTCAGATGATCGGTGGCATAGTGCTCCACCAGGGACGAATCGCGGAGATGAAGACCGGCGAGGGTAAGACTCTGGTCGCCACGCTGACGCTCTATCTGAACTCCCTGGAGGGCAAAGGCGCACACCTGGTAACGGTGAACGATTACCTGGCGAAGTTCCACGCCCAGTGGATGGGTCCGATCTACAACTTCCTGGGCGTGAGCGTAGGCGCACTGCAAGGCGCGAGCGCCGAGACCGGCGAGCTCGAAGCTTCGCACATCTTCGACCCCGAATACGAGAACGTGGACGAGCCGGTGTACCTGAACCTGCGGCCGATAGACAAGCGATCGGCATACATGGCGGATATCACATACGGCACGAACCATGTCTTCGGGTTCGATTACCTGCGCGACAATATGTGCTTCTCGAAGGACGAGCTAGTCCAGCGGGAGCTTCATTACGCTATCGTGGACGAGGTGGACAGTATCCTCATTGACGAGGCGAGGACGCCGCTGATTATCTCAGGCCAGGCTCAGCAGTCCACAGACCTGTACTACAGGATGGATCGCGTAGTCGGCCGGCTGATGCCGGAACGGGATTACACGGTTGACGAGAAGGCCCGCACGGCCATGCTGACCGACGAAGGCATTCAGCGAGTAGAACAAGGGATCGGCGTGGAGAACCTGGCGGACGACCCGGAATTGATGCACCACGCGAACGCGGGGCTCAAGGCCCGGGTAGTTTTCAAGAAGGACATTGATTACGTCGTCAAGAACGGCCAGGTCATCATCGTAGACGAGTTTACCGGGCGGATGATGTTCGGGCGCCGTTACAGCGACGGCCTCCACCAGGCGATCGAGGCGAAAGAGAACGTGAAGATCGAGCACGAGAGCCAGACGCTGGCGACGATCACGTATCAGAACTACTTCCGCCTCTACGACAAGCTCGCCGGCATGACCGGCACGGCCAAGACGGAGGAGGAAGAGTTCAGGAAGATCTACGCCCTTGACGTCGTCGTCGTGCCGACGCACAAGCCGATGATTCGCACAGACCGTGCGGACGTGATCTACAAGAGCGAAGAGGCCAAGCTGAGAGGGATCACCATGGAGATCCTCCGGCTGCGGAGCCGGCTGGAGCCTGCGCTGGTGGGAACTCGGTCCATCGAGATGTCCGAGCGTCTGAGCGAGCGCCTGTCGCCGGAGAAGCTGCAGCTTCTGGTGGCCACATTCGTCCTGCGCTCGATGCTGGAGGAGAAGAGAGACACTGATGGCGATGGGCGCAAAGCATTTGCGAACCTGCTCAATGCGAAGTTCGGAGACCTGACCCTGGCGAAGCTGGCGCCGCTCGCGCGGACCGTCGGCGCTTCGCTGGATATGCTGAGGCCGGAGAACGTCACCCGTCTTGCCGCGATCATGGGCATTGAGGCCCAGGAGGAGATTGACCGCCTGGCCGAATGTCTGGCAGAGGGCATCCCGAACAACGTGTTGAACGCGAAGTACCACGAGAAGGAAGCCCAGATCATCGCCGACGCAGGTCGGCTCGGCACAGTCACCATCGCGACGAACATGGCAGGCCGAGGTGTGGACATCATCCTCGGTGGGAAGCCGGAAGGCTCGACCGCCGACCGCAATCCCGAGGCCGAGGATGTCATCGGGCGCGGAGGCCTCTTCATCGTCGGCACGGAGCGGCATGAGAGCCGGCGCATAGACAACCAGCTCAGAGGCCGCTCGGGCCGTCAGGGCGATCCTGGAGCGTCGCGCTTCTACGTCTCGCTGGAAGACGAGCTCTGGCGCGTGTTCGGAGATAAGTCGAAGAGTCCATGGCTGTCATCGTGGCAGGAAGAAATGGCGATGGACTCCAGACTGCTGTCCAAGATGATCGAGCGAACGCAGAAGAAAATGGAGTCCCATTACTTCGACATCCGCAAGCACGTACTGCAGTACGACGATGTTATGAACGTGCAGCGCGAAGTTATCTACGGACAGCGCAGGAAGATTCTGGAGGGTGTGGACCTCAAGCCGACGATTCTGGACTACCTGCACAAGACGGTAGCGGACAATATCAACATGTACTGCCCGGATGGAGTACATCCGAGCGAATGGGACACCGACACGCTCTTCGAGCTGCTGGACGAGATATTCCCGGTGTCGGCTTACGCTCGGCCCGCCGATCTGAAGGGGAAGAAGCGCGACGAGCTGGAGGACTTCCTCTGCACCATTCTGGACCGCACATACGAGGACAGGGAGCAGGAGCTAGGCGCCGAACTGATGCGCGACCTGGAGCGCCAGATCGCACTCAGGGCCATAAACAACAAGTGGATGGAACACCTGGATGCTATGGATTACCTGCGGGAGGGCATCGGGCTTCGAGGCTACGCGCAGATAGACCCGCTGGTGGCCTACAAGAAAGAGGCTTTCACCATGTTCGATCAGATGCTCCATGCCGTCCAGGATGAGATCGTGAGACTGGTGTACCGGGTGCAGGTCCAGGTTCAGAATGAACCGTTCCGCAGCCCGTATCGAAATATCCAGATGGGCACCGCGGAGTTCGTCCCGGCAGGCCTCGAAGGTGAGGAAGGCGACGAGGAGCGGTTCCTGGCGGCTGCGAGACAGGCGCAGGGACCGGCGCAGCGCAGGCAGAAGATCGGCAGAAACGACCCATGCCCCTGCGGCAGCGGCAAGAAGTACAAGAAATGCTGCTTGCGGAGTGAGGAGTAGATGTTTCGTTGAGAGTTGAGTGTTGAGAGTTGAGAGAAAAGGAAGGCTGCCATTCCACAACATCACTCGACTGGATTATGCCAGCGAGGAAGCTTCGGTAGGGGAGACACGGCTATCATGGGCAAGGGCACGGTTACGATTGCTTTAACTGCGTTGCTCGCAGCGAGTTTGGGTAATGTCACGTACTGCATGACGGTGACCGTGGATGGAAAGAGGCTGGATACCTTTCCTCGGCCCGTAATTCGGTCAGGGCGGGCTTTCATTCCAGTGGATGCCGTTCGCCGGATAGGTCTTTGGGTCGGTTGGCGACGAGGGGAACGCCGCGCAGAGGTGGCATGGCCGGAGACCGACGTGTTTATATACTTTGAGGCCGGCAGGGGAGCCTATCCGGGCGGTCAGTCTCTAGAACAGGAGGAGATCAGCAGGAAAGAGCGCAGGATTCCGCCTTCATCGTTCATGTATCGCGGGTTCCTGATGATTCCCCTGCGTTCGCTGGTCGAGCTGTCCGGCAAGGACATGCTCACACTGCAGTGGGATGGCCGCGCCAGGTCCGTCAACGTTCAACGTCGAGCCTACTGGACTAAATGGCGACGCGAGATTGACGAGCAACTCCGAAAGCACAGGCCGGATAGATACGGTCCGGTGCTTTAACGTCTTCGGTGTTCGGTGTTTCGGTATTTGAGCGCAAGCGGAAATGCCGAAAATCACTAAACACTCAACACTCAACAGTAAACTTGCCATTAGGAGAGGTGATTTCATTGCTAATAGACATCAAGAAAGAGCTGGACGCGCTGAGCGAGCAGCTAACTGAATTAAGGGGTCATCTTTGACCTCGAAAAGAGGCAGGCTGAGATAGCAAAGCTGGAGTCCGCCTCAGGCGAACCGAACTTCTGGGACGACCCGGAGGAGGCGCAGAAGGCGCTCCGCCGGCTCAGCCAGTTGAAAGAGTTCGTGGAGCCGTGGCTCGATCTCGGCAAGAAGCTCGAAGACCTTCGCGTCTTCGCAGACCTAGCGTCCGAAGAGGAAGATGACGGCTCGTACGTCGAAGAGATAGAGAGAGAACTGAATGAAGCGAAGGCGATGCTCGAATCGCTGGAGCTTTCCACGCTTCTGGGCGGCGAGCACGACCGGAGCGACGCCATATTGGAGATAAACGCCGGTGCCGGCGGAACCGAGGCCTGCGACTGGGTCGAGATGCTCCTCCGCATGTACCTTCGCTGGGCGGAGAGGCGAGGTTTCTCGGCGGAGATCATTGACTCCCTCGAGGGCGACGTCGCCGGCCTGAAGAACGTGACGGCGGTCATCCGCGGGCTGAACGCCTATGGTTATCTGCAGGCGGAGCGCGGAGTGCATCGGCTGGTGCGCATCTCGCCGTTCGACGCCAACAAGCGGCGGCACACGTCCTTCGCGTCGGTTGACATAGTGCCGGAACTCGCCGAAACCGACGACATCGAGGTTAGCCCCGATGACCTGAAGATTGATACGTTCAGGGCTAGCAGCGCGGGCGGCCAGCACGTGAACAAGACAGACTCGGCCGTCAGAATTACCCATGTCCCGACGGGCCTTGTGGTGAGCTGCCAGAACGAGCGGTCTCAGCACCGAAATCGGGACATGGCGCTGAGGGTTCTCAAGGCCCGGCTGCTCGAGCTCGAGCGCAGAGAGAACGAGGCCAAGATGGCTCAGATGCGGGGCGAGCAGCGCGCTATCGAGTGGGGAAACCAGATACGTTCCTACGTCTTCCAGCCCTACACGATGGTGAAAGACCATCGGACGGGCGCGGAGACGGGCGACGTAAATGCAGTCGCGGATGGCGGGATTGATATGTTCATCCAGGCTTACCTGAGGTGGGCAGCGTCGAACGGGCACAAAGAATAGCGAGTGTGGAGTCACTATGCGGAGACACTGCTTAGCCCTAACGCTGATATTGGTGCTGGCGGCCGGGCTGCCGGCGATTGCGGATGTGAAATCACCATCTGCGCTCAGCAGCGTAGGCTGCCAGGCGCGCGAGACGGAGCTCGGGAACCTGGTGGCCGATGCCGTCAAGGCTGAGGCCGGAACCCCGATGGCGCTGGTTCCCGCAGGCGGTTTCCGGGAGGTCACCATCCCTAAGGGCAGAGTCAAGACCGAAGACGTCCTCAAGAGCCTTCAGTACCCCGATGACCGGGTGGCAGTGATCGAGCTGACGGGCAGGCAGCTTGTCGCCGCATTGGAACGCAGCGTCTCCATCTATCCCCAGAAGAACTTGGGCTTCCTCCAGGTTTCCGGCGTAGAGTTCAAGTTCGATCCGAAACTCCCGAAGGGATCGAGGCTCACATCCGTCACGGTCGGCGGAGAGAAAGCCGCGAATGAGCGCAGGTATCGCGTGGGCGCCACGAAGCCGCTGGCGGACGGCGCTTACGGATACTTCACGATCTGGGGGAAGGATAGGAAGCCGGAGATCAAAGATAAGACCATCGCGCAGGCGGTGACGAAATTCCTCTCCGCGCGCAGCTCCGTGGATTACCAGAAGCCAAATCGCATCCTCATCAAGGAGAAATAGGACTTCTCGGTCCGGCCCGGAGGATCCGGCTTGAGATACGGCATCATTTCGGATATCCACTCCAACCTGGAGGCCCTGGAGGCCGCGCTGGATTTCCTTCGGGATGTGGACGCCCTGATCTGCCCGGGCGACATCGTCGGCTACGGGCCGAATCCCAACGAATGCTGCGATATCATACGCGAGCGCGGCGTCATTACGGTACTGGGGAATCACGATGCCGCTGTCATCGGGCAGATGGCGCTCGACTGGTTCAACCCACTCGCACGGGCGGCAATCGAATGGACCGCCGACCAGGTCACCGCAGCGAACCGCGCCTTCCTGGAGAGCCTGCCGCTCGTCCATCGTTTGGAGCACTTCGTTCTGGTGCACGGGTCGCTCTCATCACCAGAGCAGTTCGATTACATCACCTCTCCCTGGGAAACTATACCTACGTTTGCGGAAATGCCGCCGCACAATCTTTGCTTCGTCGGGCATACTCACATAGCCGAGTATTACGCCCGGCCAACCGGCGAGCTCCAGGCGGATCAGATAAGCATGGCTTCAGGCGGGACTGTGGCATTAAGCGCCGAATTCCTGTATATTATCAACTGCGGGAGCGTCGGCCAGCCCAGGGACTACGAACCAAGGGCTGCAGTCGGGATTTTCGACAGCGACGCCGGGACCGTTGACATCCAGCGGATCGAGTATCCGATCGCGGCGACGCAGAAGAAGATGCGGAAAGCAGGGCTTCCGAAGCCCTTGTGGACCCGCCTCGAATTCGGCGCCTAGGGCACCGAGAAGGAACATCCTATGCACTTGGCCACTAATCCAGTCGCTCGTCCTCGAACAGTCTATGTCGCTCTGCTGTTCGTCGTGGGCAACGTTTTCTTGGCAGGATGCTCCGCCCAGAACAGCCCGCCGAAGTTCGATTCCGCGCGAGCATTCGCCATTCTGCAGAAGCAGTGCGAATTCGGCCCAAGGCCGGTCGGCTCAGCAGCGCATGACAAGACGCGGGATTACCTCGTCGGCGAGCTTCGGCCTTATGCGGAATCCGTGGAGCTCCAGAACTTCGAACACGTCTTAGCAGGCAAGACTTACAAGCTTTCGAACATCGTCGCTCGGTTCGGGAGCAAAACCGATACGCGCGGGATACTCCTGTGCGCCCACTGGGACACGCGTCCCACGGCGGACGAGGAGCTCGAGGCCGCCGACAGGAAGCGCCCCATACTCGGCGCGAACGACGGCGCATCCGGCGTAGCCGTCTTGCTCGAGCTGGCGCGTATGTTCCACGAGCGCCCGACGGCCGTTCCCGTGACCATCGTCCTCTTCGATGGGGAGGATTTCGGGCCGACCGGAAAGGATATGTTCCTCGGGTCTCGCTACTTTGCATCCAAACTTGGCAATAAGACCCTTTTCAGATATGGCATACTTCTCGACATGGTAGGGGATAAGGAACTTAAGATCTACCGCGAGGGCAATTCGCAGACAGCCGCCCGATTCGTTCTCGATAAGATATGGAGCGCGGCGTTAAAGCTCGGTTACCAAGGCACGTTCAAGGATGAGGTGAGGTACACTATCGGCGACGATCACGTTCCGCTGATCGAGGCGGGCCTGCCGTGCGCCGACGTCATCGACTTCGACTATGCCTACTGGCACACTCTCGATGACACGGTAGACAAGTGCAGCGCGGAGTCGTTGAAGGTCGTCGGCGAGATAATCGCAGAGGTGGTCTACTCCGAACGTCCGGGATCATAGACGAATGGCAATTCCACATTTGACGTTCCAACGGGTGATGAGCATGCTGAGAAAAAACACTATCGGGCTTATAGTGGTGCTGTTCCTGCCTTGCGCGTCCATCCTCTCTGCGCAGGAAGCCGCACCTCCTCTGAGCATTGAGGAGGCCGTACAGACGGCTTTGTCGCGGAACCTGAACGTGCGCGCGGCCAGACAGCAGGCAGCGGCAGCCGGGGCTCGCATCAGGGCGGCGCGTGCTGACAGCTTTCCTCAGTTACAGGCGAGCGCTGAGTACAGGCGCATCACCTCGCCTGCCAGCTTCGAAATCCCGTCACTCGGACCGGGCATCCCTCCTCGCGAAGTTGCCGTAGCGACCGAAGAGAACGTCGTGGGAACGGTAGCCGCACGCCAGGCGGTGTACACCGGCGGCCGCATCCCCGCGCAGATCTCCAGGGCCGAGGCGCTCCTCGACGCGGCGCTTGGCCGGCTTGCATCTACCGAGGCCCAGGTTGCGCTCCAGACTCGCGAGGCGTACTACGGCGTGCTGCTCAGCCAGGGCCTCGTGCGATCCGCCGAAAGAAGCCTGGCAGCCGCTCGCGAGCAGTTGGCGGCTGCGACGGCGAAATTCGAGGCCGGCACCGCAGCCCAGTTCGACGTCCTCCGGGCACAAACTCAGGTATCCGAAGCCGAGCAGAATCTAGCGGAAGCGCGCAACCAAGTCGAAATCACGAGGATGGCTCTCAACAGAATCCTTGCCGCGCCGCTGGAACAGGTTCGCCCTCTTTCTGAGCCGGGGCTTGCTCCATTTCCAATGGAGAATCTGCCTTCGCTTGTAGAGACGGCTGGTCGGCAGCGGCCTGAACTGCTCGCTGCGAGGGCACAGCTCGCGGCCGCAGAACAGGGGATCCGACTCGCGGAATCACAACGGCGCCCCGAATTCGACCTGTCGGCCGGCTACCAGACGGTGTCCAAGGAGACTCCGGCTCAAACCACAGGCTGGACGTTTTCGGCGATTGTCAGCATGGAGATATTCGATGGCGGCAGGACGCGTGCGAATATCGCCGAGGCCAGATCCTTGCGAGACGAAGCTCGCACGAATCTGGAAGACACATCCATGGCAGTTGAGCAAGATGTCCGGCAGGCCTATCTGAACCTGCAGACCGCTCGCCAGACGATTAAGACCGCGAAAACACGCCTTGCGCAGGCCGAGGAAGCGCACAGCGTCGCAACTGTGAGATACGAGGCGGGCGTCGGCACCGCGGTCGAGCTGGCCGACGCATTGGCAGCACTGACGGCCGCCCGCACGAACGTGGACAGGGCGACATTCAACTACAACATCGCCTGTGCCGCGCTCCAGCGCGCGCTGGGACGCACAACTTACTAGACAGTAGACCGTAGACCCAGAGGGTGTCTTGGTCCCATCGTCTCAGATTGCGCTTACGAGGCTTTGATATGGAACAGGAGCCAGCAGGCAGACGAGCATGGCTTGAAACTCTTATGAGGCGGCGGCCTGTAATCGCAGCAGCCGTTCTTGCGGCGGTTGGATTGCTGATCTTAGTCGTGATCCTGCGCGGCCGGCCTCAGCATTACATATCCCTCAGCGGGATAATCGAAGCGACCGAGGTCACGCTTTCATCGAAAGTCACGGCCAAGGTCGCCGCGGTTTACGTCTCCGAAAGCGACAAGGTGAGGAAAGGGGAGACGCTCGTCCGCTTGCGGGATACCGAGTTCCGTGAGCAAGTTCGCCAGGCAGAGGCGGCCTTGGAAGCGGCACAAGCCCGGTTGAACGAGGCGCTGGCCGGGACCCGCCCGGAGGAGATTCGGCAGGCGCGCGCGCAACTGGAGCAGGCAGAGGCGGCAGTCACCGGCGCGAGACGATCGCTCAGCATTGCGGAAGAGGCATTCCAGGAAAGCCGGGAGCTCCGGGCCAGGCTGGAGGCAGCCGAATCACATCACCGGGCATCTTCTGCGGCATATCAGCGGGCGCAGGAGGCGCTCCGGCTGGTCAAGCAAGGCGCGCGAGTGGAGCAAGTCGAGCAGGCCCGTGCGGCTGTGCGTCAGGCGGAGGCGCGAGACAATCAAGCCCGCGAGGATCTACGTCGAGCACGAGAGCTCTTCGGGCGAGGCGCCATTCCCGCCAACCAGTTGGACGCCGCCGAGGCTGCCGCTGAATCCGCCCGCGCGCAGCTCGACCAGGCAATAGCCCGGCTGTCGGAGCTGGAAGCCGGCGCCAGACCGGAGGAGATTCGGGAGGCCGAGGCAGCCGCCCAGCAGGCCGAAGCGGTCATGTCCGGCGCCGGACGCGCACTGGAGATCGCGAGAGAGCAATATCAGGAACGCCTTCAAGAGCGCCAGCAGCTAACCACAGCGAGAACCCAGTATGAGACTGCGCTGGCACAGCGTCGGGCGGCTGAGGCCCGGCTACAGGAGTTGCTTGCAGGCGCGCGGCCGGAGCAGATCGAGCAGCTTCGTGCGCAGGTTCGCCAGGCCGAGGCGGCCCTCGCGCAGGCGCGGACTCAGCTCGAAAACACCATCGTGCAATCCCCCATTGACGGCACAGTGCTCACTCAGGCTGTCGAGCCGGGAGAATTGGCCACAGTCGGCTCGACCCTGATCGTACTTGCAGACCTGCGCCAGATCGAACTGGAGGTCTACGTCGAAGAGCCCGTATATGGACGGATACGCTTGGCACAGCCGGCTACCGTGACCGTGGACAGCTATCCGAATCAGGTGTTCAGAGGCCGCGTCACCGAAATAGCGGAAGAAGCAGAGTTTACGCCGAAGGAGATACAAACCAAGGAACAGCGGGCCAAACTGGTGTTCGCAGTGAAGATCACCGTGCCGAATCCTGCGGGGAAGCTGAAGCCGGGGATGCCTGCCGACGCCGTGCTCGGACTCCAGCCGGTCGCCGGGCGTGCATCCAATGCCGGAATCGGCCTAGGACATCCGACATCCATCTAGTATCTCCCTACGGGCTGGTCCGCCATCATGAGCATCGCTATCGAGACCAGGAATCTTCGTCGAGAGTTCAATGGGCTTGCCGCCGTTGACGGGGTTTCGCTGACCGTGTACGAAGGGGAAATCTTCGGCCTCGTCGGTCCCGACGCAGCGGGCAAGACCACCACTCTGCGAATGCTCAGCGGCGTCATGCGCCCGACCTCCGGCGAGCTCTACGTTCTGGCCAGGGACGTGCGGGCCGATCCGGAGGCCATCAAAAGCATCGTCGGCTACATGCCGCAGACGTTCGGGCTTTATGGCGAACTCACCGTCCTTGAGAACCTCGAATTCTACGCTGATCTATACCAGGTTCCACCGGAAGTCAGGCCTGAGCGCATCCGCAGGCTTCTGGCCTTTGCCCGGCTCGAGCCGTTCGTCGGCCGGCTGGCACAGAAGCTATCCGGCGGGATGAGGCAAAAGCTCGCCCTTGCATCCGTCCTGATCCCCGAGCCGAGGGTTCTGCTCCTGGATGAGCCGACCAGTGGGGTTGACCCGGTCAGCAGGCGAGACTTCTGGCGCATACTCTACGACCTGAATACCCAGGGGGTAACCTTGGTTGTAAGCACGCCGTATATGGACGAGGCAGAGCGATGCACGCGAGTCGCGTTCATGTTCCAGGGCAAGATCATTGCCGCCGGCGCTCCCGATGAACTCCGCAAGCTGATGCGCGGCGAATTGCTCGAGCTCGACACACCGCACGAGCGGCGCGCGCGCAGTCTCCTCGCCGATCTACCTGGAGTGATGGGCGTGGAGATATTCGGCGACAGGGTACATGTAGTTGTCGAAGACGCTCGGTCCATGATCGAGCCTATCTGCGACGCTCTGGTTGCAAAGGGCTTGAGAGTCACCAAGATAGAGCCGATCGCCCCAGGTCTGGAGGACGTATTCGTCTCGCTGCTGAGGTCACCGCAGGGCGCATAAGGCCGCGGATTCTGCAGTTCCGCCTGCGGCGGATCTGCAGTCTAGTATGCCTATGAACGAATTTGCCGTCGAAAGCATTAATCTCACAAAGACGTTCGACAGCTTCGTGGCTGTAGACTCGGTATCCTTCAAGGTTCGGAAGGGCGAGATATTCGGCATGCTCGGGCCGAACGGCTCGGGAAAGTCCACGACGATCCGCATGCTGTGCGGCTTGCTCGATCCCACGTCGGGCACAGCGAGGATTGCCGGAGCGGACGTCTGCAAGTCACCTGAGTGCGTCAAAGAGCACATAGGCTACATGTCCCAGAAGTTCAGCCTGTATACGGACCTCACCGCCGCTGAGAACCTGCGCTTCTACGCCGGCGCCTACGCAATTCCCAGAGACGCCCAGGCTGACAGGATCGCCGAAATCATCGAGCTCACAGGGCTCCGAGGGAAGGAGAAAACCCTGACACGCGATCTGCCGACCGGATACAGGCAGCGGCTCGGACTGGGGGCCGCGATTCTCCATCGGCCTGAGATCATATTCCTTGATGAGCCGACCTCCGGCGCCGACCCGGTTTCCAGAAGGAGGTTCTGGGATCTGATCTACGACGTGACAACTCGAGGAGCCACAGTGATTGTGACCACTCACTACATGGACGAGGCGGAGCGCTGCGATACGGTGCTTCTCCTGAGCAGGGGCAAAGTCATCGCGTGCGGCACACCCGCCGAGCTGAAGAAAGAAGTCAAGGGCAAGATACTCTCCATCGAGACAGATCGCCCAACGCAGTCTTTGGAAATCGTCAGTGAGCTGCCGGGGGTTCAAGACGTTGCCCTCTACGGAACGGCGATCCACGTTCTCACGCAGGATCCCGACGCCGTCAGCCAAGCCGCCGAGCGAGAGCTGCAGCAGAGGGGTCTACAAGTGGCGCGTATCCGGGAGGTCGCCCCAACGTTGGAAGACGTGTTCGTCACTCTCATTGGCGGGCTCGAGTATGAGAGGGGACAGGTCGAATGAGAAAGGCCCGGCCCAGAAGCTACGCTATATTCCGAAAAGAGCTAATACAGGTCAGACGCGATCCTCGAACGCTCGCCCTGGTTCTAATCATGCCGGTGCTGCTCCTGCTCCTTTACGGCTACGGCGTCTCCACCGACATCCGCAATATCCCAATGGTTGTCGTGGATCAGGATAGAAGTTCGCGGAGCAGGGAGTTCGTTCGCGGCTTCACGGGCTCCGGATTCTTCAGAATCCAGCGTTACGGAAGCCATCCGGAGGATATTGACCAGGCCCTCGACGGAGGACGTGCCAAAGTCGGATTGCTGATTCCGCCGGACTTTGGCCGGAAGGTTGTACGCGGCGAGATGGCCGACGTATTTGTCGCCGTTGACGGCAGCGAGCCGAACACCGCAAACTCCAGTATCTCGTACGTCAGCACGATCGTGTCGCGCTATTCATCGAAGGTGATTGCCAAGAAGCTCCAGGGCAGAGTTCCACTCGAGGAGTTGAACCCCATTGATCTGCGCCCCAGGATTTGGTATAACCCGGAGCTTCGCAGCATCAACTTCATAGTGCCGGGACTGGTCGCCATCATCTTGATGATGACCTCGGCGCTTCTGACGTCTGCTACCATTGCCAGGGAACGCGAGCTCGGCACGATGGAGCCGCTGATCGCCTCGCCGCTCAAGTCCTGGGAGTTGATGCTGGGGAAGATCGCCGCGTACACGCTGATCTCATTCGCGGATATAGCTCTGGTTCTGCTGGTGGGGACGCTGTGGTTTCAGGTTCCGTTCCGCGGCAGTGTCTCTCTGCTCCTGGCAATGTCCACCATCTTCCTGCTGAGCTCGCTTGGCCTGGGGCTACTGGTCTCTGCACGGTCTCTATCTCAGCAGAGTGCGATCATGTTTGCATTTCTCGTAACGATGATCCCCGGCCTGCTGCTTTCGGGATTCCTGTTCCCGATTGCCAGCATGCCCAGGCCGATACAACTGCTGACCTATCTGATACCCGCGCGGTACTTCCTGGCGATAGTGAGAGGGATCTTCCTGAAGGGGATTGGGGTCTCGGAGCTGTGGCCTCAGGCTCTGCCGATGACGATCCTCGGCCTCTTCTTCTTCGTCGTCAGCATCCGATCGTTCAGGAAAGAGATGGGGTAGTCCGCCCCAGGCGGATCAGCATCCACGCGCCCGGGGATGTAGTGGCCGCCCCTCCGTGGCGGCCTCTGTGTCTCAGCAGTAGTGAATGATCAGCGACACGGCAGCCCCGGGGGACGCGAGCGCGCGCCAGTGGTAGTGCCGGTATTGGTGAAAGTGCCATTGCCACTGAAGCCGAGCTTACTCACGTTACGTCCCTCCTCTTGAGCTGCTGAGCGCAGTATACCAAATGCACTTGCATATGTCAACTCTATGGCAGCTAGCGACTGATAGCTAACCCGGATTATTCATGTCATTCTGAGCCAAGCGAAGAATCTACTCTCGTTTCTAAGGATAGATCCTTCACTTCGTTCAGGATGACACAGTGTCGCATAATTGAGCGTATCGTGAATAATTCAGGCTAACGGCTGACTGCTAGCTGCTGGCTGCCAGCGGCAGCTCTATCACACTGCCGGTCTCCGCGGATCGGTAAGCCGCGAGCGCGACCTCCACCGCCTTCAGCCCATCTTCTCCGGTGATGCTGACCGGCAGGTCTTCGGCAACCGAAGTCACGAAGTCCTTGACCAGCCCGTAGTCGGTATTGCTGCCCCAATTCAGCCAGTTTACCCTCATTGATTCGTCCGAATAGTGAACGATGTTCTGGGCAAACATATCCATGGAGATCACGCCGTTCGTGCCCGTGATGTCCAGCGTCACATCGCCCCAGAACGGGTAGCTCTTCGGGCGCGACCAGCTCGTGTCCAGCGTCGAGAACACGCCATTATCGAACGTGATGGTTAGCTGCCCCACGTCGTCGTAGTCCTTGTGGTACATGAGATTGCTGATCTCGGCGTACACTTCGACCGGATCGCTCCTCAAGAGCCACCGCATGAGGTCGGCCACGTGGACGGTGTGGTCAATCACCGCGCCTCCGCCGCTCTTCTCGAGCTCGATAAACCACCCGCCGGGCATCATGCCGTGGTTCGTGGCTTTGATGGCCAAAATGTCGCCGATGCAGCCGCCGTCAACGGCCTCCTTCAGCCTCACCATCGCTGGGCTGTATCGGCACGGGAAGGCCGTCATGAGCTTAACGTTGTGCTCATTGCAGGCATCTATCATCGCGCGGGCGTCTGCCACCGTCGTCGCAAGCGGTTTCTCGCACATAACGTGCTTCCCGGCCCCGGCGGCCACAAGCGTGAGCTCCTTGTGCTTGATGTTCTCAGGGCAGACGACCACCGCATCAATGTCCTGCTCCAGAAGCGCCTGGTAGCTTGCGAAGAACTTTGTTCGGAAATGCTCGGCTATCTTCTTGCCGCGCTCGGGATCGTCATCCGCCACGCCTACCAGCACGGCTTCGGGCATCTGGTTCACGCACACGGCGTAGCTGAATGCGTGCATGTGCGCGAAGCTCATCATACCTATTCTTACGGACATAGCGTTCCCTCCTTATGTCTCCGATAAGCAAGGCTTCGCAAAACAACAATGTGTATGGGGGTTTGGGGGTGTGGGAGTTTGGGAGACTGCATACCCCCACACTCCCATACGCCCATACTCCCACACTCTTCTATAAGCTGACTGGCTTGCCGGTCTTGATTGATTCGAGAGCAGCCAGAGAGATCTGCACGGCGCGCAGGCCGTCCTCCGGGGTGATGCTCGGCTTAGCGCCGCTCTCCACGCAGTCAATGAAATGCTGAAGTTCGACGAAATACGGGTTCTGCATGGTCGGGCTCTCCGGAATAGGCACGCCGGGCTTTTCTTCGTCGGTCTTCGTGCGCGCGATAACCAGCGGCGCGGCGGTCTTGTTGCTGAAATCGAGCATGCCGCCGTCACCTGCGACTTCGAACTTCACCGTGAACCCGGCTGGATTCATCCAGGTGCCCTCGACGTGCGCGATCAAACCGCTCTTGAAGCGGATGGTCACCAGGGCATAGTCCATATGCTCCATTCGCCGCTCTGCCAGCCCTTTCGCATAGACTCTTTCCGCCTCGCCGAACGTCCAGCGCAGCCAGTCGAAATCGTGGATCATGAGGTCGAGGACGACGTCGCCGCTCCAGTCGAAATTCCCGAACCAGTCGTTCCAGGCGTGAGGATAGCCGCCGCCCCTTGTCGTTCGAACGATCGCCGGTCTACCGACCGCGCCCGCATCAATCTGTGCCTTCGCCGCCGAAAATTCGGGAAAGAATCGAAGGACATGGGCGACCATGAACGTCACGCCTGCCTTGTTTGCCGCGTCTATCATCTGCCGGCAGTCGTCCAGCGTGCGGGCCATCGGCTTCTCCGTGACCACGTGCTTACCGGCCTCAGCAGCCCTCAGCACGTACTCCTTGTGCCACGGAGTAGGAGTGCAGACGTCAATCACATCCGGGTTCGTCGTCCGCAGCATCTCCTCGAAGTCGGTGAACGACTGGCAGTCGAGCGATGTCGCAAGCTCCTCGGCGGCGTCCGGGCGGATGTCCACAACCGCGACCGGCTCTGCGTTCAGCATTTCTCTATACGCGGCCCCGTGGACCCGGCCCATGTTTCCAGCGCCGACTATGGCGACCCGCTGCATATCGTGTCCTCCTCCCGCAACACGGCCTGCTGCAGTGGCGTGTCCCTTAGACCTCCTGGTCTATTGAGACAGCGACCTCGTTACGCCTTCCGCAGTAAGGACAACTGGGCAGATACAATAATGTCGAGGAAATACATTCTGCCTCAATGATTGTAGCGCGGTAGCAAGTTGTGTCGAACTCGAATGACTTCCCGCATCCAATGCACTGCTTAACAATCACCTTCAAGATTTAATCCCCCTCTGGCATCAATGGCATATAGAGCAAAATGAGCGTAACAAACAGGATGCCCGACGTCAATGCAGCCACAGCCAACCACACAAATACGCATTTACTGCCAATAGCGCGTTTTCTCGCCGCCTTTATATCCGTCGGGGAGATGCTACTCACCTCATCCTGTCTCGGTACAAGCACGAAAACTCCAAGAGAGATGCTTAATAACCACAAGCCTACCGGGATAGCGAATATCAGTCGCTTGAGTCCTTGGCCTAATGTAACGATCCCAAGAAGCTTGGCAGCCACTAAGTAAGCAGAGATGAGCGCTGTGTTCAAAGTAACTAGCTGTTTGGCGACGTCATTCGCGATACCAGTAGATGCCTTTATCATCTCACGGCCCACTTCTAGCCAGAACAGGCTATCTTGTGAAGGCTCGTGGGCTTCACAGGTAACAACCTTATTCTTCTCCATCCAAGTCGCTCCATCGGATCTGTACTTCGTTCTCCCTACCACAATTAGGACATTGAGGACAGTAGGTCAAAACACTCTCTCTGTCTTGCAAGAGCGTGGTAACGTAGTCATCAGTGTCGAACTTGAAGGCCCCACCACATCCGACACATTTTGGGACTTCAATCTTCATCGTTATTCTCCTCGTAGAAAGAGTACTTACCGTTACCGCGTTTTCGACTGCGGCAGCCAGAAATCCTTCATGGTCAGCCCAAGATTCACGATCAGCGGTCTGAGTATCTGCACGTTTCCCACACGCTCCGGCGAATGAGCATCACTACCGATAGTGAATCTCACCCCCACGCTCTTGCACAGTTCGTAGAAATGGAGCGAGAACTTCGCCTGCCAGGGGAACAAGGCCCTCGGGCTTATCTCCATGGCAACGTTGTTCCCCCTTGCCAACTCTAGGAGCGGAAGGATGTCAGCATCGAAAATGTGATCGAGGACTCGCGGGGAGCACGCGTCCGGAACGACCAGGAATGGATGCGCCACGATATCCGCCCACGGGAGGCTGACAGCGTACTCGAACATCCTCAGGTAATGCACCGCGAGAGCACGCTCGTCCTTCGTCGGCGGCAGCTCAGTGAGCCCCGCGTTCTGGAAATGTGTCGCCGCGACCATCACAAAATCCAGGCGCTCGGCGAGTTCCGCGGTGCAGGTCGTTCGGCCCGGCGCCATGATCTCCGCCTCGCAACCCAGGAAAACCTCAGGCAGGTCCTTCGGGCTCGAATGGAGTTCGGCAACGGCAGACCGGATGTCGTCGAACATCTTCGGGTCGGAGAACGGGTAGAAGTGATCCGTTATGCCAAGCCGCGTGATCCCTCTCTCGCCCGCCAGGCGGACTATCTCAGCCGGACGCATCCCTTTCTCCCCGCAAGGGGAATGGAAAGTGTGTATGTGTAAATCAAAATCAAGGTTCAGGTCATCTGACATATCTACTAGCAGCCTATCTAGCTCAAAAACGTGATGCG
>DATKXU010000016.1:0-30308 GCA_035528905.1 Armatimonadota bacterium
GCCAATCCTTCAAGTAACCTGCCCAGGCCAACGTGGGGAAAATCCGGGCGTTCAGCTCCGCATCAGCGGAAACGATGTACTTCAGCGGCTGAAGGTTCGCAGCGGACGGCGAGAGCCGCGCCAGGTTCATCAGTTCCCATAAAGTCTCTGGCTCGATCCGTCTGTCCTGATAGAAGCGGCGGTAGCTTCGGTTTGCCCTAACTATGTCTTCCATCATGCGGGAATCCTCCAAATAGGTTCTGAGTCGTATGTTAGGCTGGGACAAGGGGATTGTCAACTCCATTATTGTGGGCTGTAGTCAATGCCGGACGGCGTCGGGTCAATTTCTCACCAGCCTGGTCGCATCCTGCCGCGCTGTTCGTAGCAAGCCCCTACATCGCGCTGCCGTTCTACCTTCAGGCTGTCAGCTTCATTGAGCAGTGCATTGCCAAGTGAGGCTTATCCGCGGGACTGCGAACAGCGGATGCTCCAGGCGGCTGCGTGTCAGGAGGCGAGGCGAATGCCGTGGAGCGAGGGGACATGGGCGGACTGGCTCTGGACACTCTTGTCGTAGAGCTGGGCGTTCACGATCGCGGCAGTGGCTGACGACGCCAGTGTTTGGAACAGCCTGATTCGCTCGTCGTTCAGCGGGACGTGCGCGTCGAAGAACAGGTTCATGACGCCCAGAGGGATCTCCTGATAGACAAGCGGTACGGACACAGTATACCCGTCATGCCGGGCAAGCAGCCGCCAGGGCACGAACTCGACATCGGTGTAGATATCGCCAACGACGCAGACCCGTCTCTCCCTGAACGCCCTTGCTGTGTGGCCGGAGTGGAATCCCGGCGGCCCGCTCGCCTCCACCTTCCGGGGCTCGGTTGGATTCAACATATCCTCAGGCAAGCCGTGTGTCACCACGGTCGTCAGGGTTTCTCCAGCATCGTCCGCCAGCATAACAGAGGCAAAGCGAGCGGACAACATGCTGGCGGTATCTGACACCAGCGCCAACAGCACCACTCGAAGGTCCAAGGTATTGCTGAGACGAGAGGACATGTAGTGCACGGCCTCGAGATGCTCTATACGTGTGTGAGCATCGGCGTACGAAGCGCCAAACTCCGTTCCCAGCTTGATGAGGAGAACCAGCAAAGCAGAGACTCCGAGCAAGCGCGAGGCCCACCAGCACAGATCGAACTCGCCCACGCATACCAGGCTTGCTGCCTGGCCGATCGCGGACAGGAACAGATACTTAGTAACCCCATCGCTGAAGGCATCCTCGTCGCGGAGATAGCGCCGGCAAAACGCCGCGAATGCGACCAAGAGAATTGCGAGGAAGAGCAGGTCCCAGAGCAGAGAATAGTGCAGCCACGCGCCGATGTGATACATGATCGCCGACGGGATTCCATAAAGTACATCACACATCCGAAGCCACATCTTCGGCATTTCGAGCACAAGGAGAACGAGCCATCCAGCCAGTGTAAGCACGCCAGCCAGCGCGCGGAGGCCTATCATCCGGCGGTGCTCCTTGCCGCAGACGGCGGTGCTCCACGCCGCGGCAGCGAGCATACAGACCGAGGCTGCATTGCAGCCGGCGGAGCAACGCAATGCAACCCTTTGCAGAGCGCCGGAGCCACCGAATGCAGACGCGGATGACAGCAGGTGGAAGAGGTCGCCGAGTACCAAGGCACTAAAAGCACTGACTACCAGCAGAATCCATTGCTCGCCTGATACGCGGTATTGCACCCAGAGGCAATAGATTATCCCACAGATAAACAGGATGCCGGAGATTTCGAGCAGAACGCTGCCCCAGGCGCTCGGCCAGACGAGGGCATGGCCGAAACCCAGCCGCAGCGCCACGACGAACCCGGCCAAGACTACCGCCCAGATTGCAAGCCTGCCAATGTATGGTTGGGAAAGCCACTCCCGAATCTGTGCGAAAGCCGCGTTCGCCGCGCAACTCCTGGCTCCAGACTCCACTGGTGAAGAGACGGACTTCAACAACAACGCCCTGCCTTGCGCATACACGCCACAGCGTACTGCCTGACTTACACCCAATCGCGCGCTGGTGCAGAAGGCAACGTCCGTGTCCTGATGTTCCTAATTGTTATTATGGGCAGGGGTGAGAGATTCTTTACTATGGGGAAGAGCCCGTTTCCGCGCGCTGCAGCGTGTGGAAACGGGCTCTCAGGCGATTTCTAAACTTCGGGTTCGGCTAGGGCATGCCTATAAGGGCCGGCGGCATCGGAGGCAACTGGACTCCCATTGATGGGAGATTCGAGCGCGCGTAGCCAAGCGCCGCGGCTGCCGGGCTTGGACTACCGAACATGCCCTCGCGTACCTCGCCGCTGATCTCCGCCATGAATTCCTGCATGTACGATGACAGATCGGGAGGCGTATTCCTCTCTATGACAGCGAGCCGTGCCTCCCGGTCCATTGCGAATACCTGGAACAGCGTGTCCCAAGCGGCCCTCGGCATCGTCTCCTTCCTGTAAACCCCCGGAAGATGCGCCGTGATAACTCTGTTGTCCATCGTCTTGTACTTGAAGCGCAGGAGTTCGGTCACCTGGCCGTCCCAGTTCTTGACCTTCATAACCTTCACAGCTTTTGGCAGCACGCTGCTTAGGGTAAGAGTCGGCTCGCCGGAAGGGGTCAATGCGGCAACCCCAGGCGCCGGCGAAGGCTGAGCGACCCCCGGCGCTGGCGCCTGAGCCTGAAGCTGCTGCCAGCAGCAGACCAACACGATCACTGCTGCGATTAAACACACAGGCATCAACCAAACCTTATGCGTACTCACTGCGCGAGACATTCCACTGCCTCCTCTTCTAAGGCGCCCAGGGGATTACGATCCTGTGATGCAAGCTTGCAGGTTCACTGCTCCGAGGGTGCCCGCGGCTTTACTCCGATTGTACCGGGCTGCGGCCCAACTGTCAACCAGACCATGCATCAAAGACGGTCGCACAATTCTTAGACGACCCACTTGGGACACAATGTTCCACTCCAATGCAGCTTGACAACCTCGAGGTGAAACGAATACACTACTGTCGAGTTGATTGGAGAGCTTGAGGCCGGGCAGTTTCAAGACGTGTCTCCGGCGCTGGCATCGGAATCAAATTCTTCCTCGGGCGCCTGTTTGGCGCGATCGGTGAGTGCAACGAATAAGGAGGCCCACATGGACAGCCAGTCGAGAGAAGACGTCCTCCGGCAGGTCTGCGAAAACAACGTCGAGTTCATCAGACTCTGGTTTACCGACATCTTTGGAACGCTCAAGGCCGTGGCGATTACCGGAGAGGCGCTCGAGCGCGCTCTGGACGAGGGGATGGCGTTCGACGGCTCGTCAGTCACGGGCTACCAGGACATCCAAGAGGGCGACATGTTTGCCGTGCCCGATCCGACCACGTTCTGCCTGCTGCCCTTGTCCGCCGCAGGCGGATACGACGGCGTCGCACGTATGTTCTGCGACATCAAGAACCCGGATGGATCGCCCTACGAAGGCGACCCGCGGCATATTTTGAAGCGGAACTGCGAGATTGCGAAGCAGAAAGGTTTCACTTTCTACGTCGGGCCGGAACTGGAGTTCTTTTACTTCAGGAATAGCCTCGGCACCGAGATAATTGACCACGGCGGGTATTTCGACCTCACGCCGATGGACGCCGGCAGCAACCTCCGGAGGGACACCGTCGCGTGCCTGAAGGGGATGGGCATCCCAGTTGAATTCAGCCACCACGAAGCCGCGCCCAGCCAGCACGAGATTGACCTGCGCTACTCGGACGCCGTTACGATGGCCGATAGAGCGATGACCTACAGGCTGATCGTCAAGGAGATTGCCGCGCAGAACGGCGTGTACGCAACCTTCATGCCGAAGCCGATCTACGGCAAGCCCGGAAGCGGCATGCATACGCACCAATCACTCTTCCGCGGTGACAAGAACGTATTCTACGACCCGGACGACGTGAACCGCATGTCGGGCATCGCGAAAGCATACACCGCGGGCCTTCTGAAGCACTCGCGCGAGATTTGCTCGATCCTGGCACAGTGGGTGAACTCTTACAAACGGCTCGTGCCCGGCTACGAAGCCCCCGTCTACATAGCCTGGTCGCACCGAAACCGGTCCGCGCTGGTCCGCGTGCCCGCCTTCAAACCGGGGAAGGAGTCGGCAGCCAGGGTGGAGCTCCGTTGCCCGGATCCCGCGTGCAACCCGTACCTGGCGTTCACCGTAATGCTCGCGGCAGGTCTCGCGGGGATCGAAAACAAGTATGAGCTCCCGGAGCCGATGGAGAAGAACCTCTACGAGCTTTCGGAGAAAGAAAGGCAGGAGATGGGCATCGAATGCCTTCCCGCAAGCCTCGTCGAGGCTCTGGCGGAGACGGAGAAGAGCGAGTTGGTCCGCAAGGCGCTCGGTGATCACGTATTCGAGCGGTTCCTGGAGCTGAAGAAAGTCGAGTGGGACGAGTTCCGCACTCAGGTAACCCAGTGGGAAATCGAGAGGTATCTGCCGGTTCTATAGCGGCCTCGGAACGGAGACCCAACTGGACAAAAAAAGAGCCCCATCCCGCGCCTGCGAGACGGAGCAAATGAAAGGAAGAGTCGAACGCCACATCAATAGGGCGTTCTACAGCAATAATAGCTAGGCTACCCTAGTTTGTCAAGCAATTGTTTGCAACTTGTTGCGTGCACGCAAGTCGCTCATTCCTCATGGATTATTATAGCCCCCGTCGGGCAGGCGTCCGCCGCTTCTCTCGCCCGTTCGTCAAGGCCGGGCTCCGGGTTTTCGTTGATCACATGGGCCAGATCGTCGTCCCCCATCTCGAAGACCTCCGGGCAAATGTCCACGCAAATCGCATCGCCTATGCAAAGGCTTTCGTCAACCTCCAGTCTCACCTGAGAACCTCCTTTCGAGTTCGCCGTGCGCAGGCAGGACAGAACGCGAGATTTGTTGTATGCAGATTAAACGGGAGACGGCTTCATTCCTGCATCAGTCGGCCTCGACCGCGACTTCCGGCGGGTCCGGTGCGACTTTACCCCGGCAGCCGGGGAGACGAAACGCGAGTGAACCCGAGAGCAGCGCCAGCACCTACCTGCATGGTTTCTGGCCGGGGAAGGGATTCTTCAGGCACAGGTCAACCAGCTCGGAGACGCTGCCGAACGCGAGCCCGATGCACGTGTCCGCCGCGCCGTAGTAGACCCAAAGCTCGTCCTCGCCTCGTGGAATCGCCGCCGTCGGGAACACGACGTTGCCCACGATCCCGACTCGCTCGTAGTACTCCTCCGGGGACATTACAGGCTCGTTGATCTTCCCTATGATGCGGCTCGGGTCTTCCAAGTCGAGCAGCATGCAGCCCATCATGTAGATGTAGCCGTTCATTCCCTTGCGGCAGCCGTGATAGACGGTGAGCCATCCCTTGTCGGTCTTGACGGGCGGCGCCGCCGGGCCGACCTTTATGCTCTCCCAATACCGGTGATACTTCTCCAACAGGAGCTTCGTGCGGCCCCAGTGGATCATGTCCGGCGAGTAGCCGATGTAGATATCACCCTCGGAAACGCCCTGCGGCCGTTCGAGCCGCACGTAATCGCCCTTGATCTTCTCCGGGAAAAGAGCGCAGTTTCTGTGATCCGGCCCGGCGATGAAGCCGATTGTCTCGATGGACTTGAAATCATCGGTGCGGGCCAGCATGATTCGCCCGCCGAGCCTCGATGCGACGTTGTAGGTAATGTAGTACACGCCGTCGAGCGGCGTGATGCGGGCGTCGAATATGCCCTCGTGCGGGACGTATGGATACTCGTCCGGCGGCACGATCACGTTCTTCGGCTCGATCTCGAAATGTATGCCGTCGTCGCTCCAGCCGATGAAGAACCGCGGCACCCACTCGCGGTCCCATGCGTGGATCAGGCCGACGGTCTTATCCTCGTAGGCCGCGAAGCCGCTGTTGAAGACGCACGCGGCGCCGCCGGGGATATCCTCCGCCGTGATAATCGGGTTGTCGTGATAGCGCTTCAGCAGCCCGTTGCCGATATACGCGGGTATCCCCTGGTATCTATCCTGGTTTTCGCTCATGGTTGTACCTCCACACGCCCCGCCCTAAAGGACAGGCTAACATCTATCCAAAAGCACCGTAAACGGCGCTGCAGCCGCACTTGCGCAAATGAGCCTGGTTCACCAGGCTTTTCTTCTCGTGCCAGACCGGCCGTTTACGGCCGTGCTGACCTCACCGTCTTCTGCAACTGTGCCAGGTCGGGTCTCTTCGCGGCTCGGGCGAGCGAGTCCTTGTAGAGAGCCTGAAGGTCGCCCAGGTTGACCCTGGATCCCTTTCGAATGAATACGGGCATTCTGTAAAGAGGCGCTTCCACCGTGAGGTACTTGCCGCCCTCGTATTCCTTCGCGGGCTCCCAGGCGTCTATCCAGACCTCGCCGGCGGGCAGATAGAGCGTGTGCTGAGTTTTGCCTTTTTCCCAAATGGTGGAGACGAGGATGTCACTCCCATACAGATACGTCTGCCAGTCCCCCCATGCTTCTTTCTGATCCGGGAACGCCAGGAACAAGGGACGCACGACGGGCATCCCGGAGGCGCGCGCTTCCCTCGCGTGCCTGTAGCTGTAGTCAGCCAGCCTGTCGTGAATCGTGGCATACAGCCGCCAGATCGCGATCAGCTCGGTATCGTATTGCGGCTCGGTCGGCATGTCCCAGAGGCTGCGATTCCTGGTCGGGCCGACCTCCATAATCGGGCAAAACGCGCTGAACGCCAGCCATCGGGCGGTGACCTCACGATCCAGCGGCTCGTAGCGCCCGCGATAGCCGCCGGTGTCGCTCCCCCAGAACGGGTAGCCCATAACCGCGCACCGCTGCACGGCAATGATGGATGCGCGCAGGCCCAGGTCCGTGCTGTCCGCATCGCCGCCCCAGAAGACTCCATAGCGCGTGCTGCCGGCGAACGCCGCCCTCGGCATCAGCACGAAATCATCGCCGCGCACTTCCTTGGCAGCTTCGTAGACAGCCTTGATGTACAGATGGGGGTAATCGTTATGAAGCTCGCGCGTCGTGCGGCCGTCGTGAGCCCTGATCGCGAGATCGCACGGCACCTGCTCCTCCGCACGATCGAGCTTGAAGCCGGCCAACCCGTCTTCCAGCAGTTTCCTCAACGGCTGCTGCCACCAGTTCGTCGCCTCGGGATTGGTGAAGTCAATCAGCGACCAGTAGTCGTTCTTGTCTGTCTGTCCCGGCAGGTTGTAGTTCCTGGCGCGGGCCTCCTTGTGCATGTTCCCCATGACCCACGGCGCGATCCAGATCATGAGCCTGATGTTCTTCTGCTTAAGCCATCGGGTCATCTCAATGTGCTTGGGGAAGCGGCCTTCGTCCCACTTGAAATCTTCATAGCCCTTTGAGCCGACCGCCCAGGGCCGATCCAGCCAGTATACGCCGCACGGTATGCCGAGCGCCTCCATCATGAGGATATCCTCGACCACCTGGCTGTTGTAAGGGACTTCCACCCTCGTACCGTCGTAGTAAGTCGGTCGGTGCACATGTTCATCGCGCCACCGCCAGGGTGTAAACGCCCATTTCGGCGGCATAAAGGGCGGGCCGGACTCCATCGCATGCGCCCTAACGATCGCGGCCGGGTCTTTGCCTGTATAGAAATGGCACTGGAGCGACGGGCCTTCGAAGCTCACCTGCACCAGATTCGGCGATTCGGCGCAGAAATCGAAAAGCCCGGGCCAAGTGGTGTTCGCGGCAAGCCCATATGCTCGGCTGGATAAGAAGAACGGAGCATAGACGGCGGTGGTCGGCTTTACGACCATCTCCACCTTCTGCCCGCGCAGATCGAGAGCCTGGGTGATGCCCTCCCTCCAGGACTCGTTGTCATCCCCGTCAACGACTCGCTCCATCAGGCCGGTGAAGTACTCATTATCGGACGCCTTGAGCGCAAATCCCCATTTGGAGATGCCCTCGTTCGGCGACGCGCTGAGCTTCATGATGTATCCGTTGGGGTTCTGCTCGAAGCTGACGCACAGCAGCCGGCCGTCGCCGGTCTTCCACTGCCGCTCGGTCGTGCATCCCACCGTGCTCGACGACGACGGGCTGCCGGCCAGGTAATCCCGGCCGCCGCTGGTTTCATAGAAAATCGTCCCCGGGGCTATGGTGACGACATACGGAATCCGGAAGCCCACTTTTCCATCGCGGGCGATGAGCGCTACGTCAGCGCTCGCGGTGGACAGCACCATAAGGACGACCCACAATGCCAATGGAATCGAGGCCAATCTTCTCAAGTTCTGCTCCTCCACACCTGATGAGATGTCCGGCACGCTCAGGCTCGATATGCCGTCGGCGCCGGCCAAGCTACGTGGAACTGTTAGAGCCTCAGGGGGACTTTTCCTCCCGTAGACGTCGGGCGAGAAGGAACTCCCCACAGCCGTGCAGAACGGGCGTAAATAGCCGACTAATAAGGAGGTGCGCTCATGAAGAAAGCCTGGGCGGTCGCTATTGTGCCCGGCGTACTTGCTGTGATCGCGCTCGTTCTTGTGCTCACGCTGTTCCTGGTGAAGCTGGTCTGGGCATGGACGATACCGGACATCTTCCCAGGTGCCGTCAAGGACGGGCTGGTTGCGCGCGAGATCTCATGGTACACGGCGTTCAAGCTTGCAGTGACCATCGCGGTGCTTTTCGGGACAGCACGCGGGTCAGTGCACCGGGCTGCCGTCCACGAGAAAGCACCGTAAACGGCGCTGTGTGCATCGTCCAGGACGGAGCCTGGTTCACCGGGCTTTCTCCGTTATTCGCTTCTTAAGCTCAGCTGAGAGGTGACGGTAGTCCGGGTCAATCTTGAACGGCTGCGCCCTCGACTCGGCGTCATCAACGATCTTCCGCAGCTCCTCCTGGCTCGCACCAGCGCTTCTTGCGCGCTTGACTTTCTCCTGTGCCTCCGAGAAGATGCTTATCAGGTTGAGGCTGCGCATCAGGTAGTCCTTAAGCGCCTGGGGATCGGTAGCCGAGGTAAACCTGGGCGGGCGGTTCGGGTCGAGAGTCACCGCCTCGCCTGCCTCCAGGGCGGCGCGGCACTGCCTGCTGAACTGCGGTGTACCGAGCACCACACGCGCATGGTCCCATGTGGGGGTGAATGCGAAATAGCAGTCCGGGCGGACGCGCTTCTCGCAGGTCTGGTACACCTGCACCATGGCGTCGGCGTTCTTGTCTCCGAACGTGCCTGCGCAGAACTCGCTCTCGATGTCCTGCAGGCTTCTCCTGGGCGACCACATCTTCTGGGCGCTCACGTAGGCGTTTATGATCTGCGGCCAGCCGTGGAAGCAAATCTCCGTCGAGATCGCGCGAATATCCTTCGAAGCCCGATCGGGGAGCGCGGCGAAATACTTGTTGACCCGGCGCATGAAGAGCGACATGTTGAGTTGCAGCTCGAAATCGCTCATGTACCAGCTCCATATATCAACATCCCTGCCGGAATCGCGGACCAGCTTCGCCTTGTCCGGGTAGTACCATCGGTGCAGGGCAATGCCGATCTCCTTCGGCGAGTAGCTCTCGTCGAGGAACTTGACCCCCGGAGCGCCGTCCCAGAAGCCGAAGTTCGCCCAGGTGCTCAGGGTCACGGTTACATTCGGATTGACTTTGCGATACTCATTGAGCAGGCCGGTTGCGATTTCCTGAGTGGTCTTGTATGGGTCGCAGCCGTTGCGGTCGCAGCCGCCGGGATCGCCCACGTGCACGACTATGTGATCCACCAGGTCGCCGTAGGTCTGCGCCAGCCTCCTGAACTCCTTCTCCATGACCGGCCGCTCCTCGGGCGAGTTCCAGCAGAGACTCGCGCCCTCCGCAAACAGGTTCTGGCCCCAGATGAACTGGCTGACCTCCATGCCGTTGTCGCGGACAGCCTTCATGAACACCCGCAGCTTGGGCGTGACTTCCTTTTTCAACTGCTCATCGGTGTATGTGGCACGGTAGCCGCGCAGCTCGCAAAGCTCGACCGAATTGAATCCGAACAGCCAGAGCTGCTCCGCGTACCGCCGGATGCGTTCGTCGCTCCAGCGGGTCGAGAGCGTGTCAACCCAGGGCTTATCAGCGGCGTCATACTGTGCAATGCGGCCGGTCGGGCAGATCGTGATCCGCCGGACCGGGAAGAAGGGCGTGCGGAACTCGGAGGTCTTCGGCGCGGAGAGATATTCGCCGTGGTGGGCCGTTATTGCGACCAGACGAACGACGCCGGAGCGCACTCCTTGAACGTTTCTGCCGACAACCGAGACCACGGGCCGGCTGCCCTTCTTGGACACGGTCAGGATGAAGGCATCGGCGCGAGCGGCGTCGAGCGGAGCGGTATTGATTCCGAGCGAATGGGCGATCGGGCAATCGCCCTTGACCTCCAATATCCACGCGGGCGAGTTGCCTTTGCCCAGGTCTCTGAATGTCTCCGGCTCGACCGCAAGTCCCCGCTTCGCCAGGAAATCCCGGCACCAGGCGCCGGTTCGCTGCATGAGTGGATCCTTAGAAGTAACAACGATACGCGCCTTCGGACCCGGCTGCGTGGCTATCTTGATCTCGGTGGAATCGCCCAAAGCCGGAAGCGCCATGCCCGCGAGCGCGAACAGCAAGACTGCCTTTGCTCTTCGAATCAACATACTTCAACCTCCATATGTTGAGAACAGAAGCGTTCACTCAGCATATCCGGGGGAGGAGGTCGCCAGACGGCACATCGAGGACGCGCAGGCTCCCCATAGCGGTACGGAGATGCACTCGCCCGGCCGGCGCAGCCTGGACTCGGCCGATCACCTCAGCCCTTGTGCCATTAGGGTGGCGCCGCATGGCGGCCACAGCCATCTCCGCCTCTCCGTGCGGAACGATCGCCACCATCCTTCCCTCGCTGGCGACGTGCAGCGGATCTATTCCCAAAAGCTCGCAGGCAACGCGGACATCCTCTTTGACTGGTATGCCGGACTCCTCGATCTCTATACAGACGCCGGATCGAGCGGCGAGTTCATTCAGCGTGGCCGCCAGACCGCCGCGAGTCGGATCGCGCAGGCAGTGGACATTCGGCGCAGCTTCGAGAACGGCGGCAACCAGGCGGTGAAGAGGCGCACAATCGCTCTGGATTTCCGAAGAGAAGCGGATGCCCTCGCGGCAGGCCATGACGGCCATCCCGTGATCGGCAATCGTGCCGCTCAGGATCACCATGTCGCCGGGAGCCGCCCTCTCCGGCGAAGGAGGCTCTTTCCCGTCCGGGAGCAGGCCGATACCCGAGGTTGTGATGAACATCCGGTCGGCTGAGCCGCGCGTGACAACCTTGGTATCGCCCGCGACGATGGGTATGCCGACATCCGCCGCTGCATCCCTCATCGAGGCGGCAACGCGCTCCAGCGTCTCGAAGTCCAGGCCCTCCTCCAGAATGAAAGCCGCGCTCAGGGCGAGCGGCCCGGCCCCGGCAGCCGCAAGGTCGTTGACGGTGCCGTAGACGGCCAGCTTTCCGATATCCCCGCCGGGGAAGAAGAGCGGATCCACGACGAACGAGTCGGTAGTGAAGGCCAGTTTTCGCCCGTCGCTCTGGACTATGGCCGAATCCCCAAGGAGATCGAGGATCGGGTTTCCGAAGTATCGCAGAAACAGGCCGCTGATCAGGTCGGCGCTTTTCTTTCCGCCTGCGCCGTGGGCCAGGAGGATGATGTCGTCGTTCATAAGTGCCCTTGGGTAAGTATATCACGGCGCCGGACGCCATTCAAGGCGAGGGGGAGAATGGGAGAATGGGAGTGTGGGAGTGTGGGGGGATGGGGGTGTGGGAGAAAGGGAGAACGCCCAACTTCTCCCGCCTCTGGCGGGATCCCGTCCGTAGGCGGGACAACATCCGGCATCCAGTATCGAGCACCAAGCATCCAGCATCACTCAACACTCAACTCTCAACTCTTCTCACTCCTCACTCATCACTCCTCAGAGTACTTGTACTCGGCGGCGCAGGCGCCCTCGCCTGAGACCATGCAGGGACCAAGAGGATGCTCAGGCGTGCAGGCCGTCCCGAAGGCGCGGCAGTCGGTCGGCGATTTCAACCCCTTGAGTATCAGGCCGCACTCGCAAGCCGTGTCCTCCGAAGGAGCAGACGAAGCTTGGGCGAGGAATTGGGATGCGTCGAATGCGGCGAACTCCGGTCTCAAGCGCAGTCCGCTGCCGGGAATTGTCCCAAGCCCGCGCCACTCGGCATCCGCCGGCTCGAATACGGCGCGGACGCAGCTCATCGCGGCGGGATTTCCTTCCCTAGAGACGGCCCTGGAATACTGGACTTCCACCTCAGAGCGGCCGGCAGCCGCCTGTCTCCCCAGCATGAGAAGCGACTGGAGAATATCCACCGGCTCGAAGCCCGCTATGACGCACGGGATGCCGCAGTCGCGGGCGATGGGTTCATACGCGGCGCTCCCGATGATGGCGCTCACGTGGCCGGGGCAGATGAACCCATCAATGGCGATTTCGGGGTCGCTCGCCAATGCGGCCATCGCCGGCGGGATGAGCTTGTGGGCGCACAGCACGTGGAAATTGGGGAGGCCGGCCTTTCGCGCCTCCAGAATCGCGAGAGCCACGGCCGGCGCCGTCGTCTCAAAGCCAACGCCGAAGAACACCACCCGCTTATCCGGGTTCTCCCCAGCGATGGCAAGTGCATCCAGGGGCGAGTAGACCGCTCGAACGTCGGCTCCTCGCGCACGCTCGGCTTCGAGGTTCGAGCGAGTGCCGGGCACGCGGATCATGTCGCCGAACGTGGCAAGAACAGTCTCCGGAGACTTGCCCAGGCCGATGAACTGGTCTATCTGCGCCTGTGGGGTGACGCACACGGGACAGCCGGGGCCGGATATGAGCCTCAGGTTCTCCGGCAGCAGGCCCTTGATCCCATACCGGGCGATCGCCATTGTGTGGGTGCCGCAGACCTCCATGAAGCAAAGCGGGCGCATCGCTTCCCGGCGTATCTGCTCCGCGAGATCGCGAGCCAGGCTGCTGTCCCGGAACTCGTCAACGTATCTCATCGGCTATCATCCTCATCAGGCGGAGCGTCTCTTCCGCATCTTCCGGGCGCACCCGCTGGATCGCTATGCCCGCGTGAACCAGCACGAAATCGCCGACCTCGATGCCCTCAAGGAAGTCTATCCTGGCTTCCCTGGAGACACCTTCCTGCTCCACGCGGGCTGTCTTTCCTCTGATTTCGACTACTTTCATCGGTATAGCTAGGCACATGAGCGCGCACACCTCCGAGCCGCCACGACCGCCTGGCCGAGCGAGATTCCGCCGTCGTTGCATGGCACCATGCTGTGCCGGAACACCTCAAAATCTTGGCGTCTCAGGCGTTCGAGCGCCATTCCGAGCAGCAGCACGTTCTGGAAGACGCCGCCGCTCAGGACGACCCGATTCAAGCCCGTCTGATCCCTCACCTTGCAGCAGACACTCACAACCATGTCGGCAACCGTGGAATGGAATATGCTCGAGACCGATTCCGCCGGAGTCCCTCGCTCGATCTCCTCCGCGATCCGGGCAATCATCGGCCGGACGTCAATTCCGAGCGCACCTGACTGGCCTTCGACGATGTCGTAGGCGTAGGTCTGCTCCGTCGGCCCGGACGCCATTGCCTCAAGCTCGATGGCGGCCTGGCCTTCGTAAGTGACCTCCGTGCATATGCCGAGCAGCGCGGAAACCGCGTCGAAAAGCCGCCCCATGCTCGATGTGAGAGGCGCGTTCAGCCCCCGCTCGATCTGCGTCCTGACCGCCTGGGCCTCGGCGGATGAGAGACCGGGTGCGATGCCGACTTCCGACGGGCCAAATGTATGCAATAGGTAAGCCAGCGCCATTCTGCCCGGCCTGCGAATCGCGGCTTCTCCGCCCGGCATCGGCACGTAGGCGAGATGAGCAGCCCTCCGAAAGTCATCGTAATCCGCGACCAGGAATTCCCCGCCCCAGATGCGCCCGTCCGCGCCGAAGCCCGTCCCGTCGAAGGCGACACCGATTACCGGCCCGGATAGGCGGTTCTCGGCCATGCAGCTTGCGATATGGGCATGGTGATGCTGCACGCCGACCCTGCGGTCCGCCGCGGCGGAGAGCGACATCGCATATCGCGTGGAGTGGTAATCCGGGTGGAGGTCGTGCGCGATTACTTCCGGCTGGACGGCGAAGAAGCCGCAGAAATGATCCACGATCCGCCGGTAATGCTCCAGAGTCGGCGCGTTATCGAGATCGCCGAGGTGCTGGCTCAGCAGTGCGAGCCGGCCCTTGGTGAGGCAGAAGGCGCTCTTCAGATCGCCGCCGCACGCCAGCACTTGGGGCATTTCCATGTCAATCTCTATAGGCCTCGGGACGTATCCCCTCGCCCGTCTGATAACCATCGGGACGCCGTCAACGACCCGCGCAACCGAGTCATCGCACGGCATGTGTATCGGCCTGTTGTGCGCCAGGATGCGATCGGCGATGTGCCCCAGCCGCTCGACTGCCTCCTCATTCCGGTGCACGATCGGCTCCTCGGCCAGGTTGCCGCTCGTCATCACGAGTGACGGCGGACTCTCCGCCAGGAGCAGTTGATGGAGCGGCGTGTAAGGGAGCATCACGCCGAGCGACCCGGTTCCAGAAGCAGCGAGTGGTGAAATGCCGCTGTCCCGGCGCGCAGGCATCAGCACAACCGGCCGCTCCGGCGACAGAAGCAGCGCCTCCGATGTGCGGTCAACTTCGCATATCCTGCGGACCTCGTCGAGGTCGGCGCACATCAGCGCGAACGGCTTTCCGGCGCGTCCCTTGCGCATCCTCAACGTGCGCAGGGCTTCGGTATTCCGGGCGTCGCAGGCCAGGTGGAATCCGCCCAGGCCCTTGACGGCCAGGATTTTGCCCTCTCGCAGCAAGGCGGCCGACCTCGAAATCGCCTCCGAGTCATCCGGGTACTCGCGTCCGTCCAAGCTGAGATGGGGCCCGCAGGCCGGACATGCGTTCGGCTGAGCGTGAAATCGTCGGTCGGTGGGGTCGTCGTATTCCGCCCCGCATTCGGGGCACATGCGGAATCCCTGCATGGTGGTATTAGGCCGGTCGTATGGGACGCGGCGGATGATCGTGAACCGCGGCCCGCAGTTTGTGCAGTTGGTGAAGGGATACAGGTGGCGGCGGTTTCCTGGAGTCAGGACGTCGGCGATGCAATCGGCGCACGCAGCGACATCCGGCGGCACGATCGGCTGGACCTCTGCGCCGCCGATGCTGCTTCGTATCAGAAACTCAGTGCCACCGGTAGGAGAAACGGGCTTCACCCGCACGTCGGACACCGAGGCGAGCGCGGGCGTCTCAGAGCGCAGTGACTCCAGCAAGCGCCGGAGCTTCTCCTCGTCACCCTCGGCTTCGATCAGGACTCCGCCGGGCGTGTTGCAAACCCATCCGGCGAGGTTGTGCCTCCGGGCCAGTTGATACACGAACGGCCGGAAGCCTACTCCCTGCACTGTGCCGGAGATTGCGATCTGCCACCGGGTTCTCTCGCTTTTCTGGCTCTTAGTCCCAGCCATTCTATCCACCGATCAAGGCCCTCGCCTGTGAGGCAGGACAGCTCCATCAGAGCGGCATCGGGATTCAACTCCGCGAGATGCCGCCTGAAGTCGGGCAGGTTGAAATTCAAATGGTTCACCAAGTCCAGCTTGTTCAGCACGACGGCGGAGACCAGGCTGAAGATCGCGGGATACTTGAGGACCTTATCATCGCCTTCGGGGAGGCTGCACACGGCCACTTTACACGCCTCGCCGAGGTCGAACTGCGCCGGGCAGATGAGATTCCCGACGTTTTCGATCAGCAGGACATCAAGCCCGGACACGTCGAGGCTGCCGAGCGCCTTCCTGACCATAGCCGCATCGAGGTGGCAGGCGCCGCCTGTGTTGACCTGGACGACCGGCACGCCGAAGCGGGCGATTCTATCCGCGTCCAGCGAGGTCGCCAGGTCGCCCTCGATCACTCCCAGCTTCATTCCACGGGCGCGCTCGAGGGTTCGCTCCAGCAGACTGGTCTTCCCGGCGCCCGGCGAGCCGAGCAGGTTGACGACGAACAGCCCCGCTTTCTCGAACTGCGCGCGCAGCTCCTCCGCGATGAGGTCATTCGCCGCCAGGACTTTTTGGATCACCGGTATCTGCATGCTGCACCTCTATTGATTCTACATAAATCTCCCTGCCGCTGACAACCGTCCCTCCGACGCCGGAGCACCGGGGACACCGGAATCGGCCTTCGACGGGCGTGTATTCGAGGCCGCACTCCTCACAGGCATACGTGACCGGTATCGTCTCGATGGCGAGCGCCGCGTCCTCGGCCGGAGTTCCCCGCGCGATGATATCGAAATAGAAGCGGATGCAGTCAGGCTCGAAGGTAGACCACTCGCCGACCTTCACGGAAATCCTGGTGATCCGCGCCGCGCCGACCTTGGCGGCCTCGCTCAGGGCAATGGAGAGGATATTCTGCGTGGCAGTGAGTTCGTGCATTGGTGCTCGCCATCGCTGAAGGCGGAACGATGTGGAACCGGCTGCTTCGCCGCCGGCTCGGGCGTCGGAGTCTTTATCGTCTGCACGACGGCGGATGCGGCCTTCAGGGGCGGATACACGGATTTCGGGTAGACACCGATTGCCAGACACAGCGCCGCGAGGATCACCATGGCCGCTACAACCGTCAAAGGAGCCTCCCGCACCGTCGGCGCGTATGCCGAATCCGGCTGACCCCAGAATATCGCCTTCGCCGCCTTCGCGAGCACGAGCAGCGTTATCAGGCTGGTCCCTATTCCTATTATGACCGCCCACCAGTCACCTGCTCGGGCGCCGGCAACGAACAATGCCAGTTTGCTCTGGAATCCGTTGAACGGAGGAATGCCGGACACTGCCAGCGCGCCTACGAAGAAGCAGAAGCTCGTGACGGGCATCCTCCTGGACAGCCCGCCCAGTTGTGAAATCCTGCGGGCGCCTGTGGCGTATATCACCGCTCCTGCGGCCAGGAAGAGGAGAGCCTTACCCAGGGCGTGATTCAGCATATGGAAAAGCCCCGCGTATACGCCCAACTGCGTGCCGATTCCAAACCCCATCAGCACGTAGCCTATCTGACTTACGGACGAGTAGGCGAGCATGCGCTTCAAGTCGTCCTGGGCGAGGGCCATCAAGTCACCGATGACCATGGTGAACACGCCCAGAGCGAGCGCGAACATAGCGACCGGCGCAAAGCTCGGATAGAACATGCTGACGGTCCGCACCAGCGCGTACATCGCCACCTTAATCATCACGCCTGAGAGCAGGGCGGAGATGGGCGTAGGCGCTTCCGCGTGCGCATCCGGCAGCCAGGGATGGAACGGCGCAACGCCGGCCTTCGTTCCAAAGCCTACTATCAAGAAGGCCGACGCCAGGATGACGGTAGTCCTCGGGAACAGACCGGCTACTGATTTCAGATCGGACAGCAGAAGCCCCTTCGAGCCGCCGAGGATATTGGCCCCGGTCGCATAAACCAGGACGCAGCCGAAGAGCGAGAAGGTTATCCCGACTGTGAGCAGCATCAGGTACTTGTAGCCCGCTTCGAGCGCCCGCTTGTCCCAGTAGAAGGCGACGAGAAGCCCGCTGGCGATCGTGCTCGCCTCCACCGCGACGTAGAGCATGATAACGTTGTTCGAGAGGCAGGCCCACAGCATCGTGGAGATGAAGAACATCAGCCAGCCGTAGTACGCCGTCAAACGCCCGCTGGTAGTCGTGTGCGTCAGCCCGCCTTCCTGAACATGGTGGCGCATGTACTTGAGAGAGTAGATCGTCGCCAGGAAGCCGATGCCGGAGACCAGGACGACGAGCAGGGCGCTCAGGGCATCGGCACGGAACTGATTGCGGAACGAGGTGAGCACACCGCCTCTCAGGGCCGCCTGTCCGATGCCCAGGGAGAACACCAGCGCGCCGGCGGATCCCAGCACGGCGAGCGCCTCCCTGAATCCCCCAACGAATCGGCCGATGATGAAAATCAATATTCCTGCCGCAGCCGGGAAGATCACCACCAGCGCGGGCAAAATGGATGCCGTCTCAGGAGACATATTTCACACCTCTACCAGTGCAGTTCTGAAAGCTTGAATGTATCCGTCGAGCCGAACTTCTCTCTTATCCCGCCTATGATGTAGAGCAGGAGATAGACGGTCACGACCACTTCCGTCGCGATTCCGGCCAGCGCAGTTTCCCTGATCGTCGGCGCAAGGCTGACAAGGCTCAGGTGGACGGCGTTTTCGAGCAGGCAGAGCCCGATCACCGTCTTTATCGCATCGCGCCGGGTCAATATCGCGTAAAGCCCCAGGACGAACACGGTGAACGCGACCGCGAGGTTGATCTCAGCAATCGAAGCCAGCTCGCCGCCTACGTTGACGAACAGCGCCGCGTGGGCATGCGTGAACTTATACATCGCCGCCAGAAGGGCGATTAGGATGACGGCCGATATGCCGAAGCCGATCAGCGGCTTTTCCTCCTGCTCGGCGCCTGCCGTCGCCCGCCAGAGGAACCACGGCACGAGTATCGCCTTGGTGACGAGCGCGGTCGCGGCCCAGTAGAGCAGCGCCTCGTTTTGAGTCGCATAGGCCAGCAGCAGGCCGCATATCAGCAGCGCCTGGCCCAGATATGCGACGGTGGCATGCCGCAGGTTCCTGGCCTCCACAGCCGCAAAGCTGGTAAAGATCATCAAAAGGCTTAAAGTATGAACCAACTCAGGACGGATTCCAGTCATTGCTACACTCCTATTACTGCGAGAACGAGAGCAGCGAGCGCCACAAACAGTACCCTGCCCGTATAGCTTATCGCCTGGTCTATTCTAAGCCTGGGACTGACCGCCTCGATCACCGCGGCCAGCACGAAAAGAATCAGCACCTTGACGAGTGCGGCCAGCACCGACAGCGGCCACAGGCTGAACACCGGCCAGGGAATGAATATCTGCACCAGAAGGAAGCAGTACACCAGTTGCCGGATCAGGAGAGCGAGCTTCATCGTCGCGAGTTTCGGCCCGCTTAGCTCGATGAGCGGACCGTCTACTATTTCGCTCTCGGCTTCCGCTATGTCGAACGGCAGCTTGCCCAATGCCGCCTGCAGCGCCAGGAAGAATGCTATGCCGGCGGTGACCATGGACACAGCCGGCCCGTGCGAGATGTTCCAGGCAGTCATGTCCGTTAGCTGCATGGAACCGCTCTTGATCGCAGCGGTGATCAATGCGGCAACCACTATCGGCTCGACCGACAGGAGCATCATAATCTCCCTGGCTGCGCCTGCCTCGGCGAACGGATTGCCGGATGCCGCCGCGAGCACTATTATCGCGGCCGCCCCGAGTGTCAGGAAATAAATCCACGTGACCATGTCGCCGGGAAGTCCGGCGCACGGCATCCCCATCGGCGTCAGCAGCGCAACGACCAGAAAGGCCGCCAACGCAACCGCCGGTGCAAATCGGAAAATCGCGCTTGCGGTGCAGCGCAAATCCTCCTTGCCCAGGAGCTTGAGTATATCAATGTACACCTGGGTTATCGGCGGTCCCTTGCGCGAATGTATGATCGCCTTGACCTTCCTCACCACGCCGTCGAACAACGGAGCGAGAAGCAGTGCTATGAGGCCGTTAACTATGATCGTACTCGCGGACATCGCTTCCCCCGAATTTACCGAATAAGCACAAAGAGCAGAACCAGTACTACGATCATGCCGACTACTTGCCACACCATGTAGAGCTGTGGAATACCGGCGTGCGACCGGCTAATCCTGTCCACAAGGCCACCTCCCCAGCGCACGAGCGGGCCGTAAAGCCAGGAGTCGAAATCCAGGGCTGAGCGCAGCCTCTTGATGCTCGGCAGGCGCGGAATCGGCAGGTGCGGATAAACCTTTGCGAAAGCCTGATTGAACGGCGAGTAGAAGCCATGCGCCCTGTATCGCACTTCGTCGTCCGTATGCTCTTCGCCCCCATACCAGCTCGGAACGGCTCTCGTCTTGGCCTTGCCGGAGCCGCGTATCCCCTCCGCTATGGCGAAGCAGATCAGGAACACCGCGAAGAGCGCCACGGGGCTCCACACCGCAGGCACGGCTCCATACGCGGGAATAGCGGCCAGGCTGCTCGCTGCGCCGACGCTGAACGTCTCCGGCAGTGAAGCGCCGAAAACAGACACGATCGGCTTGATAGCCCATACGGGAGCCAGACCTATGACTATGCAGGCGAGCGCAAGCACGCATTGGGCGAACGTCATCGTCGCGGGTATGTTGGTTGGTCGGCGTCCTTCGGCCGCCGGCTTGCCGAGAAAAGCAGCATTGTAATATTTCAACGAGTAGGCTAGGGTGCTCAGGCTGATGAAGAAAGCCACGACCGCAACGATCACAAAGGGCGCGAATCGCAGCCCGCCGGATATTGACGATTGGTATATCAGCCACTTCGACGCAAAGCCGTTCGTCGGAGGCAGGCCCGACAAACTGGCAACGCCCACAAGCCCGGCGGCCGCGGCTAGTGGCATAACCGAAGAAAGCCCACCGACTTTATTTAGATCGCGCGTGCCGGTCGAGTAGAGAATGGACCCGGCGTTCATGAACAACAGAGACTTGTAGATGCCGTCGTTGAGGATATGGAAGCCCGCGCCAAGAAGCCCCAGCAGCGCGAGCGACGACAGCTTCGCCGACGCGGAGAAGGCGATTCCGATGCCCAGGGCCAGGAAGATGTAACCGGACTGGCTGATGCTGGAGAAGGCGAGCAGGCGCTTCGAGTCGTTCTCCTTCATGGCCGTCAAGCCGCCGACGAAGGCGGAGAGCGTGCCGAGAAAGACGATTATCGTGCCCCAGGTCATGATTTCGCCCTGCCTGCCGATATGAGGCAGCATCCCCCAGAACACGCGCAGGACGCCGTACGCGCCCAGCTTGATCATTACGCCGGAGAGAATCGCCGAAACCCCGGATGGCGCCGTGGGATGAGCATCCGGCAGCCAGTCCCCCATCGGGAAGATGCCCGCCTTCGTGGTGAATGCGAGCAGGTAGAGCGCCAGCAGAAGGCTCCTAAGAGGAAACCCCATGAACGACAGGCCCGACTTATGAGCTTCGAATGCAAATGAGCCGGTGTTGCCCCAGAGCACGATTGCCGTGATGAGCAATCCGGCCGTGGCGACGTGAGTCATTATGAAATACTTGAATCCGGCTCTCACTGCCTGGGGATCGCTGCGCTCGAAAGTGACAAGGAAGTAGGACGCGAGCGTCATTACCTCCCAGAAGACTATGAAGAAGAGCCAGTCGGAAACGGAGACGACGCCTACCATGCCGGCTATGAACAATTGCAGAAGAGCGTAGAACCTGCGGGGACTCTCGCGCGGGTAGTGCTCCATGTAGCCAATGGAGTACACGGTCGCCATCAGCGAGACGCCGGTGATGAGCATCACGAAGCCGGCACTGAGGGGATCCAGCGTTACGGCAAGCTGGCTCCCAAACCTGGGCAATGCGGCGATGGGTCCCTGTATCGTGCTTCCGCTTAGCAGGACGTTCAGCCCGTCGTTCCACGCAAGCAGTGTCGCGATGCCGATAAAGGCGGTTGCCACCCAGCCTGCCAACCGCCATGAGCGCATACAGCATGAGACCAGCGCTCCCACCAGAAGCAGCGCAAAGGCTATCTCCACATTAGTGCAAACCATCTTCCAAACTCCTCACCGTGGCAATCAGGGCACGGCAGCAAGACGCGAGACTATCGGAATGCCCGCAAGCGGCGCGAGCAACGTCAGAATGATCAATCCTATCAAGATCCAATTCATGGTTCGCGGGAGATCGAGCGCGCGTGCGGCCTCCAAAGGCTGCGCCTTCGCGGACGCGCCTTTTGCCTTGCCGAAGAACACCTTCTGGCCCACCCACAAGAACCAGCCGAATGTGACGAGGCTCTCGACGAGCACGAGTATCAGCGCAATAGGACCGAATGCGCCGGGAACCTGCAAAGCCCCCGCCAGAACGTAAATCTTGCTCCAGAAGCAGGCCAGCGGCGGCACGCCGGTCAACGCGAACGCGCCCACGAAGAACGCGACAGCGGCAATCGGCATGCTCTGCGCCATGCCGGACAGCTTGGAGATGCTTCGGGTCCCGGTGGCGTATGCGACCGCACCGACCGTCAGGAACAGCGTGGTCTTGGCGCAGGCGTGCATCATTATGTGAAGGACCGCTCCCCTGAACGCCAGGGACGAGCCCAGCGCTCCCAATCCGATGCCGAGGAATATGTAGCTGAGCTGCGCTATGGTCGAGTAGGCGAGCAGGCGCTTCAGATCGTCCTGGAAGAAGTAGAGGTAGAGGGCGGCGAACATCGTCACAAGCGCGCCGATGGAGAGCAGCAGGCCCATTCCCGTCGGGAGCGCCCAGCCAGCCGATATGAGCCTCGCCGTCAGGAATACGCCCGCCTTCACCATTGCTGCGGCGTGCAGATACGCGCTGATCGGCGTCGGCGCGGCCATCGCATCCGGCAGCCATGTGTGGAACGGAAGCTGAGCGCTCTTCGCCCACGCAGCGATCATGAAGAACGCGAATGCCAGCGCGCGCGCTCCCGGCGTCATCAGGCCGAGCGCGGAGAATTTCGCCGATCCCGTGACGCTGAAGACCCAAATGAGGCCGCCGAGGAAGAACAGCCCGCCGAATGATGTCACCATCAGCGCCTTCATGCCGGCCTTCAAGCTCTCCTGGTTGTCGTAGAACGAGATCAAGGCCCAGGAGCAGAGCGTCGTCAGCTCCCAGAATATGAGCAGTTGAAGCAGCGTGGGCGAGATGGCAATCCCCACCATCGAGCCGACGAACGCGAGCAGCCAGAAGTAATACCGCGCATGTCCGGCCTCTACGGGATGATCGCGGTTGCCGCGTGAAAGGTATCCGGCGGAGTAAATGGCAATCGCGACGCCGATGATCGTCGAGACCAGCAGCATTGCGAACGCCAGCGGATCGAGTTGATAGCCGAAAAGGCCGTTCGACGCCGCTTCGCCGAGCCAGGGCATAGTGCCGAAGAGATAGGTCTTGACGGGTAGATTGACCGATAGCGCGACTGCAGCGGCAGCCGTGAGGAGCGTCGCCAGAGCAGCGACCGGCTTGGAGGCCCGGTCCCTAACAGCCAGGCAAGCGACTGCGCCCAGGAACGGGATTGCCACTACAGCAGCTACCAACGGTTGCATTTCCGGTCCTTCCTTCCTCTAACCAGGGGCCGCTACCGGTTCGCCCTGCCATCTGTCCAAGTACTCATCGAGGTCGAAGCCGGGCGGAAGGTGCTGCTCGTGCCGCGCCGCCACCTTCTTCGGCACGAGGCCCAGCGCCAGCGCCGCACCGTAGATAATCGCTTCCGGCCTCGGCGGACATCCGGGAATGTACATGTTGACCGGCACGACCTTATCCGCGCCGCCAAGTATGTTGTAGGTGTCGAACCATATATTGCCGCCGACCGCGCATGCCCCGACCGCTATTACCACCTTCGGGTCGGGCACCGCTTCGTAGAGCCGCCTCAGCGCGGGCGCCACCTGCCTGCTGACCGAGCCGGATATGACGAGCGCGTCCGCATGGCGCGCGCTCCCGACCAGCTTCATCCCGAACCGCTCCACGTCGTAGTACGGCGTGAGGACGTCAATGACCTCGATATCGCAGCCGTTGCACGCTCCGCAGTTCGCGTGGAACAGCCAGAGCGATTTCGGGAACATCTTCCTGCAAAGCTCGGGTATCATTGGTCCTCCTCGCCTTCCCTGACCAGCGACACAGGGGGTACGAAATCAATAGCTGGCTTGACCGGGAATATGCCGTGTTTGTTCTCTTCGCCGGGGCCTCTGCCGCGCCAGCGTTTACTGCGAAACTTGTCTATCGCATTCTCCGTCTCGAAGCAGCGACCGCATCGCTGGCAGCTCGACATCCAGAGCGCCATGTCCGACTTCAGGTCGGATTTGTCTGGAGTCGAAGTCTCGAATTGGTCCGTCGGCCAGATTGCGTCCTCGGGGCAGACCTCGTAGCACCTGGCGCACTGGATGCACCGATCGAGGTGGAAGGTGATCCTCGAGACCTCGCCGATGTCCTCTATAACGATGCACCTGGGCGGGCAGACGTTCGCGCAGCCGCCGCAGCCGATGCACTTGCGGGCGTCGAACTCGATCTTGCCGCGGAACTTCGGCGGCACCTGTGCCGGCTTGAACGGATACGGAAGAGTCACCCGGCCCGCGCCAAAGCATATCACCGCTTCCTTGAACTTAGCCTTGAACATCTGCGCCTACTCCTTCCGGCCCCTGCGCCTGGACATCTCCTCCAGCTCCGCTCTGGTGTAAATGCGGACTTCCTTCGTATTCACGTCGAGCGTCTCCACACGCTCTGTGCACGAGAAGCATGGGTCGTAGCTGCCAATGCTGATTGGAACATCCGCAAGCTGAAGGCCCTCGATCATGCACGGCACCGCCTGGAGGTTCGGGTACGTGGGCGCCCTAACCCGCCAGCGGTACGGCCGATTCTCTTCGCCGCTCAACACGTAGTGATGCGACTCGCCTCTCGCGGCCTCGACCGAGCACAGGCCGATCTTCCCGTAGGGCAAATCCTGGACGATATCGGCCATGACCGGGCCTGCCGGCATGTCATCGAGCGCCTTGCGAACGAGGCGGATGGACTCGAAGGTCTCCAGAACTCTCACAATCGTCCTCGCCCAGGAGTCACAGCCGTCCTGATATTGGATTTGGACGCCGAGCTCCTCGTATGCGGCGTAGGGATGGTCCACTCGCACATCTATCGGCAGGTTCGAGCCTCTGGCAGTCGGACCCACCGCGCCAAAGGCCCGCGCGTTCTCCTCCGTGAGTATGCCGACACCCTTCAGGCGGGCCATGAGGGTTGTGTCTATCACGACTGCATCGGCGATACCCTTGAACTCGGCCTCGACCTTATCTATAACCCGCCTGATGTCCTCGGCCGCGGCATCGTCTATATCGAATCGCACGCCACCGATCAGGTTCGATGAATAGTGCTTGCGGTTGCCGGTGACACGCTCCATCAGCCACATGACCGGCTCCCTGATCCGCCACACCTGCATCAGGATGGTGTCGAACCCGATTATGTGCCCGGCCAGGCCGACCCAAAGGAGATGGCTGTGTATGCGTTCGAGCTCCAGGAGAAGGGAGCGGATGTACTTCGCGCGGATCGGCGTATCTATGCCGCAAGCGTCCTCGACGGCCTGGCAGTAGGCGCAGGAGTGGACCTGGCCGCAAATCCCGCATATCTGCTGCGCCACGAATGGAATCTGGTTGTAGTTGAGCTCGCTGTCCGCGAGCTTTTCGATGGCGCGGTGGTTGTAGAAGCCCCGATAATCCGAGCCGACTACGCGCTCGCCGTCCATGAACAGCCTGAACTGAGCCGGCTCTTCGAGGACGGGATAGAACGGGCCGAGCGGGACGACCACCGTTCCCTCAGGCGCATCCTTCGGCGGGGGAGCGTTTTGCGGCTCGAACGGGAACCGCACGTTGTACGCAAACTCCCGGCGAAGGGGATAAACGTCCTTCGGGAAGTCATCGGAGAGCACCAGCCGGCGAGGGTCAGGATGGCCGACCGGCACGATGCCGAGCAGGTCGAATGCTTCGCGCTCCGCCCAGTTCGCCGCGGGCACTTCCGGCGTTATCGAGCCGACTGTGAGGTCGTCCGGAGGCACATGAGATTGCAGCACGAGGAACTTCTTATCCCCATCGAAGGCCAGGATATAGGATACGCGGTAATCGCCGGTCTTGGGCCGCATATCGGTAGCCACTGTGACGACGAATCTCGCGCCCAACTGGTTGACCGCGTACTTCGCCACCGCAGGCAATGCGTCACGCGGAATAGTGGCGACAAACTGATCCTTCACATGCTCCTCGAGACTCTCCAGGACGCCGGGAAACTGCGCCCACAGATCCGAGGCAAACTCCTGCTGCTTCACTTTTGTTCTCCCTACACCTCGTACTCGTATCTCGTACTCTTATACAAAATCCGGCAACTTCGGGTGTGAATACCTGAGAGGGTGAGTCTCCTGCCGAATCTACCACGGCTCAGCAGGAGCTTCGCCCTCCCGAATGCCCTTTTTTGGACAATCCCACATCCAATATCACTCATCACTCGTCACTCATCACGATGCACGAGTAAGATCAGGCTCTTTCGCTTGTCTGGCCGATTATGCTCCTCAATCCCCCCGCGAGATTCGCTGCCGAGCGCTTCACCTCGTCGCTCATAGGCGATCCGTATCGCGCGTCCTTCGGCTGAATCGCCAACACGAAGCACTTGCACTCCAGCCCGCGCTCCAGGTATTCCATCGTCAGCCTGAGCGGCGCTCTATGAGTATCGAATCCGCTCGTCCGCAGGTCGGTCGGCGAGAGCAGAGCCGCGTCACCTGGTGCGCCGCCGAAGTCAACCGCATCTACAAACAGCACCGTATCGGGCGCCAGCTCCCGGAGCTTCCAGGTATCGAGCTCCGGCGACGCGCCGCTGTCAATCACACACTCGACGCCCGCCTCCGCGAGCAGTTGAATCACAAGCGGGCCTGCGCCGTCGTCGCCGCGCCTGACATCTCCGACGCCGACGACCGCCACGCTCCCTACCAGTTTTGAGGCCAATTCTTCGTGCAACAAGGTCCTAGAGTTTCAGCTCGGGCAAGGCGCGCATCTGCTGGTAGGTGAATACCGGGCCTTCCGTGCAAAGATAGACATGGTTGACGCAGCAGTGCCCGCACTTCCCGACGCCGCATTTCATGTAGCGCTCGAGACTGGTGACCAGCCGGTCCTCCGAAAACCCCATCTTCAGGAGGCCGATGGTCACGAACTTGATCATGATCGCCGGGCCGCAGTTGAGCGCAACGGTGTTCCGGGCGTCAATCTTGATCTTGTCGAATAAGGTCGTCACAACGCCGACGTTGTCCTTCCAGGTATCGTCACCGATGTCCACCGTCTGAAGCAGGTGCATGTCGTCCCGCTTGGCCCACTCTTCCAGATCGTACTTGAAGTCGCGGTCCGCCGGCGTCCTCGCGCCGTACAGCATCCAGAACTCGCCGTAGTCCTTCCGGTTCGCCAGTATCTGAAGAATCGCGGGCCGAAGCGGCGCGAGTCCGCAGCCTCCGCTGACCACGAGGAGGTCCATGCCCTTCACGGCTTCCAGGGGCCAGCAATTGCCAAACGGCCCTCGGATGCCGACCTGGTCTCCCCGCTTGAGCTCGTGCATCATCTGCGTGACCTTGCCGCGCGCGACAACGGTCAGCTCAAAAAAGGACTTCTCCAGCGGGTTCGAGGCAAATCCTATGGGCGCCTCGCCGGCGCCGAATATGGTCACTTCGACGAACTGCCCAGGCTCCCAGCTAAACGACTTTGCGTATTCCTTATCCTCAAAGCACAGCCTGAAGGTCTTGGTGTCTGGGGTTTCGTCAAATATCTCGTCCACGACCGCGATCATCGGCATGTAGAGATTCTCGCTCGGCTGGTCGGTAACTCCCCACATTTTTCTCGGCTTGGCTGGTGTGAGAACCATTGCTTACACCTCGGCGGCCCTGTCTTGGGCCGGAAGATACTTGTGCATTCCTCTTCTAATGCGCTTGACGACGTCGGGCACGCCCAGCTTCGTGAGACACGCGCTGATGCAGCGTCCGCAGCCGACGCATCCGTGCCTGCCGTCGCGCATTATATATGGATAACTCGTCTTATGGTAGAACCGGCGCTGCACGCGGCTGCCGAACGTCGGCCTGGGATTGTGTCCGCTCGCCTCGCGCGTGAATCCGGCGTACTGGCAGGAGTCCCATGACCTGCACCTCGTGAAAGAGCCGTCCGCTTCGGCGCGATCGTCAACTGTATAGCACGTGCAGACAGGGCATAGGTTCGTGCAGGCGCCGCACCTAAAACAGGTCGAGCCCAGCTCCTCCCATATCTCATCCGGAACCTCATCGGCTGATATGAAGTCAATGGCCTTCGCGAGGTAGGCCGTCGTCTCGAAGAGCAAATCCGCCTGGACCTCGATTCGTCGCCGCTCGGCGATGTCGTCCGACCCTGCCTTCACGAGCATCGAGGCGCCTGCCTCGGTGGCCTTTGTTCCCTTCTCCGAGCCGATCTCGTAGAGGAACCTGTCGCCCAGGTCGGTCAACTGCACGTCGAAGCCCGCGTTCAGATACGGGCCTGCGTCGCAGCAGATGCAGAAGCACTCCTTCTTCGGCGGCGCGTTGCAGACCAGGCTGAAAAGGACGGTGCTGTCCGAACGAGCCTTGTAGTACGGATCCACGATCGGAGAGCCGAAGAACTTCTCCTGGAACCTGATTGCCGACACGTCGCACGAGCGAATGCCGAGTATCGCCTGGGGCGGCGCCTCGTTTATAGCTTCGAGGCGAATCCGCCGCGGCGGACCGCATTCGTAGCGGAACATGTCCTCATAGTGCGGCAGCAGGAAGCGCTTCGGCGGATAGATAACGTGCCCGTAGTCCCAGGCGATCTCCCCTGGAGATTCGACCACTCCGAAGGTCACATCGCCGCCGAACAGATACCTCGGAGCGACGAGCCGCATTTCCTTGGCCACGCCCGCAAAGAACTTCGACACATCCGTCTTCTTCAGAACCCAGGTTTCGCTAGCCTTCATTTCACCGCCTCAACATTCACCGCAAGTGCCTTGTATGCCGGCACGCCGGAGACCGGATCGCACTCGTAGGAGGCCAACATATTGGGCGAATCGCCGCCGAAGAAGTGCGGCACGTGCACGCATCCCAGCGGCACGGAATCGCTCAACATGAGCGTGCGCACCAGGCTGCCCGACTTCGATGATATCCTGATCGGCCGGCCGGACCTCAGACCCAACCCCTCAGCATCGGCTTCGTTCAGCTCGGCATAGGTTTCCGGATATTCCCGCGCGAGCACGCTGCTCCTGGCAGACATCGTGCCAGTCTGCTGATGATAATTGATCCTGCTGGCGATAATCCGGAATGGATAAGCCTCGTCCTTTGCAGCAACGCCGACGGAGACCGGAGCGAGCTTGGCCTTGGCTCCACCCGCCGGCCACTGCTGACCCCAGGACTCGTCCAACTTGTCATATGAGACGCCCTTGTACAGGGAAACGCTCGTCGCTATCTCGGCCATCACCTTCCTGGGATCGCGAGGGAACTCCGCGCCGAGTGCGGAGGCCAGATCGGCGATTATATCAAGGTCCGATCTCGAATCGCCCATCGGCTCGAACGCTCTGCGCACGCGCTGGACACGCCTCTCGATGTTGGTGAACGTGCCGTCCTTCTCCAGGAACGAGCAAGCCGGGAACACGACATCCGCCAGGCGTGCCGTCTCAGTCAAATAGAGGTCCGAGACGGCGAGGAATTCCACCCTGTCCAATGCCTCAAGCGATTCCTCCGTGCTCGGTGCCGAGAGCGCCACATTCTCTCCGAATACCATCAGCCCTTTGATCTCGCCCGACTGGCAGGCGCGTATCATATCTACCGCCGACATGCCCGGCTTAGCGGGCAACTGACAATCCCATATCACTTCCCAAACTTTTCTGGCCGCCGGATTCGTGAGCAGCGCATAGCCGGGGAGAAGATCGCAGACCAGGCCGAGATCACAGGCCCCCTGAGCGTTGTTCTGGCCTCTCAGCGGCATTACCGAGCCGCCCAGGAGGATCGCAACGTCCGCCAGCGCCTTGACGATCTCGGTGGACTGAAGTTGCTGAAGCACGCCAAGCCCAAACATGACGACGAGCGGCGGATTCTCTGCGAGGGTCTCCGCCATCTCCATGATTTCGCCTGCGTCTATCCCACACGCAGCCTTGAGGCCGCCCGCTGCCTCGTCGAGCGAGCTGCGAAGCTCCTCGAAGCCGGGCGCTTCGGGCGCGCTATCCACATAGAGCTTCCGGTCAATGATCGCCTTCACCAGCGCGCGAGCCCAAATCAAGTCAGCTCCCGGATAAGGGTGCAGGAACAAGCTCGTGTGCGGTGCAAGTCTGGAGGTTCGAGGGTCAACAGCAACGACCTTGCAGCCGTTGTCCGCAGCGTCCTCGATTCGGGAGCCGACATGCGCCAACTGCTCCATCACATTCGCGCCGACCACCAGGATTGAGCCTGCGTGCGCCACAGCGTTCACATCAACTTGCGGTGCGGCTGTTCCGGTTGTCTGGAGAAGCGCGTGGATTATCGAAGCGTCGTAGAGCCGGCAGGCGCCGTCAATGTTAGGGGTCCCTATGACGCCCCTGGCAAGCCTGGCGAGCGAGTAGCATTCTTCGTTGGTCGTCTTAGCAGACCCTATGATGCCCACGCTCTGCGGGCCGATGTCCGAGATGAATCGTTTGAGGGAAGATGCGGTAAACGAGATCGCCTCATCCCAGGAGGCCGGTTCGAGCCGATCCCGTTTTCGGATAAGAGGCCTCGTGAGTCTATCTACACCCAGCACAGCCGGGGT
>DATKXU010000017.1:0-10133 GCA_035528905.1 Armatimonadota bacterium
AAGAGGCCGAGTGCGGCTGGGACTGCCAGTGGTGTACGAATGACGAGTCTGAAGGATGCACGAGGTATGGAGATCCAAATCCAAACTGCTGGTATAGATTAGAGAACCCTTGATCGTTTGCAGACTTGAAAGGAGATGTCAGGTATGTGGAATCGAAGATATGGTGTAGGTATTGTTTTGCTGGTCGCAGCGGTAGCTATTTCCCTGTATTCGATGCAGTGCATCGGAGATAAGCAGGATGCCAGTAGTGCAGAGGCGAAGGGAGTGCAGGAATCCGGAAATACCTCTGGGGATGCAAATATGAAACCCCCGTCTACATTGGAGGAGGCTCGCAAAGCGGTAGCCGCATTCTATTCGTCGTCTGGTCCTGAGCCGCTACCGCTCCAGGGAGACAAGCCGGGCCTATTCTTCCTCTACGCCAGCGAGTTTGAACGAAACGGCTGGCTGCAGTTAGGACTGGAGCAGTACGACGAGATTGCTAGACGCTGGCCGGATGATTACGAGACAGTCATCAAAGCGGTGTGGGGGAAAGCTCGCATGCTTGGCAAGCTGGGGAAATACAGCGCTGCACATCAAACCGTGGAGGAGTTGCTAACCCGTTATCGCGATAGCTCCATTGTTCTCCCTGACGGGCGTCCGTTGTATACCCATGTCGTCACATATGTTTACCACTGTAAAGAATCGCTCTATAGGAAAGCCGGAGACTATCTCAAGGCGGCGGATGCGATTCAGCGGATACAGGAGTTGTACCTGAACCCCTCAGATGAACAGAGTAAAGCCTATATGTCGGCTCACCCCGAGCGGTCCCGCTGGACGGGGCGGGTGAACCTGGCTTACGAAATCGCGGACCTGTGCCAAGCGGGCGGGGACGCGGCACGCGCCCTCGCGCTTTATCAGGATATACTCGCATACATGAGCCAGAACCCGGTCCCGAGCGGCGACAAGCCATTACACCATGCGCGATACTACCGAGAGCAGGTGTACGGCATACCAGTGGCGATTGCGGATTGCCTCATTGAAATGGGCAAGCCTCGGGCGGCGCTAGACAAGCTGGAACAGGTGGCCAGGGCTTTGCAATTGAAAGCAGTCAGGGAGCGGATGGTAACACCTGCTGCCGGTGAAGAAGAGGCTAAGAGTGGGCGACTGAGCTTTCACGAGTACGATGTGGTGGTAGTTGAGTATCTCCGGAAGGTTGATCTACCCATCAGGCTTGGCAAATGCCGCATGAAGCTAGGTGGATGGGGAAACGCATTGCGCTGGCTCAAGCAAGCTGAGGCGGCTTTTGCTGACAGGGCCTTCTATTCTAACGCTCAGTCCATGTTTAAGAGTAGGCCACTGCCGATGGGCTTGCAAAGGATCGGCGATAAGGAACTCGATAAGATCAAGAAGGAAGAGCTTCCGGCTCTTATCAAACAAAGCGCTGGGAAGGCTAAGAAGGCACCCCGGTGACCGCTGGCTCACCAGGGCTTTACTTGCGAATGCGGATGTTGCGTCGAGGCCCCATGTAAAGAAGTAATTGGCCAGTGTATCTGCCCTCCAGACGCCACAAACGAGTGCTTTCTTTGTAATGGCCCGTATTCAGGATGCAGAATGTTCAAGCATGTCTGCTATGATAGCCTGGCTCCTCCTTAAGTAGGCGGCTGCTATCAGGGGGGCGAATGTGACTGCAACTGGAATTTGTGATAAGGAGATGCAGAATATGGCTAGTAACGTACAAAGTAACATATCGACTAGGAGGAAAGCCATGAGATGGTCTTTGAGCGGTAGCCTTCTATTGTTCACAGCAGTCGGCATGTATATGTATTGTGCTTCGAAACCCCTGGTAGCAGCTGAAGATCCACTACCCCCGGTTAGCGGAGCACACTGGGTTAAGAGGGTGACGCGCTTTCTCCCAGAAGGCAAAACGACAACCCAAATTGTAAATGGGTGGTATAAGTTGCCTGACAAACTGCGGATAGAAGATGAGTACCAGGTGATTGTAAGGAATGGCGCTAGGTGGTGGAATTACAACAAACAAGACAAAACGTATGGGGTCGGCGAATCTCCCGACCACCCAACACGCTACTCTGTAGAAGTATTCACACCAAATTGGGACATAAAGCAGCTACGTAACCTTGGCGCACAGGTGTCGGTGCACGAGACTGAGGCTACACTAAATGGCGCGAAGTATCCAGCCGTGGAAGTCAGTTCACCCAAATTCCAGACAAAATCAGGAATAAAGATCGGGTCACAGAGCATCCTTGCATATCTTGACTGCAAGACCAAATTGATCAAGGTAATGGATCGGGAGAAAAGGGATTTTGCAAGTGATGCGTTGCTGTCAAAGGAAACTGTCGAGTACGATTATGCGTCTGATCTTCCACCGGATGATTTCTTCGTATTCGTACCGCCGCCTGAGGCGAAGCTTAGGCCATCGAAGTAGCAGTTTGCCTAGTGAGTTCGTTAGCTACCTGACAACTCACGTACAGTTTAGGCGGGAATAGGTACCGATTCGCGCCTAAGTTTACACTAGGGAACGTGCAGTTCAGCAAGTGGCAGACATAGGGGTTTCAAGGCGTGTGCCAAGATGCCATGCCGCTCGCAAAGAAAGGACACAACGATGAAACGTAGTATCTTGCTCGTCTGTATTTCAACAATGATTCTAGCTATAACCGCCGCTTCAGGATTCGGCGCGGATTTCAATCAGACTCCCGCAAAGCCTGCTGCCAAGCCGGCGCCGGCTACTTGCGCTTCGAGCTGCGGAGCACCGGCGCCTCAGCAAAACCAGACCCCCGAGCTCAAGCTTGCTGTCTGGCAGCAGAGGAAGCTGGCCGCGCTTGACGCCAGGCGCACTCAAGATGAGAAGCTCCTGCCAGATAAGCTCACAGCGAAGACCAATGAGCTGGTAGAACTGATCAACGATCCGAACTCGAGCGATTCGGAGATCGCAAGGGTGATGCACGAGCGGGCCGACATCCTGGCGGACTTGCAACTGATGGGAATATTCGCCGAAAGAGCGAAGGACAGGGTCTACACCGTCCAGCAGAAGGCAGTTTTGTCAAACTCCGCTGGTGGATGCGGCTGCGGCTGCTCAAACCCTGCGCCGAGCCCAAACCCGGCACTTCACTCCGGCGGCTGTGGCTGCGGCTAGGATAAGACCCTTGTCATCTGGCTTCAAGTGCTTGGCATAGAAGATGCCGGAGGCGCTTGCAAAGGCCCAGCAGTAACTGGCAGCCAGGGGGAGCCCGTATGGGCCGGTGTAGACTCTACAAGGTGTCTGCCGTTCTGCCCAGCGCCGTGACGATCTCGACCAATGCTTCAGGGCCGCCGACGTTGCCGGGGAAGACGATGTATACCATGCCCGGGCAGCGGCTCTCCGGGCCAAGCCGCCATACCGGCACGCCTGGCAGGACTTGCCCGAGCACCAGCGCGCGCTTGACGCCCAGCGCCCCGGTTGCTATGTCGCTCGCCGTGATCCCGCCCTTGGCGAGCAGATAGCGCGGCCTCGTCTGAATCGCCCGCACGATGGCGGCCAGCCCATCCGAGATGCGCCGGCCGATGGACAGGCTGCTCTCGGCGCTCTCCCCGGTGACCAGCTCGCGGCTGGTGTAGATCACCACATCGCGGCCAAGGCGCAGTCCCTCGTCGGCCTGATCTGCCACTCGCACGATCTCCTCTTCGCGGCCGTCGGCAAGCAGGGCTTCGGCGGGGATCTCGATGCTCGCAATCCCCGGCACGGCGAGAAGCCGATTGACCTGAGTCGTAGTCCTGGGCACGTGCGAGCCGACGACGATTAGGCTTCCCCCGCCTAAGGCGGGCAGGGCCAGGTCGTCCTGCGTCAGCAGTGAACGAGTTGGAAGGCCGACACGCACCTGGACGAATGAAGCAGCGGTTCGGCAGAGAAATCGCCGGCCGTGCGCTTCGGCGGTCAGCAGCCCCAGCGTGAAGACCTCCAGATCGCGCATACCGGCCGCGTTGACGATGCACATGCTCCCGCGCCGAAGTCCCTCAAGGCGCTCGGCGACTAGCTCCGGCCCGCCGCGTCGGATGTCATCTATGGAAATCGAGCCGACCGACTGAGATCGCACGCGACCGCCGGTCTTTTCCTCTATCCACTGGCGCAGATTCGACGCCCGATAGCCGAACGCCGGATCGCGCGCGAATTCGGTCTCGCCCGCGGGCACGAGCCATTCGCCCTCAGCAACGTAGTGAATATCATCAATTGTGTAGCGCCCACCCTCGAGGAAGAATGGGATGATCAGCCAGGCATCGAAGTCCTGTTGAAGCCCCTGGGCCAGCGCCTGCACCTCGCCGGGAAAGTGCCCGCGCAGAGTCGAGTCGCTACGGCTGATGACTGTGAACTCCCGATCCGCTCCGCCGTGGCGGACCGCCTCCACGAGATTGCGCCCGATCTCGGCGTTCACCGATTCAGCCCGTACGGGAGGCAGACTCCGCGAGTTGGTCAGCAGATAGAATGCCGGGAAGTCGTTCGCCAGCTCCTCACGCAGCCTCTCCACGGGCCACTCGGTCAGGACTGGCAGATCGTAGACCGTCTGCGTGCCCAGGGGATCGTCATCAACCACGACGATCTTGCGGCGGCCGGCCTTGACCAGGCGCTGAATCTCCGGCAGCAGATCATCGGGCCATTCGCTGAGAAGCCCGGCGAGCAAATCGGTTTTCTTCACACGTCTGTAATCCATCTGTGGGGCCTTGAACGGCTTTACTTCGCCTGGACCTCGGCGAGCCATGCCTCGGCAGCCCGTGTCAGCTCAACGACGAGATCAGGCTCTTGATCCTTTAGGTTCACTCGCTCGCCGGGGTCGGCATCGACATCGGAGAGATGAACGTCGTCAGGCTGGGTGAGGCTGAAATCCAGCTTGCCGTGGAGGACCAGCTTCCACTTCCCCTGCCGGACGGCGAGTTGGTCGTTGTACTCCCAGAAGAGCTGCTTGTGCGGGCTGGGAGCGCCTTCGGTCACCATCGAGAGGATGCTCGAACCGTCGCGGTCTGAGGGAACCTCGGCGCCGGCGATCTCCACAAACGTCGGGAAAATGTCCATCATCGCTCCGACCTCATGGCACACTTGCCCAGCCGGAGTCCGGTCGGGCCAGCTCAATATCGCCGGCATGCGAATCCCGCCGTCGAACAGGCTGGCCTTGTGCCCGCGAAGAATGCCCGCAGTGCCGCCGTAGTATGCATCCTCGCTGCCGTCCAGCCAGTTTCGGCTCTCGTCCGAAGGCCCGTTGTCGCTGGAGAAGAAGATTACTGTGTTCTCATACTGGCCGGTCCGCTTGAGCGCATTGACGATGGCGCCAACGCCGTCGTCCACAGCGGCAATCATCGCGGCCATGATCCGCCTGTCGGGAGGCAGATCGCGGAAGCGGTCGAGGTATCCCTTCGGCGCGTGCAGAGGAAAATGCGGCGCATTGTAGGGGACATACATTAAGAAGGGCCCGGACTGCCGATTGATGAACTCGACGGCCTTCTCCGTGATCAGCTCGGTCAGGTAGCGCCCGTTTTGCCAGACCTCCCGGTCGTTGTGCCACAGGTCGTGGACCGGGTTCTCCCCTTTTCGCCATCCCCAGTAGTAGATGTGCGAGTAGTAGTCCGCGCAGCCGGCGAGAAAGCCGAAGAACTCGTCGAAGCCGTGGGCGTTCGGCCTGTGCTCATCTGCGACGCCGAGGTGCCATTTGCCGAAAATGCCGGTCTTGTACCCGAGGGGCTTCAGCGCGCGGGCGATCGTAACGTGGTCCGCCGAAAGCCCGGGCGTCCCTCTCTCGCCGCCGAGGATTTGGGGGACGCCGACCCTCTCGGGATAGCATCCGGTCATCAGCGACGCGCGCGACGGAGAGCATACCGGCGAGTTCGAGTACCAGTTGGTGAAGCGGACGCCTGCCTTCGCAAGCGCATCCAGGTTCGGCGTTTTCAAGTCCTTGGCTCCGTAGCAGCCCAGGTCGCCGTACCCCTGGTCGTCGGTGTAGATGACGATGAAATTGGGCCTGCGCCGGCCCTTCGATGCTCTTCGCGCTTCTTCGGCCATTGCTGACATGCTGATCCCCCAATCCGACGACAATTGCGGCCGAGGATGTCCTGTGTAGGGGCAGGTCTGAGACCTGCCCCTACGCCATCACCGGCACCGCCGCGTCGGGCTTCCCTGCAGGCGTAACCGGGGTAAGCTATTTCGCTACCGGAAACACCGAAATCCTCAGGCGCGCGGCGCCCATCGGGATCAGCGTGACTTCCTCGACCGGCTCATTGGTGACGAGGGGACTCTTTGGCACCGGTCCAGGGCAGTTGAGCACCAGCGTCCACTCCGGGACCTTCCTGGCCTTCGCGGTAAGGACAATCGGAGACGTGTCCGGCGCAAACGGCTGAGCCGAGACCGCCGTCCGCTTCGTGATCTTGAAGGATTTCGCCGGCTTCTCCGGATTCAATACCAGCGCGTAGTTCCACGGCGTCGTCGGAAGCAGTTCCATCTCCGGCCACTCGTCGGTTCCGGCGAACTTGACCCACTTCTCGCCGATCTTGAGCGAGTAGGTCAGCGGGCCGCGGCTTACTGAGACTCCATCGTTTTGCTTCGCCCAGGTCGTGACCTTGAACTCCATCGGCAGCTCGAGGCTCACGGTGTCGCCGTCTTTCCACACGCGGTCTATGACGACGTAGGAAAGCGGCTTCGCCTTGACGCGGAGGTGCTTGCCGTTCACCGCGACCCTGGCCTTCTCGCACCAGCGCGGGATTCTCAGCATCAGCGGGAACTTCACGTCCCTCGGAGTGTGCAGGGCAAGCTTGACATGCTCCCCGAATGGGTAATCCGTGTCCTCCACGATCTTGACAGTCGTGCCATCGCCGACTTTCGCCTTGACTTCGCATGCCGCGTAGAGCACGGCCGCCAGGCCGTTGCCTCTCACAGCCAGCCAGAGATGCTCGGCGTAGTAGGGCCATCCCTGGCCGACGTTGTGCTGGCAGCACCGGTAGCCGTCGGTTGGAGAGTAGGCCACCATCATTCCGCCGTTCTCGTAGCAGTGCGTGCCTTCCTTGTCGCACATGACGACGTTCGCCGCCGTGAGGTAATGAAGGCCCTTGAGGTTCGGCATCATCGAGGCGGGGAAGGAATTGAAGGCGATATCCTCGCACCGATCGGCGTACTTCGGATCGCCGGTTATGCGCAGCAGGGATTCGTCGCTGTACATGAACTCGACGATGCCGCAGGTCTCGGCGGCCTGCTCCGCGCCGGTCTTGCCCGGCCTGCAGTTCTCGTCGGCGGCGATCATCCCGCCGGGAAACTGGCCGTATTCGCCTGTCATTTCGTCGTAGCTGCGTTCCGTGGCTTCGAGATGCTTCTTATCCCGGGACTGCTGATAGAAGACCGCCGGCTCCCTGAAGCTCTGCGTGAAGTTGACGCCGTGGTAGGCGGGCTTGGGAATCTCGATTGTCCAGTCGTGCGTGCGCTCGTGAATGACCTTCGCCAGGTCGAGCAGCCATGGCTCGCCCGTCCTGTTGTAGAGCCAGTAGACGCTCTCCAGGTTATCGCCGGCGCGGATCTTCTGCCAGCTCCCACGGAGAAAGTCCTCCCTGGGCAAATCCAACTGGTAGCGGAAGTATTTCGTCATCAAATCTATGACCCGCTTGTCGCCGGTCGCCTCGTAATGCGATTGGAGCGCGAAAAGCATCGGCATATTGGGCCAGGAATCGAGAGTCTGCTTGTTGCATGGAGGGCCGAAGTAGCCATCGGGCTGCTGGGATGCAATAGCTGCGTCGAGCCACCTCCTGGCCTTGACCTTGATCGCGCGGTTGTCCGTCACGTAGCCGAGGTCTGCGAGTCCCTTGATCCAGTACGGCAATTCTTCCCAGCCGACGCTGCGCGTGTCCCACCAGCCGCTGTTTTCATGGATGTATTGGCTCAATTTGCCCTCGTCCAGCCGGCCGGTCATGCCGTCCACCATGAGATCGAGCTGGCCTCGCAGCCAGCCTTTGGGGGCGATGGCGCCTATGGGCAGCTTTGCGAGCGGATTCGGAAGCAGCGGCGCGCGATTGAACACGTAGAAGTCGTTCACCCCATGCGTCGGAGGCGTGTCAGCGACGCAGACTTCCGCCCCGATTGACCCGGCGGCTGATGCCATGATGATTCCTCCCAGGGCTAAGATGGTCCAGAGCTTCATTTTCCAATCCTTTCTAGTGCGTGAGACATGGCCGCATCGAGGTCGGCCTCGCTCTTGCCTGCTTTAACGTCTTTGAGTAAATACCAGTCCTCCACATGGGTTGTGCTCCCGCCCGGCTCGAGTTTCACCATGGGGCCGAGAGTCTCGATCTCCATGAAGTCGCCTGCTGTATATGTCTGGAGGTTGCATCCGAGGTCAGGATAGTTCGCGCCCTTGATGTACGGGAACTTCTTGATGAATAAGGTGTTTTTGCGAAGGTATCCTGCCCAGCCCTGCTTGTTCGCGGCGCCGATCTTGTCCGGCTCCGTCAGCTTGGAGTCGGTGCGGAGGGTGACGTACTTCTTGCCGAACGTCCAGCGCGTGTCGCTCAAGTCCGTATAGTGCCAGACTACCATCTGCCGCGCGGGGAGCAGCTTCTCGTCGTGCGAGATGTAAGGCTCGTTCGGAATGATCGTCATGCCGCCGCCGTTCATGATCGTCAGCCCCCAGGGAGCAAGCTCCACCGGCCAAAGCCCTCTGTTCGTCAGCTTGTGTGTGATGGTGACGTGGGTGCCGTTGCCATCCAGCTTCACCAGCATCTCCTTCTCGATGTGGCTGTCTGGCTCGACTGGCTGGGTGAGCCGAACGCTGTCTCCGCCGACTACCTCCACCTTGACCGGGCTGTCGTCGGGCAGATAGGTCCTAGGCTTCGTCTCAGGCGAGTGCCACAGCCTGTGTCCGCCCCAGGGATGCCATTCGCCCGCCTCGGTCTTGACAACCGCATCCGGCCCCATCTCCCCGAGGATGTTCTCGCCGCCGACGAACCTGTAGCATATGATCCTCGGCCCGATGTCGGACGTCGCGATTACCTCGACTGCGCCGTTTGCCAGCCTGTAGCAGTTTGGCTGATTGAAATAGGGGATCTTGTCAATCTTCACCTGCTGGGCTCCCGCGGCGGATGCGGTCGCAAAGAGCGCCAGCGCCGCCAGGAAAACGTGCATGCCGCTTGTCTGCATTCCCATTCCTCCGTTTGGTGATGAGCTAGCACTAGCAATTGTTCGGCAACGCCGCTCCCATCTCCTCCGCTCTCCTCCCGCGTTGTCGAGGGAAATCTTTTCCCTCGACAGGCTTCACGCCCCGGCCCGTGTTGACAAAAGGAGCGGGCGCAGTCTAATATACGGTCGTGTCGCCTGCCGGTATTCCGCCCTGGACAGCGTCTCAATCCAGCACCGAGCCGTGTGGAAACGGGCAGCCGCGACTCGTTCCATCGTATCAGCGATAAAAGGGGGACAGACAGTTGGACAAGGTTCGAATCGGCTTTGTCGGCGTGGGCAATATGGGCCAGTGCGGCCATCTCAGGAACTACGTCACCCTGCCCGATTGCGAGGTGGTCGCCATCGCGGAACTGCGCGAGAATCTCGGCAGGCGCGTCGCCGAGCGATACGGGGTTCCGCGCACGTATAGGAGCCATGACGAGATGCTCGCCGCCGAGAAGCTCGATGGCATCGTGGCCTCTCAGCAGTACACTCGCCACGGCGTGATCGTGCCTGAGCTGCTCAAGGCCGGCGTGCCTATTCTGATGGAGAAGCCGCTTGCGGGAACCATCGAGGCCGGCGAGAGAATCCTGCGCGCCCTGGAGAAGAGCGGGACGTGGATCATGCTCGGCTATCACAAGCGGAGCGATCCGGCCGTGATGTACGCCAAGGCGGAGATTGACCGGCTCAAGGCGTCCGGCGAGCTAGGAAACCTGCGCTACGTTCGCATCACAATGCCGCCCGGCGAATGGATTCAGGGCGGATTCACCGAGCTGATCGCCAGCGACGAGCCTGTGCCCGATCTGGAGTCCGATCCTCCGCCGAGCGACATGGACGAGGCCGCATATCGGCAGTTCGACTGGCTGGTGAACTACTACGTCCATCAGCTCAATCTGCTGCGGCACTTGCTCGGCGAACCATACCGCGTATCTTACGCGGATCCTTCGGGAATCCTGCTGATCGGGCACACGGAAAGCGGCAT
>DATKXU010000018.1:0-37323 GCA_035528905.1 Armatimonadota bacterium
AAGAGGCCGAGTGCGGCTGGGACTGCCAGTGGTGTACGAATGACGAGTCTGAAGGATGCACGAGGTATGGAGATCCAAATCCAAACTGCTGGTATAGATTAGAGAACCCTTGATCGTTTGCAGACTTGAAAGGAGATGTCAAGCATGTGGAATCGGAGACACGGTATAGGTGCTGTTCTGCTGGTCGTAGCGGTAGCTATTTCCATATATTCGGTGCGGTGCATCGGAGATAAGCAGGATGCCAGTAGCGCAGAGGCGAAGGGAACACAACAACTCGCCAATACCAGCGGGGATACAGGGGTGAATGTGCCGTCCACATTGGAGGAGGCTCGCAAAGCGGTAGCCGCATTCTACTCGTCGTGTGGTCCTGAGCCGCTACCGCTCCAGGGAGACAAGCCGGGCCTGTTCTTCGTCTACGCCAGCGAGTTCGACCGGCGCGGCTGGCTGCAGTTGGAACTTGAGCAATACGACGAGATTGTCAGACGCTGGCCGGATGATTACGAGACAGTCATCAAAGCGGTGTGTGGGAAGGTTCGGATACTTGGCAAGCTAGGGAAGTACAGTGCCGGACATCAGGCTCTGGAGGAGCTGCTAACGCGTTATCGCGATAGCTCCGTCATTCGCCCCGGTGGGTATCCATTGTCTACCTATGTCACCATCCGTGTCTACGACGGCAAGGCAAGCCTCTACCAGAAGGCAGGCGATTATCTTAAGGCGGCAGACGCGGTTCGACAGGTCCAGGAGTTGTACCTCAACCCCTCAGACGAACAGAGTAAAGCCTATATGTGGTCGCATTCAGAGCAGTCCCGCTGGACGGGGCGAGTGGATCGGGCTTACGAAATTGCAGCCTTGTACCAGGTGGGCGGAGATGTGGCGCGAGCCCTCGCGCTTTATCAGGATATACTCGCATACATCAGGCAGAACCGGATCCCTAGCGGTTACAAGCCGGTGCATCATGCGCGATACTACCAGGACCAGGTGTACGGCATACCAGTGGCGATGGCGGACTGCCTGATTGACATGGGCAAGCCTCAGGCGGCGCTGGACAAGCTAAACCAGGTGGCCAAGGCTCTGCAATTGAAAGCAGTCAGGGAGCGGATGGTAACACCTGCTGCCGGTGAAGAAGAGGCTAAGAGTGGGCGACTGAGCTTTCACGAGTACGATCTGGCGGTGGTTGACTATCTCCGGAAGGTTGATCTACCCATCAGGCTTGGCAAATGCCGCATGAAGCTAGGCGGATGGGGAAACGCATTGCGCTGGTTTAAGCAGGCTGAGGCGGCTCTTGCTGACAGGGCCTTCTATTCTAACGCTCAGACCGTGTTTAAGAGCAGGCCACTGCCGATGGGGTTACAAAGGGAAAGGATCGGCGATAAGGAACTCGATAAGATCAAGAAGGAAGAGCTTCCGGCTCTTATCAAACAAAGCGCTCGGAAGGCTAAGAACGCGCCCCGGTGACCGCCGGCTCACCAGGGCACGCTGGGACCTTGGGCGCTGACGCCCAAAGTTATGCGCCGTGGCGAATTATTCCTGGACGCTGGATCCATCAGCGATGCCCGGCCATGCCCAGTCCGCCACGGCGGCCTCCCCCGGTCACTTAAACGACTTGGAGATGTCGTCGCTCGCGGCGACCACCGTTTTCTTGGTGAACCTGGATTTCGCGCGGAGGTCGTTCAGCAGGGCCTCGTAGGCGGCGGAGTCCAGGGGGAGCTCCACCGTCGTGTTCGTCAGCGACGAGTAGAGAATCGAAGTGGCGATCTCCACGGAGTTGATTCCCTCCGCAGCCGGCGCGATCAGGTCCGCGCCGTCCAGGACTGCGTCAACGAAGTTCTGCGTTATCACCCTGTGGTCGGCGGCCCCGTTGCCGAACGGGATATCTATATACCACCGCTCCGGCCTGGCGAAGCCCTCCGAGCTGGTTCTGGAGAACTCGGTCATCGGCGTCTCATTGCGAACGAAGCGTATCTTGGCGTCCTCCACCGTGATCTTGCCGCGCTCGCCCGCTATCTCGAGGCGATTCGTGCCAGGCGCCTCTCCGGTGCTGGTGATGAACACTCCGGTAGCTCCATTGGGATACTCGAAATAGGCGGTGACCTGGTCTTCCACCTCGATGTCGTGCCTCACGCCGAATCCGCAGAAGCCTCTGACCTTGCCGGGCATACCGAGTAGCCACTGGAGCATATCCAGATTGTGCGGGCACTGATTCAGCAGCACGCCGCCGCCTTCTTCCCTCCAGGTGGCACGCCAGCCCCCGCTGGCATAGTACGCCTCTGTGCGGAACCAGTCCGTCGCGATCCAGCACACGCGGGTAAACTCGCCAAGCTCCCCATTGTCAATAAGCTGCTTCAACTTCCTGAACAGGGGCTCCGTCCTCATCTGGAACATCGCCGCGAAGACAAGACCCGTGCCCTTCTGGGCGGCTATCATTCGCTCGGCATCCGCTTTGTGCACGGCGATCGGCTTTTCCACCAGGACGTGGATTCCCTGCTGGAAGGCGTCTATGGTGATCGGTGCATGGTCGTAGTGCGGGGTGGCTATCAATACGGCATCCACGAGCCCCGACCGGATCAAGTCGCGGCTGTCTGCGAAAGTCTCCAGGTCGGTGAATCTCTGAAGCCTGCTTTCGTCTATGTCGGAAACAGCGGTCAACTCGCCGCCCTGGACCTCGCCGCGCTGAATGTATCCGGCGTGATAGCTTCCCATTCCGCCGACGCCGATGACGCCGATTCGTACCTTGTTTTTCATTGCTCCATCCTGGTTTCGTGACGCTGGGATTACCACCTGATTGTTTCCGCGGCAAAGTCGTTAATCCTCCCGCCGCGTGCCTAGTCAGCATCATTCCGGTCTCGGAGGAGCCCGGCTGGCGGAAGGAGGTCGGGCCTGAGGATTGTCGAACATAGCTGGGGCGGAAGAAAGGCGCAACTTTTATCCGCGCCCAGTGTTTTAGTATCTGGAGAATATGACATGTGGAGGTAGCCGTAGTGAGATTGCGAAGTCAGTTTCGCTCATCCCAGGTGTTGACCGTTTGCCTGCTTGCGGCCATTGCGCTCGCCATTTGCGGGCCCGCTGACGCGCAGGTGACTTACGAACCACGTGCGTCTGAGCCGCCGCAGAACGCGATCTGGCTGGAAAGCCTGGATCTCGGCAAGGCGCACCAGGATTACAGTTCGGCGCGCGCAGGACGCTCCGTGGACAACAGGCCACTGACGCTGAACGGCGTGGTTTACCCGCACGGCGTCGGCACGCACTCAAATAGCTGCTTGATCGTGGAGCTCAAGGGCTCGGCTGTGAAGTTTGCGGCGCTGGTCGGCATAGATGACGAATCGGATGGGAAAGGATCCGTCGTCTTCGAGGTTTACGTGGACGGCAAGAGTCGCGCCAAGTCCGGCGTGATGCGCTGCGGCGACCAGCCGCAATTGCTGACCGTTGACCTCACCGCGGCGAAGCGCATGATTCTGATGGTGCTGGACGCTGGCGATGGCGTTAATTGGGATCACGCAGACTGGGCCGGTGCAGTGCTCTTCCTCGCCGAAGGTGCGAAGGCTCGGCCGGAGTCCATCGCGAGGCCCGTCGAGCCGGCTATGCGCATAGCGTCCGGCGTCTCGGACAAGCCCTCGATCAACGGGCCGCGTTTCGTCGGCGCGACGCCTGGCAATCCGTTCCTGTTCCTGATACCGGCGACCGGCAAAGGCCCTCTCAGGTTCTCGGCGAAGAATCTGCCCGCCGGCTTGAGCTTGGATCCAGCAACAGGTATCATCACTGGATCGCTCAAAGAGCCGGGCACGACTGTCGTCCAGCTGACCGTGCAAGGTCCCGCTGGTACAGCTAAGCGAAGCCTGGTCATCGTCGGCGGCAGGCGGAAACTCGCGCTCACCCCTCCACTGGGCTGGAATTCGTGGAACGTGTGGGCCGGCGCTGTGGACGCTAAAAAGGTTCGCGACTGCGCCGATTGGATGGTGAAGAGCGGCCTGGCCGCCCACGGCTATCAGTACATAAACATTGATGACACCTGGTCACGCGAGCGTGATGAGAACGGCGAAATCCAGACGAACAGCAAGTTCGGCGACATGAAAGCCCTGGCCGACTACGTGCACAGCAAGGGCCTGAAGCTCGGCATCTACTCCTCTCCCGGCCCGACGACCTGCGCCGGCTACCCGGCCAGTTACGAGCACGAGGAGCAGGATGCCAGGACCTGGGCGAAGTGGGGGATAGATTACCTCAAGTACGACTGGTGCTCCTACGGCGGCGTAAAGGGGGCCAAGGCCTTCGACAAACTTCAGAGGCCATATCGCGTCATGCGAGAGGCGCTGGATAGGTGCGGGCGCGATATCGTCTACAGTCTCTGCCAGTATGGAATGGGCAACGTCTGGGAATGGGGCGCGGAAGTCGGCGGCAATCTCTGGCGCACCACGGGCGACATCGGCGACGGTTGGGGCAGCATGGCGGGCATCGGCTTCGGCCATGATGGGCGCGAGAAGTACGCCGGCCCCGGTCACTGGAACGACCCGGATATGCTCGTGGTCGGCAAGCTCGGCTGGGGCCCGAACCTCCGCCGGACGAATCTGACGCCGAACGAGCAGATCACCCACATCACGCTCTGGAGCCTGCTCGCGGCGCCGCTGCTCTTGGGCTGCGACCTCTCGCAGTTGGATCAGTTCACTTTGGATTTGCTCACCAACGACGAGGTGATTGCCGTTGACCAGGACCCGCTCGGCAAAGCGGCAGGGCGGCGCGCCCAGGAGGGCATGGCTGAGGTCTGGGCGCGGCCCCTCTGGGACGGCACAATGGCCGTAGGGCTGTTCAACCGCGGCATTGAGAAGATGAAAGTGACGGCAAAGTGGTCCGATCTCGGCCTCGAGGGCAAGCAGCCTGTGCGCGATCTTTGGCGGAAGAGTGACCTGGGCGTCTTCGAGGGTTCGTTCAGCGCGAAGGTCCCCTCGCACGGCGCTGTCCTCGTGAAGATCGGCACGCCGAAGTGGTGATCTCAAACCGGGCCGGGCTCGGAGCGCGGTTCTCATGCTTGCTTGATACGGATCGGGGTGGCATTATGGTTAGACTTTTTGGGCGGTTCAACCCGTCTGCGATGGCAGCCCTGTGTCTGCTTGCAGCTCTTACGCTGGCGGTCCGGTGCCCTGCCATCCCGCAGGAGACACGCGTCCCGGACTCATCCCAGCCGCCCGAGAATGGGATCTGGCTGGACGGTCTGGATGTGAGGAAGTTGTGTCAGGACAACGGCACGGCGCGCGCGGGTCGTTCCGTGGATAATAACCCGCTGAAGCTGAGCGGAACAGGCTACTCTCATGGGATCGGCACGTGGGCGAACAGCCTGTGGATAATTGATCTCAAGCGCTCCGCCGAGAAATTCTCGGCGCTCGTCGGGGTAGACGATGAGGCAAACGGAAAAGGATCGGTCATCTTCGAAGTCGTCGTAGACGGGAAGACTGCTGCTAGGACCGATGTCCTTCGGGGCGGTGATCAGCCGCAACCGCTAGCAGTGGACCTGAGGGGAGCGAAGCGGATGATGTTGCTGGTGCGCGACGCTGGAGACGACATCGAGTGGGATCACGCGGATTGGGCCGATGCGGTGCTTTACCTATCCGCGGGTGCGAAGGCCGAGCCGGAGGCGGTGGCCAGGCCCGTCGAGCCGCCGATGCGCATAGCGTCCGGCGTCTCGGACAAGCCCTCGATCAACGGGCCGCGTTTCGTCGGCGCTACGCCCGGCAATCCGTTCCTGTTCCTGATACCGGCGACCGGCAAAGGGTCTCTGAAGTATTCGGCGAAGAATCTTCCTGCCGGCCTGGCGCTGGATTCGGATACGGGGATCATCGCCGGGTCGCTGAGGGAGCCTGGGACAACGGTCGTCCGTCTGACAGTTAAAGGGCCTGCTGGCATCGCAGAGAGGAGCCTGGTCGTCGTTGGCGGCAGGCGGAAGCTGGCGCTCACGCCGCCGATGGGCTGGAACTCGTGGAATGTGTGGGGTGGCTCGGTAGATGGACAGATGGTACGGGATGCTGCTGATTGGATGGTGAAGAGCGGCTTGGCCGCCCACGGATACCAGTACATCAACGTTGACGATGGCTGGTCGGGCGAGCGTGATGAGAACGGGGAGATGCGCGGGAACGAGAAGTTTGGCGACATGAAAGCGCTTGCAGATTACGTGCACAGCAAGGGCCTGAAGTTTGGCATTTACTCTTCTCCCGGGCCTAAGACCTGCCAGGGCTATCCGGCGAGCTACGGGCATGAGGAGCAGGACGCCCAGACCTGGGCGAACTGGGGAGTGGATTACCTGAAGTACGATTGGTGTTCCTATGGGAACGTGGCGACGGGTGAAGGCCTTGAGAGGCTTCAGAAGCCGTTTCGGGTCATGCGAGAGGCGCTGGATAAGTGCGGGCGTGATATCGTCTACAGCGTTTGCCAGTACGGGATGGGGAACGCCTGGGAGTGGGCCGCAGAGGTCGGCGGCAACCTCTGGCGCACGACAGGTGACATCAACGACACGTGGTTCATCATGTCGCTTTTTGGCTTCAGGCTGGATGGCTTCGAAAAGTACGCCGGCCCCGGTCACTGGAACGACCCGGATATGCTCGTGGTAGGCAGGCTTGGCGGAGGCCCGAACCTCCACAATACGAATCTGATGCGCACGGAGCAGATCACCCATATCACGCTGTGGAGCTTGCTCGCGGCGCCGCTGCTCTTGGGCTGCGACCTCTCGCAGTTGGATCAGTTCACTTTGGATTTGCTCACCAACGACGAGGTGATTGCCGTCAATCAGGATCCGCTGGGCCTCGCGGCGGGACGGAGGGCATGGGTTGACCAGACGGAAGTGTGGGCGCGGCCCCTCTGGGACGGCACAATGGCGGTCGGGCTGTTCAACCGCGGCATTGAGAAGATGAAAGTGACGGCAAAGTGGTCCGATCTCGGCCTCGAGGGCAAGCAGCCCGTGCGCGATCTATGGCGGAAGAGGGACCTGGGCGGCTTCGACAAGTCGTTCACCGTGGAAGTCCCCTCGCACGGCGCTGTCCTGGTGAAGATCGGCACGCCGAAGCGGTGATCTCGAACCGGGCTGGACCGCCTTGGCGCGGTCCAGCGCTTTGTTGCAGTGGCGGACTCGCGTATCAAGATGGCTCGGCGGTGGAGTTCGCCTTGTCTCCACACTGTCCCTTTCTGCATCCAGTCGCACTTCCTGGCTATTACGGGTGCGGTGAAATCGCGCGTTGAAAGATTTGACACGCATTCGACTGAGTAGTTATAATATTGTTCTGCCAGTCTGCTGGGACTGCCGATATGGACTGGGTAATTCGGGTAATTGGGCGCGGCCGCGGATGCGCTCAATTTTCGTCACAGGACTTCTTCAGGTGTGGGAGATCGTTGTGGCACGTCTGCAGTCAATTCTCTCTGGCAGCCGAAAGAATACATGAAAGGTGGATTGGGATGGTTGATCCGTCGGGTGACGAGGCAAACAATGGAACGGGAAGCAGATACGCATTGGTGATGGCCGTCGCCAAGCGCGCGAAGCAGCTCAGAAACGGCGCACCGAAGCTGGTAGACATCAAATCCAGAAACCCGATCACAATCGCACTCGAAGAGATCGCGACGGGCAAGCTGGGGATCGTGATCCCCACCCCTGAGGAACTCGAAGCGGCGAGTCGGGAGCTGAAAGCCCGCCCGGAGCCAACTGAGGCGGCCGAGCTGCTGAGAATTCCGGACGAGGAAGAGCAGGAGGTGGAGCCGGTAGAGGCTCCTGTGGCCGCGGTTGAGTCGCCCGAGGAAGCGCCCTCGGAGGTCTTGGCTCAGCCCGAGGAGGCATCTCTGCCTGCCGAAGCTGGTGGAGAGGCTCAGATAGCGGCGGCCATCGGCGAAGAAGAGCAGGAGGAGCCGGTGGAAGCTGCGGCACCGGAGATCGAATCGCCGGAGGAAGCGTCTTCCGAGGCCCTAACCGGGGTGGCTGAGCCGGAGGAGGCATCCGCCGAGAGCGATAAAGAGCCTCAGACAACCGCTGAAGTTGGCGAGGAAGAGCAGACCGAAGAGGTGGAGGAGTAGACCAATCCCAATCTCAGGGACCGGACAGCAATATGTCCAGCAAGCGCGACTATTACGAGATACTAGGAGTACCGGCAGGTGCGTCTGCCGAGGAGATCAAGAAAGCATATCGCCGGCTCGCTCGTCGGCACCACCCGGACATAAACCGCAGCGACAAGAACTCCGAGGAGATATTCAAGGAGATCAACGAGGCTTATGAGGTCCTAAGTGACCCGCAGAAGCGCGAGTTGTACGACCGATACGGTCATCGGGGTATGGACGGTCGGTATGCGGGTCCAGGCTTCGGATTCGATGGCTTCGGCGATCTCGGCGGGTTCGGCGATATCTTCGACGTATTCTTCGGCAGCGGATCTCGAACGGGCGCCAGGCGGCGCTCTGTGGGGGAAGCGGGTTCCGATCTGCGATACGACCTCGAGATCACGCTGGAGGAAGCCGCCACTGGCGTCGAGAAGAACCTGCGCCTGTCCAGGTTGGGACGCTGTGAGACCTGCGATGGATCGGGCATCCAGCCGGGCAGCTCTCTGGTGGAATGCGGGCACTGCCATGGCACTGGGGAGGTAAGGCACAGCCAGTACACGATCCTGGGTTCTTTCTCGACAGTCGCTACCTGCACCGCGTGCCAGGGCGCGGGTCAGGTCATCAAGGATCCTTGCCGCGCGTGCGGCGGCCACGGACGACTGCGGATGACGTCCGAGCGCCAGGTTCGGATCCCTGCGGGCATGGAGAACGGCTCTCGAATACGCCTGAGGGGCGAAGGCGATGCAGGCTCCAGAGGAGCACCGGCCGGCGACCTATACGTCGTTGTCCAGGTCAGGCCGCACGAGATCTTTGAGCGGCACGGCGACGACATTGTCTGCGAGATACCCATCAGCTTCATTCAGGCCGCCCTCGGCGACACAGTCGAAGTCCCGACGCTCGATGGGACGGAGAAGCTGCCCATCCCGGAGGGCACCCAGACCGGCGCGACTTTCAAGCTCAGGGGCAAGGGGATACCGAACATCAACAGCGGCGTGCGCGGCGATCAGCATGTCGTCGTTCGCATCCTCATACCCAGGAGGCTGACCGACGAGCAGAAGAAGCTGCTCGCGGAGTTTGCCCGATCCTGTGGCGTCGAGCTGAATCCCGAAGGAAAGGGCTTCTTCGAGAAGCTGTTGGGGAAGTGAGGTTAGACCATAGACGATAGACCATAGACCGTAGACCCGGAATCCCGCGAGTCTGTTGTCTACAGTCTGTTGTCTAGGGGGAGGCCAGCATGCGTTGGGCCGAGATACAGGTTGAGACCACGGCGCAGGCACAGGATGCGGTCGGGAACGTGATGCTTGAGAACGGATGCGGGGGCGTAGCCATCGAGGGCGAGGCTCCCGTTCTCGTTAAGTGCTATCTCCCGGTGGATGAGCGCCTCGAGCAGCGGATCTTGCAGATACAGGCTGGAGTCGCGGCTCTGCCAGGCTTCGGCCTGGAGATCGGGAGCGGCGGCATCACCGTTGCATATGCGGAAGAGCAGGATTGGGCGGAGGCGTGGAAGCGGTTCTTCCACACGACTCGCGTGGGCAAGCGGATAGTCATCAAGCCCACCTGGGAGGATTACAAGCCTGAACCCGACGACCTCGTGCTGGAAATAGATCCAGGCACGGCGTTCGGGACGGGAACTCATGCGACGACGCGGCTCTGCCTGCAGGCGTTGGAAAAGTACGTGAAGCGGGGCGCAGTGGTGGTTGATTTCGGTACGGGGTCTGGCGTACTCGCGCTGGCGGCCGCAAGGCTGGGTGCGTCCCTGGTGATTGCATTCGATTCGGATGAGACAGCCGTCCGCGTCGCCCGTGCCAACGTCCAGCAAAACGAGCTGGAGGAGGCCATCGAAGTCCACTGCACAGACAGCCCCGCCTTCATCAACGTGCCAGTTGATCTCATCACCGCAAACCTGGTTGCGGAGACCATCATCGCGTTCTCGGAATCCCTGGCTGCGCTGCTCAAGACAGGCGGCGTGCTCATCGCATCCGGGATTATCTCCGAGAGATTACCGGAGGCGGAGCAGTCGCTCTGCAATGCGGGATTCCACATGGTTGAGAGTCTCGGTGAGGGCGAGTGGCTCGCACTCGTGGCCCGGAAGGCGTAAGGGAAGGGATCCAGGGATCCAGGGATCCAGTCATACTCATACTCGCACTCGTGCCCGCTATACGGTAAGTACCCTTTTCTCGAAGAGAATCTCCTGGATTTGCGCCATGCCCTTGATCTCGCCGGCGGCGATTCGGCCTTCCAGGCCGAAGTACTCCACGCACGTGAGGCATGAGACGACCTTCACCCCCTGGTCCTCCAGGCGCTTCAGGTGGTTGACCCAATTCGAACCCTCGGCCGCGATCTTCACGGCCTCGTTCCAGAGGACGATATATTCGGGCTTCTCCTCGCGTTCGCCCAGGAGCCTGAGGAAATTGGCGAGTATCAGCCCGCCGAGCTTCGAGTCGCCCGCTCCCAGCCCGGCATTGCCGATGAGTATAACGTCATAGTCCATGCGTGCGGTTCTCCCTGCAGATGGAGTGCTTGGGCCCCAACACTCCGGTACTCCACCACTCCATCACTCCAGTGTTCCGTCACTCCATTGCTATTCTCAGCTTCGCCTCGCTGTCTGCCAGTCCGCCGGGGCGATTGCGCATGAGCCATATAAGCTCGTGGTCCTTCCTGAGCTCCTCAGCTCTGTCGGCCAGCTTCTTCGGCTTCGGGCCGCCGAGCCGAAGCTTCCCGACCTCGGCGGCGAGCTGAAGCATCCTCACGAGATGCTCGAACTCCTCGCGCACGATTGCCGCGTCCGGACAGGTCATGTCCTCCCCGATGGTCGCGTAGGTAATGTCCTTCAACCTATGCTCCAACTCCTCGAAATCGCCGAGTTCTGTCCCTTCCACGAGTGAGGCGTCGTCGGGGTTGCGGAAGAGCATCTGCCACGGTATCGTGCAGTTCCGCGTGTGCTTCTTGAAAACGCGGTAGATGTCGCCGATGTCGTGGAACGCCTTGCCCATCTTGCCGGTGCAGTCTCCGAAGGCGTGGAGAGACAGGCTCTCCGCGAGGCACTTCTTCACATTGGCCTTCGCGTTCCAGGATGCCATCGCGCCGACCATGTACCCAAGATACGAGACCGGAAGCGGCTGCCAGTGGCCGTTGTCGCCCCAGTCTGTATTCAGAAGGCCTATCGCTCCCTGCTGGAGGCCGATTCTTGCCGCGCTGCTGATGTTCCCGATGGCATTCCCCGTCCTGCCCGCGAGGCTGTTCCAGCTCGATGTGCCGGGGCATACATAGAAGGGAATGCCCGATTCGGCGAACCTTGCGCCGCGCTCTGCAAACGGGTGATCGAACTCGTAGCCCCATTCGAGCGCGATCAAATCCTTCGGCAGCTCGGGGATTAGCTCCGGGTGATGCATGATTATGTCGCCCCAGAACTGCATCGTCCTGCCGCGCTCTTTCGCCAGGCGGTAGATTTCGAGCAGGAAATCCAGATACACGCGGCCCCGGCCCTTTTGCTCGCAAATCCTCTTGCTCTTGCCATGTCCCAGCTCCCAGGTTTCGTCGCAGCCGACGTTGAACAGGCGGCTGGAGAAGTGAGGCAGAAGCTCATCGTAAAGGCCTTCGAGGAATCGGACGCTTCTCTTGCTTATGGGGTTCAGGCTGGTTGGGATGAACCCCCACGGCGTGTCGAAGCCATCCCGGCATTCGGCGAGGGGCCGGTATTCGTCGTATTTCAGCCACCTCTCCATGTGCCCGAAGGAGTTCTGGTTCGGCACGAGCTCGATGAAGCGGGCATTGCAGTAGGCGTCGAGGGCCATTATCTCCTCGCCGGTCATCGGGCTTGCCTTTGCCCAAACCTTCGGGTGAGCCAGGTATGCGAAGGTATGCTCGGTATAGAGCTGGAACTGGTTGATCTTCCATTCCGCCAGGAGGTCCACCAGGTGATAGAGCGTCTCCATGGTGGGGACCTTGTCCCGGCTGATGTCGAGCATCACACCGCGCTCCGGGAAGTCCGGCCAGTCCGAGATGGAGAGGCAGGGGATATTTCGGATTTCGGACTTGTCCGCCGACCTGTCCGTCGTAGCTTTAGCGGAGGTGGAAGCTTCAGCGAAGTCGGAAGCCCTTGGGAGACGAAGCTTCAGCGAAGTCTCCTTGGCGAAGGCGGATTGTCCCGCCGTAGGCGCGGAAGGGCTGGGGTGAGAACTATCCGCCGACGCCTGCTGCGGAACCGCTGGGAGCCGGCAGCGGACTATCTGCGCAAGCGTGCAGGCGCCGTAGAACGCCCCTGCGGGCGTAGAGGCCGCGATCTCCATGATCTCAGGCCGGATCGCGAGCTTGTAACCCTCGGCGGGGATGTTCGCGGCCTTGTCGAGCCGGATGACGAGTCCCACCGGATCATTCGGCGCGTTCGCACTCGCGGTGATCTCCCAGCCGATGCCGGTCTTCTTCGCAGCCGTGACCAGTGACTGCGGGTCGTCCGCCTCCAGCTTTATGTAGCGCTTGCCCTGGGCATTGAAAGTCCCCTCCCTGAGCGATAACCTTCTCGGGACAGGCACAAGGTGTAGGTCGTCGCCATGGTTCATGGCTCTCCTCCCTGAAAGCAGAGATTGGGCAAGTAGATGGTAGCGCGGAAAGGGCTTGTGAGTCAAGCTATGCAGACGCTTGATATCGGATATTGGATGTTAGATGTTGGATGTTCCGAGTTGGCCGTTCCCTCCCATTCTCCCTTTCTCCCACACCTCCATACTCCCATCCTCCCATCCTCCCATACACTCCCCAGCAACTCGCCTTGACAAGCCGCCGCTTCCTCGTGCAGAATGGTTCAGCTATTCTGCTCGCACGGCGGGAGCGAGGGGGTTTTAACGGATGGAGAACACCGAAGTGACGCAGCTCAGTAGGCGCGAGTTCCTGGAATGCGCGTGCCCCGGCGGCCAAAAGCCGAATTTCGTCTTCGTCCTCATGGATGACATGGGCTGGCGTGATCTGGCGTGCTACGGCAGCACATTCTACGAGACGCCGAATATTGACCGCCTCGCTAGCCAGGGCATGAAGTTCACCGACGCCTATGCAGCGTGTCCCGTCTGTTCTCCCACGCGGGCGAGCATCATAACGGGCCGCTATCCCGCGCGGCTGCACCTGACCGACTACATCCCGGGCCTGGGGCCGCCGAACCCGAAGCTCCTCGTCCCGAAGTTCAACCAGCAGCTTCCGCTCGAGGAGATGAACCTCGCCAAGGCACTGAAGTCCGCGGGCTACACCTCCGCCAACATAGGCAAATGGCATCTCGGCGGCGAACCTTTCTGGCCGGATAAGCAGGGCTTCGACATCAACATCGGCGGCACCGACCAGGGCTTGCCGCCTACTTACTTCTATCCATACGGCATACCGACGATCCCCACAGGCCGCGAGGGAGAGTACCTCTCCGACCGCCTGAACGAAGAGGCCCTGAGCTTCATCGAGCGGAGCAAGGACGGGCCGTTCCTCCTCTATCTCGCGCATTATGCCGTGCATATCCCGCTTATGGCGAAGAAGCACATGATCGCTAGGTATGAGGCCAAGGTCAAGCCGGGCTGGGAGCAGAACGATCCCACATACGCTGCGATGATCGAGAGCGTGGACGACGGCATCGGCCGGATCATGGCGAAGCTGGAGGAGCTGAAGATCGCCGACCGCACGACCGTGATCTTCACGTCCGACAACGGCGGCTGGATTCCATCGACGTCGAACTCGCCGCTCCGCGCCGGGAAGGGAACGCTGTACGAGGGCGGCATCCGCGTGCCGCTGATCGTCCGCTGGCCCGGAGCGGTTCGCCCCGGAAGCGTCTGCGATGCGCCTGTCACCAGCGCGGATCTCTATCCCACGCTGCTCGAGATGGCTGGCGTCGAGGATGCGCCCGGGCATGTAGTTGACGGGGAGAGCTTCGTGCGCCTGCTGAGGCAGTCCGGCGGGCTGAAGCGCGATGCGATCTACTGGCACTATCCCCATTACCATCTTGGAGGGGCGACCCCCGGCGGCGCGATTCGCTCCGGCGACTACAAGCTGATCGAGTTCTTCGAGGACGGAAGGCTGGAGCTTTTCAACCTCAGGGAGGACCTCAGCGAGGAGAACGACCTCGCCGCGAGGATGCCGGAGAAGGCCGGGGAGCTCCGCGAGATGCTGGCGGACTGGCGCAAGGCCGTGGACGCCTCGATGCCCACCCCGAATCCGGACTACACCCCGCCGAAGGGATAAGCCGGAAGCCCTCACCCATTCCCCATCCCGCGTGAAGGGCTGGGGGCAAGACTTTGTTCGGCCGCTGCTACCGGCTGAGGACGGTTATCGTATCCGAGCCGTGGATTGCCTCTCCGCTTTTCAGGCGTCCGGACAGGGAAACGCTGGTGTCGCCGGGAGCAATCCCGCTCTGACTGCATGAGAAGTGGAGCAGCAGGTCAATCAGGCCGTCGCGGTTGACATCCTCCCAGTGCCCTCTGCCGTGGACCTCAACAGCCCTTCCAGGCCCGAATACCACGCTCGTCGGATTGACTTGCCGGGCATCGAAGCCCAAGTCGCTGAGGATTGCCACCAGTATCAGCCTGTTCCGCAAGCGGATGATATTCGCGCTGTCTCCCGGCACGACATCAATCGTCACTGGAATCGGCTGGTGCTCGTATGCGCCGATGTCTGTGACCGCCAATCCATCGCCGTTTCCGTCGGTCGGCCTGGGATTGCCGTCCATGTCGGTTGAAGGAGCGCCCTCATTCGTCCCGGCGTCTATGCACGGCGAATCGAACCGCAGGTGGTAGTCGCCGCTCGCGGGGTCCAGGAATAACGGATCCCTAGAGATGTCGCCGGCGCCCGGAGATACCCCGAAGTAGTTGTAGCCGCCCGGGTTGTGTACGCAGTTGTTCCAGAGAACGGGTACGCCCTGGTGCATATGGTTGTATATCCCCGACGAGTTGAACGCCACGATGTTGTTTGATATCGCAGGCGAAGAGCAGTAATCGCAGGAAATGCCGCCGGCGTAGTCCGCGCTGTTTCCGGTGATGGTGTTGTTCGAGATCGTGGGCGAGGAATACAAGCAGCCGATGCCGCCCCCGACGCTTGCCCGGTTTCCAGTGATTGTGTTGTTTGATATCGCAGGCGAGGAAGAGCCACACAAAATGCCACCGCCGTTGTACGCGCTGTTACCGATGATCGTGTTGTTGGATATCGCAGGCGAAGAATAGTAGCAGTAGATGCCGCTGCCACGGTTTCCAGTGATCGTGTTGTTGGATATGGCAGGCGAGGAATGGTCGCAGGAGATGCCATCGCCGCTGTTTCCAGTGATCGTGTTGTTGGATATCGCAGGCGAAGAAAAGTAGCACGAGATGCCGCCGCCTTGGTACGCACTGTTTCCCGTGATCGTGTTGTTGGATATCACGGGCGAAGAATAGCGGCAGTAAATGCCGCCGTGCGTCGCGCCGCCGTTGCGAAGCGTGAACCCGTCAATCGCGGCAGCCGCCACGTTTATTATTAGTACCACGCAGCCGAACTGCTGGCGGTCTATCACTGTCTCGTTCGCACGAAAATCGCGCTGCCCGCGCTCGGTCTCCGTGCCGGCGAAGCCCCCGTAGAGCGAAACGCCGTCCTTGAGAATTATCCCCTGAAGGTAGGTTCCTCGTGCAACCCAGACCTCTTCGTTGCCCACGTCCGCGTCGTTGATGCCCTGCTGGATCGTGTGGTAGGCGGTCGCCCACGAGTTGCCGTCCTGCGGGCCGGGCGAGTCCCACTTTACGTAGACCGTGCCTGCCGCCGCACTTGATGAAACGATCAGAAGTAGAATGAATGCGCAAACGACCATAGGAAGACTGCGAGTGCCAAGAAGCTTCACTGCCGATCCCTCCTGCCCTGAATTTGTGCGTGGACCACTGAAACTGCGGACTCTTCGGGGGGTTCGTGTCCCTGCCGACGGCCGTCGGAGATTGAGTCACGATCGGCTATCGGCAGCCGGCTCTAACTAGCAGACGAATAGCTTGGATAAATTGTTCCTGGGCCTGCGTAGAATCGCCTGCGCGCTTGCAGTCCGGGCTGGCTGCTAGAGGATGCCTTCGAGGGCTTCTTTCTGGATGGCGAAGAGCTGGAGGATGCCCTTCTGGGCGAGGTCGAGGAGCTTGTTGAACTTCTCGCGGCTGAACGGCATGCCCTCCGCGGTGCTTTGGATTTCCACAAACTTGCCGCTGCCGGTCATTGCCACATTCATGTCAACGGCGGCCAGCGAGTCCTCGGAATACGGAAGGTCGAGCATCTCCTCGGCGCCGACGATGCCGACGCTTATCGCCGCCAGGTAGTCGGTCACGGGATTCTTCTTCACAAGGCCCTCGCGCTTCATCCAGTCGCCGGCCACCGCCAGCGCGACGAATGCCCCCGTCACGGATGCGGTGCGGGTGCCTCCATCCGCCTGGATGACGTCGCAGTCCATCCAGATGGTCCGCTCGCCGATCGCCTTCAGGTCGAAAATGGAGCGCAGAGCGCGCCCCACAAGCCGCTGGATTTCCATCGTCCTGCCGCCGAATTGACCCTTTGCTGCCTCGCGCATGTTCCTCGTGCGGCAGGAGCGCGGAATCATTCCGTACTCGGCCGTGACCCATCCTGTACCTGAGCCTTTGAGGAAAGGCGGAATCTTCTCTTCCACGGAGGCGGTGCAGATAACCCGCGTGTCACCGATCTCGATGAGGCACGAGCCTTCCGCGTACTTTATGTATCCGCGCGTTATGGTTACAGGGCGGATTTCGTCGTTTGTCCGGCCATCTTCTCTTGCCATTGAATCGCTCCCAGGTCCAGTCCCCAATCTATTCTCCTCACACCGCGGATCGTCCTCCCCAGAAACCGGCTCCCCAGCTCCGAAAATTGGTCCGGGCGGCCGGTCGTCAAGTACACATGCTCCGGCTCGGCATCCACGGAGTCCGCAAGGCCGGCTTCGTGCAGGATGTCGGCTGCCTCCGCCGCCGTCTCCTCCGCCGGATCAACGATCGCTGTCTCAGGCCCTGCCACTCTGCTGATTGCGTCCGTCAGGAACGGATAATGCGTGCAGCCGAGTACGAGCGTGCGGCATCCCGCCGCCAGCAGGGGTTTCAGGTACTCCCTCGCGGCTTCCTCCGCCTCCGGGGAGTCGCACATCCCTGCCTCCACCAGAGGCACAAAGCGCGGACAAGCCTGCTCCAATACCACTGCTTCCGGCAGAAGCCGGAGCAGCGCCTTCGTGTATGCGCCCGTGTTCACAGTGCCCTTCGTCGCGAGGACTCCTATCGGGCCGCCGGATGCGATGCGGGCTGCCGCCCGCGCTCCTGCTTCCAGGACTCCGATGATCGGCGTATCCGGGAAAAGCACGCGTGCTCCGTCAAGCGCAGTCGCGGAAGACATATTGCAGGCCATGATGACCAGCTTGGCGCTCCGCCGGATAAGGAAATCGGTAATCCCCAGCGCGAAGCTGCGGATTTCCTCGGGCGATCGGTCTCCGTAGGGGACGTGCGCCTGATCTCCCACATACACGATGCTTTCCTGACGCAGCCTCTCCAATACCCGCTTTGCGACGGTCAAGCCCCCGAATCCCGAATCGAATATGCCAATCGGCGGATTATTGGTCAATTGTTGTCACCATACGCCCAGCTCACCTCTTGCGGCCCGGAGAGATCGAGATGCCCCAGGGTGTCGAGAGGCTTGCCTTCCACTAGGAACAGGACGCGCTTGACCTTAGGGAACTGCCCGAGGGTTCGGAGGATCGCTCCGATCGTCAGTCTTTCCGCTTCCGAGCCGCCTGAGAAATTGTCTCTGAACTCGCGGCTCAGGTTCACGGTGGCAAGGCCGTCCTTGACCTTCAGCCCGAGCAGTCGAGTGCCCTTCGGTATAGGGTTCGCCAGGTCCGCAGTGTCTCCCTGCTCGATCAAGCGGCGAAGAGATGCCTCCATAGGATTCTCGCCGGGCCGAACGTCGGTTTCGGTGGCCCGAAGCTCCGGCTGGTTGTTCTCGACCGCCACACGGTAGATCTTAACCTTCTTCGGAGCTTCGGCTGGTCGAGGCGGAGGCGGAGCCGGCCCGGGACGTTCGGCAGGCTGGAGGCTGACGACGAGGTAGGCGCCTAAGCACACGCACGCTGCTAGAAGGATGATAATGAGAACTCGCGATCCTTTTTTCATTTGTATCGCTCCCCTGGCCTGTGAGGGCCTGTAGTGCTAATCGGCTTCTGTGTATCCGCCGCCGGCTCATCGGTCCCCTTGGGCGCAGCGTCGGTTTCGGAAGGCGCAGGCTCGGCATCGGCCGGGTCAGAGTCCGGCCCGGCGCTCTCCGTTCGCGTGATCGGGCGCGAATTGCCTTCGACGTAGGCCCTTAGACCTCTCACGACGGCCTCTGCTACCCTCTGCTGGACGGCTGGGTCCGTTATCTTCGCAACATCGCGGGGATTGTCAAGAAACCCGACCTCGATGAGCGCCGCAGGTATGCTGCTCTGTGACGATCGAAGGAGCACGATGAATCCCGAACCCGGATCCGGCTTGATCTCGCGGTCCGGAAGGCCGATTGCTTCGACCAATTCCGCGTGTATGCACTGCGCAAGCGCGCGTCCGCTTGCGTCGCCGCGGTGATAGAAGGTCTCCGTGCCCGAAGCCGATCCCGAAAGCTGGCATGAGTTGCAGTGTATGCTTATGAAGAAGTCCGCGGAATGCCGTCTCGCGTAATCCGTCCTCTTGATCAAGTCGGTCTTCGTATCCGGATCGAGTCCTACGTCCGAGTCTCGCGTCATGAGGGCGCAGGCGCCCGCGTTTTCCAGCGAGCGGCAAACCTGTTTGGCTATCTCGAGAGTGTGGTACTTTTCGGGCTGACCGGAGATTCCCCGGCAGCCGGAGTGCTCTCCGCCGTGGCCGGGATCAATGATCACTATCTTGTCGGCGAACAAGCCGCCGGCGTTTTTTGGAAACTGCAGCCCGATCACCAGCCTGCCAGGCGCTGTGTACTGCCGGACGTCGAAAGCGGCAACCCTGGTCAGATCCATCGCGATCCTGACCGTGTCTTTGCCTCTCTGCCCGATCCTGATCGCCTGAAGCAAGTCGTGGCGGACGTCTATTTCCGCGAATGGCCTTGCGAGCGTGGCATTCGAGATGTCCAGCACGAGGCGGTCCGGCCGGCGGAGCATGTAAGTCGTGTACTTCACAGAGCCACTCGTCGTCGCATATACCTCGATGCGATTCGAGCCCTGCTCGCGGCAGCCGATATCGGTGATGCTGACGGGAGGAAGTTCGATCGCCGGCGGCTCGGCCTTCCCTTCGGGAGATGGCGCAGCTTTTGCATCGGCGGCTCGGCCCGTGGAGTCCGCTGGGCTGAGGCCGGAGATGGAGACTATGATCTTGGACGCCTTGCCGGGACTCTTCACCTCGTGCTTTATGGGTGCAGGCAGATCGAGCACGATCCTGCCGGTCTCGCCGCCATCGTGGCTGCCCGTCCTGATGGATATAGCGGTGCTGTTCTTGATCGGCAGGTCTGACTGCCTCACGGGCGTATGGACGCCGTGGAGGTTCAGGATGAGCTTGTTTGCTCCCTTCCACCAGGAGCTCTCGTAGGCAACCGGGTACGAGGTGGTGACGCGAAGCTCCGTGCCGTCGAATTCTATGCTTTCGATGCGCGCCCGGATGCTGAGGTTTCTCGATACCTCATCCCAGTCCGCCACTGCCCCCAGCTCAGGCGCGATGTCGCGTATGGGGAGCATCGGCTCTTCCCCGATCAAGCGTGCATTGCAGGAGAACGTCTTACCGCCGGCGGAGGTGATCTTGACTTTTTTGCCGTCGCGCTTGTACTTGGCGCCCACTGCGTCCAGCGCGGCAAGCGGAGCATAGACGGCGCCGTCAACCAGCACGGGCGGCGTGTTGAGAATCATCTTCTGGCCTCCGACGATGAGCGCAACTTCGTCCGCCGCGTATGCGGCCGGCCTAATCAAGGCCAGTATTAGCAGGAAGATGAAGGCTATTCCGTACCGCAAAGACCCCTCCACCGGCGAAAGTAATCAGGGGCGGCAGTCCCGAAACCAGCCCCTGCTCTATTATACGCCAAAGGGCTGGAAATGGTGAAGGGAGCGATTTGACACTTTCTGGCTATCGCTCTACAATGGCGTGCAATCACGGTAGTCTAGCTCGTCCTTAGTCTTTGAGGCAGATGGCGTTGGAGGGGTACGATGGGGCAAGCACGCAAGGAATCCAATCTCATTCCGACGATTGCGCTAGTGGTATCGATTGTTTCCCTGGTTGCGTCGGCCGGTATCTCGGTTCTCTCGTTTTGGTACGTTAACCTGAACAAGGGAGTGGTTGTGTTTTCCAAACCGAACATTGTCTACGTTGAGCATAGGCAAGATGAACGGATAGTGTTTGGGTGTCCGGTCACTGTCACGGTGCTGTCACGCATACAGTCAACCTTCTGAGGATGCAGGTTGAGAGAGTTGGAGGAAACTGGACCCGAGACATCCGCATGTTCGCCGAGTTCGATTATTGGCCAGCAACGAAAATAGTCATAGCGACAGGATTTGCCGTACCACCCCGTTCCAGCGTTACCAAGCTTGTAGGTTTCGTAAGTGACGGGCCTGACAAGCTAGAAACTGGCACTTATGAGTGCCATCTGACTTCCTTTTTGGATGGGGCTGCAACTGGCGCCAACGCGCCGGTTACGTTCCGTGTGCGAGTGTGTCCCTCGCACATTCAATTCATCAAGCAGAAGGGTTGGTTCGTAAACTATCGAGTGTATGAGACTCGCTAGCGAATGGATAGGTCCGCTGTTTTAGATGTTTCGGGAAACCCCTTTCCCGAAATGGCACACCCCGCCGTTTTTGTGGGAGAATTGTTCCTTCGCAAAAATCGGCGGCGGGATTCGCTCCGATTGCGAAGGTCCCGGCATCCATTGGAGGTCTGGTTGGCCGAGACCTGGCGTGACGGCTTTCGGGCAAATGAGGGTTACGGGAGCTTTTCAATGCCTGCTAACTTGAGAATATGACGAGTCAGGCCGATCTTCAGGTCACTGCTGCCATGAATGGGAACTGATATAACCTCTTCACGACCGTGTTTGGTGAGCATGTGGTGACTACCCTCGACACGCACCACTTTCCAGCCGCCCTCCTCCAGAACGCGTACCAGTTCCTTGCCTGTGTAGGTCTTCATACGGCCACTTCTATGATCTCTCGCACACGTTCGGGCGATCCTTTCCTCTCGTTAAGTACTGCTAGACACCCCCGAATGGCCTCTCGAAGATTGTCATGTAGTTCGGAGAGGGTTTCACCCTGGGTAACGCAACCGGGGAGCGCTGGCACTTCAGCCCAGTATCCCCCCTCTTCCGCATCATGGATTATTGCTTTGAAGACCATACGTCCTCCCGCCTTCGTTTGCATCCTCTGACGTGATTATAGCACATTCGGAAGGGATAGAAAACCGCGTAGCAGTGCGGGATTTCCCACCACGCGATTATCTCGATGGGTTTCATCTGAGGCTGTGGCCGAGAAAAAGCCATGGCCAAGCGGTTGTAAGCATTGTGTTCCCCTCCTTGTTTTCTTATTCATCAACTCCCAAGGACATCAGAATACGTGCCATTGGCCGTTCTGGCACGAAACTTGCAAGAGTTGTTATCACGCTGAAAAGCAGACTCGACAAATGATGAGAGCGGCAGGATCACTGACAGTCTTTGGAAAGGAAAAGGAGATGCGAAATATATCTGACCTCAGGTTTTGGCGATTGATTTTTGTTGCGGTAGGGCTCGTGCTGATGTCCGCCGGAATGGCGGGAGCGGGAGAGCTCGACCTGACAGTTGCCGGGTCATCCGGATCCATCAACGGGGCGTACTTTTCTCAGGACGATCCCCATTCCACGGGGAGTGGACTCATCCACTCGTTTGTTCGAATGCAGGCCACCGGCACTGAGCAGGGATACAACACCGACTGGCGGCCGGTAGAGTTCGACGAGGACAACACCTCTACTTTCAACCACTCACTTCTCTGGTCCGTTGTCCCGGTGGTGACAATCGGTGACGTTGACTACCGCGAGTTTCTGCTTGATGTCAACGAGACAAAACCGGGCTCGCTGATCTCGCTCGACAAGCTGGAGATCTACCTGCTGTCAACCGAAAACCGGCACGATTACAGTGCGTTCGGCACTCCGGTTTACACAATGGACCCTGCGAGCCAGAACAACTGGATCAAGCTCGACTATGCACTGAACTCCGGAAGCGGTGGGGGTGACATGTTCGCCTACATACCGAACTCCTTGTTCACAGGCACGAACCAGTATGTCTACCTCTTCTCGAGATTCGGAGACAACTTCTCGACCAGCGATGGTTTCGAGGAGTGGGCGTGGAGAGAACCCATTATTCCAGAGCCCGCGAGCCTGCTGGCCCTGTCCACCGGACTGGTCGGACTGCTTGGCTTGTGTTACCGAGGTTCAGCTCGGCGAAAAGCGGGGAAAACGCCGCTGTCATAGCCATCGCGGCGCGGTAATGGAGAGGACAAGGATACACCTTGCGCTCATCGTCCTCTCCTTCCCAGTGACCCTCTTTGGGGATTGGTGTTCTTGTTGTCACAGCCCGGCACATCAATCCCCAGCAGCCATGCCCTCAGCAAAAACCGACGGCGGTTTTCTCTCTAGGCCATAACCAGTATGGCCTAGAATCCCCAGGAATGAATTCCTGGGCTACCCTCGAGCAAAACCTTCCGGGTTACGGTCCTTTCAGTCCGGCCCGCCTGAGGCGGGCCCGCGTGTAGCCCAGGTGTTTTTCCCGCCGGAGCGGGATCCCGTACTCGGGACAACCCTGGGCCGGAGTGCGGCGTATTAGGTTGCAGAGGCACTAGCCAATCTCTTGGGCAGGCCACCACTCAGGTTCCAGCGGCTTGATAATACCTTTCTCGACGGCTACCGAATATAGCTGAGGCACACACATAATCAGCGTGCCCTCGTAACCTACGGGAACTCCGTCCCACCTGCGGAACTCACGACCTGTAAGCATCGGGCCTGTAAACATCCCTGCTGCGTATCCTTCATCCAGTTCATCAGCCAGTCTTGAAGCCTGTTCACTGAAGCCGTAGATAGATAGAGCGCGAAGGTAGTATGTTCCAGCGACCCCGCTGAGAGCGCCGTCTGTATAACGTTCGAAAGTGGGCATCCGATCGCCAAAGATCCTGGGAAGCATATGATCTTCCTCTCGAATTGGAAGCAGGTTTATCGGGAGCCCCATTTTCGCAGTGGGAGGACCGATTTCAGCGCGAAGTCGTTCCAGACCCCGAAGCGCATTCCGGGCTTTCTCGTCATCTAACAGTCCGAAAGCAATGGCCGGCCCGTTCACCCATATGAAAGCGTAGTCGTGAAGCTGTGCATCTCGACTGCGCCATCCGGCAACCCAACCCGTTTCAGGATTCACCAATACTTCTGCATAGACAGCGCGGATTCCGTGTGCGACGTCCCTGCAGCGGCGCGCTGTGCTGCGGTGTCCCAAATCGGACATCAAGGCGGAAGCATTTCTCATCGCGCGATAGGTCCAGGCGTTTACATATGCGTCAATGTGACCGAATCCGATCACGTCCATCGTGTTCGAACTCCAGCGATAGGAGCCGGAATTACCGGACAGGTCTTGGCAGACAGCCAGGCCCTGCTCGCCAATGGTGCTCAACATGCGCTCGGCAGCCTCCAGCAGGCCGGGCTCCACGCTCTTCAACCAATGCATATCCGGTTCGGCATTATGAATGCGCCCGGCTGCGCAAACCAGAATCGGGTCTGCATCCATGTACAGATTGCGGAAGTATGTATAACCTCCGCCGTCCAATAGGGCCTTACCTATGGTAAACCGCGCCAATTTCATAGGATCGGGGCCTTCGGCCGGCCTCTTGGTATGAACCAACATATCGGCCGGCGATCCTTGGCATACGTGACAGTTTGTCGAGGCGGGATGATTCGAGAAACCCCGATACTCCGGCCTGAAACACGCGAATAAAGCAGGCCATCGGGTTGCTATGCCTTTGGGAATGTTTTCAACATCGGAGGCTGTATCCGGCTCCAGCTTGCTGACGCCTAATTCAAACACGGCTGATACGCGGCCGGCGGGAATCACCTGGCAGTCATTCGGCTCAGGTCGCGGCCCAAGCACGAATCCGCCGGTTACGCAGGCATTGTCGTGCCAACTCTCTATCTGCACTCTGGATGTACCCGGGTCGCCCTCGATGAGTCGGCACAGCAGGCATCCTACGTCATCGGTTGCCCACATGAACGGGAGTTCGACATCTCCGTTTCTGCCGGGCTGCCTGGTCGGAACAGCGGCCGCGCCTGTAGTTCCGGCCATACCATTCCAAACGAGTCGCCAGGCCTCCGCTTCTATAACAGGCACGTCTTTCTCTGATGATTGTGTTAGTTCCACGATAATTCGATCGGGTTCGACTGTAAATGCCGCGTCCAATGTAACGCCGGGTAAAGCTTTGAGCCCCGTGTAAGTTACACGGTTGGCGTCAACATTCACGCTGCCGCTCCATAGGTGACAAGGGTAGTCTTCGGTCAGTGTTCTTATCATCGGACCGCTCAAGCCGCTCAGGGCAAATTGGCCAAACAATTGAGACGCAAGAACGCGGTTTCGTGTCGCGCCGGAGGGATCATACGCGCTCCAGCCAAGATGCATGATGATGGGCCTTATCAACGAGAAACCTATGGAAAGCCGATCGCTTTCGAAAAGAAGCATATCCGGCCTGTCGGTTACACGCATTCCCTGCGGCGCTGATGGTTTTATTGCTTTCCTGGTTAGTATGGGGGAGTACGACGCGCTGCATGGGCTGTCTTCCAGGGGCTTTCCGTAAGCTGCAAGCGGCGCGAGAATTCCGAAAGGCACGTTATACGGTCCACCGTTACACTCACCGTGGCTTGGGTAGACGGGGTGCTCGCGGTCGCATTCAACTCGGAGAACGCAAGTCTCCAGGCCGTTCAAATCAACAACAAGCGGAGGTTTGGAAAGCACCTGGCGGAAGAAGTCCTCCATCTGCTCGATAGGCATGTCCTGGCTTAAGCCTTCTCCTTGTATTCTAGGGTCGGGCGGAACAGCGACTTCCTTGACGATCTTCCAGGAGTTCTTTCGTGAGTCAAAGGTAGAAATGATAAGATGGGCGGGATGGGTCGGAACACCGGGTACAAAGCGTCCGGCCACCCCGGTTCCCAGTTCCAGACGGTCAATACTTACTCGCCGTCCAAACCTGAGGTATCTGACGGCGGTCTGCCCGTCGACGAGAACACCGAGCCTGTCGTGAAGAACCGGCTTAATACCGCCATGTGATACCGATCTTTCGTTCAACATTCTCGTGTCTCTCATCGGTCGAGCCTCCAATTGCTGAGTCTGCTCCTGCATCATCAGGATTGTATCATATGGTGGTTAATCCTGTGTACCATCGACACGATCCTGTTGGGATACGGCCTGCAGAAACACAAGTAGTCTGGAGAAGGCGCGACGGGCTGCCGAGCCCGAATTCCACGCAGAAGACGAAAGCGCCGGGCCATGTATCCCAGCGCTTTCCGCAGAGAGAATCCTTGTATTCAGTTGTTTGGCTTGCCAGCCATAGCTTTAGCGAAGGCTGGTAGGGGAACCGTGCCCTCCGCAGAAAGTGATGGCGGTTTTCTCTCCAGTCCAAAGGAGGGACAACGAATACATGGAGTATCCGTATTCGCGCGGAAACACAGTGTTGACAGGCTGCCGGTTTTGGGGCATAATATGAATATAGGATTGTCTGATATTCAGGCGGTGCATAATGCGAAGAAGAACAAGGATTGAGACCAGCAAAGTGGGTAAGAGGGGGACCATTGTTATCCCCGCCAGCCTTAGGAAGCGATTCGGCATTGAAGAGGGCACTCTGGTGATAGCCGAGGAACGCGAGGACGGTATTCTCGTTCGCCCGGCGGTGGCTCTGCCCGTGGAGACTTACTCACCCGAGAGAGTAGCGGAATTCCTGCTGTCGAACGCGGTGGATCAAGAAGACTATGCAAACGCCGTTGCGCGCGTGAGAGCAATGGGACTCGACCCAGATGCGATCCCGCACATCAAACCGGAGTAACCCGAATTGGACAGAGTGTTTCTTGATGCAAACGTGCTTTTCTCGGCCGCGTATGCTCAAGGATCGCGGCTGCTGGAATTATGGTCGCTGGATGATACTGAATTGGTGACATCGCTTCTTACTCTGGAGGAGGCGCGAAGGAACTTGTCGGCGCGCAATCAGGACGGCGTCGGTGTTCTGGACGAGTTAGTCTCCAAGATGATGATCGTAGCCGGCACGAGAATGGGGCAACTGCCGGAGGGCGCCGAGCTTGCCGACAAAGACATTCCCGTTCTCCTTGCTGCAATCGACTCCGGGTGCAACCATCTTCTAACGGGCGATAAGCGTCATTTCGACGCACTGTATGGAAAAAGAGTCGGCGGAGTGCTCGTGCAGACACCGGCGCAGTATCTGCGAAGCCGCACGAGATAGGGCTGGATGTGTCATTTGCTGCTGGACTACTGAGGCTCACGCTCCTTGCGCTGGTAAGCCTGCCATGAGTATATCGAATGGCCTGCCATCCGAAGCTCTGAGCCTTCGGCGAAGAGCGAAGGATGGTGGAGGAGCTGGGCCCTCCGCAAAAAGTGACGGCGGTTTTCTCAAGTCCAAAGGCGATTCGTTTTCGGGAACATTTTATTGGGACGCCAAGAAACCAATCCTCGTCATGCAGGACATCATCTGGTATAATGCAAGGAGCAGATGGAGTGATGGAAATGAGCCTGAACATACGTGTTGGTCGTGACAAGATCGCCGAGTTCTGTCGGCGGCATCATATCCGCAAACTCGCATTCTTCGGATCCGTGCTGCGAGACGATTTCGGCTCGGACAGCGATGTTGATGTACTGGTTGAGTTTGAACCAGGATATTGTCTCGGTTTGTTCGAATTGATTCGTATTCAACAGGAATTCTCTCGGATGATTGGCAGAGAAGCGGATTTTCGCACTCCGGAAGACCTCGGCCGTTATATGCGCAACCGCGTGATGGCCGAGTCAGAGGTACAGTATGCTGCCTGAGCTGGACAAAGAGCGGTTACTGCATATCATGGATGCGGCGCGGAAGATCGGCGAATTCATTGCCGGGCTTTCCGAAGAGGACTTCCAGCGCTCCGACCTCGTTCAGCACCGCGTCATCAATTGCCTCTATATCATCGCCGAAGCGGCTACTCGTATCACGCAAGCCACGCGTGACCGGTTCCCCAACATCGAATGGGATGTGATGCGGGGTATTCGAAACCGCCTGGCGCATGCCTATTTCGATATCAACCTGGGCATTATCTGGTATTCCGTAACGACTGATACACCTCGACTCTTGGCTGCCGTCGAGAAGATCCTCGCGTCGGAACAATAGCGTGGCCGCCGACAGCGCTGCTGTCGAAAACCAACTTGCTCGTCGTTAGAAAATAGCCTAGGCTCCGTCCACCACGACCAACCACTTGTCCCCGCGTTTCGCCCTGTAGGCGATACGCTTGCTGTCTGAACTGAAAACGGGAGATTCGACGTGGTCGTATTCCTTGCCCTCGGCTCTGTCCACCACGACCAACCACTTGTGCCCGCGTCTCGCCTCATAAGCGATGTGGTTGCTGTCGGGACTGAAGATGGGGATTGACGTTCCGTCGTATTCCTTGCCCTCGGCTCCGTCCACCACGACCAACGGCCTGTGCCCCCGTCTCGCCGGAACGGGTGCAGGACTTGGCGGTGGAGCGGGAATCACCTTACGGCGGATGAACACCTCGCGTACCCTCTGGCTGGTTTCCTGGCGGGCTGCCTGCAGCAACGCACCATGGGCTGCGGCGCTCTTGGGGAAATCCGCCAGAGCCTCGGCCGCCACCGAGCGCATGATTTCCGACTCATCGTGATGTAGCACTTGAATCAGGTCAGGTATTCCCGGTTCGTATTCGCTGCCGCTGATCACATAGCAGCACTGCCAGCGCTGGTACACTGAGTGACTTTTATCGTGCATCGTCTTTATTACCAGCGACATGATTCGCGTCCTGGCTGCCGGGCCGCTCTCCTTAGCTTTCTGGATGAGGGCTCTCAGGGCGGCGAATGGATGGTATCCTGACTCGGCGTGCAGCATCCGTTCCAGGAAGGTTTCTGCTGATGTGCTCCGGATCTGGTCCGGTGTATACAGCAAATCGCCGGTAGGCGAACCGCCGGGCGGCTTGGTCTCCTCTGTGCGCGGTGGAGCGGGAATCACCTTACGGCGGATGAGCACGTCGCGTACCCTCTGGCTGGTTTCCTGGCGGGCTGCCTGCAGTAGCGCATCATGGGCGGCGGCGCTTTTCGGGAACTTCACCAGAGCTTCGGCCGCCACCGAGCGCATGGTGTCCGACTCATCGTGATGTAGCACTCGAATTAGGTCACGTATTCCCGGTTCGTATTCGCTGCCGCTGATCACATAGCAGCACTGGTAGCGCTGGTACACTGAGTGGCTTTTATCGTGCATCGTTCTTATTACCGGCGACATGATTCGCGTCCTGGCTGCCGGGCCGCTCTCCTTAGCTTTCTGGATGAGGGCTTTCATGTCGACGAACCACTGGTATCCCGACTTGGGGTGCTCCATTCGTTCCAGGAAAACTTCTGCGGCTGTGCTTCGGATCTCCTGCGGCGTGTAAGTCAAATCGCCCGCCTGGAAACCGCTAGGCGGGCGGGCGTCCAAAGACTGGCCTTGCGCGCAGGCTGGCAGAATTGCCAGCGCCAAGAGTGAACAGATCATTCCCAATACCAGATGCCTTTTCATGTTGATCCCCTTTCTTAGTCGTATAGGTTCACTGCTTAATAAGCCTACGGCAAATGCCCCGGCAATCACATCACCGGCGCTTTCGCTAGAGAGAGTCAGTGTTAAGATAACATTGGTGGCAGAATTGTTACCTCCGCAAAAAGTGACGGCGGTCTTTCCCTCAAGTCCAAAGGCGAGTTCGTTTCGGGAACAAGCTCCTGAGATACCGACAATAGGGCTACTCTCCCCTGGGTTAGTTCTTGACCTGAACTGTCGCCCCTACGACGGCTCGGTTGCCTGCGATATCCCAGGCGTAGACGTTCACTGAGTATTGGCCATCGGGCCACAGGGGTTTACCGGCGCCATCCAGTGCTGCTGTATCCCAACACTCCGGTGCATCTCGCGGTGTGATCTTGCCGTCGTCGTCCGTCTTGGTTACCCGCAGCACCTGGTAGAAGGGGAACCATGAGTTGGGATTGGTCAACGCCCTGCTCTCCTCACGTGATAGGTAAAGTGGCTTGGTCTGCTTCTCGTCGCCAACATCCCCCCGGTGATCGAGCACCAGTTTCTGCATGGTATGCGTCCCGTCGCTGATGGAAAGCATCACCACCGGCACGCCCAGTAAGGATTTCTGGCCGGGGTAGGCGCTGTCCGTAATGGCGGCCAGAATGTCAACCTTGCCGCTCACCGTTACCACGCCTGCGGCATCAGCTTTGGCGCCTTCCGACACGAAGCGCAAGGGCTGGAAGGTGGGCGGTTCGCTGTCTTTCCAGTCAAAGAAGTAGAGCGGATCCAGCAGGCTGTGGGGATCTATGTGCCCCGAGGCATCCTTGGTGAAGCTTACGTAATGAAGGTGCAGGTGATCCATGCTATACTTCTCGTCCGGCGAGAACTTGACCAGCTTTCCCAGTAGCCGCCCCTGTTGAATGAAATCGCCCTCCCTGAACGTGAACGTCTGTGGGTCCAGATGCGTGTAGCACCAGCCCCGATTGCTACCCTTCTCCGGGGTTACGATGAAGAAGTCGCCGGTGTGAGGGGGATTGGACCAAATGGCTGCCACATATCCCGGGCCGACCGCCGTTACCGGCGTGCCGGCTGGGTGTATGAAGTCCAGGCCGCAGTGAATGTACTCATCGAGCGCCGTCTGGTAATTGTTGAAGATGTTCTGAGCTTTGAAGTCACCCGGGAAGGGCCAGGGCAGCGGCTTAGCGACAGGGCGTTTCGGCCCAGGCGGAGGCTGCGGCGGTCCGGACAAGGCCAGCTCAGTCACCGTAACCGCGGCGGTGACCGCGGCGGCCGGCGCGGAGCTTGTCGTGGGGGCCGGAGCCGCTTGAGCCAAGCGGCGAGTGAGTACGTCGCGTACCCATGGGCTGGTTTCCTGGCGGGACGCCTGCAGCAGCGCATCATAAGCGTCGGCATTCTTGGACAACTCCCCCAGGGCCTCGGCGGCCACTGAGCGCATCACATCTGACTCGTCGTGAAGCAGCACTTGAATCAGGTCAGGTATTCCCGGTTCGTATTCGCTGCCGCTGATCACATAGCAGCACGGCCAGCGCTCCTCCACCGCGCGGCTCTTATCGTTCATCGTTGCTATGACCAGCGATAGTATCGCGCTCCGGCTCGCGGCATCGCTTTCCTTGACTATCTTGGCGAGGGCGTCTATGGCGGCGAACTGGGCGGCCCCATGCTCGGCGCGCTGCACTCGTTCCAGCAACGTCTCTGCCGATGTGCGTTTGCTATCGTCCGAGGTATACGATGAACCGCCGGGCTGGCCAATACCCAATGCTTGAGCGACAGCCTTTGGATCATAAAGAGAGGACTTGAACAGGGTCTCGAAGGTCCAGAAGAAGTACGATATCCCACCCTTGCGGGCGAGGCCATCAACCGTTTTTAGCTTCTCAATCGATACTTTGGCGCCTTCTTCCCAGGTGATCTTGCCCAGGCACGAGCCCATCTTCTCCTTGACGATGGATCGTATCGTTTGTATGTTCGCCACTTCCTTGGCAGGTTCGACATCCTCTCTAATGCACAAGTATGGATGCGCGACGTCCACAACCGCCAGGTTGGCCTTCCAGAATTCGGGAACAGGCATGTAGACCACGCCCAGCTTCACCCCCGGCTGCTTTGCTCGCCATGCCGATCTGGCCTCTGAAAGAAAGCCCATTACCGCCGTATATTGCCCATTCGCCCGAGCGGCAGTGCACTTGGGGCAGTGGCAATTATTCAACGGATTGTAGATGATGATCTCCTTGAAGCTGGGGCATTTCCCAAGAATCTTCTCGCCCCACGAGATTCCCCACTTTCGGGCCGATGGGTCGGAATAGCATATCTCCGCGTGGTCCACAGCCCGTTTGCCGTCCTGCGCAACCTGCGTCGGCACCGTGGGGTTTGCCAGGAACCGCGGGCGGTACATGGCCGCCACCGGCACCTTTCCGGCCGCCATCAGTTGGAGGAACCGGTTCACAGCCGCGAAGTTGGTGCGATCCCAGTGATACGTAATCCACGCCCAGTCTACTACCACCGGAGAGAACTTCCCTTGCTGAACGAATTCCGCCAGGCCCTCGGGCGTAAAGTCGCTGCCTATGCTCGACGCAAGCACGGCGATCCCACGTTCGGGGGCCGCTTTCGTGTCAGGCGTACCGGCATGCGCCGGGCACAGCACTAAGGTTGAGGCCGCGACCAGGTATACCGCGCAAACCGCGAGATAGCAAATGCGACGCATAATACCCCTCCTGACGTGTGCCCTTGCCACTAGTATGGTCTTGGCAGCATCCTGAAGTATTATACTTCACATTGTAGATACCAAGCAAAGGAATTCTTTTGGACACGCGCAGAGAGTCCCCAAGAGAAAACAGACAAGAACCGCGCGAAAGATCATCCTTCGCCAACTCGTGCTACGTAGCGACTTCGCAGAGTAGCAGGCTTCGTCGGATGAATATGCGGTCGTGCAGGTTGTTAGGTAACAAGCGGCAGAATCGAGTCCAAAGGAGTTTGTCACAGAGTCGGGGCGCGTAAAAAGCAAGACCGCGGCTCGCCAGTTTTAGCCTTAATAGGAGCTGGCGGAGGAATTGTTCCCTGCGCAAAAAGTGTCAGCGCTTTTCTCTTGAGTCCAAAGAATCAAGGGACAGGTGTCTGTCCCTTTTCCCCGATCAATCACACTCACTGTTGCGAGTGCCACTGATTTTCCCGGACACTGGGGGAAGTGGCCTGCGCCCGGACAAGCTTCAGTGCCTCATCAATCCCGAACTGCAAAGGAGTACTCTTGTGGGATCTGTCCTCCCCGTCTGCGAAGAAGCCAATCAGCCTGACCTTTCCGTTGAATCCTCTAGACACCAAGCGATCGCAAAGAGTCGAGAGATCCTGACCAACCCATAGCACACTACGGTTCTCACCAGGGGGGATGCGCAAGGGGACCTGCCAGTCCGACGACGGGCGATTTTGCACGAGGATTCTTGACCCATCGGGCAGCAAAAGCCCTGCCGCAACAACAGTGACTTCCTGGTAACCAGGGTTCGTGGCCTTTAAGCACAGTCCTCTCTGGAACTGTAGACCCTTCGCAATCGGGGCATCAAAGTACAAGCTAACATCGAGGTGCCGGGCTTTCTCCGCCCGGCTATCAAGCAATTGGTACGTAGAGAGGACAGCACCATATAATGCAATCAATGCAATCCACGGAACTCTCTTGCTCCAGTTACGTAGCTTTGACTGCATGCACCCTCCTCAAGTGGCCTGCCATACGAAGCACGGCCTGCCATACGAAGCTCTGAGCCTTCGGCGAAGAGCGAAGTATGGTGGAGGCGCCGGGACTCGAACCCGGGTCCAGAGAACAGCTTACGTGAGCTTCTACGAGCGTAGCCCGCGTTTTATTTCTCGCGCTTTGGTCTCCCACAGGCGGGATACCATCGCGCCTGTTCGTTAGGTGTCCCCTCGGAGCTACGAACCTCACTCCGAGAGCAAGCTGGCTGATTTCACGCCCGGATCCGGTCCCACCAGCGAGGACCGGGCGGACGCGCCGCTTAGTTAAGCAGCGAGTGCGTAGTTCGCTGTGCCGTTTATTGGCTTTGCCGCTTTTAACGAGGCCAGCGGCGCCTCGGCTCGCGACTCATGCCGCTGCGTTCTCTGTCGACTCCTATCGCCCCCACATTCCGACTCATACCGGGCGGCAGAGTCATGTCCGTGCGCTTGCTGCGCACGGACACTAGAATTATACCCTGTTGAGGCGCTTTTCGTCAAGCACATTTGTTCGGGTTGGGTGCGTGGAAGGGGTCGGGCTTGACTCCCGACCCCTTCCGGTGTGAGGCTAATCGAGCCTGAGGCAGCGATGCCAGCGCAGCTCACTAGTTCTCGGGGTTCCAAAAGTCGTCGGCGCCCGTGGCTCTTCTCACTGCCTCCAGCGCGTTGTAGTGCTGCCATGTCACGTGCATATCGCAGTATGAGAGACACGCGCCCCCATGGTGGATGTTGGTCGGACGGTCGATGTTGCCGGAGTAATAGATGAATGAGCCATCGTTTAGCGTCTCTCGCATTTCATGGATGACGAGCAGACACCTGCCCGGATGCTTGACCTCGTCCAAGCTCTGGCCATTCACCCTCGAGTTCTGGCTGTAGCTTAAGTCCATAAGCTTTCCAGGTCTGCCCTTGTCGCTCGGACAGAGAAAAATCTTCGTCGTCTTGAGGTAGCGCCAAAAGGCCCCGGTATGAAGGTCGTAGCCGACCTGGTTGGGGGGGGGATCGGTGTTATACGATGCCGAGGCAAACGTAGACCCCGTTGCGACTCCACCATGGTCGTCGGCGTACAGCCGCTGCGCCTTGCTTAGCTGAGCCAGGTTGTTCATACAAGTCGTCTGTCTGGCATGTTCCCTTACGCTCAGAAAGAGCGGCAGGAGTATTGCCACAAGTACCGCGATGATGGTAAGGACAACAAGCAACTCGATTAGCGTAAAACCTCGACGTGAGCTTCTTTCAGTCATTGAAAGCACCCCCTAGTGTTAGCATAGCATGAGGCCGCCGATCTGTCAACCGTTTTGTCCGTGCGCAGAGAAGCCGCAATTGCGCATGCATCATACGCTTTTATAGACGCATTGGCCTCGCCGCGTGTTCCAGGTTCCCTGCCAAGAAATTCAGAAACTGCACGCCTCCGGCGGATCCACAACCGGCTGGCTGCTTCCCAGATCACAGATAGCCATCGGGCGCGGGTCTCAAACCTCGGAGCCGCCTTACATAGAGGCAACGGCTTGCTGGTTTGCCTCCTGAAGCCTGAGTCTGCGTAGAAGCTGTGCGTTCGCCGCGACGATCATGGTGCTCCCGGACATGAGGAGCGCGCCCAGTGCAGGCGGCAGCACGATACCATGGCCCGCCAGCACTCCCGCCGCCAGCGGAATCGCGGCCACATTGTACCAAGTCGCCCACAGCAGGTTCTGGACCATTTTGCCATAGCTCGCCCTGCTGAGGCGGACGATGCGAGCTATGTCCCGAGGGTCGTTCCTCATAAGGATTATCCCGCCGGATTCGATAGCCACGTCCGTTCCCGCTCCGATGGCGATCCCGACGTCTGCAGAGACAAGCGCCGGGGCATCGTTCACCCCGTCGCCCACCATCGCTACGCGCCTTTGCTCCCGACGCATGGCCTGGATTCTCTTGGCCTTGTCTTCGGGCAGGACGTTCGCGTAGTATTCCGTGATTCCGAGCTCGTCGGCCGCCCAGCGGGCCACGTCCTCGCTGTCGCCCGTCATCATGGCGACCTCGATGCCCATCGCCTTCAGGTCGTTGACCGCGGCTCCGGACTCCGGGCGAATCACGTCCGCGAGGGCAATGGCGGCTCGCACCCGGCCTTCATCAACGAGGTAGACGAGTGTATGCCCGGCGGATTGTGCGCGCTCCACCGGGCCTGCGAGCTCGCCGGGCGCTTGCACGCCCAGCGACTCCAGAAGCGCCGGCCCGCCCACGTTCACTCTGCGGCCATCAACCTTGGCTTCCACTCCACGTCCGGGGAGCGACTTGAAGTCTCGTGTTTCCGGGAGCTTGAGCCCCCGCTCCTCTGCCGACCGGACCACGGCGCGTGCCAGCATGTGCTCCGAATCCTTCTCGGCCGCAGCCGCAAGCGCCAGCGCGCCGTTCTGGTCCACTCCGGAAACGGGATAAATCCCCACGACTCCGTGCTCGCCCTTCGTGAGAGTGCCGGTCTTGTCGAAGACCACCACGTCCAGGTTCCTGGCCGCCTCGAGGGCAAGGCGGTCGCGGACGAGGAGGCCGTTCTGGGCGGCCAGCGTCGTGGAGATGGCGATCACGAGCGGTATCGCCAGGCCCAGCGCATGCGGGCAGGCAATCACGAGTACTGTGACGGTTCGCTCCAGCGCAAACGCCTCGGGCCGCGGGGTGAATGTCCAGAATGCGAACGTAAGCGCTGCCGCCAGGATCGCAATAAGCGTGAGCCAGTATGCCGCGCGGTCCGCCAGGCTCTGAGTCGCCGAGCGCGACGTCTGGGCCTCCGCGACCAGGCGCACGATCCCGGCGAGCGCGGTTTCCGCCCCGACTCTGCTCACGTCCACACGAAGCGAGCCGTTGCCGTTCACGGTTCCAGCGATTACCTCTGCGGCGGGAGACTTATGCACCGGGCGGGACTCGCCCGTAACCATCGCCTCGTTGACGCTGGATTCGCCCTCTATTACCTTGCCGTCAGCGGGGATTTTCGCGCCCGGGCGGACGAGCACGATGTCTCCTTTGCGAAGCTCGCCGACGGGCACTACTTCCGTTCCGGCTCCGACGACGCGCTCTGCTTCGTCCGGCATCAGTTTGGCGAGTTCCTGGAGCGCGCCGCTCGCCCTGCCGATCGCGCGCATCTCCATCCAGTGGCCGAGAAGCATCACAGCGATCAGGGTTGACAGCTCCCAGTAGAGAGCCTCTCCCGCCAGGCCGAACGTCACCGCCAGGCTGTAGACGAACGCCACGGTGATCGCCAGCGAGATCAGCGTCATCATGCCGGGCTGGCGAGCTCTTAACTCCCCGATAGCGCCCCTCAAGAAGAACACGCCGCCGTAGAAGAAGATGAACGTGCCGAGAAGAGGCGGGACATATTCGGAGCCTGGGAAGCTGGGCGGAACGAAGTGTAGAAGCCGCTGGATGCCCTCCGAGTAGACCACGACCGGGATAGTCGCCGCGAGCACTACCCAGAACTTCCTTTTCAGAACGCCCACGTCATGGCCGGCATGTCGGTCTGGAACGTGCCTCGGCTCCGGCGGCCCGTGGATCGCGTGCTCTCTATGCGCGGCGTGTTCGTCGTGTGCCATGTGGTGCATCTACGATTGCCTCCCCAAAGCCGGCGCCCAACATCGGGCAGCCGTTTGGCGCAAACATGCTAATCGCCTCACCGCTGGTCTACCCATTCAGGCGGACCGCGAAACGGCGAAAGCGGGCGCACGGAAACGGAGGACAATGGCCCTGCCTATTAGAAGAATTTATGCGGAAGGAGGTTCCCGCGCGTAATGCTCGCCACTCCTCACATCCTGGTCGGCGGGGCGATAGGAAAGGGCGTGAAAAGGCCCTCTGCCGCTCTCCTGCTGGCTTTCGGAAGCCATCTCGTGCTGGACGCAGTGCCGCACGTGGATGCGGTGTCGTTACTGGGGCTCGGAGGCCCGAAGTCGAACCTGGCCATAGCCGGTGACGCGCTGGTGGGCGCGGTTCTGCTGCTTCTGCTGGCCCGCGGCCAAGTACGGACGCGCTGGATTTTGCGGTGTGCGTTGGCGGCCATCATCATGGATGTCATTGTGACGCTTCCTGCGTGGTTTCCCGTTGCTGGGGGCTGGCCCGTGCTGCGCCATCTCTGTTGGCTGCACAGCGCTGCTGGCGGGCTCAATCCGGACCCCGGCCGGCTGATCGGGCTGGCAACCCAGGCTCCTGCTCTGATACTGCCTGTCTTTCTCCTGTATCGTCGCGCACGGCCGGACGGCTAGCGCAGAAGGTGGGTACGAGGTTCCAAGTCTCAGGTTTCTGTGCCTGGGCAAGCTGAAAGGTGTTCCTCTGACTTGCTCTGGCATCCTGTGCGCATGCCGTCCGGGTTATTCCGGCCACGTTTCCGGTAAGGTGATGGTGCCCAGTGGTTTCTCCACCGCACGCAGCTTCATCTCGATGGCGACCGTTGTGCCTGTCGGTCCTGTCGCCAGGTAGACCTTATCGGCGATAGAGAGCATCGCCTTGTAGCCCATCCCAAGGGAAGCGGTGGTGGAGTACCCCGCCCGCAGTACCGCCTCGGGCAAAGTCAAGGCCTCGATGCCCGGACCCCGGTCAGAGACCACAAACAGCAGGCTGTCGTCCTTCCGGTGCAGGGATGCCGTGCCGCCGCCTGCGTGTTTGAACGCATTGGTAACGGCCTCCCCGACGGCAAGTATGAAGTCATGGATCCTCTTCTCGTCCATCCCTATTGACCGGGCGGCTGGGGCCACAGCGTGCCTGATCGAACCCAAGTCCTCTGCGCTGACGATGTTCCACGATCCTGTGGAAGGGCCCATGAGCTTGTGTATCTCATCTCGTTCGGTTATCACCAGCTT